>NZ_JACZDU010000009.1:0-71971 GCF_015903895.1 Fictibacillus sp. 5RED26 | reverse complement strand
ATGATGTCCTTTCCTGAAGTTAAGGAAACTATGTTAGGTTTGAGTACTGGTAGTCATAAAGGGAGAGGAGTAGGTGATTCACGAGGTAAACTTATTTATGACGAGTTACTATTAAACAATGATCTTCTCACTCATGGCATCAGACATCTTGCTGAAATGCAATTGTTAACTGAAGGTGTAGGGTTCGATATGATAAGCGATATGTGTTCAAATATCGCTAAACAGTTTTTTATTGGGTATACACAACGTCAATGCGCACTACATAATATCCCGATTGAAAAGGATATAATTATTGAACATGTATTTGATTGGGAGGAACTCGAGTGGGATGGGATTTATACTGACTTACCCGTCAATCCACTAAACGGATCACCTATTTTACTCGTTCCAAAGAAGGTGGTCAGAAAGTTTGCTGACATAGATTATAAAGATTTTTGGGATACAACATACCGCCACATACTCAAAGAGATCGAAATTCAAAGATCAATAAATTCTATTGGAAAGGTCCCTAAAATTTCTTGGCAAGAGATAAACAAAAAATATAACTTTTGTAAGAAAACAGTAGTTGATGTACTGCATGAGAATCCGGATTTAAAGCGTAAATATATTGATCAAAAAGAGAGAGAATCGATTCAGGTCATTAATCTTAGTGAAGTGAAGGGTACAGATTCAGAAAAAAACTCTGTTGAAGAGCTTATAATGGAGTTAGATCAGATTAAATCTGGGACAGCAGATGCAAAGAAATATGAATCTTTTATTGCAAGAGTGTTAACAACTTTATTCGATCCATATCTTGTTGACCCTAGAACTCAGGTAAAGACTTTTGATGGACGTGAAATTATTGATATAACTTTTTATAACGCGGCCGACCGAGGCTTCTGGAGTGATGTAAAACAAAAGCACGGTAGTAATTCCATTCCCATTGAGTTGAAGAATATGAGGGATATTAGTAACACGGAAGCATTTCAAATAGCAGCAAGGCTTAACGAGAACATGGGTAAATTCGGGATGCTAATTGTTCGAGACTATGACAAACTTGATATAGATCGTGTCTATCGTAGGTTATATCAGGAAAATAAAGTGATACTATTAATGAATGACGACGATATTATCCAAATGATCCGAAATTTTGGAGATGGAATCAACCCACATTTGTATATGAATCAAAAATATAGAACATTCATGGAGGGAGCATAATGAGTACAATAATCACAGACCGTTTGTATGAAGTTCACCGAGAACTCGCTACCCAAACTGAAGCTATATATATTGAAATCAACAAGCTTGCAACTAAAAAACCAACTGAAAGAATAACAAAGCTTATTTCCATGAAGATTAACCACCTTATAACCGAGGTGAAAAATATAGTAAGAGACGATGATTTTCTTAATGCAATAGATACAGTTCCAGTCAATAACGATTTTATTAGATTAGACGAAACATTAATAATTTTAGCAGAATTGAGAAGTGCATTAAAAAAGAAATGGCAAAGTGAAAGTTTTAAGATTTATAGAAAGGAAAATAGCTTAAGAAACGTAAGTTTAGTAGAGAGATTTTAAAGAATAATCATATATATTAATATAAAAAAATCGACTCCAAATTACGAAGTCGATTTTTTTATTTATTCGCTTATAAGCTTGCTCAAAGTTTTAAACGCTCTTTTCTGATCAACGTCTAATGCAGTATCTACATAGTTATCAATCATACTATCAATGAGTTCGTAAGCAAATTTGTGAGAAGAAAACTTTAATAGAATATCAATTTGCTGTTTCGTATTTAGAGAAACCTTAATGTTACTTTGTTGATTGAGATTTATTTTTTTGACAGATTCCTGGTCAGATTGTTTCTCTTTTAATTTTGTTTTTTGTTCTTTAATTACCGTTTTATCAGGAAGTTCAGGCACCACTCTAGGTTGCTTTATTAAACCAGAGGGTTTTTTTCGGTTATTTTCAGTCATTTGTATCACCACTTTCTTCGAAGTATTGAATTCTGCTTACAAGTTCATCTGCTACTTTGGAATACAATTTAATTACTCGCTTGTCATGTTGATCTACTTCAATAATCCCAGTATTGTCAAAACGCTTTAACCTGGCCATGTTATGTACCTTGTTTTCAAAAATATTTTCTTCTCCAAACACTTCAGCAGCATGATCTAAAACAAATTGATCCAAAGTTGCATTTCCATCCATTAAAACAGGTAGTACTCCACATATTTCAAATTCACCGTTATATTCATCAGCTAATGTCTGAAGATCTTTTAAATACATTTGAGCTCCATCAAGAGATAGCTCTTGTGTCTGCAAGACGATTAGTATGTAGTCCGCACACATAACCGCACTGTCAGTAATATAAGATTTAGTCGGTGGAACATCGATAAAGATGTAGTCGTATTTATTTTTTAATGGTTCTAATAGCTTTGAAAAGTAAGTGATCTTGTTTTTCGTTACTTCATGGTAGTCTGGATCATCTTCTTCTAAAATTCCAAATTGAATATCTAAAAATGTGGTGTAGTTTGCAAAGTCAATGTAAGAAGGGAGTAGCCAAAGATTATCAATAATTTGGACTTCTAAACCTTCAAGATTTCCCGTTCTCACGGCCGACATAAGTGTTTTTTCAAAACTAAATATCTCCGAAGAAGCCGCTCTTTTCGTTCGTACAAGTACAGTGGTTGAATTTGCTTGAGGATCTAAGTCAACGACAAGTACTTTATAACCCTTTTTCGCTAGTGCGTAAGCGTTCATTACGTTGTTTTTGGTTTTTCCTACGCCGCCTTTATAATTGCCTACACATAGTGTAAGTGCCACAAAATCTACCTACCTTCAAAAATATTTTTTTATATCTATATTCATATAGATAAATTTGAATATAGATAAATATGATAATATCTATAATACATTAAGTGTGTATGTGGTGCATTAATGAATGTTCCCAAACCGCAAAAATTACTTAAATAGCAAGGAATGCAATGACAGGAATCAAACCTCGCGGTATCAGATTAAACTCCACAAATATGTATATTGTTTATTTATCTATAGAGATATTATCATATATTCATATTTATCTATTATCATTTATGATACATTTCGAACCGAAATGTAAAATGCCACTATTTACAAAAAAAAAAAACTGTTGTAGAGTAGTTCACAACAGAGATGTACATAATTTTATTTGAAATCGATACTAATTGAAAAATTGCTACGGATAAATAAAAAAGTCACTTTAATCGATTACGGCGCCGGCAAGCGCTACGATTAAAATGACTTTTGACCTGTCAGACCATTGCACCGGCTCTACAGGTTAACTAGATACACCATTATTATACTACCCTTTTGGTATGTATTTCAACCCGAAGTTACAGTTTTTCTATGTTACTTTTTGGTAAAAAATCATACAAAAAACGACAGGGTTTCTAGTGAGGCGTGATCTTTTTAACTTGTGCACGGACGAGTGCGTTTACAGGTTTCAGAGATTGCGTCTTTTTTGTCGTGTCCTGGTTATTTATCCCGATAATTCGGGAGGTGAAACAATGGGACAAGTGTATCAAGAAGTTATCGATCTAATCACGCATGATGGGTTAACTCGCTATAAACCAAAGCAATCAAAAGGGTCTGTGGCTGAACAAATTCAATCGATGCGTGAAGAGAACAGAAGAAGAAATAAAAAAGGATCTGTGGCCGTGGTCAAAGAGAAGAAACATCTTGCGACAGCTGCTGGAGTGAAAGGCTTTCCGGTCACATCCAAAGAATCTTTATTTAACATAGCAAATGACGTGTCCCATTGGACACCAAATATATATAATACATTGACTTACATAGATGCTCGACGTACATACATAAAAGGCCATGCTGAAGACAATCTCCAACAAGTGAACTGTTTTGTGATTGATTGTGACACGAAAGAGGGTGTTACGGTCAATGATCTACTGATCCACGGATTGGATGAAAGTATCGGCATGCCAACTTTAATTTTAGAAACCCCAAAAGGGTTCCAGTTGTATTACATACTTGAAAATCCTCTGTTCATTTCGAATAAAAATGACTTTAGAGGTTTATTTGTGGCGAAAACCATTTCTAGTAATCTACGAAAATCCTATGCTAGAGGCATCAAAGGCGTTGATTTAGCATGCAACGACTTTGGTTTCTTCCGTATGCCGAACCAGGAAAACATTCGATGGTTCAACCCAGAGTATGTATATTCCATGAAGCAACTTATAAGCTGGTCTTCTAAAGAGTCCGATAATGAAGGTGTGCACCTATATCCGGTTCGCTCTGTAGAGAGCAACTTTAATGCACTCGATCAGGAATGGTTTCAGGAATTAATACGTTTGACAAACATAAAAGGGGAGAAGGGCTTAATGGGTCGTGATAACGCTATTTTCACGATCGCTTTAGCGTGCTTTGCGGCCGGTAAGAGTAAAGACGCAGCCTTTGATCTACTCGATGAGTTCAATTCGAACTTGGTGTACCCTGTAACACTTCCACAACTGAAGAAGTCCATAAAAAGTGCGTATTCTGGTAAATATCAAGGCGCTAGTAAAGACTATGTATCACATCTTCTAGAAACATGGGGGAGTGGTCTGTCTTCTTTTGGTGTACAAGGGTGGTACAAACATGCGAAACCTCGTGAAGAGCGTGAACGCTCACATTGGTATGAGTGGGAGCAAGATGTAATCAACTTTATCCAGGAGAACATTGCGGCCAACAAACCATTCTACGAAAGCACGCAGAAAGAGATTTCTGAAGCAATCGGAATCTCAAGATCCATGCTGAATGTTGTATTTAAGAAATCTATTAAACTATACAAAAAGTGCTTCGGAAAAGGGAGAAACAGCAATTCTGGTTTTACGACAAAAGCACATTTATTACACTATTTAATTCAGCTGAAGCAAACGAAAACAGCGTTTTATAAGAGCATTATCAAGGCATTAGATGTTCGCAAGTTCGAGATGGATAGTATCCTATTAGCAGTTGAAAACGGTTTAAATATCGCCCGCGGAGCACCTTTGGACAAGCAATTAACCATACATTCATCAGCCTAAAATTAATTGTCTCTTCTGCCAATACATATCTAGTAACCTGTCTTCCTGCTCTGGGTAAAGGACTATTTCAATCTTCTAGGTTCTCTCCTAACTGGTCTATGGTACGTGAAATTAATACCGTTTTTCGTCTAGTTTGCACAAACTTGGGAAAGTATTGTTGTTCAACCTGTTATTAGTAGGTTGTGTTAGGGTCTATTTTCCCAAGTTTTTATACCGGATAATCGTGTAAAATTGACTAGAATATTGTTTTTATTTGTCATTTTTGCGGGTTTAATAGGTTTGGGGAGGGATATTCGTGTGTGTACGTCATATTATAGATCAACAAATGGCTGTATTAGGTATATCAGTAAGAGGGTTAGCAAGTCTTTGCAATTTTAAAGATCGTAAAAAGATTAGTAATTATATTAAAGGTAAGTCAGAGTTGAACTTTTATGCCATGATTAAAATTTGCAAAGTACTTTTTAAAGAAAATCCTTATGATGTACTTAATCTCTATGCTTTAGAGGTCAAACGTTTGGTAAATATAAAAACTGCACTCGAATATTGTTCAATGAATAGACAATTGGATATAGGAGATAAGTTATTAGATAAATTAAAAGATATGACTAATCCTAAGAAAAAGAATTATTTAAGTATTATGGAATGGGTTGAAGTATATCAACTGTTATTTGGAAGAGTGAAGATTAAGCAGTCTGATGGTTCTTTAAAATCAAAAATTGGACCAGAAGAAGTCTTAACTAAGTTAAAAGAGATTAAAGTAAAACCTCCAGAACTAAAAATTTTACTTCAATTGTTACAAAGTTATGTTTATCAGGATCAAGAAAAGTATGATTTTTGTTATGCGAGTTTTGATGGTATTACCGATGAAATAAAAAAAATAAAATCTTCTGAGTATTTTAAAATTAGTTTGGAAATAAGGTTTAAAGAACTTGCTGGATATATTTGTTTGCATGTATTTGGTGATTTTGAAACCTGTAGAAGTTATAGCAAAGAATTGATTGCTAACTCTGAGGTTGAAATAGGTTATAAGGCTACTGCGCATTATAACTTAGGGACGTCTTATATGTTTGAAAGTTTAGATAAGGCAATCTATCATTTTCACCAATCATTAGATTTATTAAAAGGGACAACAAGGTCCGATACGCATATAAAGGATTATTTAATTCCATTAACTTATATAATACATAATAAATTTTCAAAGGTTAAAACTCAGGATAAATCATTATTGGCGTATTTATATATTAAGACAAATGATTGTAAAGAAGGCTTGAGAATATTAGAAAGTTTTATTACTGAAAATGGAGAAAAAACAGCTTTTACACAGTTTGTTAAGGGTCTAGCAACAATGGATATAGAATTACTCTCAGATTCTATGTCATTATACGAGAATAAACGTGACATGGTATTCATTCATCTTCCAAGAATTTCTTTAAAAGGTTTAGGTTTACCAGAATGTTTAATTGATGATAGAATAAAATATAAGATTAAGAGTTTTAAAGGGGTGGATGAATTTGAAAAAAGCAGTTTTCGTAACATTAGTAGCATTAATGGTTTTCGGCACAAACGGGAGTACGGTTGATTCAAGAGGTTATTTAATAAAAGCTGATCCAATATGCTGTGGCCAGGGTTAAAAGAACTAATTAAAACAATCCAATTACATAGATTTGAAAAGACGTTGCCATTACTGGCTGCGTCTTTTGTACTTTTTAGAGGGTGGGGACATTGCGGATTCCACCTAAAAACCCCCCACATGAAGTGGGGAATTATAAGAAATGAGGGAATATGACCCGTGCAGGAAAAAGAAATTAGAAAATGTCTTCTTGATATTGGAATAGAAACAAATATTTTTAGCTATGATTTAGATCTCTCAAATATTGCAGCTGTTGTAAATTATCTAAACAGTAAAGGTCTTAGTGATGATAAAGAGATTAAAATGTTTTTTGATATGTACAAAACAAGTTAAAAGATTTGTTAGTCTTTATTTTCTTTACTACTGTTTTTCGGCAGGCGATCTCGAACTACTATTTCAAGAAATTTACGAATGGGTTCTAATTCTTCTTCGTTAAGTGGTCTGCCATTCCAGTGGAGTTTTTCTCTCAAAAACAGTTTTTGTACATCTAGTAAATCTTGATTGGGTTTTGGATCCTTTTCATCTGTAAGTCCAAGTATGTAATCTGTTGATACATTATATAAATTTGCTAGTGATCGAAGCATATCTATAGAGGGTCTTTTTTCTTCTCTTTCGTAGGCGCCATATGTGGTCATAGCGATATTTAATTTTTCAGCTACTTTGACTAAGGTAAGCTTACGAGATTTTCGTAAATCTCTTAATCTTTTACCGTACATTACTAAATGCTCCTTCCACCGTATCATCAGTAGTGTTGATATTATAACATTATTTCTTACTCTAGTTAGTTGGTGTCTATCCTTTAAGGGTAAAAAACACTTGTTTTATTTTCCTTAAAGGGTTATTATTAAATTAATTTCAAATAAAGGAAAAATATACCTAGTAAAAAGTAGCTATAGTATGTCGATGTATAGGTAGTAAGACGCAGGAACTAATTCTTACATTTTTTGAATAATATACCTATTGTGTTTGACTTACTAATTTGGTTAATGTAGGATACTTCCTGAAGGGTCACCTGTTCGCATTTTGTGCGAAAGAAAGTATGACAATAAAAAAAGTGGGCGGAAACGATAAAGATTTACCAGATCTTTATCATTTCGACCAACTAAAACATCACGAGTGTTTTAGCCAGTCTGCCCACTTCTCCTGATGCATAATGTTACATTATGCATCATGAATAAGTATACCCTGTTTTTGTTAATTAACAAGGGGAGAAGCATACTTTTGCCTTGCCATTATTTTCTTGCAAAGGCGTTCATGATGGAGAAGTGGTTTAAAAGAGGCATGGGCTAAAAGTCCGTGCCTCTTTTTCTTTTAAAAACCATATTCTTAGAGGAGTGATTGGGAATGCAGCTAGAAATGAAAAACTACAATAGTGCAAAGTACAAGACAGTCTATTTATCAGATTTCTCATTAGGAAAGCTTCAAACATTAGGACATCTCTTTTTCACCTTTGATAAACAACAGTTTGTTAATTTATATGATGGAACAGCATTTGAAGTGGAATCAAGATCGGTTATCTCTTTAACTGGACTCTTCTCTCAGATTCGAAACGTAAGAAATAAAAAGGGTCATATTATTGCTAAGAGAAAAAATCCACTAACCACCTTGAAAAAAGTAAGATTTCAAAAAAGATAGTTATCTAATTGTGGGTGCAGCAAGAAATTACATAACTAAATGTGTGTTTGGAAGATACGAACAAGTGAAATAAGCGCAAATTGTAATGGTTCTTTGAAAACTCAATATAGTTACTGGTTGTGATATATTAACTGCTGTATATCATTACTCCGTTATTCGGAGGACCTAAGGCGAAAAATTCGCGTGGAGCAGTCTAGGTCTTTGATGTTTTTTACGGCGCAATAATGGGTTTATTATTGCGTAAAGGTTGTTGGTATGTGCCGGAAACCAACTACATTCAACCACATTGATTAAAACAATGTTAGCTAGGTTGATAGGGTGTTGGGTGACTCCGCCTGCCTTAACGTCACCCCTAATTCAAATAAGCTATACGAATTTAGATAAGGCCATTATAAAGTTTTAAAGAACTAAGGATATTACTCCCATTTTGATAAAAACCCTTGTCTAAGTGGTAGTGATATTCTCTGATTTAAAAAACAAGTTGCGCTTGCTTGTTCGTATCTTCCAGATCCACATTGAAAACCCCGACACCTATTATTGGAAAAAATGGTAAACTAAATTTATAAGAAATATAGAAGGGGAGTTAATCCATGAAAAACAAAGTGATTGTAGGATTCCTTTCAGCAGCATTAGTTACCGGTGGAGGACTTTATACTTACAGTAATCATGTAGAAGCAGTAGAATCTAAAAGGGTAGAAGCACAGCAAACTGAAATCATCACTGATATACAAAAAAGAGTTGATAAGCTATATAGCAATTCAAAGAAAGAGTTTTTATCTAAAGGTATTAACTATGATCAGATACAAGGCATTAAAAAGGATTTAGAGAACCAAGAGGGTAAAGGATTTACTACTGACAATGCTGTAAAGTTGAACACTGCAATTATGGAGCTTAGTGATGCTGAAAATATGCTTCAGCTTCAAACGTTAGTTCAAAGTCTATTAGATCAAAAAGGTGTATTGGTAGAGAATGCTGAGATCTCTAAAGCGAGCGAGAAAGCTTCAAACCTAAAAGTAATAAAACCATCTTTTGCAGATCAACAGCTTAAAGCCATTAATTTAGCTAAGCAGCAAGATGTCCAATTGAAAGATACTACTAAGAAAGTACACAACCTATTCATTAATCTTCAACAAAAGAAAGTTCGTCCAGGGTTGAATCAGAAAGAGTTAGATACTACAAAAAAAATAGTTTTACAGATTAAGCAAGAAAAAACGAAAAAGAATCTAACTGATTTGCTTAATGTTGTGGATCAGGAATTAAAAAAGAGAGAAGAAGCAGTTAAAATAGAGAAGGCAGCACAAAATAAACGAACAGAGTCATCCTTAAAGCAACCTTCTATAAACGAATCAAATTCTAGCAAAGTACCGAGTTCAACATCACCTAATAAATCAAATGATCAAAATACAACAAGTAAGAAATCTCCTCAAAAATCCAATGGTGCTAGCACAGTTAAGAAAAATACACCGAAGTCATCATCAAAAGATCGCTGGGACACTGTAGGGGAGCAACTTGAAAATAAAGACTGGGAACATGTTGGTTCTGGGTATGTAGATGGAGAAAACGGAAACACATGGGATGAGTATGAATAAAAAAGAATATAAGCTAAGAAAAAAGTGAGTTGTTCATTTATTAAATGAACAACTCTTTTTTTATAAATAAAATTAAGAAAGGAAATGTAAATGAAAAATAAAATCCAAAAAATGTTAGCTCTAATCTTACCATGTATTCTTTTTTTTCAGGCATTTGTTTTAAGTTTTGAAGCACCTGTTCACGCTGAAACAAAAGTTGAATACTTAGGCAAAGCTACATACGGTTTGTATACAGTTGGTGTTTTTAAAGTAAATGGGGAGCCAGCCTTCTGTATAGATCATGATAAATCTACTCCTGGTACAGGTGCTTCATACAAACCAGGTAACTTGTATGAAAATGAAAAAGTAAAAGCAATTTTATACTATGGGGCTTATGGACCTGAAAACATTGTAGGAAATGGAACCGCAGGCATAGTGGCAACCACTATCGCTTTAGATTCAGTTGTTAATGACAATCACTCTAGTGGTAGAAACTCTATTCCGGGCTATAGCGATTTAATGGCACATGCAGCCAATGAAGACGCTCCTGTTTCTGACATAAGTTTTAGTAAAGATAATGTTAGTAGTAGTGTTTCAGGAAATAAGCAAGTATCAGAGTCTGTCGTTTTTAAGGCAGATCCTAAAAACTCAATAGATATTCCGGTTCCATCTGGCGTAACCATGCATATTGCAGGGGATACACACACAAACAAAACTGTAAAAGTGAATGGTGGACAATCATTTTATTTTTCAGCCGCATTAAATTTTGATGATACAATCACTTTTAATAATCTAAAACCATCTCTAGGTAAGTATCAGCCTATTTTATTTTTACCTAATGGGACAACTCAAAGATTATCAGCTGGTTTGACTACCGATCCAAGCCCTCTAGAAAAATTAACGGTGCATTTTGAGGCGCGTCAGGCGAAAATAAACGTTCTTCACCGAGATGCTTACAACAACACATTGCTAGATAGTGATAGTTATTCAAAAAATATTGGTTCCAAATACAGTTATTCACCAAGAGCTCAGATTTCTTATCAAGGAAATGACTATGTGCCAACATCCACTGCTGGCAGATCTGGTACGGTAACCGAAGACATAACGATTACATTCTTTTATGATCTTCAACGTAACATTACCGTGCTTCACAAAGATGCTAGGGACGGCTCTTTATTAGCGAGAACGGATGAAGAAAAGTCACGAGGGGATGAATACAGTTACTCACCAAGAACGGATTTAAGGAAAGGGAAGTACACATATCGGCCACTTTCAACGGCCACAAAATCTGGAGTTGTACAAGATCGGAACTTAATCATTACGTTCTTATATGATGTTCCTCTTATTGAAACGGGTTTGAAGAAGATACAGATCTACACAGCACCAGCTGCGGATAAGTTACCGGTTAAACTAGAACTAAATAAAACAGATAACTATGACGACTTAGTGCCAGACATGGAAACGGCAAGAGTGAACGTTAACTTGTATAAGGGAACTACATTGATTCAATCAAACCCATATACCGCAAAGTCTCTACCGACAAAGATTGATATGGAGATTCCTTCTAAATATCTGACAGTAAATACGAAAGCTCCTTACACGGTTAAGCTTGAAGGATACAATCCAAACGACATCGATATTGCATCAGATGCTCGTACGTTAACGACAGACGGCTATACAAGTAGTGAAAAGAGATTACGAGCATATGCGGAAGATCAATCATCTTTAGGTTATACCGGCGTTGTGATGACAGAACGTGAAGTCAGAGAAAACATGGTTCTGTACTTCGAAAATTTATCGTTAACATTTAAAAAGATTGAAAAGAAGAGAACAGGTTACGGTTTTAATACTCCTATCCAAGTGAATTACAGCAATGATCTAGGAGGCACGATCAACACTTCTTACAACATGCAGCTGCCAAAACAATTGGTAGATACTTACGTCAATTATCCAGTAACTAACGACCAATCAATTGTAACGCTCGACAAAGTTTTAACGGATACAAGTACCACCGGACAGAAACGGACAACCAATAATATGTTTGAGTTGCCTCATGTAAATGTGGAAAGGGAAACGGGTAATCTGTTTACCGATCAACAAGTCGCAGCGAAGGACAAGCGTATTAAAAAGGCGCTACGAGATGGCGGTAGAAAGTTTTATACCCCGATTTGGGGAGACTTAGGTACGTATCCGATTATGTTTGAATCTACCATTCCGATAGGGGTAAACAAGGTTCACACTGAGATTAATGACAACCTAGAAATCTTTGCGTTCATGTATGGCCATATGGATTCTCCAACAACGAAACAAGACGGTATCTTTTTGAGTCCAGTGAATCCTTCAGATCCATTGTTTCCAGACTCATGGACAGACCAAGACATCAAGGAATTTAACCTCTGGAATAAGAAAGTGAATTAAATATAAAAGTTAGACACCCTGCTAAACCGCAAGGTGTCTTTTTTGTTGGTAAGAGAAAGGAGAACTGGAATGAAGAACAGATTGAAATTAAAAATTTGGACGGGTGTTCTCTTGATGCTCTTCTTTGGTTGGATTGTCGCAGACAACACCATCTTTAAAGGTGGGTTTAGCAGTGAGAATGTTGTTGTTGCAAGGGATGAAATTCCCGTAGATTCCATCATTGAAGAAGAACATATCACCGTTCAAAAGATACCGAATGAATATGTCACAGAAGAAATGATCAAAGATCCTGAAGAATTACTAGGGAAACGAACAATAACGGTCATTGAAAAATTTGATTCGTTTTCAAAAAATAAAATCGGCGATCCTTCATTAAAAAAGAACAAAGATGAGTTCTTCTTTTCCATTCCGTCATCTTGGATTGAGAGTGTACCCGGTTCTTTAAGAAGATTGGATACGGTGGATCTTTGGTTGAGTAAGCCTGAAGGGGAAAATAAAAAATCAGATGGAACGAATACGATTGAGGATGAGATAGGGAACGCTTCACCCCCCATTGCTTCAGACTTAGTTGTGGCATTTATTAAAAATAGTCAAAACACTGAAGTACAAGGTGTAGAAGAAAAGGCCGATCGATTGGATGGGAACAGTTCACCTTCCCAAATTGAAGTGTTAATGAAAAAAGATGATTTTTCTAAACTGAATGCAGCTGTAACGCAAGGCTATAAGCTCATTGTGAGTTATTAATAGGAGGCGCGCTGATGAAAGTCGCTTTTATGAGTCAAAATACGGGTTTCGAAGCAAGTATTGAAAAAATCAATCAGATTACAGAGCTGATTAAGATTAGCGATGTCGGTGAAATTACTCATCGCCACGAAGGTTTGATATTTGATCAGACCAATTTAGATACCGTTGACCTTATCCATCTCAGAGATCAATTTCCTGAAGTAAAGATGGCAATGATCGCACAGGTGTTGAGCGAGACACTTATAAACGTTTGTCATGGGAACAACATTACGGTGATTCATGAAAAGGTGCCATCAAACGAATTTATGAAGGTTCTTCTTCTTGAATGGTTTGGGATTGAAAAAAGAAGAATGGATTATAACACGGTCTTCTCTCTTTCTGGTACGCATTCACAAGTAGGTGTGACGCAGCTCGCCTTATGCCTTGCTAGTGAACTCTCTTCCTTTAATCTGAAGGTAGGTGTTTTAGGCCTTAACCAATACAATGCTGGAGACATTCCAGGTAAGGAAACAGATTATAGCTTTGATAGTTTATATGCTTCCATAGAGAACGGTATTTTTGAAAAAGAGTACCAACGGGACAAAAACAAATTAAAGTCCTTGATGCTTGAACTAGATGGCTTTTATTATCTCGTTGGCAATCGAGATAAAAGATTTGCTTCTGAGTCATTTTATAACATGGAGGCTATACAAAAGCTGATTGAAATTGCCAAGCAAGAGTTTGATATTGTGCTTCTGGATCTCGGATCAATCTATGATACTGCGTCAGTGGTAGCCGGATTAAAATATTCAACCACTCATTTACTGGTTGCGACTCAGCAAGATATATCCGCAAGAAACTTTAAGCAAATTCGCAATCAAATTCTAAAAGAGCTCGGTTACACCGAAGATCAGTTCCAACTCATTATTAATAAACACTCAGTAAACGCAGCGTACAACGCTAGACTTTTAACCGATCAGTTAGGCATCCCACTTGTCGGTAGAGTACCGTATGTACCAGGAGCTGAAGACATTGAAATTGCACATGGCATCATCTCCAATGAGGCTGGAAAACCCTTTAATAAGGCCATTCATACGATCGCAAGAGCGATTACAACCTCTTTAGTTGAAGGGAACATGCCAAAACTTAAGAAAAAGTCATTCTTTTCTTTCATGGGGGCAAATGTATGACAACAAAAACGAGTGAACGGTTCAGCATAAACGAGTATCTTTCCCAACAAAATCATACAGGGTTTATTAAAAAGAATGCATCCTTCTATGACATCGTAGAAAGAGCTAAACAATTCGTGAAAGAAGAGATAAACAACCGAATTGAACAGGATAACAAACAAGAAGATTTTGTAGAGAATATGCATCGTTCAGCGATGGGGGATAAGATAGCGAGAAAATCAATTCTCGTTATCATTGATGATTTCTTGCTGAAGAATGCGATTTCTGAGGTGGAGATTCCAGATTATTATTCCGAATTAAATAACGCTATTTTTGAAGAAGCTTATGGTTGGGGACCATTAGGACAGTGGAGAAACGTACTGATTAACTCTCCAAAAGCGCAAGTGATCGGAAAGGATATCTTCATCGATAAGAATGGCCGTTATGTAAAAGCACCGTACTCCTTTCAAACCATAGAAAAAGTGTATGAACTGACTGAGAGGTTAAAAAATACCGATCGAAAAAACAAGTTAGATGCGATCCAACATACCGAGCTCTTAACAACAACGATGGATGGCATACGAGTAACCATTAGTATTCCTGGTAGAACCATTGAACCAGTTATAACGTTTAGAAGACAAATTGTGAAAACGTATGATCTTAGCACACAAGTGAAGCTCAATACGATTCCACAGGAAGCTGTACTTTTACTCGAGATATTGGCCAAGATGCCTTTTAGCAGCATCATAGGAGGGCCACCGGAGTGCGGCAAGAGCACCTTTTTAATGACACTGTTAAATGGCTCAGAAGACTTGAGTCGAACAGGATTCATTGAGTCCTCTTTTGAAATGTACCCAAGAATTCACTTTCCAGGGGAACAGATCATTCACAAGCAGGGAACGGGTAAAGAGCTTGAAACCGTCGTGTTTCCTACCTTGTTAAGGGAAGATATTAAACGTCTAGTCATGGCAGAAATACGAGAAGATGAAGCAGAGATATTCGCTAGTGGAATGACGAGAGGAATCACGCAAGTGATGGGTACGATTCATGAGAGCGACCCGATTGACATACCGGATATACTAGCAACGATCAGCTTACGTAATAAAAGGGAAGGTGGTAACAAATACGCCGAATACTTACGGTTTGCAAAAGCTCTTCACTTCTCGATTTCTATGGATGCTATCGATGATCCTAAACATGAAAAGAAAGTAACAGGGATTCAGTTTTATCATGTAGATGAAGATACATTGGATGTCTCCATATGGAAAGTCATGGACTATGACTGGGAACAAGACACTTGGACCTACCACCATGAGATTCCAAATAATATTAAACGGTTGGCTTATAAAAAGAACCGTAAAGAAATGGTTACGCTACAAAAGGCACTGGAAGAATTAAGTGAAAAATATCCGATGAAAGTGGAAGAGAGAAGAAAGACCGGTTACACATTTAAGGTACTGCGAGGAAGTGGTTTTTAATGCGTGACTACTTGGATATTATTTTAAACCTTCTCCATTATTCCATCGGTCTTGCGGCCATACTCATCTTGTTACACTTGTTCGGATTTAATTACAAAGCAGCGTTTATTCGGATGCGTGTCAGCAAGCTGTTGAAACAAGAAAAAGAGCAGGTAATCAAAAACAAAATGTTGTCCTGGTATAACCAGTTGTTACGAGCGACAATAGCGAGTTATCGACCAGTCATGTTACGAAAGATCCTGATGGTTCAAGCCTGCTTTTTCTCATTGTTTCTTTTGTTCTTTTTAACTAGGACGCAAAATGTGATTTTCTCTCTAAGTTTTTCCATCCTGTTTGCGATCTGTGTTCCAGTCGTGTTCCTTTATATTCGACTTTCACGTATTCGAGCGAACGCACAAGCAAATATTAATGTAGCTGCACTTAAACTGTTTCAGTCGTATTTGAAAAATGATAAAAGCATGTATTTTGCTTTAAAGGAAATGAGCCAAGAATTAAAGGGAAACCTAAAAGTGGTGTTTACCATGTTTTATCTTCGTCTACTCGAACATGAGGAACGAGAAGAGGCAGCTCAAGTCTTTTCGTATCAAATTGGTAGTTTTGCAGGTAGAAACTTATCTCTGGCTATCTTAAGGGCTTTAGATGGAACGGACGTAAGCAACATCTTACAAGATGTGACTGAGGAAATTTCATTACAAGAAAGAAATCTACGAAAAGCTGAAACAAAAGGAAGAGAAACAGCTCAACTGGGCTGGTTACCTGCAATCGCGGCACCCATACTTTTTATTATCAACGATCAAAAGATCATGTTAACCAGTTCTTACCCTTATCTTTTATCGACTTCTATGGGGGTAAAGGCACTTTCCATTACAGTGTCAGTTGCGGTTATTGGTATTTTAATGGCTATAATCTTAGCTAATCCTAAAAAACAACTATAAGGGTGAAGAGAGCCTATGAATCTACTAAATCCCGGTACATTAGCCTTCTATGGAATAGGAACTTCCTTTCTAATAGGGGCTTTTCTTTTACTAACCAAGGTGTATCAAGACGATCGACGACGATACACACGATTGAATTTAAAGTTTAAGCAAGTCGTAACCAATCCAAAGGATACGACGTTAGGATCTATTTTGTATAACGAAACAACAGAAACTGAATTAAAGAGATGTATGATGCCAGCATGGCTAGATAGCATCGTGTTTAATGGTACTCGCCTATCGATTGTGGGATTTGGAGTTATTTTATACCTGATAAAGATGAATACCGGTATCGGTCCTTTTTCCTCAACATCTCTTTTGCTTATCTGTCTTTTGTTTTCAGTAGGATGTGTTCTACGAAAAGGGTTTCCTTTGCACTACCTCTTAAACACGTATAGGAAATCCCGTATAAGAAGAAAAAACAATGAGGTGTATTCCTTATATCTTTTGATCACATCTGAATTTAGTACACACGAGGAGAAGGTAGGGAATATTTACAACTTACTTTATGAAAGTAGAAAATACTTTCACCATATTAAGAAAGCCATTGATAAAGCGTTATCGAGTGGTGACGGAAAAGAAATCAATTGGAATGCGTTTGTAGGAGATATTCATACACCTGAAGCTGAGAGGCTCGCTCTTGTGATGCAAGAAGTAGAGATGTTGCCGATCAGCCAAACCAAACAATTGTTAGAACAAAAGCGAGAAGAGTTCTCTAATCAAAATATCAGAGAATACGAGGATTACTTAGAGGACCGGGGCAAGATTATTTACATGATCTGTTTCATGTGTGCGTTTAGCATCTTCATCTGTCCCTTAGTTGTTCACTTTCTTCAATACAAGGACATTATCAACATGTCCAATAATCTGTAGATACTACACAAATATCATTTGTGATTATCATAAATAAACTGTGGAGGTTAGAAGGAAAATGAAAGAAATCGCAATGAAAGTAGTTATGTTGGTGTTTGCCCTAACTTTAGCATCAGGCTTTTTATATGGTGACGGAGGATTTCAAGGTGATGCAGAAGATATGAAGGACACCACGAAAACCAAGCTTGCAGAAGTACAAACGGAAATGTCGAAGTAAAACGGAATGGGGGGCAAGCAGTCCCCTGTTTTTAGGAGGAATTTATGAAAGAAATTATTCTTTTTACTATCGTTTTCCCTTTCCTTCTTTATTTTTCGTTCACTCCAATATTAAATGATTTAGAAAACGCTAGAGGAAAGATTATACAAGGAACCATCTATAAATCGACTGAAAAGGCAGCACTAGACGGTTATTATACAGAAGAAAATAAAGAAGAAATATACACGCAATTAGAAGAAATCGGCTATGAGCGAGATGAGGTAGAACTTAGGTTAACAGAAGATATGAAGATGAGAGGTGAATACGTGGAAGGAACTATTACTGCTCCTAATAAGTACACTTTTATCTTAGGTGGTCTTATTTCTTCTGATTCAGAAGAAGAGAATCCGCCGCATGTTCGGTCTTCAGCAAGGATGAGTGAATTTGTAAATTAGAGGTGAAAAGGTTTGAAGTATGTATTTGTGACGGGGTTCCTAGCTGTTTTGTGGGCTTATATCAACATGTATCAACTTGAGGTGACCCTATTTGATATCGGAATGGATAAAGTGGAATATGCGGTGGAGAACGCCGCACATGACGCGGCCTTACAAGTGGACGAAGATATGATCGCAAACAACAAAGTTTTATTTGTGAAAAGTAAAGCCGATAAAACATTTAGAGAGACGATGATGGCTAACCTGAAAATTGATCAGGATCTTAAGCCCATACACTCGACGATCTTAGAACAGCCTATAAAACTGTTAGACGTCCAATACATCGACAATAGCTATATCAATCCTTTAACAAGTAAGCTCGTTACATACCCTTTTATCTATCAGTACAGTGGCGATAAAAGGCTGGAACGTACAGTCTTCGGACCAAGTATTGTATATGTGATTGAAACAACCTTTTACAAAAGTGAAGAGCCTCATCAGTTTGTCGTGATCCAAGAATATAAAAAGTAAAAAAAGAAAAGGAGAATGGCCAAATGAAATTTTTAAAGTCTAAAAGTTTAGCAGCTTTATCACTTGCGTTTATTGTAACGTTGATGCCTCAGAGAGTAGATGGGGCTTCACCACCGAAAGATCCATTTGCGAATTATATGAAGATGTACGATTATGCATCCGTTCATAAGTACAGAGTCATCAATAAGAACCTTTATTTTCAAAAGGATGGACAATCAGGTCGTTTTGAAAGAAAGATGAATCCAAAACGTATTAACCCTCATGTAAATAGCCAGATTTATAATGCTACGGTTTCGTTATTACATGGAAAATATTACACAAGCACAAGCTATATGCCGAAAATGGACACTATTCCTTCTCGCGTAATACTATCATTCTCTCCTTCGGAAGCTTATGCAATGTCAGGTAGCACAGCCTTTAACTACATCTTCTACGATGAACAGGGCGATAAATATAATAGCCACATAACCTTAACCACAAGCAGCTTGTGGTATACAGATGTTAGTGAACTGAATAAAGATCATGCAGAGGCTGTTTACAAAGCAAAGCTACAAAACAGTATTAATGCTTTATTTGATGAAAACAATGAAAAAGCGATATTTGAATTTGTTTTCAGTGAATACTTAAAGTCTGCTAAACGCCAAACTAAAGATGGTACGGTTCGTAAAAAGAAATTTGGAAATATTAATGTGGTTATGGAAAAAAGGACAGTTCCAACTTTTTATTTCTCATATGTAAGAAAGCCTTAATAAAATGAATGTACGTAAATGGAAGTATATATTTACATTCATTCTACTCTTTACACTTTTATGCAATACAAAAGTTATACAAGCTGGCAGTTACCCTGCAAATGAAACAGAATTTTATGATTACCTAGTTAAGATAGGCAAAAGGATTGTAAATACAAACGGTCAAAAAGCTAACTATAAAACCTATCAACAATACAATCTCATTGTCTATGGGGATCGTCATGGAACATTTAGAGTAGGGAGTTATTGCGGTAATGAGGCTGAATTTCGAAACTTAGGATACAACGAGTATGGAAATGTAGTATCTAATAAGTGTTTTATCAATGATGCTACAGGCTCTAGCCCAGATGAATGGAAATTCATAAAGGTAGATCCCAGTGAATCATCATGGAAAAGGATGGATGATTCAGATCAGTTTAACTATACAAATAATGTTCTTCTTCAAGGGAACGGGGCAAAAAACCTAAACGTTCATAAACTAGGAGGTAGACCATACGGAAGAGTGGAAGTTGCTCCAACTTGGAAATCCGCAGGTTCAATTTACACGGAGCACCAAAATAGCAACGGAAGTATTTGGTATGCCACCTTTACTGTTCCTCCGATGGTGGCAGGTAGTGCGATAGAAACGAATATAAGTACGGATGATGATACTTATATTATTTCTAACACAGAAAATAAAGTTGAAGGCCAAATGACGGTCACATCGACTGCCAAGTTGACCGGTTATGCTAAAAAAGATCACATCACAAGAATCACTTCCGAATATAAAGGAAAACAAACAACAGATCGATATACAGATCGGGTATGGCACAGACAAGCTATCACGTTCTCAAGAAGTGATTTTTCAAAACCCGGTACATTTGATGTTGTATTAGAAGCAAAAGGATCTCTCGAAACGAAATTTGGAGATAAAGATCAAGACGTCGCCACAAAGAAAGTAAAAGTCATTGTTGAACCTTATTTAGAAGCTGAGGTGTTGGCTGAAGCAACTGCGACTCCTGAACGCCAGGTAATCGAAGGAGACAAGGCAACCATCACAGTGAATGTCAAAGGAATAGTAAAAGATGCAGCTGGGGACATTCAGTCATGGACCTTTCTAGCTAAGAAATCAGAAGCGAACAGTTACATTTCAAGAGTTGTAAATTCGAAGAAGACAAGTGAAAGTGTCAATTTTACGTTTACGGTTCCGAAAGAAATGGTTAAAAACGGTACCTATAAACAGATTTTTGATACAAAGGTGAGGGTGAATCGAAAGGCCGCGGACAAGGAAGATGCTGATCGAACACATGCATATGTGATGCCAAAAGATAGTGAGGAACCGCCTCCTCCTCCACCACCAGAAACAAAACCACCAAGTAGTGGATGTGATCCAAATGATCCAACGTGTGCGCCCGATCAAGAGTACGCGCCACCTGTTGCCAGTGTCTTTGCTCAAGATAGCTATTTCTGGCCAGAAACAGTCGAAGCTCAAAACAATTCATACCACCCAGATCCACGATCTAAGATTGTTGAACATGCCTGGTCATTCGATAACCAGCGAGCTGAAAGTGGTACAAAGAAGTTCTCACGGGTCACTGAACCTGAACAACATACAGTTACCATAAAAGTTTTAGACGATCACACGCTATCCGATGTGGCTTCTAAAACTTTTTCTATTTTACCGACTAAGCCGATTGCGGACTTTGCGATAGGCGGTCATAAAAAAGAGAATCGCGCCATCTCGTTAGATGCAAAACCATCGGAAGGAAAAACACCATCGGTTCATGTTGCGCCGATAGATTACACCAAAACGGAGTGGCACATTGTTCCTTTAACACTAGGTGTTGATCCAAAAGGTATTATGATTCGACCAACAACTAATAAGCAAAAACTAGAGTTCCTTGTACGAGAGGCAGGAGACTATGAAGCCACGGTAACCGTGACAAACAAGTTTGGCGAAACGTCTGATCCTGTTTCAAAAGAATTCACCGTTTTAGAGGATGCTGCACCTGAAGCAAAGTTTGCAGTTGATACAAAAACAGCTTATAGAGATGGAACTTCAAAAGAAGCACAAATTGAACTGACAGATATAAGTACAAGCCCTGATGGTGACACGATTAAAGAAAGAATCTACTATGTTGAATTTGATTCAAACAATGATGGCTTTGTAGGTACGAAGTTAGATTCTCCTAAGCAAGTGATTACTTCTGGAAACCTTTTATCTGTTCTTTATAAAACAAATAAGGTAGGTAACTACCGATTTAGTATGGAGATCAAAGAAGGTTTTGCAGAACCAACATTACCGGAATTCATTTCAGACGAACATTATCAAAAGGATCAGTCCAATAATCTACACGGGGCAGGGGATGTAGCTTTTTATTTAGAGGACAAAAACTTCAACATTCCTGATACCGACAAGGTAGTAGAAGTCGATAATACTCCGCCGGTAGTTGATTTTGGGATGTTTAGACGTAATAAAGTAGATGTTGTCTTAAACTATGCTGGCTTAGATACGGCTACACCGCAGCATCTCACCGGCAAAGCACCAAACGATGGCGATTACGATCATCGATACTTTACGTATGATGAAGTCTCAAAGAATGCCATGACAGCTCTATCAGGCAAATTACAAGCCAATCTTGCGGCAAAGGGAATTGATGCAAAGATTTCCTTTGATAATAAGTACCATAAAGTTCTGGATGTGGACGGAGTAGGAATTCGAAACATCCCTCAATGGGGTTGGACCTATTGGCAAACCTATGACTATCAAAACGTATACGATCAGCCTTCAGGTTATTCGCCTCCATCTGGATGGGTTATTGATAGTTCGACTCCGAAGAAACAAACACAAACGATTAAGAAATATGGACAAGGAAGACCTTCTGCAGGAAGTGATTGGCGCTATGTGAGAGAGGTTATCGGACAGGCATCCGATGCGGTAGAGGTAGGAGCTTCAAGTGTGTCTTACACCGTGTACGCGTCAACACCTTCTCAAGAACCACCAACAGGTGCTTATGAGAATTGGCCATATGAATCCCGAAGATGGTACCAGAATAGTTCAGATTGTTCGAAAACAGATCCTAAAACGAAAGGTTGTATTGAATATAAAACGGTTTGGGGATCAAGCTCGTGGTGGCTTCGCGCCATCTACCATGATTTTGAACGAACGGTTTATGACCACAGGTTAAAAAAGACGAACTATCACCAACGATGGGAAATTCAATACTATTACGATCAAGGTGTAAATTCGATTGAACAAGTAAACACCACTGATTTTTCGTCAGCTTATAACAGTCAAACGTACCGGACAGACGCAAAGCGACACTATATTCGAATGGATAAAGAAGCATGGAACTGGATGGGAGATGCGACAAAAGTAAATATGGTAGTTAATAAGACGAAGACAGAGGATGTTTTTCTTTATAACATGGCTGCCGTATCCAATAGAGCCAATGCAGATCAAATCTTCCTTAAGAGCTCAAGACTTGGTAAGTTTCAAAGCTACGACCCGTTCATCTTATCGAAGAACGTAAGTGATATTGAAAACTTTTTAATCAATGCTTATGGTCTAAAGCAGAACGGAGAAGAGTTAACGGTATTAATTGGAGATCGGATCGATTACACCGTAACGTATCAGGATAACGAGAACGACCCAGAGATCAAACGCGAGTGGAAGTTCACGCACGATAAAACAGAGGTCAATGGCCGCGTTATCGATAATCAAGCTGATGCTGTAATCTCTGAAAATAAAAAGTGGTTGAATGCGCCATTACAACTTTCGAAACCAGGGACATACACGGTTAATCTTCGTTCATTAGATGACCCAGTACATTGGAAAGATCAGCGTTTCTTTAATTACCGGAAGTGGTCGGATGAAGAGGTGCCGAAAGCTTATAAAGTTCATGTGCATCGCCCACCGGTGGCGAATTTCACCTTTAAGCTCGATCCATATAAAGGTTATGAACTTATGCTTGATCCTACTCTTTCTTATGATCCTGACCACCAAGTCAATCGGTTAGATAAAGGAATTGTAAAACATGAATGGATGTCTTACACCGTTGACGGGGTTACTCATGAAGGGAAGCCACCAAGTCAGTTGCAGTCAAATAAAATTTATGATGTCACTTTGCAAGTGGAAGACATCGATGGTGCTTATGCATCTGTAACGAAACGGATCAATACGGGAGATAATGTTCCTCCTGTTGCGGATTTCACACTGCAAGATGTTGTAAGTACAAAAACAAAGTTAGACATTCAAGATTTAAGTTATGATCCAAACGGAGATCAGCTAGATAACTATCAAATCACGGTTCGTAAACAAGGGGAATCCACTATTTTAAAAACGCTGACTGAATGGCCAACAAGCTTTAACGATGTGGGATTAGGAGAAGGGACGTACGTAATGGGGCTTACCGTGTGGGATGTTCCGAGAGAAGGTCCTTCACTACAGTCGGAGATCCATGAAGAACAGGTGAAAGTGATGAACAATAACCCACCTTTATCGAGGTTTACACTAGCTCCAAAGCCGTTAGAGCTTGGAACTGTCGCAACCTACACAGATACAAGTACAGACCCAGATAATCACAATCCGTTGAAGTATTCATGGAAAGTGGAAAAACTTGATTCAAATGGTGATGTTCTTGAAACATGGGAAACAGGTGTTGCACCTACTGACTTTAGAGATTTTGGTGGAATTGGCAGCTACAAAATTTATCAAACGGTGTGGGATTCGCCTCCATTTCCTTTAGAGTCTCTGTCCGATACAACGGTGCAACATATCGAAGTCATCAAAGGGCCTGACCGTCCATTCGCGCTATTTTCTTGGTATCCTGAGGTGATTCATGCGACAGACACGTTCACGCTAGATCCTATTGATAGTTATGACTTAGATGGAGACATCGTGGGTTACCAGTGGAAAATTCAAGCGCCTACTGGAACGGTGACTACTTCAACAGAAATGTTTCCTAAAATAAGTGGTGCAGTTGAAGGTGTCTATACGGTTGAATTGCATGTAACGGATGATGATGGGCTTAAATCATTAGTACCTGAGGTCCGAAAGATTACAGTTTTACCTAAGCCACCAAATGAGCCACCAGTCGCTACATTTGTTTGGGAACCCTTTGAGCCGTTCTTAGGAAAGAGCATATCGTTTAACCCTGATTCGTCTTACGATCCATCTAAAGGTGGAAAAATCGTCTCTTGGGCTTGGGAATTCACGTCTGTTGATGGAAAGAAGACAACTAGTACTGAAAGGTATCCATCCCTTTTAGCTGCCAGTCCATCCTACCAGGTCAAGTTAACGGTTAAGGATAACGAAGGGGCTACGGGGAGTACAACCCAACAAGTAAACGTTCATATCGCGAACTTAAAGGCTTCCGTAACGCATACACCAGAATGGCAGAAGATATGGGGAGAAGAAGGAAAATATCCTCATACAGGAGTGTTCCGGGCTGGCGAAAAATTCGTCATCGAGCTAACGTCTACCCCGGCCAATCGTGTTTTTGGAACGGTTGATTTTGGTGGAAAAGTAGGGAAGGTAGACATCCCTTCAGGAGCCTTTAAATTAATGAAGAATGAGCCGTTTGAGATGCTGTGGAGAGCTGAACTATGGAGAGAAGACTTCAAGTACATTGAAGAAGGAGAATATCTCTTTAGGTTCAATTCACTACATCCGATCAGCTTACCAAGTGTGACAGCTGAAGACACGTTCATGATTGAAATTGAGGGGAACGTGTTCGACATACTAGGGTTTCATCGAAACTACTAGTCATAATAGATTCATAAGGAATGACCCAGTTATATAACTGGGTCATATTTTTTAGGAGGGTGAAAGATGAAAGACTTTCCCTGGGTTATTTTTATCATCTATTTAGGTTTCATGATAATCATACTGGTCAGTAATCATAAGAGTGAAGAGTTTCGGTATCGGGCTACGTTAACGACAATGACCGAATCAGCTGAGATCGCAGGTGTGAAGAGTTTAGATAACAGTGCACGAGTGGAGTCGGGTCGTGCAGAATTAACAGAGTCTAACTTCGAGACATCGTTTCAGCAACTATTCAAAACAAACGCAAATGCAAAGATTAATCCAAAGGATTTTGATTATCAATATTTAAAAGCTACTGACGGAAGAATTAAAGCCGTTCGTATTCAAATTACTGACGATCGTGACAATGCTTACAAAACAACCTATGTCGCAGACGTTCAGTAAATAATAGAAGGAGTGATCACAGTGAAAATACATCCACAAACACTAGAAGGTATACAAAATGAACTAAAGAGACTTCATCCGCAGCTGTTACTTGATGCGTTTACTGATTATGAGGCGCGAGAAGTCCTACGAGATATTTTAATGACAGAACATGGAACATTCCTCTCAACAGATGAACTATTGGATCATGTCGTTCAAGAGACTGTGGGGCTAGGAATCATTGAAACGATTATCAAGGATGAAAACGTGACGGATATCAGCTACAACGGAACGGAATTAATCGTGAATACGAATGAAAGAAAATACACCTATGAATATGAGGTGACAGAAAACTATATCGTAAAGCTCATTCAAAAGTTTGCGAACGCTGTGGGAAAAGAATTTACACCC
Source organism: Fictibacillus sp. 5RED26 (assembly GCF_015903895.1). Taxonomy (NCBI): domain Bacteria; kingdom Bacillati; phylum Bacillota; class Bacilli; order Caryophanales; family Fictibacillaceae; genus Fictibacillus; species Fictibacillus sp. 5RED26. Next base: position 45,975 of record NZ_JACZDU010000009.1, on the reverse strand, counting down.
AAGTCACCGATTCTCGATGCAACACTCAGTAACTTGCGTTTAAATGCCGTTCATAACAGTATCTCACCTTATGGTACGACAATGGCATTACGTGCTTCAAAAGCCAAACTAGCTTTAAATGAAGAGAACTTTTCAGATTTTGCGCCACCATATATTCTAGATTTTTTTAAAGACGCTATTGCGACACGTTCTAATATTGTTATCTCTGGGGAAACGGGAACGGGAAAAACGGAATTACAGAAACTATTGGTAAGTATGATTCCGTTTGATGAAAAGATTGCGATGGTAGAAGATACGATCGATAGCCACATTAAGGATCTTTTTCCGGACAAGGATATTCACAGTTGGATAACATCACAGTCCACTACTCATACGGATCTGATTAAGGCAGGACTTCGAAACAATCCGGTATGGATCTTAGTTTCTGAAACGCGAGGTAAAGAAGCATACGAGATGCTTCAGGCTGTCCTTTCAGGGCACCGAATCATTACAACCCTTCATGCGGTGGATGCAAGAGCCATCCCTAAACGGTTTGTAAACATGATGAAAATGGGTTACCAAGTAGACGAAGAATCCATCAAGTCAGATATCTATAACTATTTTCAGTTTGGAGTCCATATTGAAAAGACGGAGATCAAAGGGAAAGTGATTCGATATCTTCGAGAAATTGTAGAATATCAAGCAGACGGCACCGCGCTCACGGTCTATGAACAAAAAAAGGAAGGTGATGAGATCTACGGTGTGGTAGGAAAGTATAGTCAAGATTTCGCAGAAAGATTAAAGAAATATAAGCGTGCTAATCATTTTATAGGAACAACTTAATTCCATGTCCAAAGTTTTCGTTTTTCTATTGTCGACATTCTGTGCACTAAATGTAATGGTAATTGTAACGGGACTTTTAATAATATTTGAGAGGTTTTATGAAATAGACGTATCGCCACCGATAATTTCAATTACCGTAATTGGAATTTCAGCCCTTTTCCTTTTAGCAGGGGGGAATGACTGTATTTGTCTAAATGACCCAATTGAAGATAAGGAGAGCTAGTCAATGTTAAAGAAAAGAAAGATATATACCTTAGATGAGTTAAATGCATATAAAAAAGCATATGGAAATCCCATTCAACGTAAAGAGCTGTTCGCGACACTAACCATTCCCTTTGTCGTGGCAGCTCTTTATACGTTTTCTCTGTATTACTACTGGTGGCTTGCGCTCCTTGCTGGGTGCATCGGAATGCTCTACAGCTACCGGGTAATGTTACCGGCAAGTATTAAGAGAATCTATGAAAATAATGCATTTCGAGAACGCAATAACTTTGTGAACAATATTACACAGATCCTAACGAATCCAGAACGAACGATACTCGAGGCACTTAAGATTGTTGGCGATCGGGCACATGGTGAATTTAAACATGATCTTCTACAACTTCAGGCATCCTTACTCGATGCAGATAAAGAAGAAATCCAAAGAGCTTTTCAAGTCCTATCAAAGAAGTATGAAAAAGACGTGATTTTCGATATGTACATTGAACAACTCACAACGGCCATGACAGAAGGACGCTTTAGTATGGAGACTTTAAAGGACATAAAAACGTACCATAATGAAGTTAAAAAGAGACAAGACAAATTCAAAGCAGCTAAAAGTCGTGAGGCTTATAACTTCAAGTTTATTTGTACCATTGGTCTTGCCCTCATTGCGGCGATTTCGTTTAGTTTTGGGTGGAAACAATTTATTACGGTCTATGCACACAGTCCGATCGGTTGGGTGGTAAGTGGAGCTTACCTTATGATTCTTGGTGGCTACTTTGCATCGTTCCGAAAACGGCTAGTAGATGACGACATTATGGAGGTGCAACTATGACACAAGAAAAACAAAACATATGGCATCGACTGGCAGAACATGATTTGTTCCAAATGCTCGAGGAAATGGGGCTTAATGAGGAGCGATTCATTAAATTTCAGAAAAGACGTTTCTTTCTAACCGTATCCATATTCTTAACTTTCATTCTACTTTCTATTTTTATAAACAAATGGTTATTTATTGCCGGTATTGCAATAAGTGTTTTTATTTGGACAAGCGAATATAAACGGGCACTTAAGTTTTATCGGAACTTTCAGTTCGAAAAACAGCTTGTGTTTTCAAAGTTCATGAGAATGCTTATACCGTACCTTTTACAATCTGGCGCCACATTATATAGTGTGTTCAATCGAATGCTTAGCCGCCTAGAGGATGGTCATGTGAAGCACTGTTTAGAACGTTTGCTTATTGAGATGAACGAACATCCAAACTCTGAAGAACCGTTTAAGAAGTTTGCGATCGACGCGAGTGGGACAGACAGTGCCATTCTCTTTATGACAACACTGTACGATTTTCAGCAAAACACTTTTGATCATTCCATCATTACAGAACTTGGACAAATGGCCAGTGAAGAATTGTTTGAAGGTGTAGATGATATCATCGCCTACAAATTAAGAAAATTTGTTATGTATCCAACAAAACTAACAATGGCTAGTTTCTTAATTACAGCAGGATATGCCGCAGCGATGTTAACGGACGTTGTGACGTCTATTTCATTCTAGGAAGGGAGGTGTCGTCCAATGATGGAAGGTTCTGTTATGGAGATGGGGAAACTCTACATTTCCTTGTTCATCATCTTTACTTTGTTTTCGCTGGCCATGTTTTTTGCATCGATTAACCATGCCAATGAATATAAGCAGTATGTAAATTACCAGATCGAGAGATATGGTGGGTTGAATGGAACAGCAATAACAAAGATCAACGAATATAACCATGACCATTACGATGGGAAGTTCGAGGTTGAAAGTCCTCAAATGGATCAAAAGTTTCAATACGGAGAACAAATAACTTATACCATTAAAACGAAGTATGAATTTTTCTTCTTACCGATTCTTAGTCGGGATATACAGGTGAAAGGCGCAGCGTTATCCAATATTAGATAGCGCTTTTTTGTTGTCAAAAATTAAAAAAATGTTTGCTTAAAAGACGAGGATATCCTGGTCTTTTTTCAATAAAAAACAAATAGAAAAGGATGATATTAATATGTTAGATCAAAACGCAGACCGTCAGTATTGGATGATTGGAGCAGTTATCGTAGTGGGGTTAATGATTGCTGTATTAAAAGTAGCGTTTCCGGGATTAATTACTTCAGTTATTGAGGCATTCCAAGCAAAATTGACAGCTGGTATCTAAGAAGGGATTCGAAGAGGCTGGGAATACCCAGCCCTTTCTTTAATCGTTTACAAAATAGAACAAGAAAGGAGAACGCCATGCGGAATGAAAAGGATTTTAAGGTTATGAATTTTACTGAAGCAGACTACAAACATAATGATATAAAGCCTTCTAACTATTTAATCGAAAGAGTAGATTCATATAATTATGTATTACACCGAGAAGTTACACGTAGTGAGTTAACCGACTATGACCAGGATAGACTTTTTCTTTTTCAAAACAGATATTATTTATCATGTATTAAACATACACCAGATCAACATACAGCTGAATTAGTCGTTATTGGTTATTGGGAAGCTATGAAACAATTGAATCGCATGAAGCGTTCACTTGGGGGAAGTGGCAGGTGGAACAGGTAATACAGTCTCTTTGGATAATGTGGGAAGATTTAAAACCGAAACTTATAATCATGTCTGTCTTTTTAAGCGTAACTTTACTTATTCTAATCATTAAACAAAAATCGGCAACACTATCTTTTTTCTTACTCTGTATAACTGGGGGAATCATTTTAGGTATAGGCTGGGCTGTAGTTTTAATCCTATAGTTTTAACTTCCGTTTTAGTAGCTTAATTTGTACTACATTTTACTTGCAAGTTTGTACAAGGGGGGTCGACTTGAAGAGGCAGAATCGTTCGTCTAGCGTTCAATGTAGGTTGAACCAAAATGAAAGAGACAAGTTTGAAGAGATAAAAAGAATCATTGCGTTTGAGAGCCAAATGGGCAATCGACTAACTCCTACTCATGCCTTTGCAAAGGAAGATAAAGTGACGGATGCGGATGTTATCCGATATTTGATAAACCAATTTCAATTTCAGGACTAGTAGTGATTATTTAAAACAAATAAAACAACAAGTATCAACTGGGAAGGAGAATTCAAGAAAGAGAGGTATTATGTTGAATCAGATAGTTTTTTGTATAGCACTAATAGGAGCGCTAATCGTTGCTGGAGATGGAATTATGAAATCATATATTATTATTAAATTTCCTACAAAAGCACGAGAAAAGGAACTCTCTTCGGTAGTAGCTCGAACAATAGGTTGGTTATTTAGTTTAGGTATTGCATTAATGTTAGTAAATTCATGGATTTAAATAGAACAACAATTTGCAAACAGACTCACGAATGAATTGAATTAGTCTTGTCGTCAGATATGGAAAAAGAACCGAAGTCGAAAACTTCGGTTCTTTTCATGTACCCATTACATGAACAACATAATAAAGGAGAGTCTCTTCCATATGAAGAGATAGGTATAGATTCTCCCTAATAATCACTACTAATTCAGAAAAAAAGAAAGGTTAGGTAGGTTAATGAATTATGATTCTTATATTAGAAATATCGTGAATTTAGTTAATAGTAAGCGTACAAAAGCGACAGGGTATTTAATTTCTGGAGGGTCTATGAATGATAGGCGCTCTTTAACCTGGGATCTTATAGATAATATCGCTGTGAATGATGCTGCTGAAGTTGCACATGTTGATCTACATACAATCCATACAGATGAATTAAGAATTGATGCAATTAAAAGAAAGATTACTGATCTAAAGAAATCTGGCAAGAGTGAAAATCGCTTTTTGATTCTTGAATCGTTTGAATCCATCAGTGATGAGCAAAGAATGGATGCCATTCTTAAATTGATAGGGTGTCAAAATTCTGGTATCAATCTCGTTGTCAGTGCTTCAGAGCCGATTGTCCATCTAGTAGGGTTATCTGAGTTCATGATTCGCTTGTTACCTTCTGAGAAGGTGTTGACTGATGTTTATCGGTTAAACAATCAAAAAGTCTTATTCTCATTACCAACGGTACAGAATTGAAAGGAGGGATCAAAATATGAAAGATAAAGGTTCGTCCATTTTAAAATCCAAACGGATTTTAGTGGACATTTTCCAATTAGATGACAACTACAGATTGGGAAACAGTATCAATGTTTTTTGTAAGGCATTAAATACGCTGCATACGCTGACAATCGTAAATGTAACGTTGTGTCGTACACATTGGATTGTGTACCTAAAGTAATTCTTTAGAAGCAGTAAGAGCTAGAACATTCTAGGTCTTTTTTTGTTGGTCAAGAAAGGAGAATAATCATGGCAAAAGCAGTAAGCAAACAAGAACTAAAGAAGAGTAAGGATGTTGCTACCCTTCTATTAAAGGCTCAAGGGGTCAATTATGATGATTGGCTGCATGAACAACACCAGGAGATCGAAAAGAACAATCAAGATGTTGTAGAAAAAGCTCTAGAACTATTTATCAACCAAAAGGCTCAGTAATTTTAAATACATTTATAAACTCAGGAGGTCCATCTCGTGGAACAATTAATTGAAATTATCACTTATTGTATTCGTGCTGTACAAGGGGTAGGCGGAAGTTACGCTGCCTTTAAATTATCTGTTTACGGAATAGCTTATATGAAAAAGAACATGCAGAAGGTAGAAGAAGCTAAGGACGGTATGACAAACGTAGCTATCGGACTAGCTGTAGTATTGGGCTGTGAAGCAGGAATTACGTTTTTAAAGGCTGGTCTTACTTTTTAAAAACAGGAGGTGTACGAAGTGATTTATGTTCGCTTTAAGGTGGATAAGAGATGGAAGAACGTTCTATCCCCCAATAAAAAATATACACTTAAAAACGCTTCTATTTCGTTATCAAACGCGGAGGAGTATGCAACAGAACAGAATGTATCCGGACAAATAGAATTCATTATCTATGAAGATGAGAGTCTTTTATTTCGAGACATTTGTTCGGTTGGGAAAGGGGAGGCTTCCAATCTTATTCTCCTTGTGAGCAGAACATTGAATACCACCTTTCAGGATACACCAAAGGAAGAAAAAGAAGCATTGTTGTACAAGCTGTCTATTGCAATGAATGATGATGAAGCAGAAGTGAAACAAACATCAGGAATAAATAGGATTCAGTCTTTATTAAAAGATAAAAAAGCGAAATTCACATCGCATTTAAAGCAAAGAGAGGAAGAAAAAAGAGAACAGCAGCAAGCCGATATGTTACGCCAAGAAGAGGAAAAGGAAGTTCAGCGACAGTTAGCACTTGAACGTCAAGCCGAAGAAAGAGAAGCACTTCGTCAAGCTGAGATCATGAGGCAAGAGGCTGAACGGAAAGCGCAGCGTCAGGCGGAACTGAAACGCCAGGAGCTAGAGGAACTAACCAAGAATCAATTAGCTCGTCAAGAAGCCGAAAGGGATGCAGAGAGACAAGCTGAACTGAAGCCTCAAGAAGCCGAAAGGGATGCAGAGAGACAAGCTGAACTGAAGCGTCAAGAAGCCGAAAGGGATGCAGAGAGACAAGCTGAACTGAAGCGTCAAGAAGCCGAAAGGGATGCAGAGAGACAAGCTGAACTGAAGCGTCAAGAAGCCGAAAGAGAGGCAGAGAGACAAGCTGAGTCAAAACGTCAAGAAGATGAGAGACAAGCTGAACTTAAACAACAAGAAGCTGAAAGAGAAGCAGAGAAGCAAGATGAAGTGAACCGTAAAAATTGCGGTTCACAAAACCAACAAGAAACAACAGAGAATAAAGCCCCGGTGCTTCATGAAGCTCAGTTGCCGATGAGTCTTCAACAGGAGATTGATAAGGGTAAGCTTGAATTTCTCGAAGATCTGAAGCGTGAAAAACATCTTCTTGAAAAGCAGATGAAGAAGGAATTTAAAAGAAAAGAAAAAGAACATGCTGCCTTCGAGCGAAAACAGAAAAGGTTTCAGAAGGAGATCCGTAACGCGCAGTCTAGTTTGTACAGATCTCGTCCACTTGTGGGTTTAAAAAAAGTAATGATTGCAGCTGCACTTTTTGGAATTGGTTTCTATGGGTTTAGCGCCACATCTGAGAATCAAGACATCTCTTTGTTAAAGGATGGAGTAGAAGCCAAATATAATAAGATAAAAGAGGCGATTCTTAATGGTGAATAATTAAAGCCTTCGTCTTTTTTTGTTAGTAGGGTTGGTAGACGATAGTGGCTTTCTTCGTGTTTAAGGATCTTTTGTTAGATAGAAAAGGAGTGATTGAAAAATGATCGGAAATGATGAATTAGGATTACTCGTAGAAGTAAAAAAACCCTTTCTTGTTTTAGAAACATCTAATAAGCAAGTAGTAAAAATTGAAGTTCAAGCTGAGAAGGATAATCCAGAGTACTGGGAAGCCTTAGAAGCTAATATGGCTGAAGGACTCTATTTACCGTTTAATAGGAAAACAAAACAGCTCACAGCTGAGAGTGAGGTGTGACATGGCCAAAATTAAAGATAAAGAAGAAAGACAAAAAGAATTATCGGAAATTGTAAATACGATGAATGATCGTATTGAAGAGGTGACGCAATCACCTGAAGATCTAAAAGAATACTTACGTTTCATGTCTAATTTTTATACTTACTCAATTAGTAATACCCTACTGATTCAACATCAATTTATGGGTGCTTCAGCTGTTGCATCTTTCACTGACTTTAAGAAAAAGGGATTCTTTGTAAATAAGGGTGAAAAGGGAATCGGTATCTTAGTTCCTTTTGAACTTCCTAAGATGTTTAGGGCATTAAACGGAGAGAAGAAGAAAGTATCTGAAGCAACACCGGAAGAAAAGAAACTTCTGAAAAACGGAACACTAGAAGTGCTCAAACAACGCAGCATTGGCTTTAAAAAGGGTTATGTTTTTGATATCTCCCAGACGAACGCTACAGCTGAAGACCTAACTAAGATTTTCCCAAATCGTTGGTTAGAAGGGGACGTAAAAGATTATGACCTCCTCGATCAAGGTATCAATGCATACATGGAAAAAATCGGGGTTCAGTTAAGAGAAAACGAGAGTTATAGTTTAGGTGTCGCAAAAGGTGCATACTTTCCTGGAACCCATGAAATTATTCTGAACCCTCGGAACGGTCAGCTACAAAACATCAAAACAAAAATACATGAATTAGCTCATGCAACACTTCATCGCGATTCAAAACTAAGTCAGCCGGAAAAGGAATTTCAGGCGGAATTAGTTGCGGTGAGTGTTGCTTCTTATTTTGGACTTGATACAACGGAATACTCGCTGCCTTACCTTCATGAATGGACAAAGGGTGCAAAACTAGAGAACAAAAAAGATCTCCTTCAGGGCGTTCATAAGACCGTGAAAGATATGGTCAGCACAATAGAGGAGACGAGAAACAAACAACTGGAACGAGAGGTAAGTAAGGAGAATGAACCAGTATTGGAACAAACAGCACCTCTTTCCTTTACTATTCCTATTCCTCATAAAGCAAAAAAGCCTAGTATTTCTAAAGAATTCGAAAAGACATTACTACCCTAAATGTACAAATAAAACGAGGATGGCTAAAAGCTATCCTCTTATTTCTTAACTGAAATGAGGTGGATTCACCATGCATAAAGAGTCAAAACAATGGAAGAAAATCTTAGCCAATAAGTATACACTGCTAGCCTTTTTTGTCGCTACCTTTATAAGTGGCACACTAGTAGTTAACTTTTTATTAAACTTTATCCTCAACATTCCAAACTACTTGGCTTTATTTAAAAACTACTCCGTAGATAATCCGGTCGATCCTCGGTCAATGCTATCTGCCGAATGGCCACTTATCTTCCGTTGGGAGTATTGGTTTGTTTATCTAATTGTGTACGGCTTCTTGGGCTTCTTTTGTTCACTTAAAGCGTACAACCTCAGAAGATCGTTTCAAGACATCAACAAAGGCACAAAAGGAACCGCAAGGTGGACAACACTGGAAGAAGTGAAAGAAGTCTATCATGCGGTTAAAGATAATGACGAGGACTACGAAGGAAAATCCGGAATCCCTGTAACTCATTACGAGGATGAATTGTACATAGATCCAAATAACACGAACACGCTAGTCGTTGCCTCTACACAATCTGGTAAAACGGAGATGTTTTCGTACCCTTTACTCGACGTTATTATGAGGGCTGAAGAAAAGGATTCTGTTATTGTGACAGATATTAAAGGGGACATGCTCAAGAATACGCGAGGAGAGTTTATTAAGCGCGGCTATGATGTTCATGTCTTAAACTTGTTAAATCCCTATCAAAGTATTGGGTACAACCCACTTGAACTCATTAAACAAGCCTATATGAAAGGGGAATATTCAAAGGCACAGATGCTGTGTAATACGTTGTCATATTCCCTTTTTCATAACCCTAATGCCAAAGATCCAATGTGGGAAGAGAGTTCCATCGCCTTAGTAAATGCTTTAATTTTAGCCGTCTGTGATATTAGCTTAACGGCGAACAAGCCTGAGAATATTACGATGTACACTGTAACGGTTATGCTCAGTGAATTAGGAAGTAATCCCGATGAAGATGGACAAACCAAACTCGATTACTTTTTTGGAAACCTTCCGGCCAATCACCCAGCAAAATTACAGTATGCAACGATTCAATTTTCTCAAGGTGTCACTCGAGGGGGGATCTTCACGGGAACGATGGCAAAGCTGAAGAACTATGCATACGATACAATTGCAAGAATGACCGCGACTACAACCTTCCATATTGAAGACCTGGCGTTTGGTGAAAAACCAATCGCTTTATTTATTGTTTATCCAGACTGGGACGATTCTAACTACAGTATCATTTCAACATTTTTGTCCCAAGTTGCTGCTGTATTATCTGAAAAAGCCACCCTAACTAAGGAAAGTAAGTTACCTCGAAGGGTGAGACACTTGTTTGAAGAGGTGGCCAACATTCCGGCCATTGAAGGATTAAGTCGTTCACTGGCCGTTGGATTAAGCCGTGGTCTACTCTACTGTCTCGTGATTCAGAACATTGCACAAATCGCTGAGAAGTATGGGGACAAGGCCGCAAAAGCCATCACAGGGAACTGTGGAAATCAAATCTATATCATGTCTGATGAGCTCGAAGACGCAGAAGAATTTAGTAAAAAGCTAGGAACAAAAACGGTTGTGTCCTCTGATCGTTCTGGACAACCATTAAGCCTTGATAAGTCGTTCAGCGAAAAAGAAGAGGAACGTCCGCTAATGATGCCGGATGAACTGAGGAGGCTTAAAAAAGGTGAATGGGTACTCGTTCGAACCAAGAAAAGAGAAGATTTAGACAATGAACGAATTGAACCCTTTCCCATTTTCTCTTCTTTAAAAGCCGGAACACAGATGCTGCATCGATATGAGTATTTGATGGGGCGTTTTAACAATCCCATTGCCTTTGATGAAATGGGACTTGAAGCTGAACACAAAAGCCTTGATCTGAATAGTCTCCTCATCCAGTTCAATACAAAGTATCTAGAAAAAGAAAAGCCGGAGAAGAAAACGAAGCCGAAAAAAGAGGCAAAAACAAAGAAGAAGGATAAAGAGTCAGAAGCTGTTGAAAAGCAAGAACCACCAAATAATAAAGCTGAGAATAAGAAGAAACAAGAGGACATCCAGCCACCTGTAATGGTGGAAGTTGCGGCAACACTTATTCCTGAAGCAGAGAATTTCGCAAGTGAACTCATTTTGGATTATGAAGAGAGAGGAGAAGAAGATTTTATGAATCAAATAGAAGGTGTAATCGATACGAGTACTCCTATTTTAGAAGTGATTACGGAGGACAAATATATCTTAATCAAGGCTATCGTAAAGAAAACGTTGTCTGGACAAGAGTATGCTTATTTTGAAGGGCTAAAGACGATAGAGGAAATCGAAACCTATTTCTCATCACCTGAGAAACAAGCTTTGTATCAGAAGGTCGAGCAATACTTTGTTTAAGGAAGGGGCGTGGGGAATATGAGCGAAGAACAAATGATTGATACCCTCGTAGACTTTCGGGATCATCTATCACTGGCTAACTTGTTAAATGCACCCTTTCGCATTATCGCTTGGTTAATCATTAGAGGGTTAGCACTCTGTGTGGACACACTCTCAGGGGCGTTAGAGGAGATCTACTCTGTTATGAATTTCTTTGATAGTGCTGTCATTGATGAGTGGATCGATAAGTATGATCTAGTGATTGTGGCGATCGCATCACTAGCATTGTTGTGGTTAGGATTTAAAATTATGATCCTCAATCAAACGGATAAAAGTAAGTACATCACAAATAGTTTACTAGCGTTAACGTTAATTGCTGTACTCCCTTGGTCAATGCTTCAGATGGAGAAGTTAGTCTCTCAAGGAGTAAGTTTATTAGAAGCTGAATCGAAAAAGTCTACAAAGATCATTCAAAGCAATATGACAGACATCTATGTGTTAGATAAAGGTGGTTGGAAAAATGTTAATCCGTCTCCTGGTAACTACATCAAAAGTGATCAGAGTATAAGTCTTCTTGATATTACAGAAACGGTAGACACCGGAGGTATCCTATCCTCTTCTCCTTTGTCTGAAGGTGGAAAAGAGATGTTACAAAAGAAAGTAAATGATGCTTCAGGAACGTACAAGCTAGAAGATCTCGAATCTAACTTCTTTACTGAAGACGAGGCTTACTATCGCTACTCATGGCATCCCGTCTACATGATTATCGAGCTGTTGACGGTATGCTTGGTACTACTGTTTACAGGTTTCAAGACAACTCAACTCATTATTGAGCTTGGTTTTTTAAAGCTCTTTACGATGTCTACAGCCATGACTGATATAGATACGGGGCAACGAAATAAAAAGCTTGTAGAAAAAATTAGAAACACGTTTATTATTCTTTATGTCATTATGTTGTTGCTTAACTTTTATTTAATATTTGTAGACTTTATTGTCGATACAGACATATCAAAGCCGGTTCAAATCTTCATTCTTCTTGCGGCCGGTGTGTTTGTTATAGATGGTCCGAACATCATTGAAGAATTGTTTGGCATCGATGCCGGGTTAAAGAGTGCCAGTCGATCCATTATGGGTGTGATGGGTGCAGCTAAAACGGCAAGCATGGCAACGAATGCAATTGGGAAGGGTGCCAAGACAGTTGGAAAGATGGCCAAAGGAACAGCAAAAGGATTTGGGAAGGCAGCTGTTGGTGGTGCAACGGTTGGCGCTGGTGTGAAAGGAGCCCTTGACGGATTTAAAGAGAATAGAATGGCCGCAAAAGCTCAAGATGATACACCATTAGGTTCAGACAAAAACACAGGTGGAACGAACAATACTTCAGAACAAGCAAATACACCACTAGAAGGCAAAAATCCATCTGGTGAAAGCTCGCCTTCTGGAAGCAACACTCCATTAGGAGCAGAAAATAAATCTCCAAATGGAGGTGCATCAGAAACATCCTCTAAGGTCGACCAATCACCTTTAGCAGGTGCAGGAAGTTCGAATGGCCAGAAACGTGAAGGTCAAAATGCACCAAATGGTGGACATGTTGCGCTCGGTAATACAAATAGCCAAAACAACACGCCACTTGGTGGTATGCAAGAACCAGGAAGTCAGGGGAATACAACGCCTTCAGGTATGAACGCGATGGCAAAACATCCACTCGCTTCAAAAGTCGAGAAGAACTCACCGTTATCGGGAGGGAACGGCTATAAGCCTTCAGCCAAATTCTCACCAATCCAAGGAGGCGCTACTAGTGGAAACGGAGTAATGTCGCCTCGTGTGAATATGCCATCTTATATTACACAGGCGAAGCAACATTTTGATCAATCGGTAACGCCAAAACCATCTACTAATCTTACACTTGGTGATGCAGCGATTCATAAGTACGCAGAAACTGCACAAAAGGTATATGATTCTACACCGGTTCAGAATATGAGGAAAACGTACGATATGTCGAAAAATTCGATTTTAAACAAGAATGGAGGTAACTAGCTTTGAGAAGATTGTTACGAGTGCCAGAGGAGATTCAAGCAAGTGCTAAGTGGTCTAAGCTTACGGTGTTAGACGGAATCATTATTATTGCTAGTTTAGGTGTCGGATGGATCACCAAATGGATCGTTCTTCCGGTTTTAGAGGTTCCTTACGTTGCTTTATTTCCAATCTCACTTTATGTATTGTTGTTACCGAGTTCGAATGTTCCACACAAGAAAAACTATCAGACGGCCATGATTGTGTTAAAGAAAGACCGAAAGGTGTATAAATCCCTGTCCTTAGAGGATAGGGATTTTTATGTAGGAGGCGGAGATGATGCAGTTTGACGCTGTAAAGGTGAAAGAATCCAAAAAACCTAATCAAACAAGGCAAGAAAAGAAAATTACGAAGCAGATTAATAAGATCAATAAAGTATATCCCGTATGTGGTGTTACGGAAGAAGAATTCATAAAAAGTAAGATTGGTGCGACGGTTGTTTATTTTGAGATCCTAGACGTTCGTAAATACGATCTGTTTCTCATGGATGAACAAGAATTTCAGTTTGTGACCGAAAACAACTGGAAGTTTCAAAAGCAGTATCCGTTTCCGATTAAGGAAGTGTATATGAACTTCCCAGAGGACAATCAACAGCAGCAAGACTACTTTAAACACAAGATCGAACGAACGACTAACCCGGCTCAATTAGAAGCGTTACACACAGAGTTAGAAAAGCTGAAGCATATTGAAAAAACTTATGAGATGCGTGATACGTACCTTTTTGTATTTGGGAAAAGTGTGGAAGAACTTCAGAAGCGATTGGAACAAGTGAGGAGATTTAATAATTTTCTCGGAGTAAATACGGTACCCATGCGGAAGAAAGAAAAAATCTTGTTTCGACTAAACAATCACAATACAAGGGGATGAGGAAAATGTGTAAAGAACTAATATCGATAGATGATAATCCAATGATACGAGATGGGATCAAAATTCAACTAAACGAATGTCCGGTTAACTCTGTAGTAACAGGTACATTAGGTTGCGGTTATAATAGTGGGCCATTACAGCGTTATATTTCTAAACAACTATTAGATTCGTATTTAAATGAATCCTCGCGACTTGGAGGCGTACAGATTCATTTAGAAGAATGGAATCATTCTATTAATCCACTACACGCCTCATCCTTCCATATTAAGGACAAGAAGGTGAAGCAATGAGCGTAGAAAAAGATATCGCACTGATTTACGAGACGCAGCCTATGGGAGGCATCTCCTTTAAAGAGGAGTATTACAACCGCAAAGGAGATGGGTACGAGGCTTGTCTTCATGTCTACCGGTTCCCGAACGTCTTTACCGAATTTTGGTTGAATGAGATTACGAGTTTAGAGAATACGATCGTGACGGTTGATACGTTTACAACGCAAGACGTGAATTATGTAGAGAAGGTTACTCACTCGACAGAAGAGTTACGATCTCGACGGGATAACGCGAAAAATCAGAGTCAGTATGATGTAGCGAATGAAGAATTTGAAACTTTGCGAGAACTGGGACTAGCTTTACACAAAGAAGGCGAAGTGATTAAACGTATTCACGTTCGCATCTATATTAACGCACCTACTCAAATACAACTTGAAGAACGGATCAACAAGATATGCAAGTCTTTAGATAGCGATGGATACAAAAGTATTGTTTTTCTAGATGAACAAAAGGAAGAATGGCAAGCGAAGTTCTTAGATTATGAATCTCAACAAAAGCTCGTAAACAAGAGGCCTGGTATTGAGATTCCGGCTGAAGCGTTAGGCCTTGGATTTGCGCACGATCAAACGAGTTTAAAGGACCCAACAGGAGCCTATTATGGCTACACTCGAACAAGAGGAACAGTCTACTGGGATATGTTTCATCAGACGATGAAACGTCTATATTATAACCTTTTTGTATCAGGTGATATGGGATCAGGTAAATCAACTCTTTTGAAAAAAATCTTACGTGATAATGCATTAAAAGGAAACTTTATTAGAGGCTTTGATAAGTCAGGAGAGTTTTTAGCTGTAACAGAAGATTTTGGTGGGAAGACCATAAATTTGGACGGTTCAGGAGGAAGGGTTAACCTTTTTCAAGTATTCCCTACTGTTTCAACTGAGGGTGAGAATGAATTAAAAGTTGATGAAGCTGCTTCCTTCCGACAACATGTATCTAAACTTAACATGTGCTACCTCATGTTAAATCCTAAAAGTACAGACGCTGAACAACAACAATTTGACGAACTGGTTTATGACTTTTATGTTTTTAAAAACCTGTGGGACTATTCTGGTGACGTGCGTATTACGAATTTACCGGCTGAAGACTACCCAATCTTGTCTGAATTTCATGCTTACTGTTTAGAACGTTATCAGTTGGAAGAAGACGAACGCTTCAAAGGAAGAATCGGTGATATATCAAAATCTATTGGTAACCTCGTGAGGCAGTACGGGGAGTTATTTGATGGGTGTACCACGATTCCAGACATGACTCATGAACAGATTGTATTTTATGACATCGGGAATCTTTCGCAGTTAAAAAAGGAGATTTTTGATATCCAGGTGTTCAATGCACTTACTCAAATATGGGCTAATATGATGCACTCAGGAAGAAGAGAAAAAGACGCTTATGACACCCAGACTAAGCACTGGTGGGATATCAAACGATTCTTAATTATCGTAGATGAATGTCACAACGTTCTTAACATGGAAAAATCGTTTACAGCTGACTTTTTTGTAACATTGATGTCTGAAGCAAGGAAATTTTTTGGGGGAGTTGTCCTGGCAACGCAGCGTATGGAACGAATGTTTCCTAAGGCTGATAACGTAGCCAATGAAAAGATGGCGCTTGCTTCTAATAAGCTTTCTGAGATCTTCGGATTGACGCAGTATAAAGCAATCTTCAGACAAGACGCGACCTCCATGAAACTAATAAAAAATCTCTTTGGTGACCAAATGACAGACATGGAATATGGGATGATGCCAACGTTTGATAAAGGAAATTGTGTTCTTTCTATCGCTGGTGATCAGAACCTAGTAATGACCGTAGAAGTTACACCGGAAGAGCTAGCGTTATTCAAAGGAGGAGCTTAATGATGGGAGATCAAGGGATGAAAAATAGACAAGGGAACAAGAACCTCAAAAGGATTTATTTGGCCACAGTTGTGCTATTTATCACAGCTGTGGTTTTATTTTTTTTCCAACAGAAACAACCTGTTCAGGAGAAAAAGACGGAGACTGCCAATGATTTAATTATTGAATCCGGAGTTCAGGAAGATACCATGAGCGATTATGAAAAAGAAAAGGCAGCAATCAAGAAAAAGAACCGAGAAGAAGTTGGGGAAACGGTCACGGACTTTATAAAAGCGTACTATACCTATGATGCCAACAATCGATTTAAAAGCCTTGAGGATGCTAAGCCATATCTCTCACGTGACTTTTACGAGGAGTTAAAGAAAACCGAAGATGAAAGCACAAAAGTGCCTATACATGCGTATCGAGAGGTAACTAAAATTAGCTTGCAAGACTACCTCAGAATGGGAGAAAACCACACAATCATTGCGAAAACGACAGCCGAACTATTCGATGAAAAGAAGAAACCGTTAAGTACGATTGGTGTTGAATTTCATTTTAATGTTGTGCGCGAAGACAACGAATGGAAGATCTCCTATTTCGCACTGTTTGGAAAGAGCTTAGAATCAAATGAAGAATAAATTGATTAAAGGAGTGCTAATGAAACTATTGGCTCTCCTTTTGTCTTCTGTGGGCGCTTATGTGTTTATCGGTCTATTTGTTAGCCTCCTGATTCTTGGTGCAGTAGGGGGGAATTCGAATAACGGAGGATCATTTGAAGGCGTCTCTCCTATTAATATTTCTCCTGAAGTCGAACAGTATCGTTCGAAAGTGGAAGAGGAATGTTTGAAGAATGGAATACCCGAGACTGTAAACTTAATCCTCGCGATCATGATGCAAGAAAGTGGAGGACGAGTCCCTGATGTGATGCAGTCAAGTGAGTCTCAAGGGCTGCCGCCTAATGCTATTACAGATCCTCATTACTCGATTGAAGTTGGTGTGAAGTACTTCTCAATCGGATACAAATACGCGAAGGAAAACGCCAAGCAAAACGTCAATGAAACTAGCCTTCAGGGATACAATTATGGCTATGGTTTTATCCCTTGGGCGATTAATACTCACGGTGGTTGGTCGGAAGCAAATGCTGCAGAATTCGCGTTTATGAAGAGTGGGGGAAGGAAACGGGATAATGGCCAGTGGAAGTATGGCGACCAGTTATATGTGTCACATGTGATGAGGTATTTAGTGGCGAATGATGGTTCCGAAAACGGAGGGATAAAGCCGTTGCCAGGAGGTCATAAGACGGTAGAGAAAGCCATCTCAGAGGGGTCGAAGTTCATCGGTCGTTCAACGTACGTGTTCGGTGGAGGACGTAATCAGGGTGATATTGCACGGGGCCATTTTGATTGTAGTAGCTTCATTCACTATGCTTTTTCACAAGCTGGGTTGAACCTTGGACCACTCTCATCAGTGACAACGGATACGTTAATAAATAAAGGTCCCCGTGTGAATCCTTCAGATATCAAACGAGGCGATTTAGTTTTCTTTGATACTTATAAAGTAAATGGACACGTGGGCATCTATCTAGGGAATGGCGAATTTTTAAACTGCCAAGACACCGGTGGTGTAAGAGTGGCATCGATGCAAAACAGTTACTGGAAAGGCACCTATAATGGCGTCATTGTTCGTGTAACCCAGTAAAAAAGAGGGGTGTAAAACGAGTTGTTTTCAAAAAT
The DNA here is from genome assembly GCF_015903895.1 of Fictibacillus sp. 5RED26. Lineage (NCBI taxonomy): Bacteria > Bacillati > Bacillota > Bacilli > Caryophanales > Fictibacillaceae > Fictibacillus > Fictibacillus sp. 5RED26. The sequence goes on along the minus strand of NZ_JACZDU010000009.1, from coordinate 28,220 downwards.
AAAATTCAAGAAAAACGGAACTAAGTACAAGCTGATGGTCTTCTCTATCAGCTTTCTTTTTTTATTCTTTTTTTCTAGTAGAGTGCTATTTAATATGCCAAAAGCTCATGAAGATACAGCTCTTCGAACGCCGGTTTCATTCTCTAAAATGGATGTTGAGGTGGCGAGCAAAGACTTCTATGAAAGTAAAAACTTACTTGAGATCAATGTCTTAGTGAAAGAAAGGGGAAATGGAATTCCGATTGATCTTGGTGTAAACATAAAAGAAAAATCAGATACAGAAGTTGTATATAAGAAGAAAATTGTAAAGATTACCGATCAATATTATGTCATTTTCGTTCATGGTTTACCGGACAAATGGAAGAGTGTTTCATTTGATTTTTATGATAAGAACGAATCAAAAAGTGTGATGAAGGGAGACCAAAAAATCTATGTTTCTTCCGCCAAAACAGAAAAACATGATCGATTCATTCCACAAAAAGATGCATTTTATGAAGTGAAGTATACAAATTTGTTAATGAAAGATGCAGAAAAAATCATTAAAGAAGAACAAGAAATGATTGCAAAAGCCAACAAAAATCAGAACGAGTTACAACAAAAAATAGAGTCATTAAAAGAAGAACTCGATTACAAAACAGAAACAGAAAAAGCAGAAGTAAACCAAACTATTTCATCACTTACTTTAAAAATTGAAGGTTACAAAAGAGAAAAAACAGATCATGAGAAGCTGATAAAAGAGCAGCAAGAACGAATAAAAAATCTCAAGAAAAAGAAGCAAGAACTAGAAGTGAAATGATAGTTTTATTCCGAAAATGACGAGTAAAACACCACTCATTATGTATACCAGATAGGTATTATCTCTAAAAATTGATATACCTGACTGGTATTTTATCAGGAAAAACATATACCTGGGTGGTATTTTCGTAAGATTTTCATATACCTGATTGGTATTATTTTATGATTTCGTGGAACCGCAAAAAAACAAACCGCACTGCGGTTTCAACCATGAAATGGTTGCAGTTTTCCCTTATGCTCTTTATTGCTTTCGCCTCCCCTTCTTTTCGAAGGGGAGGACGTCTGGTAGCTATCGCTACCAGACTCGAAAGAATAAACGATCTTTCGAAGACTAAAGTTCGCGTTTGCTCAATCTAACGAAGAAAGGTTTTGAAAAAATGGCCCACTTAACAATCAAAGATATCTCAACTTCGACGAATCAAAAGCTCACAGACAAAGCGAAGGCTGCGGGCGTTTCCAAGAACAAATATTTGCTAAAACTTCTCGACACGCATGTGATCGCAGAAGAAGTAGAAGGGATAAGAACGGACTATGAAGAGCTCGTGAAGAGTTGTCTTCAGGTGATTCGACATAACACAAAAGTGATTAACGAATTTATTCGGATGAACGAGGAAGGATGATAAAGAATGGTAAGTAAACATGTACGTTTTAGTGAAGAGGAAGAATCAGATTATGGGATTGCCTATTTAAACAAAAAAATGGCCCAGTATAACTTAAACATGAACCAAACAATCGAGAGAATTTTTTCAGAACATGAGTTGTTTCAAAAGTTGCTGAACAATTATGATGAGCTGCTAGTCGAAAAAATTTATGAGCGATTCAAGAGAGATCTGGACGTGATCCGAGTTAGAACCGGATACGCTGACAAGAACGCTCGAATTAGTCTAGAACTTTGGAACGGATACATCTTAACGAATAACCAAGAGAACTATGTCACGACAGAATTAGTCGAGACGAAAGCCCTTCAACAAGCCAGAGAAAAAGTAGAAGGTGACATCGCAGCTTATCGTCAAAAGAAACTCGAACGTGAGAAAAAAGGAGAGCCAGTCAGTGATCCAACTTAAGAAAGGTCTTATAGAAAACTGTGAGGCTGATGTGATCGTGAATGCTTCAAACGGAGTCGGGTACATGGGCGGATTTCTTGGTAAGTACATCAAGTTTCCGGGGGTTGCTGAAGCTCTTCATTTTGCGACAAAAGGTTCGATTGAAAGAGAAGCAAAACAGGTATTAGCTCAACGGAAAATGAATGCTGGAGGCGTCTTCATAACTTCAGCCGGAGGCTTGAAAGCCAACTACATCTTTCATGCGGTCACAATGAACAAGCCAGGGCAAACCTCTTCTTTACAAACGGTCGAAACGTGCCTGAAAAACATAGTGAATCTTGCGCGAGCTTTCAATTGTAAGAAGATCTCGCTTCCTTCTTTAGGAATAGGTACGGGTCGATTGAACAAGCAGATGGTCGCAAAGCTTTACTACGATGTACTAAAGAATGAACGAACCACATATGAAGTTGTAGATCCTCAAGGTGATTTCAACAATCACCTTGATTTTTATTTTAAAAACCGAATGAATGTAAGGTGATCGCATGGGAAGTCCAGGTGTCGTGCTCGTATCAAAATATGTATCGGGGAAGTCAAAAAAATTTACGTCTTACGTGAACTATATTAATCGAAACGAAGCCACTCGCTCACAGAAATTTGAAACGTATAATGTGAATCAGCTAGACGGTTACAACCAATACATGGAGAACCCAGAGAAGAGTAATGGGATCTTCACCAAATATAAAGATCATCTCACTCAACGAGAGAAGGATCAGTTAAAACTTATTTTCAAAACCGCCCAGGAGAATGACTCCGTTATGTGGCAGGATGTGATTAGTTTTGATAATGCATGGCTAGAGAATAATGGGTTTTATAAAGAAGAAACCGGATGGATCAATGAGAGTGCCATCCAACAAGCTGTACGAAAAGGAATGGATGTTGTTCTCCAACAAGAGAGCATGGAGGAGAGTGCGGTTTGGGCTGCCTCCCTCCATTTTAATACGGACAACATACACGTTCATGTTGCTATCGTAGAACCACACCCAACGAAACCTTACGGCATCTATACAGATAAGAAGACGGGAGAAACTTACGAAGCTAGACGTGGGAATCGCAAAAAAACAACGTTAGATAAATTCAAAAGCAAAGTAGCCAACTCTCTGTTGGATCGTGACAAGGAGTTAACCAAAATATCGGAACTGATCCACGATCGAATCGCTCCTAAAGGATACAAATTTAGAACCAAACAAGATCGATTCCTAATGAAGAAATACAACGAAGTGTATACACAACTTCCTTCAGATATGAGCCTGTGGAAATACAATAACAATGCCATTAAGGAAGTAAGACCGGAGATCGACACGCTGATTACGATGTATATCGAAAAGTATCACCAAGCCGATTTTAAAGAGCTCGATCAAGCGTTAAAAGAGGAGATGAACTTTAGAAAAGACGTGTATGGAGACGGTGAAATTGAGGTCAAACGGTACGAGGAATACCGGGAGAATAAACATCATGAACTATACACGAAACTTGGGAACGCCATGTTAAAGGAAATGAAAGAGATCCGCATGGAGGAAAGAGCTTCCTTTCAAAACCGTTCTCTTGATGGGAAAGCCCCTCAGTCCTTCCACTCTGAGTACCAGGGCCGATTAGGAAATAGTGCTCTGTATCAAATAAAACGAGCGCTTGATGTGGATTATCAAAGCTTAAAGAACAAACGTAAATATCAGCGACTACAAAAAGAAATGGAATATGAACAAGGAAGGTGAAGCCCACATAGGTCTTCACCTTTTTTTATTTTAAGGAGGGAATACACATGAAAAAACGAATGAGCGATGAACAAATTCAAGGCGCAGCATCCGTCGATATCGTGAGCCTTTGTGAAGAGATGGGCTATGCGCTTGAAAAGAAATCTGAACGCTATTACTTCGGAATCGATCATGATAGTTTGGTCATCGATCGAAAAGAAAATGTCTTCCATTGGAACTCACAACGTATCTCGGGAAACGCCATCGTCTTTGTTCAAACCTTCTTTGATAAAACGTTTCCTGAAGCCGTTAAGATGCTTACCTCAAATGACTATCAAAAGGGGATGGAGAAGCGTTTCGAAGAGGCTCCGGCGCAAGAATATGTCTATCAGATCCAACACGATACTTCTACAGCTGCGGTTGAAGACTATTTGATTCAAGAGAGAGGCATCGATGGCCAAATCGTTTCAGCTTTAATTAAGAAGGGACTTATTCGCCAAGACGTAAAAAAGAATTGTGTGTTTGTCTGGGGCTCAACGGGTCAGTGTGTAGGAGCAGATCTTCAGGGAACCGTGGCCATGAACAATGGGAATGGAAAGCGTACAACGTTCAAGCAAATTAGTAAGAATTCCGAAGCTCATTATGGATTTAACGTATCTTTAGGATTGCCCAAATCACTTTACTTTTTCGAAAGTCCCATCGATTTATTAAGCTATTGGTCCTTAAATAAAAATCTAAAAGACTGCCGGTTGATCTCAATGAGTGGACTAAAACGGCAAACGGTGATGAATATGATACATCATACAGCTGCATCCAGGGGAACGTTGCCGGTGAACGGGATATTCTTTGGTGTAGACAATGATGTGGCCGGACATAAATTCGTTGATAAGATGGAACAGATGACAATGAAGGCAAAAGATGGCCAAGAGATTAATCTACAGAATTTGATTCCTAATGACACGCAGATCCCAAAAGAATACATTCCGATGTACCAGGACGCAGCTATTGCATACAGAGTGGATTGGAAGCAGATTGCGGCCATTCATAAAGCAGAAACCAATCTAAGTGAGACGAATGAAATATCCAATGACTTTGGTTATGGCCGTTTCTTTGGAAAACCGTTAGAAGCCGGAGAAAAGCCTCAGAGAATCGATTTAGTGTCTTCCATCCAAAAGTGTGCAGAAGTTCTTTCAAACCATCTTACACACGGTACGGTGGATTTAAGTGCTGTTTTACACTACTCTTCATTTCCTTTAGATACATTGGAGAAAATGCAAAGAAAAGTGGTCAAGTACCATGAAGCATACGAAGACCTAGGATACCTCCCTGTGCAGGAGTCCATAAAAGACTGGAACGACAAGTTAAAAGAAAGAAACAATCAAAAAAAGATGGATCGAGGCTATACGATTCTCACAAAAAAGCCTAAACAAGTTGAAAGTAAGAAACAACAACTTACCTATGGCATGTAAAGTGAGAAGAAGCTGAACGAAAGATAAATTCGCTATTTAATCAAGTGTAAAATACTTAGGATTCTTTGCAATCTGCCGATAAGAAAAATGTAGAAGTTTTATCCAACCAGAAGAAATTATCTTATGTTAGATCATATCTTCCGTCCCTTTCATGTACTTAAAGAGCGTCATCCATTTTTGGATGACGCTCTTTATATTTTTTCTGATTTAAAACAGTTCATTAATTATACCTAATCTACATTAAAGTGTTGTTATTTTAATGTATATCAGGTATAATTAATTTATAGAAGGAGGTGCTAATCATGAGAAATCAAAAAAGTATTATTAGTAATTTACCGATTGGAACTTCGTTATTAATAAGAACATCACATCAATCATATGGCGGTACGTTAACAGCTATTCATAGTGAATGGTTCGTCATAAAAGAAGCGAATGGAATGAGATTCCCCATTGATTTTCAAGAAGTACTTTGGAACTCGGCAGAATAGAGAAGACTTAAATAGAAATAGCTAATAATAAGAAAAAAAGTTTAGGAGAAAGAAAGAATATGAATACCGTTACGATTGAGAGACATCATACCGATTATCAAAACCATACATCCTTTATGTTCGAAGGGACAATTAAGATTGGAAAAAGTTATCGAATTAATTATTCAGATGAGTACATTTACGAAGGGTATGTTGATCAAATTTTTCTAGATCCAGATGGTGATGAACTGATAGAGCTTCAAACCATAGAAGGAAAACTTGAATTCATACCAGCGAAAGGAATTTATGAATTTGAAGTGATTTAAATGATAAAAATAAGAGGGAAAGCCGGTTAAGGCTTTCCCTGATAAAGGATGAGGAATATGAACATAATGGAACAATCTTTCGAACTGGAAAAAGACATCTGCTATAGTGCCGGCCAATTAATCTCCCAAAAAGAAATAGAGGTTACAAACATACAAGATTTTATTTCAATAATCGTACCCCAAATAGAAAAAGAGTTTAAGGAAAGCTTTTCTTTATCAGATATAAAAGAAAACTATGAGGGGCTCATTTTTGACTTCACCACAGAACGCCTTTTAATTTACCACAAAGAGCGCAGATTACCTTAAATGAAGGGTGTATCTTTATATCATTTTAGAAACATAAAACGACTTAAAGGAGAAAAGGATAATGAACGAAAATACAACGGAAAATAGGAACATAAGAACTATGGAGTTAATGGGTGTGGATGATTGGGATAGACCCGTATATAAGTGTATTGAAACAAATCAGCTGTATAAAGACATCACACTTGGGAATGACGAAACCCCTTCGTTATATTGCTGCGGAAATGTTTTTGAGGGTGAACCTGGTTTCCCTATCAACAGTGATTTAGAAGTTCGTTTTATCCAAACTGTGGAGAGGCCAAGCCCTGAAAATCGTTTTAACTATATGTTATTAGATAGGTTAAGAACCGATTGTGATTATTACTTAGGTTATGGAAACAGAAATGCGAAGAATCTATGGGCTAATAATGAAAAAGAGCAGATCGCAAAAATGAAGGATCTGTATAATGGTTTTACTGATGATGAGAAACCTGAGTGGTTAACATACGAACAAATTTTACAGTACGAAAAGTCTATGGTTAATAATAATTAACTTAATTTGAAGCATGATGGGCAGGAAGACAGGGAATTGTAAGTTGAATTTCCTGTCCTACTCTTTTATTTAAAAACTGATTAGCTTTTTAAGTATGGCTACAGTATGATTATTCTGTAAGACTTTTTTTCTTATATTGGCTATTTCCTTACCTGGAACACTGATTCCAGGTCTTTTTTTAAAATAAATAATGCATTTTTGTTATAATTACAGTAATGAAATAAGAAATAGGAGGCTTAAGTTTTGACTAGATTAAGTTTCAACTTTGACAAAGGTATGATTAATCGTTTTAATACCTTAGTCCCCGAAACAGCAAGATCCAGAACCATTAGAAACTATCTACTGAAAGAATATCAATTACCAAAAGATATAAAAGACTTACCCGTTCAATTGGAAGGTGAAAATGAAATCTATCCTTTCCACTTTAATTCAGAAAGTATAGAAAAATTAGAAGAGATTGTACAAGAAGCCCAAAAGATGGGCATAAGCATAAATAAATCCATTGTTCTTAGGGATGTACTAAATAAGCTTATCGAACGTTATACATTAAACTCCTTCCCACCTAGGGTTATGAAAAGAAACACATTTAAAGTGGATATTGGAACGGTTCAAGACTTGGATAAGTATATTCCTAAAAAGGAACGAAGCATTATTATTGAGGATTTTATTTTGGAGGAATATGAAGGTCCTAATGTGCCAGGCGAGGTATTAAGAATTCGTCCAGCTTACAACGAAGATCTCAGTGTATCTTTGGAGATGGCCGTATTTGATAAACTTGAGCATTATGTGATTCAAACCAATACAAAAGGTGTGACAAAGGCAGCAATCTTTAGAGATGCTGTGAATAGTCTCCTTACACGCTTAAAAAGTGAGAAGAAGTAATTTTTTAAAACAATAATGAATGATTAAGAAAGGAGATTCGGCATGAAAAAGGAAGGCTTACCACAAGAATATTTAGAAGATGTTTTAGTAAGATTGGCGCACCATTCAACTGCAATAGAAGGAAATACGATTAGTCTTGCGGATACGGTTTCCATCCTTTTGTATAACACGGTTCCAAGCCAAGTTAATTTACGTGAATTTTATGAAGTTGATAATCATCGAGAAGCGTTTGAGTATATTATCCATCAAATTCAGACAAATCAACCATTAACAGTAAATGCAGTAAAAGACATTCACGAATTACTTACAAATAAGTTGCAACATGATAGAGGGAGATTCAAATCCTCAGATAATGCAATTAGAGGGGCTGACTTTTTAACAGCTTCAGCTAGTGAAACACCACAGTTAATGGATCAATGGGTAGGAAATTTGAATTGGCAGCTGGGAGAGGCAAAAAGTAAAAAAGACATCATTAAAATCGTAGCTGATTTTCACATTCAATTTGAGCGCATTCATCCCTTTTCAGACGGAAACGGACGTACTGGACGTCTAATCATGAACTACTCTTTACTTCAGCATGGAATCCCCCCATTAATTATAGAAGCTAAGGACAAGGTGAATTATATTAGCATTCTGGCCAACCAGGATGTAGAGAAGTTCTTAACATTTGCGGAACAGTTAATTGAGCGTGAAGACGAACGAATCAATCGTTTTAGAAATAAGGAGAAAAGCCAAGTACCAAGTGTGGAGATCATTAAAAATGTTGATAGAGAAATTAAAAAAGTAAATAGAAGAAACAAAGAGAGTGAGAGATAGTGGAGATAACCAACTGAAAGAGGAGTAGACAAGTGAAACGGTTAATCATTTTCATAGGAATCTTCATTATCATGGTCATTACAAATCCAAGTAAAGCTGATTTTGTAGGGTGGGTAGAAGAAAAAGGCATTGAACAAAGCGATAACATTATTGAAAAAGGCATTACCTATTTTGCAACTGAAGCCTGGGCTGAATCATTAACCCATACAAGTAATTATATAATCTTCTCGACCTACACTATGCTTATGCCAGACGGACAAAATATGAACTTTATTGGAGCTTTTAATAATTTCTTACCATTAGGCCATATTGAATTAAATTCTATAGTAAGCAGTGCCCTGAAGTTTTTACTGTTCCTTGTTGTAGCTATTATTTTATTAAGGATATTAAGGATTCAAAGACAAAAGCGACCAGACAATTAATGTCCAGTCGCTTTTACGTTACTCACAAATATTTTAATTCGCGGTACGCTACCATTTTTACAAATTACTATGACCCCACCTAACTCTCCAATTGTAAAAGTACACCTCTACTTTTGTAAAAACACATTTATTACTTACCCAAATATTTAATATAAAGATTTTTAATAAGGAATCATGTAGATACTGTAAACATTAAAGAAGCATTTTATACATTCAAAAATAAGTAAAAAAATTTTACTCTTCTGCAACGTTTTTTTGTTTTTCTATGTCTAACGGTTTAAGAAAGAGGTGTATTGATGTCAAATGAAAAAAAGATTAACAAAGCTAAAAAAGGTAATTCTAAAGCATTTGAGGAGTTAATTCATGAAGAAAAAAATAAACTATTTCGTGTGGCCTTTTTGTATGTGAAAGATGAAGATCTTGCATTGGACATTGTACAAGAGACAATCTATAAGGCATTTGTGTCAATAAAACAGCTAAAAGAAACTCAATATTTTTCAACATGGATAACTAAAATTCTTATTAACACTGCTCTTGATTTTATTAGGAAAAATAATCGTTTGAATATAGTCCCATTTAGTGATATTGAAAGGTTTAATTTGAATCACAGGATAAATCTTGTTGACAAATTAGATTTAGTGGAGGCAATTGAACGTTTAGAAGAGCAATATAAAACCGTAATAGTTTTAAGGTATTACAAAGACCTGACCATAAAACAAATAAGTGAAGCCTTAGGATGTCCTGAAGGTACTGTTAAAGCTCGATTACATAGAGCTATTAATAGATTGAAATCTGATCTCAAAGAGGGGTGTATTTAATGGAAAAATATTTAAAAGAAAACGTGAAAAATGAGATAGACAAAGTTAAGATTCCTGAGGAAAAATTAAATCAAAGAATAAAAATTGCAATTAACAAAGGCAAAAAGGAACAACATAGATACTCAAATAAAACGTTCTATATAAGTGCTGCAGCAGCAATTCTGTTTGTACTTTTGATGAGTTCTTCATTAGTTTCTCCAGTAATGGCAAATGTAGTTTCTAAAATCCCTCTTCTTAATCAAGTCTTTGGCTCAAAAGATATAGTAACTCATATTTCAGAAGAGCTATTGGCCAAAGGGTATAAGATATCTGGAGTAGGTGTTTCCGTTCCTGAAAAAGAGCTCATAATTGGAATAAAGGGTTCTGAGGAATACTTTGAAGACGTTAAAGGAGATGTAGAAACAATTTCAGGCTCCATTTTGGAAGCTAGAAATTATGATGCCTATACACAAAAAATAATGTTATCAAATGAATCTAAGGATGATCTTTTAGAAAAGGATAAGGAAAAAAGGGAGACAGCTGATTTAGAGTATGAAAAAATCCATACTATAGTTACAACTGAATTAAGAAAACAAGAATACAAATTTTTATCACTATCAATGAGTAGTAACCCTAAAACTATTCAAATAGACATACCTGATACAGAAACAAGAATTATCGAGCTAAAGAAAACGGTTAATGATGTTCTAATTAAGAATAATTTAAAAACCCTTCCCTTAAACATAAAGAAAATTGATATGGAGAGAAGAGAACTAGATAAAAAGTGGTTAGGAATTCTTGATATTGTAGGGGAAGAACTATTGGGTAAAAGAGATTATAATGTCTCCACAGTAGGATATTCTATTGATCCAGTCCCAGAAATACAAGCATTTATAACTTTATCAAGCTCAGAGGAAAATTCAAAAGATTTTGCCAAGCAGCTTGAAAAAGTTATTGATGATTTTCTGAAATCTGATCAAATGAAATCGAAGATTGGAAACGATACTTATAAAATTACTATATACAGTAATGACAATAAGATAATTAATTAAGTAAAAAGGTGTCACCAATTGGTGACACCTTTTTACTTATCAATCGAATCCTTCAGCATAAATAAAGTCTTGTGTGAAGGCATTATAAACATGAACATAAAATTCAGCTTCAGTATCATCTACAAACCCTGAGATATTTTCAGCTAATAATGTATTATTGAAGGCGTCAATTCTAATTGGTTGGCCTACTGGATCATCAGCATTATCAGCATCATATTCCATGAGTTGTGCAGTAAATGAGTTCCCACTTAATATACCCGTAAATTCAACTTTGAAATTTCCACCAGCTGAGCGCCAATTAACACCAGATTGATATGGGATTGCCTGTCTTGGTGTATTTCCAACATATACTGTATTGGAATATTGCCCTCTAGATTGCCAACCTGAAGGATCTGAAATTGTAAGAATAGAGACATCTGAATTAGACATACTTTGTTCGGTGTTAATACTTGCATCTTTTTGTGGTACAGCTCTAACTGAAAATTCCGTTGATGAAGTACCTTCTTCAGCGTTTGCTAATACGGGCAATGCAGTAAGTAAACTTAAACTCAATAATGGAATTCTTAATTTCTTAAGCATTTGTTTCCACCTTTACTATGTATTTTATTTTTATCTTACTGATTTATAAATTCTACAAAAATACATATTTACCTTTTTGCGCTAAAAATTATTTAAATAAAAAAGCCACTAAGTTTTGTTTACTTAATGGCATAATATAGGTTATTTACTGAGTAATTGTAACTCTTCCATTAGACGTTTTGCACCTTCAGGACTTAATGTGAATTTACCGTTAGCATAACTTTTATTATTAGGTGATATAGACCCTGTAATAGAGCAAGTCATATTAGAAGAGTATTTTTTTAGGATAACAGTATCCCCTTCGGTAAAGATTTCTACAGGATCTTTTAAATCAATCTCTAAAGTTCTTCTTAGTTCTATAGGTATTACAACTCTACCTAGTTCATCCACTTTTCTAACTATACCTGTGCTTTTCATAATATCATTCCTTTTCTTTTTCTTTCTGAAGCTGCTCTATACAGAGTTGCTCTACTAATATTTGTAATTGACTCTATGTCTTTAACGGTCATTTTGTTCATATCCCTGTTAAAGAATAATTCAAGTGCATATTGTAGACCGCGATGTCTCTCTGTGTATTTTTTGGGTTTCCCTTTATATACATTCCTTTCTTTTGCTAATGCAATCCCTTCGATTTGTCTTTCTTTAATCATATCTGCCTCGAACTCTGCTATTCCTGATAGTACAGTTATCATAAGCTTTCCGATAGCCGTAGAAGTATCAACTCGATCTCCACCCATATTTAGTACAATAAGAGAGACACCTTTGTCATTAAGCAACTCAATAGTAGAAAGTGCATCTTTTGTACTTCGAGCAAATCTATCTAACTTTGTGACCACAATTGTATCACCTGACTTAATAGTATTAAGTAAACTATTAAACTCCTCACGGTTTTTTTTGTTACGTCCAGAAGCTTTCTCCTTGTAAATTATTTCACACCCATTGTTTTTTAATTGACTAATCTGTGCAGTTAGATTCTGGCCAATAGAAGATACTCTTGCATACCCATATTTCATAACGATTTCTCCTTATTATTGATATATGTATATGAGACGCTCCGAAGTCAATAATATCAGGAACTTGAAAATGTATCAATAGAGTAGAGTTAATTGATACAAAATAAAGGACTAGAAAAGAAAAATTGAAAAAAGTAGAAGATATTCCAAACCTTATATAAGAGTTAAAGGCTTAGGAGATTTTACGACAAAATTTACAGTTCCAAATAAACAGGTACATAATGAAACAAACTTAATTATAGGGATTGTAAAGAGTCCTCATACAACTAAAGAAAACGAACTGATATTACAGAGGGTGAATTTTTAAACCTTTTAATGGTAAAAAATAATGACTGACTTTTAGTCAGTCATTATTTGTAGCTTTCTTCAAATCCCTGTAATACTTATGATCTTTTAATACTTCTGTTTCCCCGGCCCATAACATTTTGTTGTTACTAGCGTCTACTACGATATATCTACATTTAACTCTGTTGTTTGCATCAAGTACTGAGCTAAAGAAGAATACTTCTGCATTCGGGTTTAACTTTTCACCGTCACCAGAGTAAACTCGAGGTTCTATTAACTTTCCTAATTTACTAATTGCAACTTTTCTTAGATCTTTGTACAAAATCTTTTCTCTCACATTAGTTGTAGCGTCATCATATTCTCTATAAGACAATAATGGATTATTTTTCAAAAACTGACTTGGGGTTTCTGATTTACTTGAAGAATGCTTTTGATTTGCCAAGACATCTTTACCGATAAATAAACCAATTACAATTAAAGTTAGTAACAAGAATATTGAAATTTTTTTCAATTTATTTCCTCCTAAGTTTAATATTTTATACTAACCTTAAGTTTGAATTTTATTCCATTTCCAATTACTACTAGCTATCTTTTATTAGTTTTTTTAGTGTGAGGATATATTTTTCATATTCATTAATTTTATCCAATAATTCTTTTGATTTACTGTAAGCTTCTATATAACCCTTAGTACGTGGTATTTTTTCTTCATACTGGTGACCAAGAAGCTCCTGCAACCTACGAAATTCATTTATTATGTCATTTATAATTTGCTTGTCCAACAATTCTGTTCCTCCTCGTTATTTTCTCTGTTTAAAATATATAAGACTTCGTATATCCACTAATAAATGGGTATACGAAGTCTTATCTTATTTTAAGCCGAACGTCTTCTCTAATACTCGTGAATAGTTTTATACTTTTCAGGCATGCGTTCATAATCATTTTTCTGATTTTAGCCAAAATCGTAAACTTGTTGCCAATGATAACGACAATAATGACCGACTAATATCTCAGCATCATCTACAGATCCTCAAATATCTCCGATAGAAATTTTTCTTTATTATTTATAAAATACTTTGTAATCAAATAATGTTCTGTTTCTTCGTAAGTAATTTCTTTTAATTCTTCATTGTCAAAACTTACAATAGTTGCATCCGGATAACCTAACAGTATTGGTGAATGTGTGGCAATTATAAACTGAGATTTTTTACGAACATCGTGTTGCTTTAAAGTGCGCAACAGCGCTAGTTGTCTAGAAGGTGATAATGCTGCTTCTGGTTCATCCAGAAGGTAAATACTTTTTTCTCTATGGCTAAACCTATTATTAAAAAGTGAAAAAAATGATTCACCATGAGATTGCTCTAAGAGCGATTTACCTCCATATGGGATATAAGCTTTTCTGTCAATTTCAGCTAAACTATCAATGTGTTCTGCAAACTGAAAGAATGTTTCCGCTCTAAGAAAGAATCCATTAGAAACCTTAGGTAGCCACGATAATTTTAGAGTTTCTCCAAGAGTATTATCTTGATTATTAATATAACTGTTATTTTTACTTCCACCACTTGTATTAAAACCAATTTTATAGGCAAGTGCCTCTAATAATGTCGATTTTCCAGTTCCATTTTCACCAACAAAAAACGTGATATTAGATTTAAACTCATATTCGCTCAAATGTTTAATAGTAGGAATAGAGAAAGGATATTTTTCTAAATTTAAATTAGTACCTTTGTCGACCGTAAGTTTATTTAAAAACATAATAGCTCCTTAAGATTCTAATAAAGATTCTTTTCTTAAACATCCCTTTTAATTTTGGTAAAGGTTATCCACGTAATAAGTAAAAACATGATTTGATACATTGATATTATAAATAATGAGGAATATAATGTCATATCTTCCATCTTAGGTACTCCCCCAAACAAATAATCCTCTAAATGAAGATTTGAAAACAAAGAATACTTATTCCAAAAAAAGTCGCTAAAGAAATCTGTAAGTACTGTTAATGAAAACATTATCGTGATTGACACGCCTATACTGATTGCACTGTTATTAAATAAGGTAGAAATCATAAATGCTACAGTTGCAAGTACAACGAGGTTTATAGCATCTAATCCATAATTTATCAATACATACATAGAGAGATTAATCTCTTTAACCACATTATTTTCAACGAATAGATGTGGCTGCGAAGTGCCAGAGAATCCAAACATAAATCCACCAATTAGCCATGAAAAAAACAACATAAGTAAATATTGAACACAAGCATAAATAAGTACAGTTATAAACTTAGAAGCAAGAATTTTACTTTTGGAGTATGGCTTTACTAACAAATTTTTTAGTGTACCCCATTTATATTCATTTGTAAGGATGCTGGAGGCTATAATTATTGAAAAGATAGTAGCGATCGACAACTTGCCACTAATTGAATTAATAAATCCCCAAATATTGTCGTCAGCAATAGGTTCATAGTTATTTTTAATCCTGTATTCATTCATAAGGATCTCTTTTGTGTAAGGTTCAACATATTGAGGGTTCGCTTCCATCTGACTAGTCAAAAAACTATTGTACTTAGTTAAATCATCTTTCCAGTCTGGATTGTCTTCTAAGTACCCACTTCCTACTTTGGAAATTATTCCACCACACAAAACAAATAAAAATAGCAGCACAAACAACACCTGAGTTGAACGCTGATAATAGAGTTTAATGTTTTCGTTTATTATTAAGTTGTTCATCTGTTTCCTCCGGTTAATTCAAGAAACCTATCTTCTAAGGTTATTGATGAAAGGTTTGTAGAATATATAAATATGTTGTTTTTTGAAAGAAGGTTTAGAATGTTAGCAACATCTTCTGGGGTAGTTTCTATATATAACTCTTTATTATTGGAAGTCACTGAATTTATACCATGTAAATTTAAAATGTTTACTGCTTTTTCCGTGTCACTAACTATTATTGATAAAGAGGTTTTATCCCTATAATCTGTTATATTTTCACTAAGTATAGTACCTTCTTGCATAATTAGTATTCGGTCACAAATAGCTTCTATTTCTGCCAGTAAATGACTTGATATAATAATGGTTTTACCTTTAGAACATAACTGTTTTATATAATTTCGCAATTCATGTATACCTTTTGGATCTAATCCATTCGTAGGCTCATCTAATATTAATATTGAAGGATCGTGTAACATCGCCTGAGCTAATCCTAATCGTTGTTTCATGCCAAGAGAATAGTGTTTAACGGTCTTGTGAATATCCTTATCTAGTTCAAAAAAATGTATTATACTTTCAATCTCTTCCTTTAATACAGCTTTATTATTCATCCTAGAAGTTAGCTTTAAATTTGACCATCCACTTAAAAAAGGGTACATTGTAGGGTTTTCGATTACTGCACCTACATTAGAGAGGAATTCTTTGTAATTAATATCTTTTCCATTTATTTGTATCTTTCCTTTTGTCGGTTCGGAAAGTCCAAGTAATATTTTTAAAAGTGTGGTTTTACCAGCACCATTCGGACCAATTATGCCTACGATATCTCCTGAATGTATTTCTATATTAATGTTTTTTAATATTTCTTTGGATTTAACGACTTTATTTATATTTACCATTTCAATTAAGGGTGCACCCATATAGAATTCTCCTTCATATTAATTATTATTATTAACAATAGCCTGAACTTCTTTTTCTCCTTTTTTTGCTTTTGCAATTATTTCAGAGATATTATTAATATCTATTTTACCCTTAAACCCTTTTCCGTATATTTCGCCAGACTTTGCTATGTATGCAAAAGAAAATCCTTTTTGTTTAGAAAACTCTTTAAACTTTTCATCTGAGAAATCTGGAATCTTATTTTCATCAGTAAAAATAAATTTCTTAAAAAATGCATATGTAGGGTTTCCATATCCAACAACAATAATCGGTATCTCTACTTGTTTTTTTAACCATTCATTTAATTCTTTCATATTACCTTGCATTGTACTTTTATCTATAATAATACCCGAATTATTGTCAATTTTTATCTTCTTTAATTTATTAAAATCGTTTACTACTAATATTTTAGCATCTTTTAAAGTTTTTAAATTTTCGATTTGAGGTGATTTTGAATCAGTAAAATATATAGCCTGATAATCTTTATTTGTCTGAGACTTTACATAATAAATAGACAACAATATTACAATAATAAGAACTATAAGTATCATAATTTTTTTCAATTTGATCCCACCATTTTTAATAATAGAAAAGGCTTACTATAAGTAAGCCTTTTTTTATGTAAACTCAGAGTTGAAATGAAATTATCTTTTTGTATATGATGTACCTACACCTGGTAAGACACGAAATGCGTCGCCATCTATTGCGTAGGCAGTTCCAGAAAGAGTAGCATAAATATACACGTTATTTGGTCCAGGGGCATTGATTACATCCCCTTCCCATCCAAATCCAGTACCTGAAATCGAAGTAGAACCCGAATAGCCTGCAGAATATGAGATTAATCCCCTAAAGTGATATGGCCATGTTGTTGCGGGTTTTACATTCCAGTCTAGCATTCTATTACTAGAGAGATATGTAAGTTCTGAAATCCCCCCCGGTCCAGTTGCTGCACTCGCTCCTAAAGGTGAAAAAGAACTTCCAATTGTCAAAGCGGTCAAAAATGCCAATATTTTTCTTTTCATACTAAAATCACCTCCTTTTACATATAATAACATATTTCTACAAATTTATCAGACTATTTATAATTTTTTTATAATTGTATTGAAATAACAGTTTAAAGATACTTTTTACCTATAAAATGATTTGGTACAAAAAGCGACATTTGCGATAGTCGACTATAAATAATAATTGTTTAATAATGTATTAAAGGACTTTTATAGAAGGATGTAGAGCGATTATGAATAGTAAAAGAATAGAAGAGATTGCAGTTGCAGTTGTAAGAAATGAAATTTTAAAAAACGACTTTCTTTCTGATGAGATCCCCGTAAATGACAAAACTCCGTCATGGGACGGTGAAATTTGGCTATATAATAATAAAAATCAAAAGAAGGATACGCTGTTTGGTAAAGTCCCTGTGCAGATCAAAGGAAAAACTGTAAAAAAAATAAGTGATGAAGTGACAAAGTATCCTATTAATAAATCCGATCTGAATAACTATTATAGGAATGGTGGGATTTTTTATTTTGTAATTGAATTAATTGATTCTGAAAATACTCAAATTTTTTATCTATCGTTGTTACCTATTGATATCAAACAAATACTAAATGAGATGGAAGGGAACAAGTCTAAAAAAACTATAACAAAGAAATTCAAAAAGTTGCCTTCTACTGAAAGAGCACTGGAGTTTCTATCGAGAAATTTTATATATCACAGTAGAAAACAGGGGATATCATTAATCGATACTATAAAAGCAACAGATTTTGATTCTTACACGACAAAAGTAATTTTCCCAAGTAAGAATACACTCAGAGATAATATTTTTGAGTATGGAACGTATATGTATGGACGAATTAACAGACTTAATTTAGATATCCCATTATACAAACTAGACTTTGAGAAAATTGCTGAAGAAACTGATATTTATATTGGTCTAAATGAGAAAGTGATTTATGATGAGGTTGTTAGAGTAATAGAAAAAGGGAAAATTACTTTGGAGTTCGGTAAAAGTTTCGTATTAAGGTTACCTAAATTTATTGATGATCAGAACCAAGTTGAAATTCAATTTAATGAGCAAGGTAGCCTCCAAGATAGAATTAAAGACTGTCGGTTTATGCAGGAAATATGTAGTGAAAAGAAAATCAGCATTAACCATTACGAAATTCCAATTGAAAGCGTTGATGGAATTGGAAATGGTATAAAGCGTATTGAAAACTATGTAATCTATCTAGAAGAAATCTTAGAAACCTTTAACAGATTAAAGGTGTCCTTTGAATGTGATTTTAAACTGTTAGGCAAAGAGGATATACAAAAAATAGAAATTTTAAGAGACGCTATTATACATAAAAATTATTCCAGACTTAAATTAGCAGTAGATAACTGCTTTCTTAAATTTATTATTGGTGATTTAAAAATAACTTTAGTCTCGTTAAAAGTGAACGAAGAGTGGTTAGTCTTTAATTTATTTGATCTAGATGCAATTAATAAAAATTTTAATATTATGGTGACCTCAAAAGATAATATTCAAAAAGCTATGCATAGCCCTTATATCATGTTTGAAGCAGCTGAGTTATTTAGTTTGGATAATTTGAATATAAAGGTAATTGAGTCATCTTTAACACAAGTTGATTATAATAATGATTACTCAGTTCAATTGACAAATAATTTTTTGCTAAATGTGTTAATGTACTTTGATAAAAATAATCATAGAGAAGAGATATTAGATTTAGTACTAAATGTTTATAATTATTTAACCCAGCTGGAAAATAATGATCTTCTCAACTTCCTAAATAAAATGCAGGCTATAAAAAGACAGAGAGAATTTACTTGGGAGGAAAAAGAGGAAATCATTAATCAGAAAAATCAAAGTCACCATAGTAATGAAATTTTATGTGCTTTTTTTATTCTCTTAGGCAGTAAAATAGAATTTGAAATTAATTTTAATAAATTATCTGAGGAACAAAAAAAAGTGTTTATATCATATCCAATATATAGTTTAATAATGAAATGATTAGCGTATCAAAGCTAAAGAACCTAGAATTTTCCTATGAGGAGATCCTGGGTTCTTTATATCTAAATCTCTTATCAATTGTTTTTATATCTATCGGACATTCTTTCATAGGCCTGTTTTTGTTTTTTTTCAAAAGCATAAACTTGTTGCCAATGATAGGGACAATAATAACCAACCAACTTATTGGGGTTTTGCCAATCATAGACAGCAGCAACGCGATCGATACCTTTCCCGACTTCCTCCATACAGTAGTTACAATAATATCCTTCTTCTCGAATGACTTTGATATTAGTCATTTTCTTTATCCTCTTTCATATCGCTACCAGCATACAATAATTCTCGTTTCATTAAGTGCATTTTTAATTCTTCAGCAAGAGGAATTTCAGGGTTAATAGTGAAACGAACCGTTTTTTTTGCAAGTTTCATTCTTTCTTCTAGTGTCATTTCAAAAGTCATTTTACGTTGGGCTTCAAAATGCCCCTCACTTTTTATGGATTTTGCTAATACTAAATCAAAGTCAATGTCTGGGGAGCAGCCATTCACTTTAATGAAATGTTCCATTAGGTTTTCCCATTGTTCCTTACTAAGCACTGATTTTGTTCGACCAATATGTTGAAGCGAGTGACAATCTCTACAAATGAGTTTTATTTCTATTAACTGGCATACTTTATTTTGAAAGTCGTAATTCTCCAACTCATGTAAATGAAGGCGTTTTATGTCTTCTTCTTTACCGGGTACCCAACCACAGATGGAACACTTATTCTCTTGTTGTTCTAACACTGCTGGACGAAGTTTCTTATTCCAAAAATATTGGGCTGCTTTCCTTACAGTGCTACCATGAAAAAAAGGTGGTTTAGCTGAGGGTAAAAGTTTAAATTTCGCGAGATCAAGTTCTTCCCACTGCTTCTTACGCAATTGCTTTTTTCGAGAAACCATACGTCTTGAGCTCCTTTTTAACATTTTAAACTTTAATTGGAGTAGAGGTCTTCAGTATTTTTTGTGTGAAGTAGACCAAGATTACCTTGCTTTACTAAAGTTTCTAAGTGCATACATACAGATGGGTAAATTTTTGGTTTACTAGTGCTGTACCTCTCTCTAGATGCCCCGTGCTCTTTAATTAATAGCTCACATAGTACCCTGGTGCTACTAATTCCCTGATCCAGAAACTTCATTATTACATCCCTATATTCAGCTATAACAAAATCTTTGTGGCCAATGTCTATGGCAGGTAGTTCCTGGTTCTCAAAAAAAGTTTCTTGCCAAGTATCCAGTTCCTCACCAACACCATCATTCTGTTTTGATCGAACCTCTACTTCTATTTCCCTTCTAAGTAATTGTTCCTCTTCAAGTGTAGCTAAATAAGCAAGTTTCAACCTTTTAACTTGCCTATTAAGCAGTGGAACATTGGCGTTCACATGCAGTTGCATTTCTGAAGGAAATATGTAATCTTCAGTGATAAACGGAAGTTCATTCTGAATCTGCCATCCAGTGTCTATCTTATATAGCAGTTCATCCGGTTCATAATCAATAAAGTTAAAACCGTTAATAATTAATTTGATAAGGTTTGGAGGAATACCGGTATGCTCTTCAAAATGCGTAATACCAAACCTTCGAACAGTTCCTGTTCCCTTATGTTTAACGATATATTGATATCTAAGTGGTCTACCGCATTCACAAGGGGTTTCAGGATTAACAAAACCGTTATCTATATAATCCTCAAGAATCCACTCATCAAGTAGTATTTCAATTTCTTCACTAGGTACATCTTCAGGAAATACTAATCCTTTATCCCGTGCCATGTAATTAGCAAAGACTGTCTTCTTTCCTCTTTTAAGGTGCAGCTGCAGAAAGTCGACTTGAACATCGTTTAGTGCATTTAGAATTCTATCTCTTTCTTTGGCGTTCATAATGATTGTCATGTTTACTTCCTTTCCCCCTAAATCTAGGCTAAAATGCACTTAAAGATCCTATATTTGTAATTTTTTCATAAATATAATAAAAAAACCACCTATATTAAGGTGATTGAGATGTAAATATTTTAAAAAACTTATTGCCTTTTACTTTCTGTAAATTTTATTAGTTTTTGGGCTATACACTTTACATTACCCTGTTTATACTCATTAATAAAATCTGTAAATATGATTTCTAATATTAATTCTAAGGTGAAATGATGGCCAGGATAAAAATCCTCCAAATCTAATAAAAAATTCTCTCCTCTTAATGCATCCTCTCGATCCATACCAATTTTTATTAGGCAACGATCTACACATTCACCCTTTCTATCCACCTCATTATTAAACGAATAATCATTAATCTTAACGGAAGATGTATCACGAACAATTAGCCAATTATATATTTCATGAAGATTATTGTTGCTCTTCCTAAGATATAGTAAAAAATCTTCATATAACGCTGACAGTAGATGTGCTTGTGTAAACTTCATTTTAATATCTTTAGTGATGTCATAACACAGTGTTTTAGACCGGATCACTATCACGGAAGGCATACTAATAGATAGAAAGACTTTGTTATCGATTCCTATTATCCGATCAATAAACTTCGAGAGAAAAGAATCATTATATGCTCCTTCAATGCGATCTAATTCTTCTCCTATAATGTTTAATTGGCTGTATGCCCTCATAATAGAGTACCGCCCTCTAATTTCAATATGAAAGTTAAAATCCTATGTGAAGCCTTCCTTTTACTACAGTCCCAATCAATAGTGTGATTCATTAATATGTCGTTAAACTCTTTTTCTAATTTAATTTCTACTGGCTTTCCTGAGGTTTTATATTCAACTTCTGGGTAATCAAAATTCCTTGTTAAAGCTTTTTTCAACAACAAAGTACAAAATGGAGTTACAGGCATATTAGCCTTATAAGCTAAATATTTTATTAGCCTTTTTTCTTCTTCAGTGACGTAAACACGAATATCAAACTTAGCATCACATCTTTTTTTTCGAGGCTTGTCTTTATTCAATTTCCGAACGTTTTTTCTTTCTGGAAGTTTAGCTGCGCCTTCTTGCTTCTTCCCATAAGATGGATTAATAAAGTTCATATACCTCTCTCCCCCACTGTAAAATTCTCTCTCTTCATTAAATATGTCAGCGTCATTTTGTTATTTTGTTAGATAGTCATTTATATGGAGAAAGGTTAGAGGATAGAACGTATAAAACTAAAAAATTCAGTTAATAATGAAAATACGAACAATTTAAATTTTGGAGGTTTTATTATATGCCCAAATCTAATGTGTCGGCTTCATTAGGATTAACTAAAAAACAATTAAAAGATTTTGTTAAAGCTGCTAAAAAGAAACCAGGTATCAAAATATTCAAAGTAAAATAAAAGACCGTTCCTAAAAAGGTCCGGTCTTTAAAATATTGAAAAGGCTTTTAAAAGTCTAAATCATAAGTTTCATCTATGGTACCTTTTATATCTTCAGTTGTAATGACTTGTCCTTCTATAACTTCATTTTCTGATTGATACTCTTTGCTAAAATTTTGCGATGATGACACATTAATATTTTCTATCTTTTTTGCTAAGTCTTTAAAATGCTCGTGCATTTCTCTTTTCATTTCGGAGATACTACCTGCCAATGATTGATCTGGTAAGGTTCCGTTAAGGTCTCTTTCGACTAAGCTTATTAAATAGTCTTTGAGTTCTCTATTTCTGGACTTGGTTTCAAAACAGTTATATACACGATCAGACATATGGTCTGTTCTTATAGCAAATGTAGCTTTTCGTTTCAATATAATCACTCCATTAAGGCTTAACTAATGTGTCTGCACGACTTAAAATTTCTAGTCCATACAAGTTAAGTTTTCGAGCTTCTGGCAAGAAAATATGATTAGATTCCAAAATGTCAGAACCGTATTTTTCTTTGATAATTTCTTCTATAGCTTCTTGAACTACCGGTGCAACACCACCAAAATAGCAATATTTATAAGTTTTGTCTTTTGGAGAAGGAAAAGCATCTTCTATTTTAGAAAGGACTATCGATGTCCAATCTTTTAAAGCTGCTTTAATTGGAGTAGCAAGATCAATAGATTTTCCACTATTTCCGTCCCTTCGTTCCATCTTAGTCTTGCCGATATTTTTTACAATAAAGTTTTCAAGTTCTCTAACATCATCAAAATGTTCAATTAATTTTTCAGTTCTTAGTTTTTCTATGTGACCTAAAAATGGGATATCTGCTATGAATGCCATTGATTCACGACTTCTTGGGGCGTTTAAACCAGCTGGTAATAAACATAGATCCCCTGAACCTCCGCCTAAATCTACCATGACCACATCATGATTCTTAAACTGTTCTGCATCTGAATTATCTTCAAGTTCGAACGTTTTCTTAATTGCCCATCTAGCTACTTCACTCTCTGTTCTGCATTTACTCTCATTTACTTCAATTGAGATTTCCTTTTCAAAACCTGGTGTATGAACCTTTACAGAATGAGTTCCTAAAAATCTTTGAGCCATTTTTTGTTGCATTTCACTAAACTTATTTAGTTTAAATAGAAGCCATATAGGAAGCATTGTAGAAAAGTAATCAATTTCAATTTTATTATCTTCTTCTTTTTCGTTTTTTATAGTGTAGTAATAAGCATTTGAAGCAAGAAATAAAACATATGGGATATGCGATTCAGCTTTATTATGTAATTTTCGAATATGATTGTTTCCAAGAATTTGATCCTCAGCAACTTCTCCGACTAAAAAATATCTCTCTTCATTATCAATAGTGCAAGAAACCAGGAGGTTTTTGAGTAATTCTTGTGGTGAGTCAATCGAAGTTACGAAGTAACCCTCAGCTTTCTCTTTGCTTAGTTCCACGACATTTGTAGGGATTTCAAAATAATAACCATCAATAAGATTCATGTTAATAGAATTTCCAAAGTCAGTGTTCATGCGTTTAACATTCATTTAAATCTCTCCTCAAATTATATTTGCTGTTTGTTAACATATTAACACAAGTAGGAATAGATTTAAAGTAATTTGTTAACAATTTTAATAGTTATAAATACACAAATCAACATGGTTTATAGAATTATTTAAAGGTTATTATATAATTTGTTAACATTATATTATGTTGTTAACAAAAGCACGCCTTTATATAGCTTTTAATTTAAAGGTAAGTTTATAAAATGGAGTAATGTACTACGTTAGTTCATTTTAACTAATTGATAATCACTAGATTTTAGTGTATTACGCATGTATAAATAGTAATAATACACATTTTATATATATAATTTAAAGGAATTTTAATATCTGTATCGTATACTAGTGATTAATTCGTAATATATATCATGCTCAAGATGTATTACGTAATACACCTTGAATGATACATCAGGAGGTCGTGTTATGAATGAAGATGAACTCTTAAGTGTTGGACTGGTTGCTCAAGAACTTGGACTTGATCGGCAAAAGCTACAAAGGTGGGAAAGTGCTGGGTTATTATCATTTTGTGTTCATGATACAGACGGAAGGAAATTTTTTCGAAAAGATTTTGATAGAATTTTAGAGGTAGCTGAAGTAGTCTCGCGAACTGGTTCCTTAAAGGCTGCGTTATTAGAAATTGAGAAGAATAATGCTTTAGAAAATGTTCTGGAGAGAAAAGAAGAAGATAAAATGGTGATGATGCTTGAAAAAGCGATCGGTAAGGAGCAAATGATAGCTTTTTTTCAGGAACTTGGCCAACAAATGAAGGCACAAGAAATTCACATAAAAAAGCAAGATGAAATGTTGCTTGTTCAAGCACAAGAAATTAAGCAATTAAGAGAACAAATGACAGAACTAAAAACTATGCTAGCTGAACCAGCGTCCTCCTTTAATCAAGACGATCTTATAAAAAGAATCGATGAAGAAGTAATTCAAAAACGTCAAGACGAACTGGTAAAACAGTTTACACAAACCATCGAGAAGAAAGAACAAGAAAAAGAGAGTAAGGCTGGTTTTTGGAAACGATTATTTAGCAGATAATTATTGAATTAAGTAAACCACCCGATTTATAGGGGTGGTTTTGTTAACGTTCACCTTGATTTTCCGATACATAGTATAGATGAAAAAATAAAATAAAAGGGGATAGTAATAGTGGTTTTAGAAAGCGTGCTTTTTAAGTTGTATCCAAAGTACCACGATTATAGAAAATTAGTAGATCAACAAGTATCTAACCATTCGGTTGCTGAAAAAATAGCTATTAAATCAGTAAAAGATTTCCAACTAGATTATGGAATTAACAATATCTATAGTTTTTCTGTTGTTGAAGAAGATAATAACAAAAAAAATCTATTAACAGAGATCACTGATTATAATGAAGAAAATCAAGTTTATACTGCTTTTACAGAAGGAATCGGGAATATTTTCTTGATAGATGAATATGAAAAGAAAAATATGCTAAAAGATGCGTATTTTCAAAATAAAATGAATAATGGAGACCTATCCTTACCAATTAAAGCAACTGATGTTAAGCAAAATGTCCCTGATTTTTTGTATGTTATAGACAATAGGAATTATATGATTTCGCTACAATCTAGATTTAGTATTGAAACGGAAGAGGGCAAAAGAAAAGAAGTAGAGCAACTTTATAAATACCTTTTCAAAAACTTGGGTAAATCAATTGATATTGATCCTGATTTTGATAAGTCAGGGTGTTATGAAAAGCGTTGTAAGTTAGTCTATTTCAGATTAAACCTAGATAGCCTATATATAGTAATAGAGCATAATAACAAAAATGTTTATCACACTTTTAAGAACATTAGAGATATTGCTCATACGGTTACTTATGGTGGGGAAGCATTAAAGTTTTGGCTTTACATGGGCGATCGAAATTATCGTTTTTACTTGCATCATCCAGATTCTCTAGATGTCCAAATAGATTCTGCTATATATAGTTTATTAAAGCCAATTAAATTCGTTTGACCTTATTTATTAAGGTGAAAAATATCTTTTTTGGATTTTATAAATGCTGATAACAGCATATAATAAAAGGGCTATTAGAGGTTAGAAAAGTCTAATAGCGTTAAGAAATGAGTATTTTTCATTAGGAAAAGCTCAACACAGGCTAAAACCACCCTCTAAGCTGCCGAGCTATTCAAGGGTGGTTTTAACATATAGAAGTAATCATTAAAAGAGAGCTATTATTATAGAACATAGAAGCAATATTAAAGGAGACGTAACCCATTCAAATTGAACTACCAGGTAGGTTTTTTATTTCCTTAATGTTCCACATGCTAGATGCTATAAGGTTTGAGACTGTTCATGTAAAATAGTTACTGGTGATTATAATGTTTATACAACCAATGCTATTACACAAAAGCGATCCATTTACTTCTCCTGATTGGATATTCGAACCCAAAATGGATGGAATACGAATTATATTAAGTAAAATAAACGATAAAGTAAAAATTTTCACGAGACACAAAAATGATGTCACAAATAAATATCCCGAGTTGTATGACATACCAGTGAAAGAAGATATCATTCTTGATGGTGAGATCATATGCTACGATCCTATAACGAAACAGGTAGATTTTGAACTCTGTATGGAACGATTCATGACTCAAAAACCTGAGAAAATGAAGCGATTCATTATCAGTTATGTTGTATTCGATATTTTACACTATGCTGGCAAAGATCTTCGAAATTCCCCATTAAATGAAAGAAAAGAAATACTTCATTCTGTTTTAAAAGACTCCAGATATATAAGTAAAATACGTCATATTAAAGAACATGGAGAGCAGTTATTTGAAGCAGCAAAGGATATGGATCTTGAAGGAATAGTGGCCAAGAAAACATTAAGTTGTTATGAAGGACGTAGATCAAACGAATGGCTTAAAATAATTAACTGGAAGTATGAAGATATTATTATAACAGGTTATAAAAAGGGTGGATTAGGCTGGGGTTGTGCTATTGAAAAAAATGGCCGTTTGCAAAATGTTGGCTTTTTAGAATTTGGTATGACTCCGAATGATAGAAGAGCGTTTTATAGTGTATCTCAAAATCTTATAAAGAAAGAAACACAAACGTTTGTATACTTAGAACCTAGAATAAGAGCAAAAGTTAAATACAGAAATTGGACAAAAAACAAAATGCTAAGGACGCCAGTTTTTTGTTCATTTATTTTTTAATATTTGCTAGACAGTTTTTAGCTATACTAATGGTATGACAAAGTGCTAGAATTATGGTATCTTAATAATAGATATTGCATATACTAAAAAAAAGAAGCCATTGGTGCAGCTAACACCTAATGGCCTCATATACACAACAGAGTATTTCCAAAAGGAAAAGGCTCAACGCAGGAGTAAAACCACCTTAAGCTGGCGAGCTATTCAAGGGTGGTTTTACTTTTTATTTTGGAAAGACAGGATCGCAACTATCAAGACGCTAAAGCTAATCATAAGTTGTAGTGCTTCCGAAACTGTCACAGGCATCACCCCCTTTCGGTAAAACCAAAATGGGGTTGAGCCCTTCCACCCTTGAACGTCCTCTATTGTTTCCTCATTATATCACAAACCTTATATTAAGAATTAGAATACCTCTATTTTAATAGGGCAACCTAATGGATTAAGGCAATAAATTATTCACTCCCTAAAACGACCACAAAGAAAAATCCTAAATATAAATGGTACAGGCATACCTTGTGAAATTTAATAAAAATTTGAGCTACCCCTATATGAGAATGCAATAACTCCTTTTGTCAGGGGTTATCCTTTCTAAAACAATCGGGAATAATCGCCACTCGATTGCTTTTTATTATGCACCACTTAAGCGAATCCCCATATGGTTCAATATTCTGACAAAAAATGATAATATAAAAATGGAAGGGAATGGAGGTTTTTATTGTGCTCTTAAACGAAGCATTCAAATTAACTTTTCATCAACCAGAAGTTGATTTTTTAATTCCAAACTTAAAAGAAGATCTAAATCTTTATGTAGATCCTTATTTGTTTTATAAAAGTCAAAATCCTAATTTGAACGAGGTTCACACTGTTTTCCATAATTTTTTTTCAACAGCTATTGATCAAATAAATGGTGGCAATCTAAAAGTAGCTAAAAGA
>NZ_JACZDU010000008.1:0-97170 GCF_015903895.1 Fictibacillus sp. 5RED26 | reverse complement strand
GGAAAAGGTTGTATCAGTAAATTCTTTACGACCTTTAAAACTTCCTTAACGTTGTTAAAAATGGAGGAATCGTCTTAGGAAGATGCTTAACGTTGTAAATCCGCATTTTCCTGACGCTACCCCTATCCGCGTTTTTCTGGCGGTATCCCTTATATAATTACCTCTGTAATTCTTACTTCCCAAACTATAATAGAGAGGGTAAACAAATTCGTATATCGAGGTGTAGAAATGAGTTGGGAAGAAACATACCGTATAACCAAACCGTGTTCTTGTGGAGAGGGAACCATTACCGAAGTAGGAGAGGGAGACGACTGGAACCGACATCGGGAATACCAAACAATTGATTGTCCAACCTGTAAAGAAGAAGCAAGAAAAGCTGCTGTGAAAGCAGCGAAAATTAAAGCGGAGGAAGAAGCGCGCTTAAAAGAATTAGTTAGTGAAATCACCACTCATTTTGAACAACATTATATGGATGATTGGCTTTCACTGTTTGACCCAGCAAAAAATAAAAAAGCCATTTGGACTCTGGCAAAAGAGTTCGGAGTGGAAAGTTATAGCCTTGCTTCCTTTTATCAACACAACAAACGAAGCAATAAAGAAGATTACGTCAGAAGGCTTGCACGGCCACATAACATGCTGAAAATAATGAAAGCCCTTGATAAAAAGGACTGCTCTTTTGAAAGCAAAGTCAAAGAAGCACGGATGCTTAATGGACCTTACATCATTATGTAATGTGACTGAGCAAAAAAAGGGAGAAATTCTCCCTTTTTTTCATAAATCGTTATTCTCTTTCATGCTGTAGTATCCGGCTTTAGCGTTGACAATGACATGATCCAATACCTCAATCCCTAGGATCTTGCCGCATTCCACCAATCGTCGTGTTACCTCAAAGTCTTCTCGGCTCGGCGTTGTATCCTGAGATGGATGCTGGTGGCTGAAGATGACCGATGCGCTGTTATTCAGGATTGCGGCCTTAAACACCTCTCTTGGCAGTACCAGGGAGACGTTCAGCCCTCCCACATGCGCGCGATGCACGGCAACCACTTGATTTTTCGTATTCAGACACATCACAAAGAAGACCTCTCTGTCTTCATCCCCAATAAATCCAGCAGCTACTTTCGCTGCATCCTCCGGCGAACGGACAACATACGTTTCATTGGTCTCTACCTCTCTGATTTCCTGCTTAATTCTTACTACTTCATACACGTTTTCCATTGTTCATCTCTCCCTTCTTCGTTTGAAGAGACATGAACAATTCGCGTAAACAGGGGGAAGGGTTCGCTTACGAAGAAGCGAACTTGCCAGAGAGGGGTAGGTAAAGCCCATGCATTACGGGCTTTACCGTTAGAAAGCGAGTGAAGCCCAATGACTTAGGGATCGTTAGGCCACGCAATATAGGCCTTACGGACCCTTAGCCGACTTGGCTTTGCCGGTTTCTTTCCCCGAACGCCCGCCCTTCCGGCTGTCATAAGCGAAGTTGTTACTCTAAAGAGAACGAAGGAAGGAGAAGGGCACTGCACCGCTTTTGGCGGCTAGAAAACAGACCGAAAGGGCTGCAGCCGCCTAACGGCGAGGGTTCGATGCCCGAAGCCGTTAAGAGCAAAGCCATTTTTTCTGAGCTGGCTTGAGCCAGTTCAGAAAAAATGGCGTTTTGTATCAAGGCGCAGCCGGATACAGTCGGGTGTAAGGGGTTCGATGCCCCTTTAAACCCGGGTTTCGCTATCTAATAATTTGATTTTCACTTAAAAATTCTTTATCAAGAGATATCAAAACTGATTCCCATTTACCAGAACCTTTATTGTCGGGTATATGGTGTGAGATTTCATAATAATTAAGAACAAACAATTGTTGAATTGGATTTAAGCTCCAAATATGAAATACGTACTTATCCTTTGATGCAGTTGCTACATCCCATTCATTCTTGCTTATATGAAAGTTAATGCACCTTGAATCCTGCTTTGAAGCTTTCACTTCAATCATAAGTGAATTAGGGTTATTAGCCGCTTGAATAGATAAAAGATCGTAACCAGAAAAGCTGGAATCTATTGATTGCCAGATTGGTTCATTACCTGTTCTTTTTCTTTCGAACTCTATTGAGAGCCGTTCACCTATTCGACCAATATCAAGTAGAAAATCATCATTAAGATTTCTAGATATTGATCCGAGCCTATCCCACCATTTAACAACATCATCTGAGTAGTCCTCTAACAAACCTGCTTCTTCAAAACATTGATAAACATCGGATTTGAAATATTTTACCGCTTCTCCTCTCCCGTAACAAATGACTGAAGACCAGGAAGGTTTATGAAGTGCTATAAGATGAAATAGCTGCACACGGAGTCTCTCCTCAGGATGCTCCATATTTAGGATTTCTTTACCCTTAACAGAAATACTCAATTCATCAGTCAAACTTAAATCAACCCATTGGTTAGCTATAGCTGTTTTTAATATTTGATTAGATGAAGCAACACCGAACGATCTATAAAATTTAGGAAAGTCAGAAGCCTTAAAAGGCGTCATTTTGACAAGTTCCAAAAAATCTTGAATAGAATATAAGACTCCGACAGAAAATGACATACTTTATATTTCCCTTAGATGATTAATAAAGTCTTGAATATCATCTCGATCATATTCATCACCCATAATTTCTTCATCACCGTACTCAGGTTCTATTTGAAGTGATTTATCGTCGAGAACGGCCGCCATCTTATTAATTTTAGACTGGAGGCGTTTTTCAACCGATTCATCGATGGTCTCTGGACAAAAAACAATTTCGACATTTGTATCAATTTCTTTAGATAATCCAAAACGATGAATTCTGTCAACTGACTGAAGAAAATGTGCTGCATTATAATTCCTATCTAAATAGATAGCATCATGACAAACAGTATGTAAGCTTATACCTTCGGATGCAGCAGCAGGATTAGCAATTAATACAAAACATTGAGGATCATCATGAAATCTCTTGATTTTCGCTTCTCTCGTGTCTGTTTCATCTTCACTACCTGCATCTACACCACCATGAATATAATCTGCTCCCAAATCTTTTAATCTAAGAGCCAGTAATTCAACATTTTCAACAAAATTGGACCAAACAATTGTTTTTCTTCCCTGTGATGCTAACTCCCTGACTTTTTTGCAAACATATCTAATCTTGGGACTGTCACCTTCGGTTAGCAGATCCTTTAAAAGGCTGTCATGCTGAAAATCTGCTTTTAGGAGAAGAGCTGGATTTGAAACTAATTGAAGCATCGTCATGATCGATCTGCCCATAGAACGCAATCTATTCCTATCAATCGCGCGTATGTTTACAGCATGTCTTGCTTCTTCAGACTTTAATAACTCATATAACCTTTTCTGACCGACACTCATGGAAACTGGTGTTAACTTGAAATTAGGTTTTTTAAGACCTAACTCATCCTTTGTTGTGCGAACATATATTGGATTTATAAGTTCTACAACACTATCTGTATCGACTCTTACTTCTGGGTAAAGAAAATTAAATTGTGGTATTAAATCTGATGAAGAATTTGGCATAGGAGTACCCGACATAATTAATTTCATTTCTGGAATATGTGAAATAGATAAAATAGATTTCCCTATGACCCCATCATTACCTCGCTTAATCCTATGGCTCTCGTCTAAAAATAGGAAGGCAGGATATTTGTCTATATAGTTCCCTACTATGTCAATAACATTTGGTAGCTGCTGGTATGTAATTAACATAATTTTGGGATTTTCGCTTAATATTGACCTTATAGCTTTTTCTCCGCCCTTTAATCGCACAATATCTGTGGACGTAGGATCACATATACCAAGCTGCTCTTCCCAAGCAGCAAACGCATTTTTGGGAGCTACAATTAATAGCCTTGTATTTTTTGTTCTTTTCAAAAAATATAATGCTAATGCTTCAGTTGTTTTACCAGCTCCCGGAACAGAAAAAGTTGCGCCAGCAGTAAGCGCAGCTAATTTTGACACGTTACGAAGTTGTTCTGGTGATAATTGTCTTCTAAATCCAATATTCGATAACTTTGTTACAACGTCCTGTTCTAAAACTGAGCCTATCTTAGAGGCTTCTTTGTAATTAGCTTTCTTCCTAAGAGAATCTTGTATTAGCCTTTCAGCTATGGGATCAAGAGTTACCAAGACCTTATATTTTCGAAAAGTTAATCTTAAAGAATCTTTGCAATTCAAAAATGCCCACCAAGGTATCTCTAAGCTATTTCCAGACGAAACATAAACATCTTTTGAGTGTTCTATACATATCCTTCGAATTTCTCCCCATGCAGGAGATTGTACCTCCATTGAGAGCTGCGCCATATGCTTATCTGTTCTATATCGTATGTTAAGCATGCTTTTTAGAACATCTCCTTTAGTTTCCTTATAGCACTCTCAATTGAATCTAATTGCGCACTTAGACCCTTTGTGTTAGTTGTTTTATCGAATCCAACAATCGCTTCAGATAAGGAAGTATTTGCTTTTTGAACTTTAGAAAGCACATAATTTTTGCTCTTTTTATCTTTCTCTCTCTCTTTTTCCTCATCAATTACATCTTTAATGACCTCTATGATTTCATCCTGTTTTTCGGGATTACTAACTGTAATTGCAAAATTTTCTAGCGTTGCATCATCTAAAGACTCACCAAAGATATCTTCATAATCATCCTCATTTGTTGCTGCAACCTCTAATTCCCCCTGTAATCTCTCAATGATTTTCGGTAAATGTTCTGCT
This sequence comes from Fictibacillus sp. 5RED26, assembly GCF_015903895.1. NCBI lineage: Bacteria > Bacillati > Bacillota > Bacilli > Caryophanales > Fictibacillaceae > Fictibacillus > Fictibacillus sp. 5RED26. The sequence continues at coordinate 92,439 of NZ_JACZDU010000008.1, read as the reverse complement.
ACTTGAGGAATTGTCTCATATACCCTTCCGCTCGGAGGGCTATCAATAATACAGTATGTCAATGAGGTAAAGATATCTTTCTCCATGGTATCTTTAAATTTCGCCCTAAATTTTCTTAATTGCTCAAACGCATATTCAGCTTTTTCGACTTCCTCATAAACTTTTGGTTTTTTTCTACTTTCAAGATATAAATCAACATGTTCAAGCTTATCAAGTAATTCCTCCACATCTTTTTCTCTCATCCCATACATTTCCGCTAGTACCGCATAGCTATATTCGTAAACCCGTTGTTTCTTCCTTAACATGCATGCTTCAGAAACCCATGAGTAATCCGCTTTTATATCTTTCTTGATTTGTAGTTGAGCCTCTAGCTCATCAATGTCTTTTTCGTCACAAGGAGGTAGCACAATTACGTTTACATATTGAAACCTGTTATATAGCTCCCTGTTAGTTTCTTCACTATTACTACAGATTTCCCTCATCGCACATAATCGTCTGTTGCCGTTAACGACAAAACCTAAATGAGATAAAATTAAAGGTTCTTCCTGAATATTTTTTTCAAAAAACGTTACAAGATCACCCAACATCTTCTTCAGCAAACCATGCTGTATTGTTTGCACCTCATCAGATTCCAAATCCCTTTCAAAATAATCATTAGGTAGATGGGCTTCTTTTGATAAATACTCCTCTTGAGCTGCCTGAGTTCGCCCATTAGCAAGTCTATATTTGGGCATCTCTAATGGGACCCTGAGCAACTTAAAATCTTGAATTTGCCCCTGGAATTTCTGAGGATAAGTTTTCCCATCAGGAATCGCCAATAATTCTTGTAGTAAACTTTTTCTTTTTGGTAATGGCCAGCCTAATTTCATATCTTTTACTCCTCCTCGTTTGTATTCACATCTACTCCAATAACGACCATTGGAATAGTTATTACATGTTTAAATATGGAAAGCTCGTCTGTTAGACGTTCAAAATGAGCAAGGTTATCTCCCATAATAGATGCTGCTTTTTTTGTTGGAAGTATATAAATTGCACATTGGGCACGATCTTTTTGAAATAATGCCTGTAGTTTGAGTAAATCGGCATAAAATCTACTCATGTTTCCAGTTTGCAAGCAAAGACCCACCCCTGAATTCATAGCTGTTATTGTTATGCCCTTACCTGCTTGAATACGAGTTTCACCAGACCAACCAAAAAGACGTAAATCTGCTAATAAAGCTTCTCTAAGTTTGGTTGCACAGTTATTTTTTATTGAAAACCTTAAGTCTTCTATTGTTGAACGTACCGGCTGGATAATTTCTGAGGGTATTGCATGCTCTCCATAATTATGCGAGAAAATTTTTATATTCATATTTATAGCTCCTGTGTCATTTATAATAAGTCTATATATCTATTTTAACAAAATTATAGAAGAGATTGAACATATTACCAATGTAAACGTAAATAAGTGCCAGCTTATGCTGACACTTATCCATTAATATTTTTTAATTATCCAATAGAGTTTGCCATTCTTCAGGTAATTGTGAAACCTTTTCTTTTCCTGAGGGTTTATAAACTTCTTTTCCTAATGGCCTTATCTTTAGTTGATTACCGTACAATGACTTAATTCGTTCTTTACCAACCTTAACATATGCATCTTCTTTGTCCATTCCAATAGCTTTTCTATTATTTTTCAGTGCTCCAATTAAGGTAGACCCTACTCCGGCAAATGGATCTAAAACCCAATCTTCTTCATTAGTTAAAGCTAAAACACATCTTTCTACTAATTCAATGGGGTATTGGCAAGGATGTATGGTTTTTTCAATATGATTTGCTTTAACATTTGGAATGTCCCATACCTCTTTATCCCATTCTTGTTGCAAAAACTCCCAAACATCCTCTGGATTTTTCCCGAGTGGATTTCCAGTCGGTTTCCCTTTATTTTTCCCCTTATATCCTCGTTTGCCTGGGTACTTTGCAGGGATACGAACACTATCTAAATTGAATGTGAAATCTTTAGATTTAGAAAACCAGAGGATTGTTTCATATCTACCAGAAAATCTCTTACTGGCATGAAGTCCGTGTCCAAACTTCCATATTATTCTATTCCTAAGAAACAATCCGTACTTTTTAAAAATATTATAATAAAAAATATCAAGAGGAAAAACTTCTCCATCCTTAACATAATTACCCACTTGCCAACAGATACTTCCTTCCTCAGAAGTAACCCTAACTAGCTCTTTTATGATCTCTTCTTGTGTCTCCAAGTATTTTTCTATAGAAGTCTTGGTTTCATACTCTTTCCCTACATTGTAAGGGGGGGATGTTAAAACTAATTTAACCGTGTTGTCTGGAATCGTTTTTAGAAAATCATACGCATCTCCTGTATGGAAAACAATGTTGTTTTTATTATTAAAACTATCATTAATTTTTATATTTTTAGTACCAATTTCACTGCTCATATTAGACACCTCTAACCAAATTGTTCTTTCCATAAATTTCATTACAATACTAACATATTAAATTAAAAAGATCTACAAATTTGAACTACTATACATTAAGACTCATCTAAGAAATTAAATAGAAAGATGAACCATTTTTTAAAGAGCAAAGTCATCTAATGCTTCATCAAGCATATCGTCACTAATTCCTATATATCTGAGTGTAACAGAGGGAGAGGCGTGACCGTATATCTTCTGCAGCATCGCTACATCCTTTGTCTTTTGATAAAAATGATAGCCAAATGTTTTTCGAAGAGTATGCGTTCCGATAGCATCTTTTATTCCCACTTCGCGAGCTGCATCGTTTATTATCTTCCATGCTTGCACCCGACTAATCGGTCCCTGGCCTTTTCTTGATGGAAACAAATAATCTGAATCCGCCATACTTCGTATGTATTTATCAATTTCATTTCTTAGTGAAAAAGTCATTTTAATCCGACGAACTTTTTTCGTTTTTTTCTCACGGACTTTGAGGTAATCGACACTTCGCACATCTAAAACTTTTAGTTGAATAATGTCGCTGATTCGCAGACCAGAATTAATTCCAAATACAAACAAGAAGTAGTTTCGATAAGATTGATGCAAAAGCACCTCTTTAACAAGCTGGATTTTCTCCTTATCTCTAATCGGTTCGACCACATTGCTTCCGGTTTGTTTTACTCTCATGATACACCCCTCCAATCAATACGTTATATTAAATATAACATCTTATAACGAAACGTTATATTCATTTTTATATAGTTTTCTATAAAAAGAAAAGAACCCTTCCATATGAAGGGTTCCTTTGATTCATTTGCGATTATATGAATCTAACAAAATATCTATTTTGTTAGATTCGGATTAGTGCGAGACATGATCTTAACTAAAAGATCAGCTATGATTTTTGCATTCTCAAATAGAATACTATTTTTAGTGAATGGATCAATGTATTGTCCAAGTCCCTCACTAAGAGTAACTTCAAACTCATCTGTCTCTAATATCATACCCATCATTATCGTGTCACTTTTACTGATTCCTTTATAACGCATTAATACCTGACAAGTTGAAAAAACGAGTGGTCCGAGCAACTCTTTACTCTGAGTATCCATGTCTTCAGCTATTCTTTCGTTAAGAACAAAATCAATCCCATCAACACTCTTGTCAAATTAAAACAAAAAAATCAAGTCTCAGAACCCCCGTCAATACTGCCCGATAAAGTAACCGGCTCCATATCCTCTATCGGTGATGAAGATTGTTTTTCATAAATATACTGACCTCTATATGGCTTTTTCACTTTGGAATCAGTTGTCATAACACGATTCATAAATTGCGTAATGTTTCCAACGCTTTTTCCTGTACTCTTTTCAACGGTTGCAGCTATTTCCTTTCCACTAATCGCCGCAGAGTGTTCTTTTAATACCTTGATTGCTTCTTTCGTAAGAGTGGTATGCTTTCTTTTATTTTTTCGTCTCTGAGATTTGGTTTTAACCTGATCAGAAGCAAATGTTGATTCTGGTTTTATTGTTTTGGAAGTGGCGTCTGTGGCGTCTGTTGTCTCCGCTCCCTCATCTAATTCTCTTATTCGATTCAAAATTTGACTTCTTTCCTTTTGAAATTCTTGTATGATTCGAATTTCTAAATCTTGAATCTGTTCTAGTCTCATTTTCATTGCAGCTCTTTCATCAAACATACATTTCCCCCGTTATTGTTTTTATACTTTTAAATTTCTTCAAGAAGTTACAAAAACCTGTAAAATTTTTATGATGATTTGTTAGAAACTGAGGTAAATAAGCCTTTATGAACAAAAAAACACCCTCTTCTCTCTTCATTCAAAAATGTTTAAGTAGGGTCCTTCTTATAATGAACAATCTCCTGTAAGATAAAATAAAGTCGCCTAAAGGCGACATGGAATTTAACAAACTATCCTTTTTATCACACTAAGTAGCTTACATTTTCCATTCTCCATATCCCATATAATCATTACAAAACGGGAACATCTTTATTTTGGATATTTTCGGTATGTTCAATCTCTGGCATAACTCCTAGACTTCCTAAGAAAGCATAGTACTGCTCTTCATCATTCTTACGTATAGCATCCAGTATAATTTTAGCGTTCCTTCTGAATTCTGGGATGTCCAAAGGTTTCAAGAGTCTGTCTGGCTGATTCTCTCCATGAGAAAATTCATTATTAATTCTGTTAAGAAAAGCCTTAATTTCTAGCTTATTCTCAAAAAAGGCCTGAATTCTTTTGTCATTGCTCATATTAAAATCTGGATATTTAAAAAACATATACGTTTCAATAAACTTACGCGCACTATTCGGAAATCCATAAAAAATTTGATAGTTTTCATCGGACTCTACTTCGTTTGCTACTCTGTAAATTTGATGAAACAAGTATATAAACTCAGTGGAATATTTTTTTAGATAATCTGGCATTAGAGTCATTATCCCTGTTACTCTATCCTTATTGTCGATATTTTTTTCTATAAGATAATACTTGTTTTCATATTTCTTATTACTTGTTGGTTTGGTGATTTTTTGAAGATACTTCAAAAAATCTAAATTATGAGTTGAAATAAATACCTGTCTGTATGGTTTACTAGTTATTTCTGAATCTAATAAACTAAATATATAAAATATATGATTGCTATCTAAACTACATATAGGATCATCAATAAATATTGTATAATTCTCAATATCAGAAATGTCTTTTAAAGTCGCAAGAAAATAACAGAATGCAATAAGGCTTTGTTCGCCCTCACTCAAGTTTTTTGCTTCCTGTTCATTTCTTATAATGGTGAATTTTGAAACTTTCTCATCTGAAGACTCTTCGATTTCTAAGTATAACTCCGGATGTCCCAAAAAGGTTTTTAGATATTTATTAACTTGTCTCACTGAGTTCTTCTCATCTTTCAAAGATGCCTCTAATTCCTTTATAACCCTCTCTAAAGTCTTTTCCCTAACGTCTAGCTCTTTTTTTTCTCGTTCAATTTTTTCTAAAGTTTCAGTTTCATCATTGATGTTCAAAACACTTTCATTGTAGTCAATTAAATTCATGAATTGATAAATCTCATTATATCTAAGCAGAGTACGTGCTTCGTTTTGTTTTTCTGTGAAGATGTCAGTATATGTATTGTTATCACTTACTAAAGTTGTAATTTTCTCTACTAAGTATTTTTCCTCTAAGGGAATATCTTCGGATATCTGAAGCACATCAGATAATTTAAAAATGTTCTTTCTTTTTTGGTCAATTGCATTATATATCAGCTCCAGATCAAAGATAAAAGATACTTTAACCCTTTCTAGATCTTGTTTTATACAATTGAAATCTGCTTGAAAATGCGCATAAAAATCATTCTTTTCAAAAGGTAAATTGAAGTTTTTAATATGGTCTATCTTTATTTGTATTCTTTGCAACAAACTTTCTAAAGACTGATTATATCCTTCCACTTCTTTTGTAAAATGGCTATCTAATTCAGCCCATCGGCTATTTTCAATTCGGTTTCCACAGAAAGCACAACTTTCTCTTGACTCTTTGTGAAGGTCAATTCCGTTTCTTACCCATTCTTCCAGAGAATTGTTAAGTGAAATTTCTTGAATTAATTTACTCGGCTTCACATTTTTAGACAGAAGAACATTAGCACTTTTTAAAATATCGTCATAGTTAAAATTCAATTGCGTCACTACAAGTGTTTTCCCTTTGATTTCTTCTTTTATAGAGTTAATAAGCTCCTTCTTTTTCTCGGTTTCTAGAAAAGCTGCAAAACGTATTTCACTTTCCAAATCTCTAATGTCATATTTACGTTTTTGACCAACTACAAATAGGCTTGGCTCGTTTCTAATTTTACTTGCTTGTTTACTAAGTTTCTTGGAGAGGTCATTCTTTAAAACTGTAAGATGCTTACTAGCATCATTAAACTTTTTAATAACTCCATTTACTGGATTGGCAATTTCCTCTTTAATTTTTTCAAGTTGTTCTCGTTCTTTCTGAATTTTTCTCTGTAACTCTATATTTTCTTCTCCTAGAATTGTGAATGGTAAAATTTCTCCATTATCGTCATATAGAAAGTTAAGGTTGTCCTTCCTAAAATCAGAATTGTATACTCTAAAATTATATGGACCTTGTGATAAATCAGCTTCGGATATCTGCTTCCCATCTTCTAATGTAACCATAAACTTACCGTTCAAAAAATCTTTATGTTGTTTGCCCATTTGCAGGCTTCTAACAATTCTAGAAAGAGTCGTCTTACCTGCGTAATTTCTACCATATATTATGTTTCTAGATCCAAACTCCCAATTAGGCTCACTTCCGATGAACTTGGACCAACAAAAATCCTTGAAAACGCCATAATTTAATATATCTATTTTTTTTATCATGAAATCCCTCATTTTTTGTTTCTACATACTAGTAGTATTAGTCTTTATTTTACTACATTTCCCTATCGCGAAAGGTAAAACAATACAATAAATACTAATAATGTATAATAAGATTATTTTTAAAGCTACTTTGTAAATCCCCACTGTTAAACGAACGTATATTCGTATAAAATGAATTTAAGTCGAAAAACGTCTGGAGGGATTAACTATGGACATCAAGTGGACGGCAATGATGCTGCCAGAACATGTGAAGGAACTAAGAGCCTTTGATTCGGATCAAACAAAGAAAGTGAAACCTGAACTGGATGAACAGCACCTCTCGCTTATGGAAGAGACAATCAGTGAAGCGATGGGTGAAAACTTGGAGTTATGTTTTACGTATTTTCAAAGTGATGATTTTCACCTGTATATTGGTAAAGTGCATTATATAGATACATATCGAAAAGAATTGAGAATAGTGGACTTTCATGAGGAGACATTCCGTTTAAAACTCGAAAACCTGGTAGACGTTAGAATTCATTAACCACGATGGAAGGGCAATGGACCTCTTCATTGAGTATTAAGATTCAATAATCCTTATTTTAAGGATTTTTGTGGCCACAAGAAAATCGCTCTTTATGAAAGAACGATCGGTTACTTCTTTTGTCATTTAGCTTCTTCTAGTTCCCGAAGCAAGATTTCCGCGCCTTTTGGACTCAACACAAATTTCCCATGACCATACGTCCTGTTTTCGTTGGTTATCTCACCGGTAATCGCACACGCATTATGGGCCATATATTTTTGGAGAATGATTTTATCATCATCTACAAAAATCTCTATTGCATCCTTAATTTCAATCTCCAGGACTCTTCTTAACTCAATGGGAATAACAATTCTCCCCAGCTCGTCTACCTTCCTTACAACACCTGTACTTTTCATGCTAATATCTTCCTGCCTTAGGACGTGGGGCGTCCGGTTAATTCTCCGACAAATTCTACATCATCGATCTTCCAGCCTTGCTCTTTCACATAAATAAGAGACGTTTTGACAATCACCGTTTCTGTATTCGATACATTATTATACTCTGTCGAAAGCTTGAATTCATTAAAGAACTCTGCCTCCGTTTTCGATGACTGATATTCAAACGGCTTCAGCCCGACCATGGTTGATTTGACGGATTGTTTGGATTCCGGTGGTTTCGTTCCAGAAGGATGAGTCGCTTTAAATCCACGATCGGTCATTAAGGGACGAATCTTTTGATAGCGTTCAGCCGTAGTTTCATAAGTGAAAAACGCTTCAAGGAACGACCGATTTTTAGATAGTGCCTCCGTTTGTTGAACAGAGGTTAAGGATTTAATTTGTTCTTCATAATGACGCTGATTTGACCTAACTTCCTGCAGCTGGGAGCGTAAGCTAAAAACGTACATGATGATGATTACCGCTGCAATAAAAGCACCCATAAGCATAATGTAATTTTTCTTTTGGCTGGGTTCCATGATTTTCACCTCCACTACTGAATCCTTCTAAACCCTAAGAAAGGATAAATATTTTTCCACTCTTGAACGGACGAATAAGAAGTGCCGTTGCTGCCGTTCGCATTAATGAATTGGCCATCTCCTACATACATACCAACGTGAGAAGCTCCTGGTTTATAGGTGGAGAAAAAGACTAAATCTCCCGGTTTTATTTTATCTTCAGGAACAGGAATGGTTTTATCGTATTGAGATTGCGCTGTTCCATACATATCTACGCCAACCTGAGCAAAAGCATATTCGAGTAACCCTGAACAATCAAATCCGCCGGCTGCTGGCGTTCGACCTCCCCATACGTAAGGGCGGCCAAGAAATTCTTTCATAATGTGATGAACTTCCTCTACATCAAATGACTGGCTTCCATCTCCCACGACAACCTTCCCGCCATTTCCGCCCTCATAATAGCGAAGGACGTGTTCTACATAGTGAACATCTCCATACCGGGACCATCCGTTTTTGACAGCCATCATCTCACTAAAATCAATAGCGACTTCCTTGGAATACCCTCCCCGTTCTAAGGCATAGCCGATAAATCCATTCCCAAAATTATAAGACTGCAGAGCTAGGTGAATATCTCCTTTGGCTTGTTTCATCACATCCGCAAAATACTTCACCCCTATCTGAATGGAGTATTCAGGATCGGTAATAGCACCGGGTGGTAACCCGATTGATTCAGAACTCTGCATCACATCTAAATTTCGGCCACCACTTTCTTGTTGGATCAGAGCCATGATCAGCCCGACATATTCGCCAATCCCATTTTCCTCTGCATATTTCCGAATGAGGGATTCATATCGAAGGACTTCAGCCGATACCTCTGCCGTTCCTCCTGCTCCTTCTCCTGAAAGCCCAGAGTCAAATTGATTCTCTCCGCCCAAACTAATGGAGATGAATAAAGCAATGCTGAAAATAGATAGGAGGAGAAGAAGGATCCCTGCAATCACCCACGTAAGAGGGTTTTTCAGAATGGCCACGGTTTTAACAACTTTTGCACCTTTCTTCAAAACGCCTTGCATAGGCTCTCCTTTCTGAAAGCCATTCTGACGCAACAAGACAAGGGGTTACCCACAAAACAAAAGTTAACTGCGCCAGAAGGCTTCTCTCCGACATCATTTTTGTCGGTTCGTTTGCTCATTCTTGGACTTCCTGCTTTCTGATCGTTTGACCGTCTCACCAGAAGTATTTGCATTCTTTTTTTTGATTTGCTGCTCTGCTTCCCATTGAGTGATGTGTTTGTCTGGGTCTCTTGATGCCGCCACCTCTTTTTGACTTTCCATTCGTCCTGCCGGATTACGGTGAGGGGAAGGCTGTTGAGTCGTACTTCCGTTTTTTTGTTGCTGGATTGGTTTAGGTTCCCCACTTGTTCCCCCCTCTGATTTCGTTGAGCCAGGATTACGAGCCTCTGAAACGGATCGTTGGGAGGAAGGTGTTCGAGCAGCCTGCACTTTCTCCTCACTTTTGTTGGGTCCTTCACTTTTTTGTTTTTTGTAATCATTTAAATTCACGATCGCAGCTCCTGCATTTCGTGAAGCTGATCGAGGGGTCTCCGTTCCTGTAGCCGCTAAATCGCTTTTCATCCCTTTTTTAGTCTGTTTTTCTGAATTTTTTTCACTTCCTAATTTATTCTCTCCGACTGCTTTACGGTGCTCTGACCGTTCACCACTAGCTCCGGCCGCATTGGTGGAAACTTTCCGGCCAGCTCCCTCTAAACCAGATTGAAATTCGTCCATACGCTTTTTCTGTTTATGGTTTTGATGGGCTTTACCTACCATCCGTTTAGCCCCCTTCATTCCTCTTTCGCCAGCATCCCCCAATCGATTCAGAGTATTGGTGGTTGTTCTTTCCACCACTTGCTGACCTTGAACCATACCAGCTGAAGCGACTTCAAAAATTTCCGTACGATATTTGAATAAGCCCCAAATGGTAATGCAAATCAGAAACACCACAAACGCATATCCTTCTACACCGTTCGTGACTTTAACCGATTCATAAAGGAGAGTAACCAGTCCCGTGATTACTGCAATTAAGAGAACGAGCCCTGCCTTCATAAGCAGTACACCCACAATCTTTTTCCCATGATTCAATGCACTTTCACTGTAAGCTGGGATGAGAGAAAGAATGAGTGGAATGGCCGTAAAAATGACTAAAGCTAAAAACCAGACTTGAAGCAAAAACTTAAAAACACCTAATAACAAAACCGGAATGGCCAAAGCAATCGTGGAAATGATTGTGATAATAAGATAGCCAAACCGCTCTCCACTGAATTCCGGAGACATTTGCTTGTTGTCTAGTCTTTCAACTTCGTTACTAACAATGTCTTTTCTTTGTTCTTTGCCTTCATCGGAGTAGGGTTTAATGGCCAATAAATTATCTACTCGATTGGGATCTTCCTTGATGATGTCAGCTTCTTTCGTGGAACCATAGTTTAAAAGCAGATACGGACGCTTAACCATAAGGTTATACAGTTGATTTTCAAGCAAGGCGATACCCTCTTTAGGGTTATAAGCCGCATTACTGTCAAACTCATCCGAACTGATAAGAACATTTGCTGAGCTGGCGATGCCTTCAAGTTCAGCCCCTCGATCATTGAGCCATTTGATATTCCCTGTCGCATCGGAATAAAACCAAAAAGTCAGGACCGTGATGGCCAATGCTCCAAGGATGGCTTTGACCGCATGGCCAACCTGCTGATTAACAAAATATCGCCACGCAGCAGCTCCACCCACAAAGATGACAAACAACGAGAGGAACGTGCCGGACATAATCTCATAAATCCGTTCACTCATAATTCCGGCTTCGCTTGCAATACTGCTGATTAAATCAAATGACATGAGTTGATTGGTCGAATAAAGAGTAAAGCTGGCAAGGGTCTTGTTGAATCCCCACATCCCTTGATTAATGGCGTGCAAGGCATTATCCGCAGCATCTTTAAATCCGTCCCCGATGTTCGCTTCCATCTTGTAATGATCGAGAGGATATTCTTTGCTTTCCAGAGTCACACGACCAACGGTCTCCTCTTTTTTCTGAACGGTCGGGGAAGAATCTTCGGCCAGTGTAGCCGCTGGCATGAGAAGAAAAAGCAGCGCTACACCTAAGCCGAGCACCCGTTTCAGGAAGTTCATGCAATCCCTCCTATTTACAATTAATACAAGCCTCTCGTTCTAGTTCTTTTTTTATTTGATCACGATTGATCTCCTTATCCTGATCTAGTTTCCAAGCGTTATCTTTTTTTCTAAAGAGCAACTCATCGTCTACATTGTTTTCTCCTTGAGGGTTTTTAAATTCTGTAAAAACATAATATTGATCATTTTTTTCGTCAAAATAAATTTCAAAACTCATATTGTCGTATTTTAATCCTGAGTCTTTCTTTTCTGCTTTTTTATCAACTTCATATGACCCTTTTTCATAAATCATTTCTTGTTGCTTTTTGTAATCTTTATCAAATCGAGCTTTTTCCCATTTATAAGCGATTTTTGCAATATCTTCAGAAGAAGTACCCTGATTGCACCCGGTTAAAAGTGCAACCAACGCTAAAAGGGTGATAACTAGTGTTTTCTTCAAATGAATGCCTCCTCGGTTTCCGCTCTGCCTCGGTCATTTTCTTTCGTGTTGAAGGCGCTGATCCATTCATCAAACAGAACATCGGTTTGAATCTTGGCTGTGCGTCCGTACATGTCTTCAACGATACACTGACCCTCGGTCAGATTTTTCAGCATATCTCGGTTGGCTTTGTTGTCCTCCAGGCCGAGAAATTCAATGATGTTCGCTGCTTCTTCAGTGGTTTTCGCTTTAAACGCAAATTTTGTACCGATATTCTCTTTGATTTGAGGCTTGTTGTATTCATACGTGGACTGCGTAATGATATAAACCGCGGACCTCAAGGACCGACCTGTTCGGAGTAGCTCATTGATCAGCCGATCACCGGCCCCTGTGTTCATGAGCATCCAGGCTTCTTCAAAGATCGTCATCTTGACCACGGAATCATCACGGGCAAACCGGGTGGCGAACTTCGCCAACGGCTGCATTAACGCAACAGCTATGTGTTCATCACGCGTCGAAGCTTTTTCGCCTTCATCCGGGAGATTTAAGTTTTGAATCTGCAAGATATTCACTTGCTCATGCAAACTAATGCCTTCTACATTCCCATCCGAAAACATGAGCTTGGCGATGCCGTTTGTCCCGATCTCATAAAGAAGATCTCCGACGTTTCGGACGTCCTGATCTTCTGATTCTTGTAAATGACGAACGACATTTAAAAGTCCTGTCTTCTTCTCTTGCTGCAGCACGTGACGGACCCCTTTATAGATCGCCGTTTTCACATTCCGTTCATTGGATTGAAGCTCAGAAAGGTATTCAAGAACACCCACCGCTGCATCTTGCGCCTCTTCTCCTTCCAGAAATGTAAGAGGGTCTAGCTTTCCGGCATCTTTCTTTTCACTTGATAGAGTAATATAGTTAAAACTTTCAATTAAATCTCGGAAGAAAGGCGCTGTTCGCTCCATTTCAGGTGTGATCGCTTGTTTAAATTTCTTTTCTACTTCATCCTTGGGATCCGTCATAAGCACCTTGGCACCGAAAAAGACACCATTCAGCAAGATATCTTTTAAAAGATACGATTTCCCCATTCCCGTTGGTCCTGAGATCGTGACATGAGGAGAAGAATACTTCGAACCTTTTAAGCCCAAATGAGCGAGAAACGGATGAAAGAAAACAAGAGATTGAGAGTTTTCCACGCTTTCGCCCGCGTGAGAGATATTTTTCCCGAGATAAAAACCGACGGTATTGCCAATCTTCCTCGTAAGGGAGAAAAGAGATTCCCCGAAAGATTCAGGAGTAAGGATTTGCTCCCAATCGTCCGCAACGATTTTAGCTCCTGGCAGGGATTGATGAAATAATAGGAGTTGGTCGGCTAACGGCTGGACAAGTTCGATCTGCTGATCCTTAAAATCAATTTTGAGCCTTCTGGCTCGTTTTCGAACTTCTTCTTTTGTTGGGCCGTAGACCACGAAATTGATGTGAGTTCTGAGGAGTGGTTTGCCTTGATTCTTAATTTGATTTTCTAAATCGTGCAGAAGTTCACGGCCTGTATTAATTAAGCTGTCATCATCCTCATTCGCTTCAATGAGTTGGGCATCCTGATCACGAAATCGCTTTTTGATGGTATTGGTACGGCCTTCATCCTCCTTTTTGCTCTTGTAGATCGTCCGCATGTTGACTTCAACCGGAAAAGGATACGACTGAAAGAAATACGCCCATTCTTTATAGCCTAACTGAATGGGGAATTCGGAAACCGGAAGAAACGCGCACCAAGATTCATCTTCTAATTGTTGAATACGCACATAGCCGGCTTTTCCGGGATCTAGGATGCCTTCTGTAAGACTGTACACACTGCCATCCCCGTCAGGCTGCGCTTGACCTCTGACAAACTGATGACGAATGATGTAGCGAAGCTCTTTTTCCTTCACTCGATTGGCCCCTAGATAATGATTGAGCGTTGTAAAAGCATCCTCCTCGGATTCCTCAAATAACCGAACGGTTAAATCATCAATGCTCTGTCCGCCAAAACCGGCAAGTTTTTGAAGGTACCGGTTCATGCTTTTAAAAGAGGAGGAAAAGGAATGCATGAGATTCTCATCAAGCTCCTGTCGCTTTAACTTCACACCTACAAAAAACTTATACTCGACCACATGTTTCGCTTCTTCTCTTAAAATCTCTTTGGCTCGTTCTGCGTAATACATGCCGGTATCCGCGTAATGCCCTTCATATTGAGCTTGCAGGCTATCCATCCGTTTATCGATATCAACAGGAATCGGTACGATTTTATAATCCACTTCTTCAAATGCTGAGAACTGCCAGGCCAGCCGCTGCAGACGGTTCACAAGATGATTTTCTGCTTCTTGTTCATTCACACCTACGTTGTTTTCATGCAAGCGATAATAGGACCAGGCTTCCATATCATGCGTATAGATCACGTTGTCTTTAAAAGATTGAATCGGAAACTGTATCATACAATCACCACCTTATTGGAATCGCTCGTAAGACTGCGCTTTCTTCATTTGTGGCTGGTACACACTCTTTTGGCTGCTGTAGGAATAACGTTTAGTGAATAGATAACGGAAATAACCGATGAAAAAACGGTCCAATCGCTTTCCATCCAATCGGCTTTTGCAAATGGCCCCCGCAATCAACCAAGGCAACACCGCGTAGAACGCAAGCTGCAACGTGGTCGGCAAAATGTGATTAATACTGTCTTTTAAGAGAAAGAGAAAGCCGAAGATCAGGACGGCCATAATGATTTGCCGTATCTCAATCCCCTTGGAAAAGACGAGGGATTTCTCGCCCTTTCCAAGCTTCCAGATTTTCAAGGGATATTTAAAAAACTTCCGATAACTGTAGGCATCTGTCCTCAATTTAAACCACCACTTTTGACTTGATCCCATATTGCATTGGCCATATTTTCAAATTCCCCTGGATTCGCAACAATCACATAGCAGACAACCGCAAAAATAAAACTGGAAAAGAACTGTCCCCAACGTTGTGAAATGAACGCTCTAACTATCATGACGACCATGACGATAAATAAGACAGCTGCAACCTGTCCTGACACGTAATCGGTAAGACCTGTAATATCCGGCATTTGAATCATCCTCCTAATGTGTGTTTGAGTGTTTGAACATAATATCTATTGTTCTCTTTCTTCACAACAAGGGTAAACGGATGTTTCGTTTGAAGTCCTGTATCCGCCTCTTGTAAGAGAACAAGGGTTTTCACAATATATTGACCTTCCTTTTCTCCATCATAAACAACAAAGTTTTCAAGTCCTTTGTATTGGTAAAGATCTTTAAGAGATTCAGGATTCTCCATCAAGTAAGACATTTCCTGAGTAGAATTCGTGGTGTAAGAAGTGAAAAACTGTGTCGCAAACTGCTTTATTTCATCTTCAACCTTCACGTTCTTTTTCGATGTGTCGGTTTTGTCCTGTACTGCTGTGATTCTAGGCTCACCCGGAAGAGCTTGGTAATAAGGCTGTTCGATGACATTGAATGAGTTCCCATCCGTTCCAAGGCGAACAACAATCATTTGTTCTTTTGTTCCGAGCGATTCATCTTGCGTCGCCTCTTTTTCCTTTGTTAAAGCCTCTTCCTTGCCTTCATTATTTTTCTTCTTTATATCCACTTGCTCTTTTTTATCTGCGACGTTAAAGAGCTCATATTCGATTTTATAAACATAGCTGGCTGCATCTTCCCCGACATCCTTAACATCATACAAACTAGCACTCTTCAAAACGCGTTTTCCTCGGAAAGCTGTAAGGTTTTCTAATCCTCCAACCTGTAATCCCTCAGCCAAAAATCCTTGAAGTGTTTTTACACGTTCTTCTCGTTCTTTTTCACCATCAGAGATATTGATGTACGTATCGATAAACTTACTTGCGTAGGTTTCACCTGCCGGAGAATTAGCAAAACCTACCTCGTTTAGACTGGCAATTTGTTCATTTGATTTATCCTGATAACCGTTTACTTTTTCATTCAAAAAACCCGTCCGTGCCCATGACTGAAAGCTGATAAAGATAACACCAACTAAAACCATCCAAAACACGAATGAGAACGCCATCCTTGCATTAAACCGTGAAGACTTCAATCGTCTTTCATCTTTTAACACTTTTTTTCGACTTTGATCAGCACTCTTTTTTATACCGCCTTTCAGTTTACTGAAAAAACTCATCTAATCCCTCCCAGATCTAAGGCGTTTCGGACATAGACACGACGGAAATAAGTATCACTATCATCTTCCTCTACCATTTTTCGATTGATAAAGATCTCACCGATCTGCAGATTTTTAATCTCACTTGGGTTCGCTTTAAACCGTTCGACATCTCGGACGGTGCCCATCTCTGCTTCATAGCGAAGATGAGGATATTTTTTTTCAATCTGTTGCGTGATTTCTTGATCTGAAAAAGTACCAAAAACTTGCGCGATACGTTCTGCGTCTTTGGAAGAATTGACACGGCCGGTTGCAATAACGTTGCAGTTTGAGATGATTTGTTCCGTCATGATTGGGTCAACAGCGTCTATATCTGACAGCGTTTGAGTAGAAATGATACATTCGAATCCAGCCGAACGTGACTTATTAACGATATCGACAATGCGACGATCGCCATATGCTGAAAATTCATCATAGACACCAAAGATAGATTTACGTCCCATTGCCTGACGGTAAGCAACCAAACTGTTAACGTCTAATATAATCATTTTTCCAATTTTCCGAATATAATCGGCATAACGACTTCCCGAAATACTGAAGATTACGACATCGTTGTGATCGGTTATCTTTTGAAGATCAATTCCATTTTCACTTTCAACAAACAAATGCCCTAAATCTGATTCTAAAAGTTCTCCTAGTTGCATCTTCAGCCGAGTGAGACACCCCACCACAATTTCTTCAGGGAATTCGTCATCTAGTATGTTCTTGATGCTTTTCATACCCTCTTGAAGGGTTATAACGGATCGCGTACGTTTCTTTTTTACGGTTTTTTTCACAGTCTCTGTTTGTGGTTCGGGAGATGCAATGAAACCACTAAGATCATCGTTTAAAGGAGGTTGTTCATGGTTCTCTGATAAGACTTCTTCTACAATATCCACTTCGAACTCTTCCTCAATTTCTTCTATGCTGCTATGTTCTTTAAAAAACTGATTCATATACTTTGGGTTGGTTAACTTAGCAATAGTTTGAATGTCTCGGGGCACGTGAGCTTCATCTATTAGTTTGATAATGAGTTGAAGATACCGAGAAGCGATGTCTGTATAATACGCTCCGTCTCCTTCACTCGAAAATTGAAAAAGGGACATGAGCTTGTCTCTTGTCTCAGTAGGGGTTCCATTCTTGATGGGGTTATATGTGAGATCATCCATTTCAGAAAAGAGAAATACGTTTCTCCCATAGGCTTCACACAATGCTTTAAACTCTAGCATGGATTTTCGTTCACCTTTTCCATCTACGAAAATGATGGGTTTATCTTGCTGAAGTGCAGCTTCCATTAAAGATGCGATTAACGTGGTTTTTCCTGTACCCGTACCACCTGTTGCAAGCATGTGGTAGTTGAGTTCTTTTGATTCGAGCGATACACGTTCCTTAAAATCGGTATACCCGACAAACACTTCTTTGGAAGTTTTTTTCCGATAAAGCTGTTGTTTGTTGGCCAGAAACTTCACTCGATTTTTCCGGAAGGATATATACCGTTGTTCCGCCTTCTGCTTTTGTACCTGTCCAGATATAGTCGTTACACGCCTTTTCCAAAAAAACTTAGCAAAGATGAAGAATGCAAATGAAAAGAGTAATGCTAATCCTCCTAATACAACATAAGAAGAATAGGAGACAGTGATCGCATTCCCGTCATTTAACACCCGTTCAGCACCCGTAGAAAGATACGGTACATTCATTTCTGAGATTAAACCAAAATAGGCGAGGATTCTGCCGGTTTGATATTGCCATAAAAGAATCAAAGTCCCGGCTCCAAGTGCAGCATATGAAAGCCAGTCCCGTCTCAACACGTGCAATATAGCAAAAATCAGCATTCCTAGTAGGACCGGAAGGAAAAAGAGAATCCCTATAATTCCAATCAAACCATAGATGACCAGATCACCGATCATTCGATCCGTTTCAGTCTGTTGTGTCTGATCTTGGTGTTTCGCCATTGGGTCCACTTGGCATCACCTCTTCCCAACGTTCGTTGATTATGACTGATGGTATTTTTCGTATAGATATCTTGTTAGCATTAATCAGTCGCTGCTTCGCATCGTTGATAACATTGTGTATTTTGACTTCGTTAGCAAAGTAGATGATTTGATCGTACGAATAAGGTTGCTCCTCAGTACCTTCACCTGAAAGCAATGCCTCAAACAGTAAAAATTTTTGATCATACCTCTTTCGTTCCTTCTTATTTAGTTCAAGCTCCACCCATGTAGTGGTAACTTTACCGTCACGAGATTTAAAGAAAAAAACAGCGTCTGGTATTCGATCTCTTTTTGCGTTATAAACTTTTAATTTTGTTTGATTATCCCCTTCTCCAATCATAGAGTGACGAATTTCCCTTTCCGTACGATATTTAAATTCAACCCCTTGCTTTTCCGCTTGAAACTCGTAGTAAAGAACGAGGTCCGTTAAAAGAAGATCGTGCTGCATCGTATAAACGGAAGCTTTAGTCGGAACCGTCACACTCACATTTGTTAATCTTCGAGCTTCAAGAGTTCCCAAGTAAACACCAACCTTGTGAGCGATTCTCTCATGTCTCACATACTTCTTTTCCTCTAATTTTCGTAACCTTCTATAGACTCGATGAACATTTGGTTCTCGAAACTTAAGCATGATTTGTTTGGCCGTCACCATACCATTTCTTAGAATAAACCTGAGATACTCTATATCCTTTTCTTTTAACGACGTGTACTTCAACATGGATAACATCATCCTTTTTTTATCAAAATAGGAACCACTCTCCCTTTTAGCAGTTGACCATAACAGAAACCTACTGCATACAACAAAAAGGAAAATAAAACCGCAACTAAAAATACAAATAACTGTAACGCTTTTATTCCCATCCAGAACAAGATTCCATACAACATCATCAAGATACCTAAATACGCCTTTATCCAATGTTTAAGTCCTTTGAACACAAAACACCCCCTTGCATAAATAACAACTAAAAAGCATTTTTATACAAATCAAAATCGTAATCTACTTAAAATACAATCAACAACACAAGATATTAAAACTACCCTTCTTTTCCTCTTTCGGGCTTGAATTTTGCTTTTGACCTTGATCCTTTACTTGACCTTGAACTTTTCTTTCTTGAACTTACTCCCTGGAACTTATTATTTTGAACTTACTTTTTACTCAATCCCCTATAAATCCAATACTACTCATCCCACTCAACCTTTTAAATTGTCTCCGCCTTCATGTAGTAGCAGAAGACCTCGGCTATGTTTACGTAGTATTGGCGAGGTCTTCTGCTGGGTACGAATATGAACAGGAGCCCATTATCCTTTAAATACGTGGGATGAGTCTCTCTACAAACCGCAAATAAAATATAAATTGATTAACCTTTGATTTACGTATTAACATCGGTATTATTTTTAATATTCTGAAATTAGTGCAAGTATAGTATACGTACATTTGTTTGGCAATAGATTTAAAGGTAAATCGTACCATATGCCTACATATTATTTCGGTATAAGATTTTTTTGCCATCTAACTCAATCTCATTCTTCTTTATTCCTGTAGCTAACTTATTCTCCTACAAATACATTTCAACTACTCATTACACTTTATAATCCATAATAAGATCTGTTACTAGTAAACGATAAATATACTAAAGATAAATAGAAATATAAAAGATTGAAACTCTTTGAAACAAATCCTCAAGCCTAGAACAAACATACCAGCCACAGAAGCTTATCCCCCCCCAAATTATAAAAGCATGAAAGTTTTAGATCGAGAGTAGAGAACGAATAACAAACAGAGAGTCAAAACAGGAGAATATAGATATGTATTGGCAGACTGGCTTATTTATTTTTAACTCGACCTGATCCTTGGAGGAGAGGTTTTTGAGCTAAATAGTGTCGTCATATCAGATATGTATTGTTCATCTCCAAAAGGTAGAATGTTTATGATCTGCTTTTCTTCTTTGTTAAACATGTTTACAAAAGTAAGCTGTGCTTTTTGTCCCTGTCTCTTTCGAGACACTAGTAGACTTTTAAATATTACTGATTTAGACGCCAGATATGTCACGGCACCCCTGCCGCGGCCTTTGGTCTTCTTTACAATTTTGCGAGACCGTTTGAGCACTTCTTTAAAAGTTGATTGTGCCATACCAAACGTTTCAGCTAGCCAACTCAAAGAACCCTCAACAAAAGGGTGTTCCGGGCTTGTGTTTTGTTCCAAATAGTTTAATATATCTTCTTCCCGCTCATCATAATGAGATCGAATTCTCTCTTCTCGTGGTTTTTTGAACTTATACCATCCCTCTCGTCCGATAAAAGAGGCTCGTCCATCCGTCCAGAGTTCAAGTAGACTCTCTACGTATGAACGCTTTACACCCTT
The DNA here is from genome assembly GCF_015903895.1 of Fictibacillus sp. 5RED26. NCBI lineage: Bacteria > Bacillati > Bacillota > Bacilli > Caryophanales > Fictibacillaceae > Fictibacillus > Fictibacillus sp. 5RED26. The sequence goes on along the minus strand of NZ_JACZDU010000008.1, from coordinate 71,999 downwards.
GTATTTACTAGAATAAGCACTCTTTAATGTACGCTCGAATTCGTTTTTAGGTAAAGGATGATTCATGTTACTGTTAAACTGATCAAGTTCATCGTAGGCTACATCAAATGCTATTCCACTCTGGTAGTTTGCTAACGCGAGTGTTAAAAGAGCGTTATTACGGCTAGCCCCGTAATAACCCTGGTTGATATTAACCGCATGGATAAGAGACTGATACCAATCTGTATCAATCTGATTATTTGACGTTTCATTGCAGGAGTTATAGATGACACGGAACATGTTTCTTTTCTCATACTGAATAGACCACGACAACAACTCACTAGTTCTGGCAGGCTCTGTATAAAAATCGAGTACATTATCTTCTTTAGGTATTCGGTAGAATCCAAAGGGCACACAGTTTGTATCTACTGGTGCATATTGTTTAAGTGCTTTTCTGATGTTGTTTGATAAGCGTTCTGCGACTCTTAAAGACTTGTAATCTTCTTTCTTATGTATATAGAAAGGTTTATCCAAAACAAAGAACACTTGATATCCTCTCGGTGTAGAGAGTAAAAGGTTTGGACGAGGAAGCCCTAACTCTTCACAACCCATGTAAAGATTGTAGAGATCAGTTTCCTTTGTATCGATATCCATTCCAATTACATTGATTTGTTTCAGGTTCTTTCGTTCATGCCCTTTAATTACACGATTCTTAAAATCATAATATGTACCACCGCGATATGTGTTTGGTGTCCAGTGAGACAGAGTTTGATACTTCTCCAGCAGCGTTTCATAAGAAGTGATCACAAATCCTCTCCCCTTTGTCAGGTCCTCTTTTGAATGAGAAACAAAGACTACACCCTTGCGGTATGGATTATTTTCTTCACTCTTTTCAAAACGCACCACGTTGCTCAAACTGGCTCGTGTGCCCTTCTTCTTGTATGGTGTTAGACTATCATGTGTCATGAATGTCAGAATATCGCCGATCGAAACGAGGTTTCGATGATAAAGTTCTGTATGTTCTCCCATCTTTAAGCACCCTTTCAACTGTATTTTTCGTATACTTACACCGTAGGAACTCTGCTTATTGATGGATTAAAAAAACAGAATTCACCTATCTGATCTTCTTGGAAGATTTTTCTGTGTAAAGTATAACGAATACAAATTTTGAAAAAGGGGCTTCTCTAAGAGAAAATGCACCAAAAAATAAAGACCCCTAAAGCCATGCGCCTCAAGGGTTTGAAAAAAGTTTATTATTTTTTCCTGATGCAGGTTCCGCTCACTTTTTGCACCAATTGAACAGAAATGGAACACTTGGAGTACAGATAAAATCAGTACTTATTCTGGTACAAATCCTATTTTATCAAGGTTTTGAGTCTAAATAGCTTTAATTGTACTATACAGACTCCGCTTATTTAAAATAGATTTCGGTGCATATTTAATAGACAGGTTTCGCTGTTTTTCTATACTTTCTAATATTACGTATCATTCGCAGAGGTTAATACGCCTTTGAACCCCCTATTTTAGGGGATATTTTTGATAGACAAGTTTCGCTCAAAAATGAGTTGCATTTTAAAAATGGTGCATTTAATAAAGAAAAATAGTACACATGTTTCGCTCTAATCCTCAAGGAAGGCATATCATGGTGCAAAATAATACATTACTTTTACCTAGTCGCAACTAAAAAGACACTTTTAAGGTTTGTTGCTAATTATATTCCTTAGGATTGTTCGCACTACCGTTTCTGTTAATAAGATTAAATAAAGTGTAATTAATTGGTTGAAGCATAAAGAAGGTACTGAATTGAATTCAGTACCTTTTCTTGATTTAAGAACTTGCCAAATGAGTTGGCACTTGTATTATATTCCAAAGAAATTATTATGTTACAAATTTTAAACGTTTTCAAAATCATAATGAGATTTTTGGTGATATTCGATCAATAGCCAATAGCTAATAAATAAAAAATACGATTCCATAAGACGTAAAAATCGGATTTTCTTTATTTAAAGTGCACTGAACATTATACTATATGTGAAAAAATGAAATAGTTTTTTAAAAGGCATTAAATTTTATGAATGCCTTTAATGAACAAATATGTGCCAATCAATATCTTTTAACATTAATCCCTTTATTTTGTGCAAAAAAGCCAACTCCTCAGGGAAGCTGGCCTCCAATTACATCTAATTCATATGATTGTTGAGAGATGGCGCATAACTTTGAATCATCTGTGTCATATCTTTTTGAGTAAGTTGTGGTACTTGATAAAATCGGTTTATATTTTGATACAAAAAGATTTCATAGGCCATTTCGATAAAATTTGGTACACTGTCCGCAACAACTCTGCGTAAGACTGGATTAGTAATTTCGGCTGCAGACATAGCAAGCAGTGATCCTGTAGATTTGATTAAACCCAACATATGCCCTGAAACCCCTTGTTCATTCATATCATTTACCGATTGATTTGGTTTTTTGGGTTGTGAAGGTGTAAGGCCATATATAACTTCATTACTCTGATTCATTTTGTAAGGTGGAGATGAGTGTGAAGGGTCCTTACCTGTAGTAAAAGCTTCTACAGATATGTTATACACATCATCAATATACGTATATTGATGATGAAGAATAGCTTTTAATGCTGGATCTTTAATATGCTGATCCAACACTTGATATAAATCTAATACATTGATCAGGCCTGCTAAAATCTCATGAGTATCGAAAATTTCGTGTCCACCATGATTCATATTTAGCATCAAACCCTGGGATGGTTGAATATTTGAAGCGTTCAATTCATTTTGCAAGTTTTTATCCTCCCTTTTTCTGTACTTACTTATAATGTACAAATATGTTTAGAGTATGTTTTGAAATTATTTACTGAAATTTTCGAATGATAATTAAGGATTTAACATTTAAAAATATAAACCCCTCCTGGAAGGGGTTTATGCTCAATTATTTAGATCATTAAGTCCTGGACTGTGTTCATTTGGCATTTCGGGCATTTCTGGAACTGGGTATCCTGTTGGAGGATCTGTAACGTTTAACGTTCCTCCATTCCTGCTTGGTGATTCCCCATTGAAAACCTGGTTAATTAAAGTACTATCCAATCGATAATTAAATTGTGCATTATGAAAGCCCATATCCACATATTTTTTGCACTCAGGATACTTATTAATGTCATAATTGGGAACTGGAAACACCTTTGCCCAATCTACGCCTAAGGTCTCTAACGCTTTTGCGAATGCGTTTTGATGTGCGTTATCTCTTACAATTAAGAATGCCAGAGTCTCTCTAAAAGTCTTATTAGAACTCATCTCGTAAATTCTTGATTTTTGGAGTACACCAGTAGACTCTAATACGACATTGTTAAGTAAGTCAGCTACAAGATTGCCATGTGCATAAACCCAAGATCCATTCCAGGGGTTTCCACCTGCATCCACAGGCAGTGAGCCTTGGGCACCCATAATATAATGGTGTGGGTTAGCATGCATAATTGGTTCTTGTAGTGGGGCCTGACTTGGACCAGAAGCTCCTGCTTCATTCACCTCACCAGAACCATTCAACAAATGGTTGATAGTAGTTTGAACTAGTTCAACATGGCTGATTTCTTCTAGAAAAACGCCGCGAATTAAGTCTTTATACTTTTTGTCCTTTCCTCTGAAGTTAGAAGACTGGAAAAAGTATTGCATCATGGTACGCATCTCACCGAATTGACCACCTAACGTCTCTTGTAAAACTTTCGCTGCAGCCGGATCTGGTTTATCTGGCACAATAATGTTAATTAAGTCTTCTTTATAGAAATACATTTAAAATCCCCTTCTCAATCAGAAATTATATACATCGCTTATTCTAGTCAAAGTTTCAAATTAAAATACTTATTCGCTATCTAGAAATCATTTTATTAAAGTAAGAAGAAACCGTTTATTGTAAAAAATGATGTTTTTACTACTAATAAAAATGCTAAATATTTGTTTGAAAAATGTATGTATAACAAACTCCAAATTAAAGGAGAGAAAAAACTAATATTAATAAGGAGTAAATATGTATAAAGATATTTCTGTAATGTTATCGCTTTGTTCAAGTTCCTAATCCAATGGTTTTTCTACATGAAAAATACTATAATAACAACAATTTTGGTTTATTATTGTAGATATCTTCCTTGTTTTGGTAGTGCAATTTCATTAAAATATTTTACCAGCTTCATTAGTCCTTCTTCTAAATTATCCCCACTCATAGGGTTTCCATGGCCTGTTGCAGCAACAGATGGTTTTAGAGAAGCGAGCTTTATTACTGAATCTTTTGCTACTTTCCAATCTGTAGTAAAGTATTTGGGTGGGCCACTAATTTCTTGTTTTTGTATTAGAACATCAAATAATGATTCTTGTTTGACAGTTACAAATGCATCACCTGCTAATAAAGTCTTATCCGAATCTCTAAATAAAGAAATATGTCCTTTGGTGTGACCTGGTGTATGAATCCATCTCCACCCTTGTAAGCCTGGAATTGTACCGTCTGTTGGAAGTGCATGTAGTGAATTCTTTATATCAATTCCATGGTTGGGAAAGGAAGGTGATAGTGTTGATACGAGGCCTCCTCCAACGGAAGGATCAGGCTTATCATAATCCTCACTACCGTTTAGATAAGGCATTTCAAGTGTATGAGCATATACAGGAATATGCCACTTCTCTAGTAAAGCTGAAATTGCCCCAACATGATCGAAATGTCCGTGCGTTAAGATTATGGCAAAAGGAGGACCGTCGAACCATTTATTTGCGAACTGTAAAATAACTTTATCGGACTTTGGCATTCCTGTATCAATAAGTACATACTGATCAGGCTTATTTTGACATCTAACAAAATAGACATTCGCAATTTGGGTTGTTAATCCATATACATCAGCTGTGATTTGTTCTCCGATGCCATCAGCTATACTTGACATCGGAAAATAATTAAATTCTGATTGTTTATCTGAATCGTAAACCATTCCAAACACCTCCTTCAAAATGTAGAACGCATAAAATCATCAATATGCGATTAAAAAGAGCATTTTTAATGCTCTTTTTAAAATTTAATCCATAGTTAGTAACTAAATGATTTGTAATAGTATGGTAAATAGTTACGATTGTTATTATAAACAATTGTACTATTAGATATTAACAAGTACTTTAATAAACCCCTTTAAGGCTTTAATATGACTTTTATACAATCATCTTGTTTTTTATTAAAAATGTCATATCCGTGAGCAGCGTCTTCTAATGACATCTTATGTGTAATGATCTCTGTGGGATCAATCTTTCCTGTTACTATTTGATCATATAGCGTTTCCATATAACCGCGAGCAGGGGCTTGTCCCATTTTTAATGTAATGTTTCTTGAAAAGAAAGGACCTAGTGGAAACATGTTATAAAGGCCACCATAAACACCCGTAAGTTGCACTGTTCCACATTTTCGAACAGCCTTTGTAGCTATTTGAATGGGACCAAGAGTTCCACCTTGAAGTTTTAATTTTTGCTCCACAAACTCAAGCGGAGATTTCTTGCCATCCATGCCCACGCAGTCGATTACTACATCTGCTCCGCCTTTTGTCAGCTCTTTGAGCGTTTCTCCCATGTCATCATATTTGGTAAAATCGAATATTTCCGATTGATTCATCTTTTTCGAATGATTCAATCGATAATCAAAATAATCTACAGCTATAACTCTTTTTGCTCCTTTTTGCCATGCGAATTTTTGGGCCATCAGACCGACTGGGCCACAGCCTAAAACGATAACAGTGTCTCCTTTTTTGACACCTGCGTGTTCAACACTCCAATATGCTGTAGGAAGCACATCGGAGAGAAACAATAGTTTCTCATCTTCCAACTCACAGCTCTCGGGCACTAAAAACGGAGTATAGTTGCCAAAAGGGACTCTCAAGTATTCTGCTTGTCCTCCTGGATGATCTCCGAATTTTTCGGAATATCCGAACAATCCGCCCGAATCATAATGTGGATTAGAATTATCACATTGACTTTCAAGATGTTGGTTACAATATTGACATGTACCGCAAGCCACGGTGAAAGGAATAATTACACGATCTCCTTTTTTAACTTTTGTGACGAGCGACCCTACTTCTTCTACGATACCCATTGGTTCGTGTCCAATTACATATCCAATAGGCAGTGGTAAGTTCCCTTGATATAAATGAAGATCGGAGCCACAGATTGCAGTCGACGTAATTTTCACAATAACATCTTCTGGGTGTAGGATTTTCGGAAATTCAACTTCTTTAACACTGATCGTATTCTTACCTTGGTATGTTACAGCTTTCATTATTATCCATTCCTTCAAGATTTAGATTTTATTCTTTATTAGAGTGTCATCAAAGGAATGAAAAAATATTCTGTTACAAGCAAATTCAATTAATTACTAAACAAAAAAATACGGAACCGGCTCACTTATTCTAAGCTGATTCTTTTAAAAGTATTTGTAAATAAGCTTGTGAGAAGGGAATTACTTATGGATGGATTAAGGAAACAAAAATAATCAGTTCAATTATTACATTGTTGTTATTTAGAAAGTCCTAAGATCTTTAAATACAAACGGTAACGAAATCTTATAAAAAGTAGGAGTAATTCTGATAGGGAAATTAAGAGCGTGGATTAACAATATGCATGGCGAGAATTTGCATAAGTAAGAAACATATTTCTATATGTCCAATCATATTAAACAAGCCCTACATAGAATATTAAATAGAGATGTAAATAATCTCTTGTGAATAAACATTAGGGGTGTTTTTATGAGAAGTTTTTTAAGTCTTTTAAATGGTTTATTAGCTGATAAGAAAGCACGTAAAAGTAAAAAGAATAAAAAAAGAATAGGCTAAATCTTAAACAAAGTCTAATTTCCATTTGGTAATTAGACTTATACATAGTTTATATGTGCATTAGCATTCAACTCTCATTAAAGTGTTGATTGAGAATTTTCTGGTTCTGTACTCTTGGTCATGAGAGCAACATGCTCTTCGTGTGGCTCTTGCTAATTAATAGTATACATACCTAGCTAATGAGAAAGATAATCTAAAAGCGAAAGTGGGCTTCTTCATGATTTTAGTTACAGGTTTCACGGGAAAAGTTGGCTTTGAGGTAGCAAAAAAATTAAAAGCATCCGATCTGCCAATGATTTGCGGTGTGCGTAATGTAAGCAAGGAAAAAGATACATATGGAGACGCATATCATTATGTCCATTTAGACTTGTCACAACCAATGACCTTTTCAGACGCCCTAAGTGGGATAAAGCAAATATTTTTAATATATCCACCCGGTGATAAAATTGAATTTGAAGAATTCTTAAATTGTGCTAGAAAAAAAGGAATAAGACATATTGTCTACCTATCAGTTAAAGATGTACAATTCCTCCCTTTCATTCATCATTATAAAAATGAAAAGTTAATTCGCAAAAGTGGTATATCCTATACCTTTATACGTGCTGGTTATTTTATGCAAAACCTAAATGACTTTTTAAGTATTGAGATTAAAGATCGAAAAAGAATTTTTATACCTGCAGGTAAAGGGAAAACGAGCTTCGTTGATACGAGAGATCTTGCGGATGTCGCATTAACTGTTTTTAAAAATCCTGACAATCATGTAAATAAAAAATATGTTATCACAGGTGACAATGCTCTTGATTTCTTTGAGGTGGCTGAACAAATGAGCCATATTTTACATACAAAAATCATTTATACGAATCCTTCTGTTAAAGAATTCAAGGAATTCATGTTGCAACGTGGGGAGAGTAATGACTATATAAATGTAATAGTAGGAATACACTTTCCAACGAAATTAGGACTTGCTAAAGGAATCACTCACGATTATGAAGAAATAACGCAAAAAAAACCCACCAAGATGAAGACTTATATTGAAGATTATTGGAATAGGGATAATTAATTTAGTCTAAAATTCAGACATTAATTAACCAACAAACGAGCAAAATTAAATGATGACTCAATAAAGCTCGAATCATCCCTTTCCTGGTCTTTCTCAAAAATTCTTCTACCCTTTGACCCTTTGACTAAGAACACTCACTGACAAGACTATCTCACAATTTATTTCACAGTATAGACCAGTAAAAATCTAATAAATTATTTACCTACCCTATGATATATGGGATACTTTTTTAATTTACTAATTCTTGATTAGTATTTTTTACGATAAGTCGCTCAAAAATGTTACCTCGAATTAAAACGACTCATAAAGGTTTTGTTTCACCTTCATGAGCCGTCGTTTTTATTTATCTTATTTAATCATTTCGTTTTGGTTTATTGTTTATACCAAATTCATCACTTGGTGTGTTTAAATGATCGAACTGGCGATCTTTTGCAATTGTATGCGGTTTATTAATATCTACGTCTATAAGATTGCTTTCCGGTTTAGAAGAATCTGTACGGAAATCTTTTAAACTCGTCTTGTCTTTCCATTCTGCTGGGTCTGGACTTTGAATCGTCGTCTCTTCCATCTTACGGCCCCATTTATTCAGCGTACGGCCAGCCGCTTCACGACCACCTAATCCGAATGCTAGACCAAACGCAATCGTAAAACCACCTAAAATGAGGATGAATGCAGCATTTACGATTGTTTTCGCTACTCCAAGCTGATCAAGAGCCATAAAGAATGCTAGAGTGATTATCGTATACTTTGCAATATTGCCAAGAAGTTTTCCTTCTGTTTGTTGTTTGATCATACTTTGAACAACACGTTTCACAAGGTCTCCAGCATAAAAACCGATTCCTAGTATCAACACAGCTGTCAACACCATCGGGATATACGCAATTACAACTGATAGTATGTTTACTAAGCTCTCTAGCTTAACGAGCTGAAGTGCTTCAATCGTAAACAGCAGCACAACAACGACTTGAGCCGCATATCCAATCATTTCCGAGATCGTGAACGTCTGATTTGTTTTATGAAGTGAACCAAGGCCCATCTTATAGAAGATGCCATTGAATCCAACTCGTTCTAATAATGAGGTAACTGCTTGTTTCACCCATTTGCCAAGCCATAATCCAACAGCTACTAAAAGGATGGCAACAATGATATTTGGAATCATGTCCATGATCTGACCTAACATTCCAATGGCAGGACCTGAAATCCCATTAATATCAAGCGTTTCTAAAGCTGAAATAACAACTGGAATTAAGATAAATACATAAACGATTGTTCCAATGATCTGAGAAAGAGATGTCTTTTCCAGTGCACGTTCGGCACCAAGTTTTGAAGCTAATCGGTCTGTACCAATACTTTCTAAGAAGTTAACAATAATTTCTTTAACGATCTTAGCAACTAACCACCCTACAAAAAGAATGATTGCTGCTCCTAGAAGTTTAGGTAAAAATGCGAAGAGACCTGTCAGCATACCCTCTAATGGTTCAGAAATGGCTTCAATTCCCAAAGCAGATAACACAGCTGGCAGGAACAATAACAATGTAAGGTAGAATACTGCTTTTGATGCAGAGAGTACAGCTTTGTCAGATTGACGAGGATCACGAGTCAGTTTCCAACGGTGTAGTAACCTCTCAAATCTTGTGTTCTGACCTAACTTTTTAACTAGGATTGATAAACCAGAGGCTATCAACCAAGCCACTGCCGCGATTAGGGCTGCTTTAAGTAGGTTAGGAATCGCTGCCGCAATCACACCTAAAGCATTTGAGATCGGTTGTGCCACGTACGGAAGACTGAGCATGTTCAAAAACATAACAATGGCTACTGCCATCAGAATCCAAAATACAACCTTACTAATTACTTCTTCAGAAGAATACTTGCTTGTACGGGTTTGTTCTATTTGGTCTTCATGGATATCAGGTTTCATCCACCTCGCGACTTTGTTATCAAAGTTTGTTTTGTGTAATGCTTTTTTTACTGCTTTTGCAACCAATGAGGCGATTAGCCAACCAATTAATAAAACTAAAATAGCAAGAAGCAAATCTGGCAATCTACCTAAATAAGCCATCCAAGAATCTGTAACTCCATTGTAATCGTACATGTTTGTCCTCCTTTAATTATTTCTTTATTAATGCACTAATTCCCATACCGTAACTTGTTTAAACTATAAGCTTTAAATGGAAACATCACGAAGTTAGACCATTACTTATGTAAGCAAAGAGAAATAATTCAGATCGACTCATTCAATAATAGGTGATTCTTAGAAAAGTGGCATTTATACATAGCCCACATTGCCAATCCTTTCATCCCTAAAACTTTAATTGAATTTACGGGAAAATAAAAAACGACCCCTAAGGAGAGAGACCGTTTCATTACATGTATCTAATCGAAAGTGGCAATTATTCTTGAGTATTATGGTAACGCTTCGTACGGACGTTTGCCACCTAAACAAAGTAAGCCGCAAATGCAACTACAATTGAAAACTACTGTCCTATATTGTCCTCTGTATTCTTCAAAACTAAACACCGCACAACCTGTTCTACGGTCAAATTTAACAAAAGTAAATTCTGTAGGTTCTTTTCCGAATATTGCTAAAGGTCGAGAAGCACCTTTTAACACAATAAACACTCTATGCTGACTACCCATTGAACACAAGTCATGAATATTATTAGCCCAATTATCTAATAACTTACAAATACATGATTCTACTCTTCTTTTACTTTTATAATGAATGTCAGAATCATTTGTAAACAAGCTGCTCATTCTAATCCTCCCTTCATGGAGATGTTGTTATGAATTTGTCCTTGAACAGCCTGTAAATCAACAGATAGAAGATCACGTATTTTACGTGCCACTCGAAGTTCTGCATAAACTCCTTGTGGGATGTTTGGTTCAGCGTATCTTCCATCTTTGACTAACTGTGCTATTACTCTTGCATCCTTAACGTCATTCTTTGTTGGTGAATTATCATCTAATTCTTTAGTTTTCTTAACATGCATAGGGTTAACAACTACAAATTTGATTTTCTCCTCTTTAAGAAAATGAGCGAGGTTAAGCCAGTAGTGTCCTGTCGGTTCCATTCCTACAATGGCTTTATCCAAATTGTGTTGACTTATTAATTGCTCAATCCAAGCTAAAAAAACAATAAAACTATCTTTTGTATTCTCAAAATATAACGGTGCACCAAACTCCATTCCTCTAAAGTCTTGAGCACGAGCGACATGCTTAGATTTTGCTATGTCTACCCCTATTATCAGTGTTTGAGAAGTGATTTGAGCAATCTTATTATTTTGGTTATAATTCATTTTGTAGGCCTCCTGGTAGATAATTTGTCCCTTTCGCTGGCCAGCTTTAGGACATCTTTATCTTATCAGGAGGTTATTTTAATTCTCAAACCTCATTTTTCTTCATTACAGGAATGCTGCTCGTTTGTTGAATAAGAAAGATCATTACTTTATCAGATAATTTTTAAAAATCTTATGCGGTTGAAGCTCTACTTTTTCATCAGGTACATAACATTCTCTATCATGATATGGCATTTCTAACTCTTCCCATTTAAAATCATCTTCAACGCATTTTATAAATAAATCATATCCTTCACCATCAGAAGGCATTAAGCCTAATCGTGTTTCTTCATACTTTAATGCAACATCAATCGCTTCTTTAAGTTCCAATAAAGCTGTTCGATTGGCAATAACATAGGCGTTGCTATGCCACATTTGTTGACCGAAAATATGGCTTAATGGCGTAGGCTCATCCTCCTCATAAAAACTATTGTTATATACATGAGTTAACTGTCCAAATACCTCTTCAGGACGATCTAAATCTAAATAAACGTCCATTCCACTTTCCCAGTACCTTTGTCCGCCGCCCCAAAACTGTGAAATAAAGTCATCATATAATTCATTATTCTCCACAAACAAGTATCTTTCCAACTCATCTTCTATATTCTCAAAATAATAATTATGGAGTAGTTTATCATCCCTTTTATAAATAAGTTGATATAGATTATTTACTACTTTTTCACTTTTCAATAACTCAAATTTATATTTCTTTGCCTTTTTAGGCTTTAATACTCCATTTACAAACGGTGTCTCTGGAATATAAATAGCTCTAAATAACTTTACATTAGCCATTTTTTAATCACCTCTAAATTCTGCTTATGCCTTCACTTTATTAGGAGCGATTGCAGATATTAAAATCAGCATTGTTATTAAATATTACTTTTTCTAAGAATGTGTTTCCAATTTGGTGGTAATTCATATGTCTCCAAATGATTGAATTGAATTAGTTTTGTTTGTTGACCAACTCCTTCACCTGACACAATTTTAAACGTAAGTCTATCTTTTCCAACAGAAATGTGCGGACCTACAACTGGTGTAACCTCAAGAGTTACTAAAAATAGAAATGATCTTCCTTCAAACATCCTTTTTGCACTAATTATATCTACATCATACGGATATACCATAGGAGTTATATTGATGATTTTTGAGTAATATTTATTGATTGGTTGATCGATGTATGGTGAAAGCAGCGTAATAAATAGATCTTGATAAAGTTCCTCTCTAGAACCTTCAGGAGGCTTGGGAACAGCTTCTGCAAGTGTATACATATTTATGTTTATTGCAATGGATAGAGGTAAAAATAAAATTAAAATTCTTCTCATTAATGTATTCTGCTCCTTTTAGAATCTTGATGTTATCTCCATTTGCGATCTGTAAATTCATTGATTCTAATAAAAAGTTGATGCGGGACAACCGTTGGGAAACAAAAATTGAGCACAACCTGTACTAATCACGTTTGACGGAAAGAACAGTAAATACATCAAAAAGCACGCTACTGGCGTGCTTTTTATAACCATTATGCTTATTTTTTAATGAGAACTAGATGAGATTAGTTTTTCAATTTCAGCATCATAAACGGCTGTTTTCATTTTAGTACCATCTTCAGAAACTGTTATAAATACATAGACCTGCCTAGTTGGGGAATAGCCGTCTCCATGTGATCTTGTTTTTCCGTATTTATCAGCTCTTGACATTACATTATTGATATCTTTATAATACGTTTTCTCACGGATGTTAAGTTTTGCGTTTTTAAATTCAGCATATTGCTTTTTATCAAGCGATTCATAAAATGTATTAACATCCGCAAATTTGATCTCTGAGTTATCAGGATATTTGCTCCATGGTACAGAAAGACCAATATTAACATCGTGCTTATAATCTAATAATTCAAAGGAAACGTCTCTTAAATTTTTCTGAAAATTTTTATCATTATTATAATGGTTAGAAAACTTTAAGGTCAGATTATCGTATTTCTTTTGTGATTTTTCTCCTACTGCGATTATTGCTTTCAACTCAAACCATGATTTAGGTTCTTTAATCTTAGCAACATGTTTGACCTCGTACACCTTAACAAATCTCCACGGCTTTCTCATACCATACTCTTTCTGAACTATTTCTTCTACTTTGGGTTCAATAAAACTTAATAGCAATTGTTCAGATGTAGTGAAGAGAATCATTTCTTCTTTATTGACTTTCCTTACTTCTGCATTAGATTTAGGACTATTTAAAGAAGCAGAGATTAGCACCATAGCTAAAATCATTACCGCTTTTTTCATTAAAATCACCTCAAGATTAGAATTTGTAGATTTTGTAAATGTATGTATCCTCAAGATTAATTCAAAAAAAATAATAATTAAGAAGCACCCCAGATGGAGTGCTTTAAAACAATTATTTAATTTTAAAGGTACTTTCGATGAACCGATGAACCGTCTTTCCATAAAACGTGAACAGCACAGGCTTCTGCTCAATCCTCGTCTCCATATGAACAGGACGTCCCCAGAGGTGATGTGGATGCGGCAATACTTTTTCTAGATACTTCACATCAAGCTCCATGTCTTCATAGCTGTGGACGAGGTAGAGTTCTCCGTTCTTCATGTAATCGGCGTCATTTACTGTGATAAACGGAAAGCCTCCGTTTACTCGCATACTCACAAATTGATCACATACTTCTTCTCACTGCTTGTCGACTACCTTGTATTCTTTGCCCTGCTTTTGGAATAGATACATATCTTCCCGCTGAGCGAGATCTTTGGTTAGGTAATTTCGGATAATAACTTTTTTTAAAAATTTTTACGTTCTTCAATATCCTTAGGGTGGTCAATTATGTTTGGTAACGCCCATAATGCAATTTCTAAGAAGGTTTAATTGTCATCATTGTATAAGTTATACTTCTTTGCCCAATTAGTTAAGGTCTCTCTTAGTTCGATTGCATCCTTATTTATTAGATTGGCTTGTTCAAATTTTAACCATTCATCCAGAATACTCCCATCGATGATTTTCTCAACTGTTGCATATAATGCAGTCATTTTTTCTAAATCTATTATTAGAGAGGGTTCAATTTTCTCTGAAAGTTCTAGAAAATAGGATATTGTCTGGTATTGATAATAACTTGAAAAAACAGGTATATTTTTTCCTTTAAATTTAGTTGGATGATAAAAGATTTTCTCCAAATAACCACCTCATTTGTTTTATTTAGGTTCATTCTCTCACCCTTAATTCTAGAAAAAAAGGAAATAACAAACTTTTTTTAAATTCTTAACTAGACTAAATACTTTAACTTTAAAATCAGAAAAAAAAACGCTTGGTGACAAAGCGTTTTCATTTTAGGTTTTATCACGGATTTTTATCTTTCAAAAGTATCTTCCCTTTTAATCGAATATAAATAGTATTGAATGATCAATTTCTTCCAATTCTTTTTCTTCATCAATCTCGACTTGACTTGCCGAAAATCTTACTTCTTTGATTCGTATTGATTCAAGTATATAATCAGCCAGTTTATCTTTATTGTTGTTCCCTGGATTATTATACTTTCTATTAAGTGCTGCAACAAATAGATCGGCAAACTGTAAAAATATATGTTCATGTGATGGCATAGAGATTAGTTGATCCATTTTCAAATCATCTTCATAATGAATTTTAAAATTGTCTTCTAAACTTTGTTTTACTGTCTCAAGAATTAAGGCGCTTTCCCCTTCTTCTTCGTCTTTTGTTAAATTAATCTTTTTTGGTAGTTGAATTCTATTGGAACTAATCTCATGGTTAACGCCTAATCTAATAAACTGATAAAAAAGTTTTGTTATCAAATCAGATATAGGGATCCTATTAATTTTACTCTTATTAACAGCTACAGCCTTGAAACTAATCATTTCACCATTGCGAAGTATAAGATTAAAGAATTCTTTATAAAGTTCTAATTCTTTATTATTCCTGTTATTTAAATTCTTAAAATGAAACTCTTCAGGTAATTTCACACCTTGAGCTTCTTTTCTGCTGGACCATTGAAGAAAATCTCTCTGAACTCTTGCGGATAATTGTTCATTCAACAACCAAACTCCTGCAACGATAACAAATGTTTCAGTTTTACCTGTTTCATCTGCAAAAACATTAATTGTTCCATAAGAAGGCTTATCTAATAATTGCGCTTCCTTTTCATCTTCTTCTAAAGTTCTTCTTCGACGTCTTACCTCGGTGTCTGCTAAGAATAATTTATATTCGTTTTGTATTTTTGCACGAGCTCTTGAGATAGATGTTAAGCGTTCCAGAGTATATAATCTTGTTAAATCTACAAAATTTGAAGTTAAATTATTATAAATTTGCCAGTATTTTATTTGGAGGGTAATATCCGAGTTTCTCGTTTCGGGGTACCTGTTTAATATACTAGCTACCCTAGTGGTTAAATGTTTAACATCTCCCATTTGAACAGCTTTCCATAAGGCATCTGCTTTCTTTTTTCTCTCGGCTTCTTTTTCGTTCTCTTCAGAAACTTCAACCTCTTCATCATCTAACACTTCATTTTCAATCTGGTCTAGAACTTCCAAATCTTCTTCTAACATTTTACTCCACCTCTAAAGAAGGAGTTTCTCTTTTTTTACAAAAAACCCTTCAATTAACAACGTAAAATATGACAATTTATTTAAAGTTTAATTAAGTCTATGGTTAACAATAATTAAATAGTTACTATTCCACAATCTAGCCCTTATGTTGAATAAAAATTATTTACTACTAAGTGACTAGTTCAAAGAAATCGATTTTTTGTCGTTGTGACATTGAAGCTTGTATTGGTGCATTAATAGTAAACAGGTTTCGCTCAAAAATACAATAATGGTGCATTTTATTGCTTGAACTATGGTATTTGGTGCATTTTTCATCTATAAGTGGTGCAAATGTTGTTATAATAAAAAATAGATGGTGCCTTAATACGCGGATAGTAATTATCTAAGAAAACACAGAGAGGGTGTTCTAAATTGAATTATGAAGAAATGCCTGATCGGTTAATATTAAACTATAGGTATCTAAAAATTGTAATGTTTGAAGAAACAAAGCATTTATTTGAAGATCGTCCATACGTGATAGAACAATGGCACAAAGATGCATACGATATGACAAATGAGGAGACTACAAGTCAAGTACCCTGTGAAGCGATGTGTTCTAGTTTTCGCGCTCTATTCTCTCTATTTACTCAGTCTCTATTTTTTGGAGAACATATTACGAAGCTCATGATACGCGAAGCTGTGGAACGCTACAAAGATACGATAAAAATATTATTAACCGGTCATTTTCAACAAGAATTTCCTAATGTTGAGATTAAACGCAGTTTAAATGAAGAGAAAATTAAGGAAGTTATAGATAGGGATTACATCTATTCTAGCATGGATATGGACTTTCACTTGATGCGTGATATTGTTACAAAGAAAAAAGAGTATAAACCAAGTGATACAGGATATCTTACTACTGAGATTATTGATAACAAAGGAAAAGTTAGAGGAATGGCCGAGCTCAGGCCAAACGATGCTAACATTCCCCAGTTAGCAGCTGATCAACAAGAAATGTGGTTAGAACTCATTGAATCTACACTTAGTTCATTAGATGAGATGACAGCTGATCTTTTTGATCTTATTACATATCTTTGGATGGTATCTCCGAGAGATAATGAAGGGTACATAGAATTCCATAGTAATGATGCCTTACGTCTAAGAAACCTAAAGAAGCGCACATCTAAAGGTCGAGAGCTTGATTTTCGTGAAGAAGACCGATTTAATATCATGAAGCGTGTAGCAGCTCTCTCTTCCATTTGGGTATCTCTGGGGGAACAGAAGATCAAAGTTATAAATGCAGAAGAAATGGAAGATAATGAACTTTATAAATTCATAGACTTTCAACGTATGTTTGAAATCGGAAAGATTCGTGTAGCATATGACAAGAAATCGAATGAAGCCAAAGGAATCTACGCGGTTCAGGTGAAACCCACTTCCATCCTTACACCGTATTTAGAAGGACCTAATCGATCAATCGGCATTCTCGACTTAAAGATTTTTCAGTATAGTCACTATACACAAAGAGAGCAGAAACGTTTAGGTCGGTATTTGAACCTTCAATGGAAGATTCGTACAATGCGTCGATCTCTTCAGCAGCCATTTAAAGTGGCTACCCTTTTAAAAGTTATGGACATTTCTTCTCGTTATAATGGCGTTCAGGTACGAGACAAGTTTGAGAATGTACTCGATGAGCTTCAAAAGGACGATGTGATTAAAAGTTGGAAGTATACAGAGGAGATTGATGAAGAAATCATTGGAAAGAAAGGGTGGGTCACTAGTTATTGGTCTAAGATTAACGTATTAATTCTTCCAAACGATTCTGTAGTGAAAGAGAATCAAAAGAATTTACTCTCCTCTTCTGCAGTTAGTTACGATGAGAAGATTATTGCACAAGCCACGACGATGAATGACGGACATTCTTTAAGCATACCATATAATTCTCCATGGAAAACCGTTCAGAAAGAGACAGCCGTTACAGTGGATTATACAAATTTAGTAAAAGGTAATGTTTCGTTCACAAAGAGTCAAGAAATCATCTTATCACCTGAAACCATGAAGAACATGATTGATTCACTTAATGTCAGTATCCGCCAGACAGCAAGTGAGATAGGAATCGCTCACACTACCCTCTCACGCTACTTACGTGGAGAAAATAAACGTCAAAACAAAAATAATGACGAAAAGATGCTCAACTGGTTAAAAGAAAAAAGTATTATGTAACTATTAACAATGACAACAACATTTATGTTGTTGTCATTGTTAAGTTAAGACGTATTTAGGAAATATGAAACAAGGTCAAACGATGTATATATGATCACATTAACAACAATCATATACACATATAATACATATGTTATTTACAACATATGTATTATATTATAAATACACATTATTTTATACAAATAATAATGCAACAATGTTATCTTTTAAATTAATCGTGTGAACATTGCTAATGTAGATATTACCTTTAACTTTAATACTATTATTAACGGTATTAATATAATAAACAACATAATTGAATTTAACATGTGATAGTACAATAAATCTATTATTATCAATAGTATCATGATATTTTTTGAATGTATTGTATTCATTATTATCAAAGTCAACATTATACTATTCAATATTATGAGCAATGGAATCTCTGACCCCTTTTGCCATTTAATATGAACAAACAGAGAAAGGTTTTCCTGAATGAGGAAGTACAATTTTAACAATTAAACTCAATTTTTTAATACGTTTTTCCAGATCTAAATAAATGTATTAACATACATAAAAATAGTTTGATTTTGATCCTAATAGTACTAAAAAAAGCAATTTATGAATGCTTAAACATATGTCAACAATGATACATATGATATATTTGTACATGTTATTATTATTTTTAACAACATATAAATACATCAATATGTTATAATTGTTATTGTTTTTATGATTGAGTATGTCGACAAAATACACAATGTTGCCGCATTATACTGTGTATTATTGTCGATAACTTTCTAAAGGTTTTTGACTATTTTGATGATAAAATGAAAAGTAACAAATTGAAGAACAATTGTGAGGTGTTAATTTTGACAGCAAAAATCATTACGTTTGGAATCAGCAAAGGTGGTTGCTCAAAGTCGATTAGTAGTGGCATCACATCATACCTGCTCAGCAAGAAAGACAGAGTGCTTACAGTTGATATGGATGGACAAGGTAACTTAACAAGTTTCTTAACAAGTGAATATGATATCTGCAATGTCTTTGAAAAGAAAACTGTGCTTGAAGCTATCATTGATGGTGATGCAAGGAAATATATTATTAAAATTTCGGAAAACTTGGATCTCATACCGTCTAATGACTTTCTCGCTACTTTACCGCGTATGATGTATGAAAATGGCCTTGGATTGGATGCATTGCAAAAAGCTTTAGAACCTGTAATGGAAGACTACGATTGGATCATAATAGATACTCCACCTGCACTTTCGGAACATACTGTAATGCCTTTAAGTACATACACAAGAGGAGGAAGTTACGCGGTTGTCATGTTCGATGGTTCTATGTTTGCTTATTATGCCATTCCTAAGTTTCTGGAAATCATTGAAGGTGCAAAAGAACGGTACAACCCAAATCTTGAAACAGCTGGCATTTTATTTTCCCTTATTGATGCACGAGCAAAAGAAAACGAAATTATGGAAGAATCCGTCGATGAAGATTACCCTGGTGTTCGCTTTAAGACGATTATTAAAAGAAAAGCAGCAACTAGACGTTTGGCAATTACCGGGTTTGATGAGAATCCCGAACTAAAAAATGCGCTTGAGTACTATATTCCATTTGTGAAGGAGCTGAAGAAACGTGTCAAAAAAGAGCAACCTCAAGGATAAGATAAAAAAACCCAATGCCACACAGGCCTTCTTTAATTCATATGACAATGTTGATGATAAAAATGTAGAACAAAATGATAATATCATTGAAAAAGTTGTTGAAGATGTCATCGTCAACGATGATGAAATAGCTAGTAAAATATATGATATTAACGACAACAACAATGACAACGATGTTAATGATAATAATAACATTGATGCGGATGAAGATGACGATTATCTTCGAATGCTTGCATCTGGTAACAAAGTTAAAAAGCAAAAACGGAAAAAAGTATTCACTTCTTTCTACATGGATCCTGATCTTGCTATTGAGGTAGATAACATCGCTTCACGTGGTGAAAAGGGGGATAAGTCAAAACTAATTAACAAAGCCATTAGAAGTTTGTTAGAACAATATGGTGTCATGAATAAAAGCCGCTAACTTAGCGGCTTTTATTCGTTAAGAGAAACAACAAGTTTGAATTGTTTATAATTAATTACACATGGTGGCATATTCTATTATGTAATCCCTCATTTTAAAGGTGCTTTTAAAGTAATAGCACGTTCTAAGGTTGAAGTAATAGAAATGTCGTTAAAGTCTAATCCCAATTGAACAGTTGTATGTGCTATTTCTGGTCTAATACCGGAAAGCGTGCTTTTTACACCTAACAAATCTAAAGTATTAATTAATTGAAAAATTTGCTGAGCAACCATAGTATCTATGATTAATACACCAGAAAGATCTATAAAAAGATGATCTAGCCCCTTTTCAGAACAACTGTTTAGAGTGTGTTGAAGTATATGCTTCGCTCTAACAGTATCTATCTCACCGATTAAAGGGAGGAGTCCAGTAGTTTTATTAAGTAAAATGATAGGAGAGCTTAGTTCCAGTATCATCTCCTTTTGGGCTTCCAATTGAGACGCGGCATAATTGTTAATTTCTTGTGTAAACCAAACTAAAACTTTTGCGAATGTTTGTATAATACTGTTTCTCCATTGATTTTCTGTTTCGCGATCGTATTCAGCTGGCTTTTTCTCAACGAATTCATTTAACAGTTTTAAGTATTGATCTTGTGTTCTAAATAGTTCTCTTAGTACAAGATGAATTGGCGTTTCTAAATGATTTTTATCTCTAGCAATACTAACAACCCATGGTTCAAAACTTTCTAAAAAGTCTTTCTCTGTAATTGATTGATCAAATAGTGTACAGAATCGCTTATGAAACTCATAGTTTTGTTGCTTAATCGACTTAATTACAGCTGGATCATTAGATGAATATATACCATTTGGATCACTTTTATCTAGAGAATTATACCAACTCTCTGTCAATTCTTTTGTTTTTTCACACATAAAATGAAGCAGTTTATCATCCTTGTTCATATAATTTCTTAACTCCTTACAGAATATCATACCTAAAATTATCAAATATTGGTATTTTTTAGTTACTATTAATAACATACTAACATAAATTTGAAACGGTCTTTAGGACTTACACTATTACTCCCTGTATGCTGATATTTATTCAAAAAGAGTTATTAAGATTATAAAGTATATTTCTTTTCCCATAAATATCAAGGTGCAAACACAAATCTTGTAATATAGGATTCTATCAACTATAAATGAAGGATATTTAAATGCAGAAATAACGGTAAGTGGCGAAAAAATTTGCAGCAATTAAAAGTAGGTGGTAACCCCATGTTGTAATGAGGTTACTTAAGATATGGAGTAAATAATAATGAACAAAAGATGAGATGGACGAGAAACGAAGCAAAATATACCTGAAAGATATATATTTTTTTAAAGGAAAAACACAATCGATGCAAGTATCATTTATTTCCCATTCTGTATTGTATCTCTTAATATTCTAATGGTACCAATGATAAACTTTAGTTCGTCTTCAGTAATTCTTTCTCCATCAATCTCTATGTTGTATTTCTTAGAAATTTCACTAGATGAAATATCTAGGTCCTTTATTAAGCTTTTTTCTTCCTGAGTATAGTTTTCTTGAGCTTCAAACAAAGTATGTACTTCAACAGAATAAGTATTAGCTATTTTCTCTAATAAAGATAAAGAGGGCGAATAAATCCCTCGCTCAATTTTTGATAAATTGCTGTAATCATAATTAATCTTTGAAGCAAGTTGTTTTAAAGTATCTCCATTTAATTTACGCAATTCTTTTATTTTCAGCTTCAATACATTCACTTCCTAATTTAGTGCCTTATTTATATATTAAATCGTAGTACTTGTATTAGTAAATTTAATTGTATTAGTTGGTGTATAAAGCAAATAAAATATTTATTGGTTTCTGACACCAAATAAATTATATAGCATATAGTGAATTAAGAGCTATTAAGTAGCTCGATATCACTCCTTTGATACTCCTGTTTTATTGCAGGAGTTCTTTCATTGTTTTCACTTCTAAATATGCATATACATGTTAAATGCTTTTATTTATAATATAAATATTATGGTTCGAAAGAATTCATATTAATGAAAAATAAAAATGGAGAGATCTCATATGGATAAAAAAACTATTGAACTAATTAGTTTAATACGTAAACTAATTAAAGAATACGAAACAAAACATGATGCATTAATTTTTTCATTTATAAAGAGAAATGGTGCTTACATCTATACAGAAATCACTGATAAATTACTTGAGGTTTGCCGACTACAAAAAGAGGATGTTATTAATCAAGCCATAAATAATAAACAACAGATTATCGGTGACACATACAACCAGGTATACAACAATTATGAGAAGGCCTGGAGTGGACGATCCGTGTTCTATTACCTAACACCTACAACGAATACAGATATATTCCTAATCATAACATTAGAACCTCAGTCGGATAAAGATAATAATATATACCAAGTTGATGCCCATTGTGTGGCAATAGACAAAAGGGAGCTTCATGAGGTAAAAGTTGGATTACTCGATCACTTTAGTGAACATGAGCCAATAGAATAGCTAATAATAGTATGCATTTTTTACAATGACTGTTAAGCCACACTATAAGTGGTGTTTTCAGTTTGAATTGAATTATTAAGTTATTATCTTTCGACTTCTAACCGAAAATCCGAAAATCTAACAAATACATCGACAATCATCCTAGTACCTTGCAATTGTCTTTGAGTCAAAATTGTACTAAAGAGCTCTCCGTCTACCTTTACAACTTTGATGAAAAGGTGAAATGCTCCTTCAAACAATAATCATCCGTAATCTCATCAATAAAGTAGTTATACGCCTACCACATATACATGAGATATACTGTTAATTTTCCCCATTCAGAATTATCCTTTATTATTCTCCATATGTCTTTAATAAATAATAACTCAATTCATTTGAAATCCTTCCCTTAATCTGAAACTCAAAAATATGTTCAGTTCTTTATAAAGAGAAAAAATTGACACTCTATTTACTTATTTGTAAAGTGTCCTCCTTCCCTCAAATCACTTGTTACAAGCATAGTTTACAGTACAACAGAATAAAAATAAGATTACGAAGGTTAATTTCTACATTATATGTGGCTTTTACATCTTTTTATCCGCATCACTATATTTGTGATTAATTTTAACTTTAGTTCTAAACAAGAGCTAATAATGATAGCAGCTCTTTTTCTAAATAGTCATTTAGAAAGCCTACAACTCTAAAAACTCTCTCCAATCTTTAAGGAGGTGCCTACCTGATGTACCAAATTAGGCAATTACGGAAACAAAGAGGTGACACAATAAAAACACTTGCAAGTAAAATTAAATATGATTTTAGCAATTTATCAAAAATAGAACGCGGTCTCTTAAATCCAAGTATTAAGCTCTTATCCAGAATTGCTGATGTATATGATGTTAATATCTCATATTTTCTTGATGAGAAAACCTATTCCAATGAAGAAGAAAAACTAATAGAAGATCTTGAACTCAGTAGCGAAAAACTTGCAGAAAAGTATAATTTCACTTTAGATGGAATGCATATTACAGTAAAGGAAGCTGATTTTATTATTACAATTCTTAGAAAATTAAGGGAGACAATTAGAGAAAAAGATTAACCTCATTTATCAATTTATTATTAAATTATGATTTTTTGTACAAGCCAATCTAATCAATTGGTATTTTTTGCGTTTTTTATGTTTTATTGGTTTCAAACGCCAACATAGAACATATACTATATAAATTTTGTATCTGAATCAAACTCACAGATTAAATTAAAGGTGATGAAACTAATGCCTCAATCAAATAACCGGTATATACGTGTAGAATATTTAAAAGTGCTTCAACAGATTGAAAGAAAAGGGCTAAATGTTACCGATTTTATCAAACAGTTAGAGGAACTACAGAAACAAGAAATAGATTTATCTCTCGATAACATGATGGATTTATTAAATAAATGTTTAGAACATGAATAATGGTCATTAATTCAAATAATTTGTTCAAGGAGGTTACTTTTGAAGAAGAAGATACTATTCTTTTGCGATCCAGGTATTGATGATTCCTTGGCTATAATTTATACACTCTTACACCCTAACCTTGAACTAGTTGGTATTGTGACTAGCTACGGAAACGTTACTAAGGAACAAGCTACAGCAAACGCCTACTATTTACTCAAACTAGCCAACCAAGAACATATTCCCATTATTCCAGGTGCAGCTAATCCTGTTCAACAGGATCCTGTCACCTATTATCCCGAAATTCATGGAGCTGGAGGAATAGGACCGATTCAGCCTCAAAGCGATATGAAATATCAAATTTATCCATTTGATACAATAAGATACCTATTCAATAAATACGGAAAAGAATTAATTGTAGTGGATACCGGGAGATCTACGAGCTTGGCTATAGCTTTTATCTTGTACAACCAAGAAATTACGAATGTTGGAGCGTTTTATATTATGGGGGGTGCCTTTTTTGTGCCAGGTAATGTCACCCCTTTAGCTGAAGCAAATTTCTATGGAGATCCAACCTCGAGTAATTATGTGCTAAAGTATGCACACAATTTAACAATCGTCCCTTTAAATGCCACACAGGATGCCATCTTAACCGAGCAAATTATACAACATGTTATACAACAAACAACCTCACCATTTAGAGATTTACTGAAACCCATATTTTTATACTATTACAAGGCGTATCAAAAGTTAATTCCCGGCATTCATGGTGCACCTATTCATGATCTACTTGCCATAATGCTTATTAATAACCCCTCGATAGTTAACTATATATTTTATGATGCTAAAGTAATCAATGGTGCTGGGGAAGCTAAGGGACTTTCTTATATAGATCTAAGGCCAACAGGTCAGAACGGTAAAACTCGAATCGCGACAAAACTAAATTATTCATTATTTATTGAAGATTTTATTGATGTAATGGTAAATACAGAAAGATAATAGTTTATCAATAAAAATTATGCTTCCCTTACATTTCATACAATGGATCCATTATAGATCGTCAAACATGAAAAAATATCGGATAAAAAAGCGCTGCAATGCAGTGCTTTTTACATACCTCATATTCTGTAATTTCGACTATCATCTACAAATCGTCCATATATGTTTGTAGTGAAAAAAATACTGTATTTTCTGTTATTATTAACAACAACTTTAATTTATACGCAATTATTGTTATTAAAATTGACATATACAACGACATATATTTATGTATATAATATACTTGCGAATTTATCATACAACTTATTAATATATGAGTCTAACCAAATATGTGTTTTAATACATAATATATTTTACCTAAAATTATGGAGGTAATTAAAATAGATAATAGTTGTGTATGTCAAACATTTAAAGGTTTATGTAAAGGTACTCCCCTTTTACTCTTATTAAAAGGTGCATCAGCACCTTTTCGAATTACATTTGATAAGTTTATTGATAATTGTATAATTGGCATTAGGGATGATTCACCAATTATAATCGACTGCGATTGTATATGTTCTATTGGTATTACACCTTCTTGTGTTGAAACAACATCAAGCTTCACCAATCCTACCTCAATTACAATTCCAGATTTATCTCAAGGTGTACCTTATCCTTCTCCAATTACCGTCACGGGATTAAATGGTAATATCCTTAAAGTAACCGTTGTCATCAATAATTTTAGTCACACCTTTCCAGATGACGTAGGCATCCTACTAGTTGGGCCTGGTGGCCAAAATGTAGATCTATTGGATTGCGCAGGTGGTGGAACGAATGCTGTAAACGCCACACTAACCTTTGATGATAATGCACCTAGTCAAATTGTAGGACCTGTAGTTTCCGGAACGTTCCAACCTAGCGCGTTCTGTAACCGAAATTACAATCTTTCCGCACCTACGCCACCATTCGGATCACAATTACTCGCCTTCAATGGAACGAATCCCAATGGTGCTTGGAGTCTATATGTTCAAGATTTTGTCGGTGGTGATGTAGGAATAATCGACGGTGGTTGGACACTTAATATTACTTCTTGTGAATCCTAAGGCATACTATATGATCTATCCCGTAGTAGTGGCAAGAATTATGTGTAGAAAAAATAAGAAGTGCACCTTTAAAAGGTGCACTATTTTACATATTTTACAAAGATCACCACTTCTATAACAAGTTAATAACACATCTACAAATCATCTTAAAAGTTAACAAGATAACGGCACTATGATTCTCATACTCTATTTTCGAACAAGTTAACTTTCTTTAAGCGCTGATAACTCTTTCCTTTATTCACTCGCTCTAAATATAGGTTTGTGGTAGATATATCAGAGTGACCGACCCACTCTTTTACATCAATAAGAGGTACTTCATTTTCAAGCATCGTTGTAACAAACGTATGACGAAACCAATGTGGACTAATTTTTGTGTTCACACCAGCTATCCGTACGGCCTCTTTTACAATCTTATAAAGGTGATTATAAGTAATTCTCTGACGAGTTTCTTCCTTATTATATAGAGAATAAAATAAAGGTGTTTCATCATTCATATTTATATCTGTGTTTCCTTCCCACATATTAAGATAACGAATAAGTTCTTTTTCCGTTTCTTCACGTATGGGAACCTCACGATGTTTACCACCCTTACCAATCACATTCACCCATAGTTCATCTTTCCGGTAACAAAAACTTCCTTTGTTCAAATTAACGATTTCACTCGCACGAAGTCCCGTCGTGTAAAGCAGATAACCTAGAAGTAAGTTTCGTTGTTGCAGATGTTTCTTTTTATGTTTGGTTCTCACGACTCGTGGAAAGTACTCTATCAACCTTTCCGCATCTACCTGGTTTAATTCACGTAACTGCACACGGTTCTTATTATCTTCATTTAAATAATGGCCACGTTTTATTGAAGGTTTATGAATCCAACGAGAGAGAAGTGCTGAGTAATACTTGGTGTCGTATCCAAAATCCAGCAGTCTGCGAAAAAACTCTAATTTACGGATGGCTGTCTTAGCAGCGTACTTCTCTGAGATGTATTCGTTGTACGCTTTTACTTCTGGATATCCGATGTCTGAAAAAGAGAGTTCATTTTCAGCTAAATAATCAAGTAGCGTTTTTGCATCGGCTCGATACGCTCGCTTCGTATGATGGGAGAACTCCTTCCCCTTTAGAAAAACACGTGCAAAAAAGAACATCTCGATAAAATCCCGTTCGCTTGCTTCTCTCAAATTGAGATTTCGATCTTCATCTAAAAATTTTTTATTCTCCAGATTTTGTATCAACTCTGTTAATTCTTCACTTCTACTTTTTTCTTTTGTTATTTCAAGATTATTCATGTGACTCTCCTCTCAAAATGAAAATAGAATCAGCTTATCTTTATTTAGTATTATTCATTAAGTCTTCAACTTATTTTAACACTACAACTAACTTAATAAACTACTTTTTACATATATAATGTAAATTTATTTTTATAATCAAGATAATGTTTACTTATCTTGATTATAAATAATAAGCGGTAACAGGAATGATTGTTCTATTCGCTTGTATTTGAATAGTGTTAATTCAGATTAACGATACGTGAAATTATAATATGAAGCTTAATTTTATGGCTGAAGCAGAATAAATATTCCGATTTCATTTAAATGATAAGAATTACCAAAAAGTTCAAAACCTGTCTTTTATAGAATTTTCAATATAAAAGCATTATAATTAATCAAGACTTAATACACTCGTTTTTATAATTCAAGAGCTAATTGCATCAAAATCAATAATTTCACAAGTTGTTACTAAATCTTTTACATTGGAGGAAATAAAAGATGTTGAATAGCTCTAATTCTTTTACTAAAATCGGACAAGCTCTTATTATGCA
The DNA here is from genome assembly GCF_015903895.1 of Fictibacillus sp. 5RED26. Classification (NCBI taxonomy): domain Bacteria; kingdom Bacillati; phylum Bacillota; class Bacilli; order Caryophanales; family Fictibacillaceae; genus Fictibacillus; species Fictibacillus sp. 5RED26. Next base: position 44,113 of record NZ_JACZDU010000008.1, on the reverse strand, counting down.
AGCGGAAACAATCTCACATCGTGTTTTAGAAGAACGATCCTCAAGATATCCTACAGTCTTTCACCAACCATATGATAAACAAAAATCTTATTCTTATATAGTGAGTTTCATAAAACTACTTGGCGAATCACTAAGTATGGAAGATGAGAAGGCAGAGTTAGTATTAATGGAATGGGCAAAAAAGACAGCTCTTTTCGCAGTCGAGTACGGTCAATCTCTTGATATTGCAATGCAGCCACTTCCATTTATACGAAGAGCGATGTTAGATTTAATCTCTAAAGATGTTAATAGTGAAGAGCTCTCTATAAATGCCTTGTTAGCGGTTATAAAAAAAATGGATATAAATATAGACCTTGCTACTCATACATTTAATGAGACTTACGTAAAAAACTATAACGAAATAAACCAACAACAAAAGAAAAGAATCACTGATTTGTCTGTCCCTGTAGTACCTCTTTTTCATAACTTAGGCGTGCTACCATTAATTGGTGAAATTGATGATGATCGAGCCGATATTTTAAGAGAGATAACACTGAAAAAGTGTATAAAGGAAAAGCTATCCTTTTTGATAATTGATATATCCGGAGTAACCTCTCTAACCCCAGAAGTTTTAAGACACCTGTTTATGCTCATTGATTCATTAAGGCTACTGGGTGTAAAAACTATTTTAACTGGAGTTCGTCCTGATATCGCTCTTACAGCTTTATCATTTGAATCAGAAATGTCAGGAATTCAAACAATGGCCTCATTAAAACAAGCACTAGAAATTTTGGGATATGGAAGAACTTTAAAAATATAATAGTATTGAAAAAAGACTTCACATCCTTGAAGGGTTATGAAGTCTTAACATTTTAAATTCATTTTACAACTTCCACTTAGGAAAAATTGTAATTCCTTCAAAAATTTCAATAGCTGATGGCATTTCTAATATTTGCTGTAAATCCTTTTTCTTAATAGGAACACCATGTCCAATAACTTCGTTAACTTGTCCGCCCTCTTGATGTGGTTCTAGAAAAATAACCAAAATAGAATCGTAATGTACGAGAGAGTCGCAGAAATAAATTACTTCTTTCCCTCCCCAAGCTGTGTCATATAGTTTTTTTAGTTTCTCCACAAATTTTTGATTGACATCAAAGAAATTTAATTTTTCACCAATAATCTCACCCTTCTTAAGCCCGAGTTCTTCAAGAAGTTCTTGGTTTATATCTTTAAAAATATAACTTTCCCCAACCTTATAAAAAACCACTGTCGATTTAATATGGTTTTGTTCGTACTTGATGATTAATTTTTTTATAATTGAATTTAACTCTACTTTTCTTTCCATTAAACCACCTAATTATTCGAGAATATGTTCATACTTATATTATACATCACAATTTTCGGACTTAATATTTTCAATATTTTACATTTTGTGATTATTAATATGATTGTTGTAATTTCTATAACCTTACGAACAAAATTCACCTTATTTTCATTAAATGGGTTACTTTCTTACTTAGAATTTTCATATAAGAAGTATGATAAATATTCTACTTACATCAAAGTAAGCATATTAATCAGGCTTGTTGTTAAAGAACTATTATTATGATGTACTAGTAGTATATTCAAGTATATTAAGGGGAGGTGAGCATGAGTAAAGAACCTAAGCTTGATATTAACGCAATTAATATGTTTATAGCCTCAATCAGTAAACAAGTATTAGCCAAGAGAAAATTTAAATATGTTACAGTATGTTACAGGTCGAATCAGTAGTACATTTATTAAAAAAACAAATATCAGTAGTGTCTGAATTTGTTGTTTTTTAAATAAGAGTCCTTTCAAAAAATAAATCATAGTGAGATTTTCTACTTGAATAACCTATTACTAAAGCCTTAAAGGTTAGAAAAATCCATCTTTTTATACTAATAAATTTATTCACTTCAAGAATAATAAGCTGGTATAAAGTTAGCCTGAATTACGTTAAAACTCTACTCATCTTAAAGTTATGATATTATACATCATACATAACATATATATTAACAAAAACATATAATTCGAAATATCCATATAAGTTGTCTTAATTAAAATGTAGAATTGAAAAATTAAATATTTTTAACCGGAATAATGAGAATGTGTATAACCCTTTTACTCACTAATATATACTGTTATCCATCAAATAAATTACTAGAGGTGTGTTATTGTGTCTCAGAATCTAAAGTTAAAGCCAAATTATAATGGACTATGGAATTTGTTAGAACATCATTCTATGAATCTAACAGATCTCAGAGTTTATGTAAGTTCAAACGCACTACTAAAAATTAACAAGAACGAATTTATTAGCCTAAAAGTTATAGCCATGCTTTGTCAAACGTTTAATTGTAACCCTGGAGATATCGTAGAGTTTACAGAGTAATATGAGTTCAGAAGGATTCATTCAGTATTTTTAGTAATGTATACTAATTCGCACAGATTAGTTTTCCAGTTCCCTCCTTGTTCCTTACAGTTTCTTTTATCCAGCCTAAATAGGAATTTAACCCTCACTAAAGATAAATAATTAATTTTGTTGAACAATATTTTGAAACTCAATCTTTAAGAAGCTTATCGTTTTTCAAGTTTCACCTATTTATCTTTAATTTCTCCTTTGTCTTCTTTAGGTAAGGGATTTATAAGTTTAAAGGGTTTATAATAATGCAGCAATTCTCCAATTATACCGTCACTTTCATTCTTTAATGAAGCGCAATGTCCTTTAATTTCTACAACACTTCCATTTAAAAAAATAGGTTCACAATAAACCACTAAAAAAATATCAGATGCTAACGGTGGAAAGAAATAATAAAAAATTTCTTGCCCATTAAATGCTATATCATATGCGTATTTCATATCTTCTGCAGGAAGTCTGCCGTTATAGATTGAACTTCCCACTACATCCTTCTCGTTAAGATTTATTGCTTGTAGGAGTTTGGTGTTAGCAGCACTAAATAAGTATTGATCCTTTACTTTTACTACTTTAAAGATCATTTCTCCATGTTCTGCTGCATAAGACCGTATCATTTTTTTTAACACATTCTTTAATTCAATCTGTTTTTGTTCACTCATATTAGCCTCCATATCACATGTTAGTAAGTAATTAGTACCAAATTATAGTTACATCATACCAATAATTGGTTTGTAGCACCATGTTTTCCCCTAAGCTACACGAAATAAACGTTACTCCAGATAGGTCTAGATACAGCTGCTTTGAAAGGTTATGATACATAATGCTTACAGCGAAAAGAGTAATCCGCTAATAGGTCTATTTTATTAATCCTAATGAAAGTATACAAAAGCAATAGATAATTAGTACTAAAAAAGATCCCTACTCGTCTCTAGATCTTTAATAAACTTTACATTGATTGTCCAAGTAAAATGAAAACTAATTTCGAATATTCGCTCCTCCCCTTCACTAATGTTAAAAACTTGAATCTTATAAATCTCATAAGCAAAGACAAATTCCAATCTTAGATTGTAATAACTGAGCAAGGTGAAGTCCGTATTACTTACAGCATATATTTCTGACTTGTTTTAGATGAATTAAAAGGACAACACTCCAATTTATATCATCACGCTGCGCAAGCGTGAAGTGCAATATCGAAATTTTATTAAAAAGGGAGAATTGAAGAAGTATTCCGTGACATACCTGAACACATATTGTTTATACAGGAGGATGCAATCTGTCGAGCATTATCGGCTTTGTTGAATCTTCTTTAAAACAATGATTCCTCAGCAAAAATCTTTAAACTCGAATATATTCATTTCCTCAGATAATTCCATCATGTAACCGAAAATTTAACACATGGCGAATAAAATTACGCGTAATCTCTTTTTAAGATGATTCTTCAAATTTTAAGCAGACGTATAAAAACGTAAATTATTTTGATATACGCTATATATAGTTTTAGAATGCTTTGTAATTAAACCAAAGCCCAGTTCTCTTTGATCCATTAAGGTCATCGGGTTTTTCAATTTCCATGGCGTTGTAATCTCGTATTTTCCTGACGCAACCTCTAAAGTAGTTAATTTCCTGATATTACTTAACGATTTTCCGGGATAAAAATCATACTTTTATTAATCAAATGTGCAATTATAAATACAGAAGACATAACTTAAATAAGCTTTCTGCAGGTAGATTGCATAGAAGTTATTCTGTAATACCCGTTCTTATAAGTGAAAAATCCACCTCCATATCATAGGTAATCTTTCTATATTTTTGATGCCATTCTCTTTTTGACAAATTTGAATGTCTAACAGAGCTTCTGTACACTTCACCAAAACCAAAAACATCTGAGTTTCGTTCTTGACAATAGGAAATAACATATTGAGCTTCTTTCTTCATCTTTTGACTAATCGCTTTCTCTAAAGCTTCTACATTTTGTGGATTAATCAGATCTATTTCACCCTGTAATTCCAATAACCGGCCTTGTATTTTAAGGTCAAGATAGAACCTAGGATCATTCTTCTCAACAAGATTAAGTTTTCGTGAACTTTTGATCGTATCAATAACAGTTGTTATTTTATGTTTTTTTTGTTTTTCATCTTTCATTTCAAAAGTTAATTCAATACTGCCAGCACGATACTCGTCTCGTATTAACTTCACAAAAAAACTCTCTTCTGCTGTTAATTTACCAACCATCTTATCGTTTCTCATGATAGCATTGCCAGAAATACGAATATGCTCGCCCTCACGTTTAACCAGAGGTAAAATAGGATCAATACCATCCGAGTAATAACTTTGTTGTACTTCTTGAAGTGTGGCGTTAGAAATTTGCTCCTTATCTGTTAATTGCTGAATTTGATTATATAAATGCTGTCCAACATCAGGCATATTTTCATATTGGTGTTCCAAAAGAGATTTCGTGGAACCTTCCACTATTGCAAGATAAGTAAGATCACTAATAGAAGGATCTCTAGCAAGTGTATCTGCATATGGTCTAATTCCCCTTTTTGCAATTTTATCGTTATACAAAGCGACACGAAGCTGTCCAGATTCTAAAACTTTTGAGGTTTCTAAATTTCCGTTTATCCTTCCGCCTTTACTAGTAAGAGCTTCACTTGATATGACGTCAATATTTCTAGCTGCTTCAGGATCAATCTGTAAGATCACCATGGTAGAACTTATTTTTTTCTTACCAACTAAGTCATATCCCACAGTAGTAATTAATCCTATGTCTTCAAGTATCTTCTTATCTGAACAACTAGTAAGTAATAAAGTACAAATTAATGTAATGATTAGAGGTATAGAACGTTTCAATTTCATGACTTGCTCCTTGAACTAATTTTTTTCTTAACCCAAGCAATACCATATAATAAAAACGGATAACAAAATACAACATAAAAAGCGCATTTTGCAAAGTAATCGTTAAGCATGTTCACTTGATTTCGCGTAACGATAAGTTGCACTCCAATCATAACAATTACAGATAATAACCAAATGCTTTTTTCCTCTTTTATTTGAAACATCCGTTTGATTCCTTGGCATGCAGACCACATATAGAAGATGAGATTAGGTAGAATGATTAACATCCAAAATGTGATCGCCACGTACTCAAAACGCTCAATAAAAGGCAGGTGTACAACTTTAAACAAGGATAATGTTGCCCAGACAGTTCTCTCTAGTTGTGTCCCGCTAAAATAAACAATTGCTACAATCATAAGGGTTGTATAAATTAATGTAGTAAATAGTAACCCATATTGAGCAAACCTTTGTACTTTTTCCTTTTCTTTTAAGAAAGGATAGATGGTGTATAGAATTTCAAACCCCAACACCGTGAATGTCATATTAAAAGCCCCTTTTAATAAGGATGCGATATCTGCCTCTAATAAAGGCAGCATTTGATCCCATCTTGCATACTGCAAAGGATACATTAAGAAGAGGAGTAGCCAAAGCGAAAGAGTTACACTAAAGAAGGAGATACCGATAATACTTCGTACACCAGAAGTGATTCCATAGATCACAAGCAAGAGCATGGAAAAAGATAGAAACCATAGCGGCAACTCAGGAAAGATCCAGGCCTGGATGACCTCTATGTAGTTTCGTAGCACCACAAAAAAACTAAGAAGTGAGTAAAAGATATAAACAACGTTAAACAGCTTACCTAGTAGTACTCCGTATACATCATGATGTATACCATAAATATCTGAAGAATCATACAGCTCTAAGGTTTTGATTATCACATAAACAAGAATATTGGTACCAAAACCAGATATTAATACAGAAATCCATGCATCTTGTTGTGCATCTTGGTAGATGATACGCTGAAAACCTTGAAGGCCTACTCCAATCTGGGTAGCATGGACAACAAAGAACACCATAAACGCATTGACCATATTGTTTGGTTTTATTCTTTGAAGTACTTCCATAACTCAACCCACCTTTAATTTACTTCATCCGGTTTGTATTTTGTTTTGTCCTGTGGTCTTGATAAAGTTGGTCTCTTAAACGTGTTTGTAAATGGTAGCCGCACGATACTGTCAGCCCAATCTCTAAATCGGGGAGGATAGAAAGGCGCCATATACGGACTTCCAAGAGTTGATAGTCTTAACAAATGAATTAAAATGATGCAAAAACTAAACATGATACCATAAAAACCCCAAAATCCTGCTAAGAATAGAATTGGAAAGCGTATGATTCGGATAAGACTACCCATCGTATAACTTGGAGTTGTAAATGATGCTAGAGCACCTAATGCAACGATAATTATCAGGATATTACTCGTAAAACCGGCTTGAACAGCTGCTGTACCAATTACAATACCGCCAACGATACCCATGGTCTGTCCCACTTTGGTAGGTAATCTAGCACCTGCTTCTCTAAGAAGTTCGATTATAAATTCAAGCAACAAAGCTTCAAATAATGGTGGGAAAGGAACCCTAGACCTTGATTCTCCTAGAGGAACTAATAAAGCTTGTGGAATGACTTCATAATGAAAAGTGAGAGCTGCGACATATAGTGCCGTAAAAAATACGGATAGAAGCATAGCGATAAAACGTAACAACCGTATGAACGTTGCGATCGGCCAACGAACGTTATAATCTTCACGACTCTCAAAAAACTCAATAAAAGACAGTGGACAAAGAATTGCCATTGTACTCCCATCTACTAAGACGGCGATTTTACCATTTAGAAGGCCATCACATATACGATCTGGTCTTTCAGTTAATAGCATTTGAGGGAAAATTGAAAGAGCATTATCGTTTATTAACTGATTTAAAACTGCACTATCAAGTAAGCCATCGAGTTGAATGGATGATATTTTTTCATTTAATCTTGATACATGATCTTTTGAAGCAAGTCCTTCTATATATAGAACTGAAACGGCAGTATGCGTTCTTTTGCCAATAATGAATAACTCATTTTTTAAATCGGGAGTTACCAGTGTCCTTCTAATTATAGAAACGTTTGTTGAAAGGCTTTCATTAAAACCTACTTGAGGACCTATAACTTGAGATTCGTTTTCAGGTTTACTAAGGGAACGGTGGTTATTCAGAGGTATTTTTGCAAGAATTATTTCTTTAGCACCCTGCACATGGATTCCAACACTCCCTTTAAGCACCATGATAATAGCATGTTCAAAGTCGGGTGATTTTTCTACATCATGAACGGCTATGTCATGAATGATTTGTTTTGATGTGGAATACTCTTCTCTTTTTAACCTACCTATTATGTTTCGATTAAATTCATGATCATCTACTTGGTTCTCTATGTAGAACAACGTTATATTTAATAGTGTTATCACTTTGAGATCTGATGTGTGGTGTAGTTTCTTTTGCACTAATGATAATAATTGCGCAGCTTCAACTGGAATATCATCGCACGATTCATTTTCAACTGAACGGATGGAATCGTTAGGGTCAACTTTCGTGGTCCTTCTCTTTTTAAACACAACCTCACCTCTGCATTTAGTTTCAACACAAAAGTTAAAAATATACAGGTTTTGATTTGTGTACCATGGTGAGTGATAACCTAAATTTGCACCGTCCACTTCTTAGTACCGAATTCAATAATATGTGACCGTAACCCTGTGGTTAGCAAATAGTAAGAGGCAGGGATAAATCCCTGCCTCTTTCAATGATCACATTATCGTCATCGATTATTAATTTCATAAGCTGTACGAATACCCGATTCCACAGCACCCTCAATCCAACCGTGAAAAGAAGAGGTGTGTTCACCTCCAAAATGAATTCTCCCTTCGGGTTGACGCATGATCTCCGCAAATTTTTGATCTTGACCCGGCGTGAAAAGTGTAAAACATCCAGCAGAGTAGGGATTTAAACTCCAATCAAACGAAACGTCCTGAATATACTCAGTATACACAACATCACCATAGATTTTTGCAAGATCCTTTAGTAGGATTCGCGTCTTTTCTTTTGGCGGCATAGAACTCCAAAGAAGTGCGTCTTGCCCCCATGAATAACTAGCCACCAGTACGCCAGGACCTGCTTTACCCACATCATGACTCGGAACATATGTAAATCTACTTGTTAGGTCAGATACAGCATTCCCTACTTTGTTTACTTCCCAAAATTTCGTTCGGAACTCTATGCCAATTTTAACAGCAGGTACATTAACCAGTTCTCGAATAACTTGCCATTTTTTAAAAGAGATAGAATCATAAGGTTTAAGATCAATGGTCTGTAGTACCGAAAACGGAACTGTAACAAGTGCGTAATCTCCATAATATTGAAAAGAACGATTGGTGTTCGGATCTCTAGTTTGTATCGTAACTCCATACTCTGATTGATGGATGGTCTCTACCCTTTGGTTTAATCTGATCTCTTGATTAAGATATGGGAGAAATGCATAGGGAAGTCTATCGTTCCCACCTTGTATTTCATTAAATTCTACCTCGTTGCTAAAGATAGGATATGCAATATCCGTGAGTATATCGACTGCAGAAAATTGAGGGAAACCTTCAATCCCTAACATGACAGCTATGCTTCTGATCGCATTTTGAGATAGTGGCCTACCAAAAGGATTGTTCTGCAAAAATTCATCAATGCTATACGTTTCGTATTTTCTTTCCAGCAACTTTTTCTCTTCGGGGGAACTACTTTTATACAAATCAATAAATGGTTTTGTTGCTTCAATAAAAAGCTCAGTTGCTGTTTTATCTTTTTCGCTATCTTCTACTGGAAAACGCAAAATTCTCGGATCATCATCGTAAGCTTTTCTACTCGTCAGGATGTTATTTACAAAGATAAGATCATCAGGTGTCGAGTTTAAAAAAGAGTTATAAGTGAGATTAAATAATCGTATATACTCCATAACCAACAAATGGTTGTTAGGAATTCTCATCGCTCCGAAATCCATATAATTGCCTGAGGTAAACGGCTGTCTAACCGTATATATTCTTCCACCTATCCTTTGATCGGCTTCAAGAATAATCACATTATGACCCGCATGTTTTAATAGGGAACCTGCAACTAAACCCGTCATTCCCGAACCAACGATTAATATTGTCTTAGGGTTGTTTGCCTGATTTATTAGACCGTTTCTAATGATTAAAAGCATGTCTTCTGGATATTTCAGTTCTTCTCTATACTCCCTCATCTCTATAATCCCTCCCCTATAAGGATATGTATACAGATAATGCCTTAGAAGAAGCCTAACCTCAAATATATAACTAAAACATATTCATCTCTTGATTAATGAACAGTTTAATTACTAATCTGTGATAAAATAAATAGGCGTATAATCTAACCGAGGGGGATATAAAAAACTTGAACACATCTTTACAGAATAAACTAACAAAGCAAATTAGTGAAGGCGTTCTTCATCAAATAGAACAACTAGCGGATCAGCGATTTTCTGCTGATGCAAATGTTTATACTGATACAAATAATGAAAAACTTCTCTCGTGGCGCATCAAACTCATAAAAATCTATGCTGAAGCTATTTCAGATGATTTGGACGTTTCTTACGAAAACTTAAAAGAGTGGGGAAACGATACTGTAAACTTACTAGTTGAGCTTTCTATTCCTCTCGACATCGCAATCGAAGAGGTGCGTTTTTATAGAAATACTATTGGGGAAATGATTAAAAATGAGGCTATAGCACAAGATTTTTCAATTGAATTTTTTTACGAAGTCATAACTAGATTTGATTCAGTAGTGGACCGAGCTGTTCATTGGTTAAGTATGTCGTATGCTGAGATGTATGCTATACGAATAGGAGCTGCTGAAGCAACTTCCTTAGAACTATCCATACCTGTAATTAAGATTACTGAGACGATTGGTGTCATCCCACTCGTTGGTGACTTAGATACGAAAAGAGCTCATGAGTTAATGGAAAAATCTTTGCAGCAAAGTATTAAATATGGACTTGAGCACGTAATCATTGATTTATCCGGTGTTCCTATCATTGATACGATGGTGGCAGATCAAATCTTTAAAGTAATTGAAGCATTGAACCTGGTAGGAATAACGGTATGTTTATCAGGTATACGGGCAGAAATAGCTCAAACTATCGTTCAGTTAGGAATAAACTTCAGGAATATTTCAACGTATTCAAGTCTTCACCTTGCGTTTCGCTCTATACAAAATAAAACACAGAATGGGCTTTTGGGTTCAACCTCGAACTGAACCAATCCCTAACTAAAAGAACATATTGTGTTATAATAATCATACAGTTACATAAGCAGGGTGGCGGTGGCATCCCCGATAGAAAGGGGGTGTAGCCGATGATGACAACTTACGAGACATTAACTTTAATGATCGCATTCGCAACATTAGTTGTAATAATCATCACCAACACAAAAAAGTAACCACCCTGCGTCTGGCCAGACGAAAATTAGAAGGGTAGGTTACTTTTTTAATATATAGTCGATATGAGCCACCGCTCTTCTTGCGGTGTAACTGCTGAACTCTGATGTTGTCGCATCAGGGTTCTTTTTATAGTATGTGCAAATGCAAGTTCTATCATAATTATTATATAATTTATTTAAGTCATTTTCAAGTTAGTCACACACTAAACATGCTTGTAGGAAAGAATTTGTTCTGTATACAGCATAAAGTCAATCAAATGCTTCTCAATGATTTTCTGGACAATTTCAAGATTCACTTCCTGATAGTCATGAACAGCGATATTGCGAAAACCAACCATAGCCTTTAGTCCTTTACATAAATCCATTGTAATGATGTTATTCTTTTGAAGAAGATCAAACGTCTCGCGACTTGTTTGTGGAATACCTAGTTTCTTCTCTGCGACCACATGCATGCCCAAATCAATCGCCGCTTCACAAGCTCGTTGGATATTTAAGATGATTGAATCTTGTTTCGTAAAATTCTCTAAATTCAATGGATTGTTATCATACTCTTCATTGATTCGTTTTAAACATCGTTCGATGATGCTAATCTTATTCAAAATCACATCATTTTTCATAGATAGATCCACTCTCTTCAATTCTTTTCATCACGATTTCTCGTTCTTCGTTTAGTTTCGCATACATTTTTAACGTCTTCATCTCGTATTCCATCCTACGTTTATCATCTATGCATAGTATGGTTTTACCTGATTGTATAATTTGAGCTGCGAAAACCGTAGAGACTTGATTCAAATCCACTAAGTCAACATCTTTATTAACCAAAGCTGCGAGTTCTTGGCTTACCATGAACCGATCGTACTTCTCTAATTTATGATTGCTTAAATACGCAAGATCAAGATCACTGTCTACTCGCTCCGTACCTTTAGCCGTGGAACCGAATACAACAATTAGATAAGGATCTAGCTTTTCCCTTAAAAAAGTAATAACTTGTTGCTCTATTTTCCGTTCCACAATCAACACCTCCAAGGAAACCATAATACAGCATAAGTCAATTTCAATAAACAATTTCTTATACAAAAGTATAACATGAATAATCTTTAACTAAACTATTGCCTTCACCTAATTTTTAAAGAGCATCTCTATTTATCTCCTTTTGCAGGCTCGAAGAACAAACAACATTTTTACCTATGCGTAAAAAAATCCTGTAAAAGCTTTATTCACTTTCTCTATCTCCGTTCCAATATTATAATGACCCTTTACTGTGCTTGTGATGCAGTATGGACGGCAAAGTGGTTGTCTTAGCCAACTCTCAAAATAAATCTCTGAGATTAAAATCGTGCTATAAAAACCATGTACTACGCATATTGCCGCTCCCATCTCAACAACAATCTCCTCTTTTGAATAGTTTTCATCAACGAAAGCGAAGTGTTTAGTGACAATCGTTTTTCGTTACACTAACATTCAGCCAGGTAGAGTGCACCATCTCATAAATCATTGTGCTGTAATTCCAGTACTATAAACTCTTGTAGTGGCGGACCGTTGTTTAAGTCGATGAGCGGCATATAACAACGCTCCCTAAAGATTTGAGAAATAGAACTAGCCAAACAAAATGACACTTTAGCATTTAATACAACTATCCTCACTACTATGAACGAATATAATTCTTCCGAAATGGAAATTAATGATAAAAACATGCATACAAAATAAGAAAAATTTTGTCCTATGCTACAAGGAGAAGATAACCATTATTCAATTACTTAAATTAACAATAAAATTTAATATAATTTGCTCGATAATAATTGGTATTATTAATGGATTAAAATTAATGAATCCCCTACTCCATTTATATGAAACTGGTATTCAAATGTGGAGTAAAATGCTTTTTATGTTTGCATATGCCCTCTTTCTGCTCAAATTTGAGGATAAGCTCCTACTACTTGCGGAAAAATATCAAAATAAAAACAATAACTAATTCGATGTTTTTAATTTCATTCCTAAGTACTTTGAATATTACTAACTTAAGAGATACTTATAAGAATTACAAAATAACTTAAAATTACGATTCAACCATAGTTATGTTCATGAAAAAAATGTTAATTGAAAATTCAAATAGATATCTTCTCCCCTCTAAAATGCCTTGCCTCTTAACAGAATAATAGCCATTAGTATAAGGACAACATTTCCAGTTGACTAAAATTTTCGAAATTTTTATACTTATTAGGGATTTAGACTCCTAAATACAATAAAAATTGGTGTATATAGGTATTATGTTATATGCAATATAGCAGAATTATCTTAATCATAAGGAAAGTGTGATAAAATGTGCGGATTTATTAGTGTCTTCAGTCATTCTCCACTGAACACTTTTGAACAAAATATTGAAGTATTCAAGGAGATGACAAATATTATCTCGCATCGAGGTCCCGATGATACAGGCTACTATATCGATAATCATGTGCTAATAGGTTTCAGAAGACTGAGCATCATTGATATTGAAAGTGGAAAACAACCCTTTGGTTATGAAGATGACCGGTATTGGATGGTTTTTAATGGAGAAATATACAACTTCTTTGAAATCAGAAAACAATTGCAAGCCTTAGGCTATACCTTCCAAACAGAGTCAGATACTGAAGTGCTCATCGCTCTTTACAGTTATAAACGTGAACAGGCTTTGGATGACCTAAGAGGAATGTATAGTTTTGTTATCTGGGATAAAAAGGAACAAGAACTCTTCGGAGCAAGGGACCATTTTGGTATTAAACCCTTTTTCTATCTAGATGATCACGACCATTTCTACTGTGCCTCTGAAAAAAAGAGCATTCTATTGGCATCTGATGGCGGAAAGCTCGACCATGAAAGTGTGCACCATTACCTTACGTTTCAGTTTGTACCGGAACCCCATACGCTCTCTGAAAAGATCAAGCGCTTAGAACCGGGACATTATTTTAAGAAAAAAATTGGTCAGAAACTAGAGATCAATTCGTATTGGAAGCCGCATTTTAAACCAAGACTTCAAGATCTAAACACCTCTATTGAAGAAATACGTAACGTCTTGAGAGAGTCGGTGGGTTTCCATATGAGAAGTGATGTTCCAGTCGGAGCATTTTTGTCAGGCGGTATCGATTCCTCAAGCATCGTTGCTCTTGCAAAAGAGCATCACGATGCACTCAAAACCTTTACTGTTGGATTTGAAAGAGAAGGATTTAGTGAGATCAATGTTGCCAAAACTACCGCAGCAGAATTAAATGTAGAAAATATACACTACGTCATTCAACCGGAGGAATTTCTTCAGGAACTTCCAAAGATTATATGGCATTTGGATGAACCTGTCGCTGATCCTGCAGCTGTTCCTCTCTATTTTTTGGCAAGAGAAGCAAGAAAGCATGTGACTGTTGTTCTATCGGGGGAAGGAGCGGACGAGCTGTTTGGTGGCTATACAATCTATAATGAACCTCGCTCATTAAGGTATTTTCGTTCTCTTCCTCCTACTTTCAGAAAAGTACTTCCAAGAATTGCGAGCGTTCTTCCTCATGCAATGAAAGGTAAAAGTTTTCTCGAGAGAGGAGCGATGGATATTGAAGAGCGATATATAGGGAATGCAAAGATTTTTCTTGAAAATGAAAAGGAAAAAATTCTCAATGATTATAACCAGGAGTGGTCGTTTAAGAATGTGACGAAGTCTATTTATGAAAATTCACAGCATTATGATGATGTTCATAAAATGCAATACATCGACATGCACACATGGTTACGCGGAGATATTCTAGTCAAGGCAGATAAAATGACGATGGCCCACTCTCTGGAACTTCGTGTTCCTTTTCTAGACAAAGAAGTATTTAATGTGGCATCCCGGTTACATCCTTCACAGACCGTTACGGCAAAAACAACTAAGTATGCGCTTCGCAAGGCGATGGAAGGAATCGTACCAAACTCTGTGCTCTACAATAGAAAGCTAGGCTTTCCGGTACCCATACGTCATTGGTTGCGTAATGAGTGGTTAGTTTGGGCAACTGAATTAATTGAGCAAAGCGAAACTGATTATTTATTTAATAAGAGTATAGTACTTAATCTATTACAAGAACATCAGGAAGGATTGCGTGATAACAGCCGGAAGCTATGGACCATACTGACCTTCATGATCTGGCACCAAATATTCGTTGAAGACAAATATACTTTTCAAACTACAGCATTAGAAACAGACAAACCAGTCTTTTATACTTAAATAACCAAGGAGCTGTCTATAATCTCCTCTTTATTTGTAAGTTAGATGAAAACATGCCTCTATGTATACTGATGATTTATGTAGTTAAATTGCAGAGGGTCTTAAATAAATAACAGCGGCTATTTATGAGAGAAATCTGGTTAGGAGCCTAACTTGTGGCGGTTATTTTTAATTTTAAAACCTCAAGTTACATCCTTTGCAGAACGGTTCTTGCAATGACAAACATGTTTACGAGTATCGCGTACTTACACCTTTCATTTAAAGACTATTAACTTTTATTATTGAAAGGAATAAGGTCAAGTGCGTAGCACAGATTTCTATTAAATAAAGCCATGAAGGTACCTAAATAGGCACCTTCATGGCTTTATATTTTCTGAAAATTCTTCATTTATACGAGCAGATTATCTTTTCTTTCTCTTTTTGTGGTTACAGTCTCCTTGTTCATGGCCAGTCCCATTATACAAATTATGTTTTGAATCACAATTGTTAACTTTTGAAATTACTTGAACTCTTTCTAACCTATTTCTGCAACGTCTTCGCCATTCATTATCATTTCGATGCTTCTTCCAACTACACTTGTCACACTTATTTCTTTTTTCATAGCAGTCGCATTTGTGATGTTTAGTATCGTCTTTTTTGTTACAGCCACAATCATGATGTTTACAATTATCTTTGATATGGCAACCGCAACAATGGTTACTTGAAGAATGTTCATTCCAACGCATAAATAGCCCCCCTTAAGATATCGAAGTATACTTCGACTCTCATATTTTATGCGATGAATGAGAAAGTGCTTGTACATACTAAATAATACAAAGTAAAACGTATAGGATTTAGCTATTTTTTTCAAATTTTTTTGGGAATTTAAAGAAGCTGCTGCAGGGATCTGCAACAGCTAAAATCTCAAAAAACCAACATATTATAATGATAATTTTGCGTAATTAATTTGAATGAATCATTCCTGTTAACTACGATTACGGGTGAACCTTCGTAATTTTCATTTAAGAGTGGGGTATTGATAGACCCGACGGTTGAGTGGTAAATTTCCAGGTTCTTGTGAACAAATCCGGTAAGCTCATATTCTCTATCATTTTTCAAGTGAGTAATATATCTACCATCGGGTATTTGATTCGACTCTAATTCATAATAAATATGTGATAGTCTTGACTCATTAAAATAGGCTATAGAATGTGCGTATTTGTTAATAATAATTAAGTGTCCCGTATACATTTCTAGATTTGGAAGAGGAGTAGGACTTGGTGTTGCTTTAATTGAATGATGCTTTTCAGTATCCAGCTGATATCCGTTTTCTTTAGCCAATAATCTCGTTTTAGAAGTTGAACGGTTTATGACTACGTTCATATCTTCTTCAACATGATCATAAAGCCATTGAATATCTCGATTATGCATTCGAATACAGCCATGAGATACACTTTTTCCAATTTGACTTTCATTGTTGTTCCCGTGAATGGCGTAAGTTGTTCCATTGGTACCTCCAACATCAAGACCCAACCAACGGTTACCTAATGGATTGTTTGGAGAACCTCCAGGAATGTTTAATTTGTAATATGGCCTGTTTTTAATTTTATTTACTATTCTGAACGAACCTACAGGAGTAGGAGTTTTATAAGATCCCGTTGCTACTTTAAAGTGTTTTACAACACTCCCATTTAGAAAGAATAAATCGTTTGTAGAGGTATTGATTAAAATTAGTCGATTCTTACTAACATGTTTTGAATCTGTGGCATTAACTACTGAAGGAACAAAAATACAATTAATGAGTAAGGAGAAAGCTAATAAAAAATATAAACGTTTTCCTTTCATAATTATGACCCCTTTATATGGTATGCGAATTTACTTAACATAGTAAAGTAAATTACGTTTTTATCATAATTTACAAAAACTGTTATGTCTAATGGATACTTTTGGGTACCTGGAATCATAATTGAATGCTGGATATTAAGCGATGTAAATGCCAGTAATTTTTAAGTCAGTTAACATATTATTGAAATAAGCTAAGATTATTAAATAATATACAAATTAAAAAGGACCTTAAAAGTCCTTTAAGAGTCCTCCCATACAGAGTAAACTTCTTTCAATTAAATTAATTAGAAGGGAATTTCAGATATCCTTTATTAGATATATTTACTTTTACATTAAAGCTTACTTGTAAATCAGTAAAGTACTTTGATCGCCACTGCTTGAGTTCTTCTCTAGGGATATGGTAACGAAAATATTGACCAAATCCTATTATGTCTGCTCTTTCATTTTTTAACTTTTTGAACATGGTATCAAAGCCGTTGGTAACAAGGATCTCTACTCCTTTTTCGATATCTTTTGTTGTTGGATTATTTTTAGTTTCTAATATCATCACATCCAGGTTTATCGTATAGCGCAAAGAAGGAACTCCGTTTGAAAATTGACTCTTTTGTTTTGTATGGCTTTGCAATATAAGGACGCTTCCCTCATTAAAAACTTCTATTTTCCCTCGTGCGCTCTCCCCTTTAATCACATTAAATATTAATGTTTGCTCTGGACTTATCTTCCCTACCATCTTTCCATTTTTTATAACTGCAGACCCTATTTGTTCAATAAACGTTGACTTTCCAACTTTAATAAGGGGAATAGCTACATCTCTTGTGTAGGAATGGATACTTCTATATACTTCCCATATTCTTGTTAAAGCTATCTGAGGATTCCAACCTGAATTTTTTTCGAAATGATCAAGTAAGAGTGACCCTTCTGTCGTATTATCATCTTTTACTTTTTCAAAGATATCTTCTATTTTTGTTTCAGTTATAGCAATAATGGATTTAGGAGAGATATCTCGTGACCTGATAAACCCTCCGATTAGATCCTTTAACCCCTCTTCTGCCAATTGCTTTTCAACGAGTATAACTTTCACATGCAGTAAGTCTATCTCGCTCTCCATGTTTTGACTAATGTTTTCAACTGCTTGGTTAACCGTTTCACCTCTTCCAATCACCAAAGAAGTCTCAGTAACGTCTTTAGCGGGTTTAGGAATTTGTAAGATGACTTTAAGCTCCTGCCCCTCTCTCGAAACTCCCAAAACCAATGGCATAATTCTATGGTTGATATCCTTATTATCCCAACAACCACTCAGACATGGTAGTAACAATAAAAGAATAATTAACTTTTTCTTAAACTTCGTCATGGCTGTATCTCCTATTATTTATTCCTATAAAGTAAATAAAGGTAGTGACTGTAACAACCACTAAAAGACCTAAGTAAGAAGCCCATTTATAAAAATGAATCACGTTATTCCAATCTCTAAAAAAAGTACACGATAGATGGATTACGACATTAATAATAAAAATGGTATACAATGTGGGAAATCTAGGTAGATAATGGCTTGTGACTTGGATAATCATTCGAATCCCTATTGAAATAAAAAGCATGAGAAAAACAAAAAGACAGGCTAGGAAAAAAATAGTAACCCTGTCAAATACGAGCCAGTTCAAATTTACTGTATCTGTAGTTGCAATGAAGGGATATAGATACCGAGACGCAGTCGCTTGCCCAAATGTTAACAATGGTCCATAAACGGCAATAAAGAAAAACGGTGCAATAATGAGTGTTGCATAGATAATTTTTCTCTTATCATAATAAATATGGGATTGTATAAAGCCTAAGTATAAGAAACCACCAAAAACAGGATAAAAACTACTTAAATAAGTGTTTTTTGAAAAAAAAGTGAAATCCTTATTAACAAGTGGAAACAGATAATACCAATCTGCGTTTTGAAACGAAACAAAAGTAATAATCAGGATGAGCGGTAAGAAAAGAAGAGCAACCAAAAACCCTGTGCGAAAGATAGCTTCATATGAAAAGAATGATAAATAGCTCGATAAAGAAAGTAGTAATAGTGCTACCGTCCATTGGGGAGTATTGGAAAGAAGAACAATCGTTACGACCTCGGTTCCTGAAACCAAAGCAACAATGATTGCACAGATAATTGATATGATGACAGTGCTTAATATGATAAAAGCAACTCTTTTTCCAGCTAAACGTAAGATGTCAATCAAGTTTTTTTGGGGGAAAAAACTGAGTCCTTTAAAGAATATGATCATAAGTGTCAAATGTACTACTAGCCCAATTGCAATTGGAATCCAATGAGCTTCACTCGTACTCGCAATAATGTTCCCTGGGTATAAGAAGTAGATGAGACCTAAATGAGTTAAAATGAATGTTAAAACAATATTTAAACTTTTATTCATTTTCAACATATCTCTCTTTCGATAAGTTTGTGTTAACAAATGGAATACCCAGCGTGGAAATGCTGGAAAAGTATAGACATACGAGAAAAAGCCCAGCCATTATCCCTAACACCCCGAATATTGAAGCGAGTATGATGATCATATATTTAAATAGCCGAATAGAAAGAGAATTTTGAAATCCGATGATTGTAGAGTTTGCAATAGTCGTAGCAGCTAGAATGATAATCAGTAAATTACTCACCAATTGTGCTTCTACGGCAGCTTGTCCCAGAATAATACCCCCAACCATTGTTATGGTTGGCCCAACACTTTTTGGCAATCTTACACTTGCTTCAATGATTAACTCTAAAATAACAAGCATAATAATTAATTCTACTATTGCGGGGTAAGGTACTCCTTCTCTGCTTTGAGCTATTGATAATGCGAGTTCTATTCTGAGCACCTCGGGATTAACAGAAACAAGGGCTACATACAAGCCAGGTACGATCAGAGTTAACAAAAAGCCAATGACACGAAGCGATCTGATGGCGATCATCAAGGGATATGTATAGTTATTATCATTTTCATTTGCAAACATATCCCATAACACACTAGGTAGAATAAATGCAAAAGGTATTTGATCCACAAATAAAACAAGCTTTCCTTGCGATATCGCTTTTGCTGCTTCATGTGTTACTTCTGTGGTTTTATATTGTGTCACTAGACTCCATGGTGAGATACTTATTATCCGGTTTACATCTTGCATGTTTTGAACTATACGTTCTTTATTTTTATTTATTTGGTCTATTGCTCTGTGAAGCAAATCGTTTGATACCTGTCCATTAACATATAGCAGTGAGATCATTCTGCTCTGCTTCTTCCCTACAGTAAAGCTCCGAACATGTAAATCTTCCGTAACAATCTGTTTACGGATCAATCCTATATTTATATTGATATCCTCAATGAAAGAGGATAGTGTTCCTTGAAGAACATTTTCATTCGTGGGCTGTTCAATATTTCTGGTTAATGTTTTTGGTGATGACTCTGTAACGATTACGTATTCTGTGTCTAACATAAACCAAACAATGAGCTTACCACCCAAAACCTTTGAAGCATAGTTACTTTCTGAATTTTCCAAAGTAGCACTGTCTTTTAAGCTCTTAATAAAGTCGTCTCTGCATAGTCCTTGTGTTAGAAATTGGCTCTTAAAATCGATGGTCGTTTTCCCAACATCAATTAAGCTTCGAAGCCCTAGAAAAATTAACTGAACACCTTCAATTTCCAGTTTGATTTCAAAAAAATCGTTCGTATTTATAAAAGAGTTTTTTATTTCATTTAACTTTTGAGTCACACTCATCCCTCATATAACTAATCTAATGGTTTCAATTGTTTCCAATAACACATATTTATATTCAAAATGTATGTGTTATTTCTACAGTGGTAAATGATCCTTCATTGATTTGCAAAAAATGGGGTGATGTTAGGGGTAGCAGGGGAATGAACTTAATGCGTATTTTTTACGGTTTACGATACCCGATGAAGAGACGAGGTTATAAATGAAAAATGCCATCTAATTTATTATTAGACAGCAAGTATAACTATTGTGGGTAAACTAAAGTTAAAGGGTTTCCTCTTTTTACGGTGCAAATTTATTTTATGGCAGCTCTTATATTTGCGTTTAGTCTTGGGACATCAACAAAAGGGGTACTTTTATCTTGTAACTTATATTTATTTTTTAAAGATAGTATCCGGTAAACACTTTGATCAATTGTATTTTCTGAAAGTTGGTGATTTCCTACAGCTTGTTTTAGTGCGTTAATTGCTGTTATTGTGTGTTGTTTCCCATGACCGATTAAGATAATATCGTTACCTGACTGAACAGACCGGACCACAGCCTTTTTTAACGAGTAATGCTTCATAATCGCACCCATTGTCATATCATCACTTATAACGACTCCTTTGTACCCCATTTGTTTTCTTAGTAAATCACTCATAACTGCTTTGGACATTGAAGCAGGATAGTTCTTATCGAGATTCTTTACAAGTATATGTGCAACCATAATCATATCAGCATTGTTTTGAATCGCCTTATTGAAAGGCACTAACTCGACTTTCTTGAGTCTTGACATATCATGTTTGACCACAGGTAAATCTAAATGAGAATCCGTTGAAGTGTCGCCATGTCCAGGAAAATGTTTTACAACAGGTATTACATTTCCGTCGTGAATACCCTTCATCATACTAATTCCTAGGCGTGAAACAATAGAAGAATCGGAACCAAATGAACGGTCGCCTATTACTGTATTGTATTTGTTACTTTGAATATCCAAAACCGGTGCAAAATCCACATTGAATCCGAACAGTCTAAGCTCTTTCGCAATAACATTGCCAATACCATAGCTATACTTTTCTCTGTTTATTCTTCCTATTTCTCTTCCTTTAGGAGTATTGATTACAGAAAGCGGCATCCGATTCACTCTGCCTCCCTCTTGATCCACAGATACAAACAATGGCACTTTGTTTAATTTATTTTGCCTCTTTAGATTATTTGTAAATGTAACCAATTGGTTTGCACTACTAACATTAGGACGAAATAGAATTACACCACCAACTTTGTACTTGTTAATAAGTTCTTTTGTATTGGTTGTCATTGATGTTCCTTCAATACCACTAACAATCATTTGACCTATTTTTTCTTCTAACGTCATGTGTTTTATTTGTTCTTTTATAGGGTCAGTTCTACTTTCTTGTTTTACATGAAGAGGTTCAGAACTATTTGTTTGTTTTAAAGGATGTTTACCCTCCTGATTAGGATTGTTTTGTAAACCACATCCATTTAACAACAATGCCACGATTATGGTTAAACTATAATATATTGACTTTTTCATGATGTTTGGTCTCCTTAGAAGTTTATATGAATTTGTTCAAGCCTTCACACACAAAGATATCTATTTGGTACGACTTTTAACGAGTTTGTGCATCATAATCATTTTTATAAAGGGTGAAATTAAACTCGGTTAAGCCATACTCATATAGTTCAAGTATTCCAAGTTTTATGGAATGTATTACAAAAAAAATAAGTGATTTCTGTAAGTGCTGAAGAGTATTGAGAGAGGGCTCCTGTAATTTTGTTGACGAAGGATATTTTGTTCCAATCTGTTGAGATGTTTTGTGCCCTTGGGTTAAATGATTCGATTTCTTGTTAGAAACGAAGAGAACAATGACCTTCCTGAAAAATTCCTAATTAACTTATTTGACTGATAGTGCTGGTTGTCGTGAATATAAGACATCTTTTTAACATAGGCATTATAGGCGTATCAATTTGTTATTCGATATATGTAAACGCATTACTTATATCTTTAAATTGAACCACAAAGGAATCAATAAAGTGGGTTGAACTATTCTAACTTTGTAGAAGAAGATGTATTAGGTAAACCGGTGTTAACTTATAAAAACATGACTGTTACTGAAATAGCACTAAAAATGAATGTCAGGCAACCATCTATATCTGCTCTCAGTGTTAAACTAATAAAGAAAGAATTAATACAAAGAAAGTACAACCCGCTTGATCGGAGAAGTGTAAGCATAAACTTGTCAGAATTAGGTATAGAAAAAGCTATATGGCTTAAGAAAAAGACTGAAAATATCATGAAGGAAAGAGAAGATATAATAACATTAGAAGAAAGGATTTTTTCAACCAGATTCTATCCAAAATAAACATTCTTTAAATAGAAAAATGGTTTATAATTGAATTAGATAGAACAGTATAAAAGAGAGCATAGGCCACCTACCGATACCCTTATTACGACTCTTGTGTAAGTAATGCGGTGGTTTAAATAAATAGAAGATACGAAACAGTAACCTATCACCAGCGGCCAGCAGGGTGGGTTATTTTTTTATGGCAGCTATGTTTGGTGGAAAGAGCCGGATACAATGATTTCACAATGAAAATCATTAGAAATAAACTTCCATAAGATGCTAAGAGAAACTTAACTAGGTTATTCTATAACGATTATTCATTTTAGGAGGACCTATGAAAAAACTGATTTTTTTTATATGTATAATTACTATTGTTGTTCATACTACTTGGATAAAAGTAGATGCATCTGAAAATAAGTATAAGATCTTAAAGTCTGAAATCAATGTTTTAAGTATCCCCAACGTGTTAAGGTATGATTTTCTAATCACTAATAACACGCCATCATCCAAAGGTTTAAAACATCCAGAATTCCGTGGACATTACTATCCTCAGCCTTCCATGGAGATTGCAGTTATTCCGGGAAAAAAACTATCTTCAGTAATGAGCAGATTCCCGAAATCTTCAACATTTAAGTTGAATCCAGTTGGAGGGTCTTCTAATGGTGATCTAAGGACGCAAAAAAAGGTGTTATTTAGTGTAGAATACGAAATTAAAAAAAATACTGACTTAGTAAAAGTAAGAGAATATGCTACGGACAGTACGGTTATTATTTTCGATGGTCTTAAAGAAGTTGCTGAATTCCCATTAAATAAGTAGGGGGCATTTAATTTACTGTAACTGAATGAATCTTACTATTTTAGAGACTCTGTTTTAAATCAGAGCTCTTTTTAATAAGTTCCCTCTGAAGTCGGTCACATGGTAATTTTATGTGTTTATAAATAAATAAATTATACATCAAAGACATCATTAACATATATGTTAATGATGTCTTTGATGGCTTGATTAACATCTTTCCAAAAGAACGATGCTGCTAAATTGAATAATATTGTGTAACAATTAAACTCCATTTCAAAACTAATTAATTTTCTTATAGTCTTCACTTCGAATTGTTATCTTGTATGAATCTCCTTTTACTTTCGCTTGCATTTTTTCTGTTTTCAGAAACTCTTCAATAACTTTCTCCAGTTCTTTTGCATGATTTTCCGCTTCAGGAACAGATTCTTTTAAAGAAGTCTTGAAGATAATCTCTGGCGATGGATATACGGAGTACCCTAATCCGGTAACCTTATACACTTTTTTCCCCATCAACTCATCTCCGACCAAGCCTAGAATTTCTGCCCATCTTCTATCTTGGTCTCTTTTTTTCATATTTACTTTTTTGAATTTTACAGTGTATATCTTATTTGTCTTTGTTCTTATCACACTTTGAACTTGTTGCTCAATTTCAGACATTTTTGTATTTGTATCAGGTATCTCGACTTCTACCACTTTTTTAACAGAGTTAAGACTAAGCCCCGTCAGTTGGTATTTTTTATATACACCATCAAGAGCTGTAAACAGCTCACTTTCTTTCTTGAATCTCTCTTCCTGTTCTGGAGTTGTTTCATCCTTATCATTTTCATATTTTGATACCACAACCGAATAAGCATCATAATCTCTACTCTTCAAAAGCTCTGATGCTGTTGATTCCACACCACCTTTTACCTTGTCAAAATAGGAAGAAGACCCATCTATCACGATCAATACTTCTTTCTTTCCTTGATATGAAACACCTACACTCGCGACCTTATACCCTTTATCTACGAAGTCTTCATGCATGACCATAACGATGTCTTTTGTTTCAAAGAACTGTCCTAAGTAAGGAAGTTTAGATGCCACTTTTGCCATTGCAGGTGAAACGAAGGCTGAACCGATAAATAAAGCAAACAGTAAAACAGCTGCACTCATTGTATAGAGGAATTGGTTTTTCTTTTTAATGGTTCGCTTTTTTAAACGGTCGTGTATCTTTTGCTCTAAAGTCTCATCAAATGTGATGTCATTGAGAATAGAAGCTTTCATACTTCCTCTCAGCTTTTTCAATTTATCTTCCATTCTCCTCACCTCTTTCATACATCTGCTTGATAAGCTCTCTGCCTCGGAACAGTCTTGTTTTTACCGTGTTGGCATTTATTGATAATAACTTGCTGATTTCATCAACTTTTAAGTTCTCAAAATAATATAGAAAGATGACCTCTCTGTATTTTAGAGGTAATGCAAGAACGGCTAACGAAAGCTCTTTTTCTTCCGCCTTTCTCATTAGAACGACTTCTGGTGTATCATCTTTCGAAACAAATTGATCGAATAAGGACTGGGTTACTTTCTTATATTTATATACTCTTGATTTCATCACATCTTTACACCGGTTCGTCGTGATTCGATAGATCCATGTTTTGATTGATGATTCTTCACGAAACGTTCCTAGTTTTTCATAACAGTTTAGAAACACATCTTGGGTAATATCCTCCGCCAAATTTTTGTCTTTAACATAGGAGTAAGAAAGCCATAATACTCTTTGTCCGTATTCTCTCATCAGAAGAGAAAGTTCATCTTGATCTGCAAATTCTGATGTGGTCTGATTTTCTTCAGCTGGATGTTTCTTTTTATTAATCAAAATCGTCGTCCCTCCTTTTCTATACATTATTAGACGACACTTTCACCAGACGGTTTCTCAAAAGTTGATTCATATAAATTAATAGACAGAAGCCACTTTATTCCGACACCGGGTGACGCTGTTTTTAGTATTTAGTCTCCTAGGAGGATATAGTATGATCAATAGAAGATAAAAGAGTATATATCAACCACATGCGATCATTTAGTATAGAAAAAATAAAATGTTGTTAAAACAACATCGCTCAAATAAGTGTACTTTCTAATGGCGCAAAACTGTGTCTCCTTTTTAATAAAGGCTAAATGATTTTTACAGAAGAACGCAAAAATCCTTTGCTACTTCTATACGATTTTATTTACGCATTGATAAAATCAAAAACACTCTTTTAAAGAATAGCAAGTACCAAACAGAATGAGAATTCAACATCAACAACATATAAGCATATGTCATTAAATAATTTATTACTATTTTGAATTGAATTCTGATGGTTTAGGTTGCTGAATTATCATATTTTTCTTAGTAGATTCTTCTGTTCGTTCTACCATGGTTTGAAAATAGGATTCCGTTAACTTTTTAGGATAATATCCCATACGTTCACGAATGATGATATTTTCAAGAACAAAACATTTCCATTCCTGCAGCAATCCCCGTCAATGTTGTTACATCGGGGGGAGGTAAGCTCTTCACCATCCGTATTTGATACGTCAAACACATTTACATATCAGAACCCGTAAAGGACCTTCATTTCTTTTTCCTCTTCGCCTTAAGTTTCCCCTTTTCTCATTTCTTTTTTTTTCCGATCTCTTAGAATGTCAATTCAATAAAAGGACTTAATATTTAAATGAACATAATTCAACATATATGTTAACGGTGCTATATAATAAAAGAATATCAATATAAATATCAATATCAATACACTATACTATACATATTCACGCTCTCAACGCTAGTCATCCACCAATTTTTATCACTCACTTTAATAAGTTAGGAATAGTCGATTATACATAACTTCTAGGTCTATGATTGCTAATACTATCTGTAAGGTAGATATCTTTAATAACAATTATCGCACTACGTAACTCATGCTTTTCTATGAATTCTTACTTTTCTTCAGTCAACAGATAAATAGGAGCAGATTCGGAGGGTGCATAACTCCACAGGTACACTGAGAAAAGAAACATGACGGTCATTAAGAGAATGATTCGATTTAACCGATGATTCATATAAAACCCTCCTAACAACTAGTTTTTTTACTCTACTATATGAAAAAAAAGAGAACTAGTCCTATCCTTACATAATGATTGTGTATAGTTAACAGAAGGAAATGATCGAGTACAAAGAGAAGTACAAATAGAAAAAACGATGAAAGGGGAGATGCAAATTGAAAACAAAATTGTTTTGGTGCTCCTTATTCTTATTAGTTACAAGCATAATAAGCTTGCGTGTTGCTGATTCAATGAGTGATAAATACCAATTAGATAGGAATCATTTTCTGGAACGCCTTGAAGTGAGTAAACCTTCTGACGGAGACTTGGCTGAAATTAAAGGAATGGTAAGTGCGATGAACGAGAAATTTCACACTTCAGAATCCTTTTACTTCTTTAAAGAAGATGAGTGGGTAACACAAAAAAGAAACCTCATCACTGAGCTTTTTTATGTAACGGAAAGATTTAGTGTTGGCCACTACACCATCGTCCATCATTATCATCCTGACTGGTTTTTCTTGTTGCCAATAGCATTACTTGTAATGAGCAGTATTTCACTTATGCTGTGGGTGTTCGCTCAAAGGAATGAAATAAACAGGTTGAGCTTCTTTCTAGTTCATAAAAAAAACGTTGATCACCTCTATTACTAGAAGATGTCAACATGCTTCTTTTTATTCCGAACCGATGAATTTTTAACGCAGGCGGTTACGATGTAGATATTTCTCATGTATTGAGATCTCCACCACTGGAAATGAAGGCTTTTATAAGACGCTAGGTATTAGTTAAAAAAAACTGGTATGCTTAAAATATCTTAAGGTTGACTTAACACAAACCTATTTAAAATATTCATGTTTGACCTGAGGATTAAATTTCAATAAACGCAATAAATGATCTGTATTCCCTTCGAACGTAAAGAAATACGTTTTATTTTCTTCGTCAAATACCATAATGTACGGCTTTTCTTGATCCGAATATAGAATTGATACCTCATCAACAAGGTCTTCAAGCCATTGATTTTCAACCCTAATAGTAGGTTCAAGTGGCATCCTAATCACGTATCCTTTCTTGGGAATAGGATTATATTTAACATATACGCCTGTTATGCCTTCAATAAACTTTTCTGCTTCTTGTTGTAAATCCGTTTTCATCGGTACAACTTTTATAACCTTGCCTTTATTTAAATCGAATATTTGTATTTGCTGATTTTGATTCGTTTGAGCAATAGCGTTTGTTGAAATTAGTTGGAAGAAAAGAATAGATACTAATGCCTTTTTAATCACCTCAACCACCTCAAAGGTATTGTCCCCAAAAAACAAAGCAGTATTAGTTTCGATTATTGTTGTCTTGTAACGGGGCAATTACAGTAAAAAAGGATTCGAACACGAATAGTAATTATAAGTTTAGGGTTTAAATACCTTTAATTAAAGGGGTGGAAATATGAATCTCAAAAGCATTGTAATTGTTTTATCTGTGTGTCTAAATCTCGTGTTAGGGATTAATATTTATAATGAAGTAACTAAAAAAGAGGCTGTTGATGTAGGATTAGCATTCAAACAAGCAGTTAGTGTTAAAAATTACGATCTTGTTAGAACTCTTTTGGCCGAAGGCCGAAAGAAACAAATGAAGGATGAAGATTTTAAAAAGATCAATGACTTAATGAGTGCGGGTACAACTTATAAAACATATCAGCTGTTAGAGTTTGATAATGGAAAAATGGTTCTACTTAACTTAACTCCTAACGATAAATATGAAATTCAGGATGTAGTAATTGTTTCTGAAGGACTAAAATCTTTATTCAAGTAACTGTATACTTTCGGGCTTGTTCTTTAGGAAGGAAAAGCATCCTTTTTTTATTGGACATATTCAACAAACGTGCAGGATTTTGGAATAAGGAGTAATTTATGGGAAAATAAATCATTGCAGTAATTTCATTTTTGAAAAGACATACTTCTTCACTTGTTTTCTTTCATTCTGATTCAATTTTAGTTTAGTGTTGTCATTTAAGCCGATTCTTTTAGTAAGAATAGTAAGTGGTTTGTCACTATTTATAGTAATCCCTTTTTCTTTTTCTCCTTGCATTTGGAATATATAGGTGTACTCAAAAATGCCCTGTTTATTATATACATCTATAATTGAGTATATTTCTAGCTGCTTATCATTTTTTGTTACTGAGTTTATCTTAAGCGTTTTATTTTCATTTTGATGTCCCGTAACCCAAATTTTTTCACCTTTAACATTCATTAAATCAATCAAGTTACAAGATGATAAAAGAAATAGACTTAACAATAGGGTAAACGATTTGAAAATCTTGGACAGTGTAGTCACCTCCTTATTTTGTTCTTTCTTATATCATAAGCACCATAAATTATACTTATTCAATTTATAAGTTTTTTCTTCAACTATCGGGTGCGTTGATCCAAAGAAGGATTAACGCTTTTATTATGGAACTTATTGAACAAACGTGCAGGATTGTGGAATAACAGAAGACATAACTTAATTAGATCGAGTGAGGTTTGTAAAATGAATGAAAATAAATTTGATTTTGTATTTGAAGACATAATAGATTTATCTAGAAGCTGTAAGTTTACTAATTGCACTCATACCAAAGAGCCACATTGTGCAGTTAAAATTGCTATATCGGAAGATATCCATTCTAAAGATAAATTCAATGTTTATTATAGAGAAAAAAACGAAGAAGAACATATTTTGAAGCAAAAGAATAAAACAAAGGCTGTTGATTATATGAAACAAAGGAAACTTTTTCGAGAACTCTAGATAAGATCATACTTTGCCAACTAAGTATTACTATTAAACAATCGGGTGCGTTGATCCAAAGAAGGATTAACGCTTTTATTATGGAACTTATTGAACAAACCTATATTAAGCTTTTTGTAGAGCGAAAAGAAATACTAAAGATGAGTAACTTCGGAAGAATGGCAGCAATTAACGAATAGATCAAATAAACACCTCTTCGTAAGTCTGAAGAGGTGTTCTTATGAGCTTCGGATTATTAATTCAGGTCAGATGCTTTTATCTATGCATTTGTATTTCATTGAATGCTTGGTGGAGATTACCTTTTATATTCAATTTATGCATGTTCAGACCCAATGCAACCATGGTTTGTGCGACCTCTGGACGAATACCAGTCATTACAGTCTTTACCCCTAGTAAAGATAGCCCTTCTACGACTTTAAACAGCTGATCAGCCACCATCGTATCAACAAACATTACTCCGGATAGGTCAATGATTAGATTCTGTAGATTTAATTTGATAGCTTGGTTCATCGTCTCTTCCATCAACAGCTTAGCTCGCTCTGTATCGATGTTTCCAATCAGTGGTAACACTCCCGTCCCTTTCGTTAATGGCACTACAGGAATGGATAGTTCTAAGAACGCAGACTTTGCCTGTTCGAGGACTTTTTGATAAGACTGGACATAGTTTAAACTAAAACAATAAACGGCATGGTCTAGAAGAGGATCGAGCGTATCAATAACTTCAAAGATCGTTGAAGTAGACATGTCTTTCTTAATCACTTCTTCTTTAATCGCTTTCCATATGTATTCTCTGTAAAAGCTAGTATCTTTTAACGCTTCATCAAGAGGTGCACCTAATTGGAACAGGTATTCCCCAGTCTCTCTTCCCCATCGGGCGATTTTCTCAATTGATTCTTCCCTATGAAAATCAACTAACGCTTCTCCAAATAGAGTGATGAACGAAGCCCGAAGTTCCATGATTTTGGGCTCTATCAACTCAAACTCTCTCCTCTCTTGTTCTGTCAAAACTACCTCAGCCATCCTGTCCGAATGCACCTGCTCTGCTATCTCATGTTTACGGTTTAAAATAATTTCTCCAAGAAGCTCTATTTCTTTCTTCATAATATCCCCCTATTTTCTTCTGCTTTAATTAGTATACTCTACCAATTATAGGTTGCCTATTTAAATCGTTATCAAAGTGTATGGCTAGAGTTAACGTTAAATTAGAAAAGACCTGATAAGAAAAATTTGCAGCCTTTAACATTTATTTAGTAGGAAGCTTCAGCCTCTTCCCCAGGGGGGCTTATTTTCTTTCATCTTAACATTCTATTCTCTCGAACAACTCCTGGATTATGCTTCCGGACACTCTTTATCTCAGATATAAATTAAATCGTTCGGCATCCGTTCGTGACCAAATGAGGCACTCTTTCCATCTTTCAAACACTTCAAAGCATTTCAATTGCATGAAATTAGCATGTTATAAGCGAAAGTTAGTTTATAGAACACTTATCGGAAATTCACACTTTCTAAATAGTCATAGGACATTTATCCTAACACATACGTTAAAGAGAGTTAGGAGGCGATGACATCTATGATCAGGATATTACTCCCTTTAAAAGATATTGACTTGTTTTATTATTACAAACCTTCAGAGTTTACTTTAAAGAAAAATTTAAAATATTATAAAGCAAATGATTTTCTCAATTCAAGGCTTACAGTATCACCAAAACAAAATGGTGACGGGTACAATTTAATTGATGGATACTTACCTTATCAAGCATTCTATTATGAAAATGAAAACCAATGTCAGATCTGTAATTTAAAGCTTTATGACGAAAAGACCCAACTAATCTCTTCTTCGAGAGAGCTATTCACACAATTAAGAACACCTTGGGTGGTAAAATATCGAATGCTTAATACTTTAAAAAAATACGTTACGATACCTTCTGAGTTGCGTAACCAGCTTAATCTCAATCAGTTTGAACTTAAACGATATGACATTCATTCAGATGTTCCCCTTCAGTACATTAATAAAGGAATTGAACTGAATGTTTGTCCAATGCTGAATAAGGTATGTAGTTTAAATACTATTAAAGAAGAAGTTAGAGATTATTTATATGAAATAACTATTTTGGAGACTGATAATCCTAAACGGTTGACTACGGGTAATTGGCATATATTGAAATACATGCTTAAAAACTCCCCGCAATTCTACTCACAAAACACCTCGATGCAAATTCAATTTATAGAAAATTTTATTATCAATTATAAAACAGTATTAACTGATACATGGAAGCATTATCTAGATTCGATGGAAAAGGATTGTAACTACGAGGATGATGTAAACACTTCACCAGGAGTATTCCAATGATGTAAGGACGTTGAATTAAGGCTGTAAAATTTAAGAATTTTCTTTGATGATGTCGGTAAGCTCATAAAACAAAAAAAAACATTTAAAACAAAAAACGAACAGCCAATGTCTCTACTTATATGTAAGTATTGCTTGAAGGTTTTACACTTCTGCTCAATGAACCTACTATTTTAGTAAAATAGTAGGTTCATTTTAAATTCATGTATCTGTTGGTTATTTAAAAGAAAAAAGCCGTTACTTATAAATTATCAAGGACTTAGAAATATAGAAAACATTTAATAGAGTGGGTTTCACGTCAAAATTTTCTAATGAAAAGGTTATCCTTTTCTAACTAAAAATCATTATTTATATTTATCCATCCAATAAAGCTGTCGCTTTCGAGGGAGTCGCGTCCAATGCACGAGACAGGGAATAGGATGCTTTTGTAAATCGAATAGTGATCCTCTCATTTTCCCTGATTGTACTTTCTTTTATAATGATTCCCGGCACCAATCGCCCATATAAAACGGTCTTAACAAACTGCAAGTCTCACCGAAAGAATTGAGATAAATATTCCAGCACGTTCCTCAATTGCAGTCCTTTTTCACATAATGTTTCGTCCACATCTTTTACCGGCGTATGTAGGATAGGCGAAAAATACAATCTTTGAGATGACTAGATAGTGTCGGTTTGACCGTCTCGTTTTTTGCCAGAGCGAATCTTTCTCGTTTTGGTTTCCAATGCCTCTTTCCCCTTAATTTTTCCCTATTGGGTTCTACTTTTGTTTAGGACAGTGTCCTAGATTTATTTCTATGTATTATATTTTGGATGGGGAAAAGATATGTTTTACCGTTGTCCATACTCGGGTTACCGGAAGGGGAGGCCAGTATTAAAATGACGAAAGCAGAAGCGCGTTGAATGGTGTGTGAATCAATACTTTCAGTATCCATTTTTGGCAAAAGAGCTAAAAATGGTAGATGGGACAACTATGTTAAAATGGAAATATCAGTTATTCAGCAATCGGAAGTTTAATGGAATAAATTTTATAGAAATACAGCTTTTACTAAATATAATTCTATATTGGTGGTGTGAAGGATTGAGTACAATAATTCAAGCAATTATAGGTTCTGTTATTGTTCATTTGATTTATTTTCTAATTACGTTGGTAGTTGGATACATAAAGACCAAAAGATATGTCCCAGATATAGATAGTGCGTGGGAGAGTGTAAATAATCTTCCCAAAGAAGTGGAGTTCAGAAGATCAGTCTCACCCGTATTTATTTTCGGGACATTCCTAGGAGTAACGGTAGTTTGTGGCTTGATAATTTTTGTATTGAAACAAGCCCTTATTTAACAGAACTATAATGCATCACACTGTTCGATTATAGGGACGTTAATCCATGAAGGATTAACGTACTTTTTAAGGAATTTATTAAATAAACAAGCACGATAATTAACAAGGAGGCTTGAGAGTAATGGAAATGAGAGATTTTATTCTTCATATAGATATATTATCAGTTGAAGTAAAAATTGATGGAAATGATTATAGGTTTGGTGTGAGATGGAAAGCACCTGATAAACCTTATGGTGAAACTTGGATTTTACAATCTTACGCTAATAAGTTAACTGGGGAAAAGGATTTATCAAAAGAACAAATCGAAGAATTTTTAGATACTATCAATGCAAAATGGAACTGGAATATGGACGATTTTTAAAGTAAGTTATTGCACGATTGGGGGCGATTGCTAAAGAAAGCTCAAAGTAAACGAACAGAAGAATCTGGTCGTTTTTTTATTGTCATTCAATTTACTTTGGTCTTATTCTAATAAACTGCATGTTGAACACCTAATACTTTTGACCATTTAAACACTATTGATGCAATCAAATAACTTCGGAGATCAACCGGAGCTATTCAGTAACATACAATACTCAAGCACAAAGAGTATTTACGAGTACTTTACCTAATTCCCCCCAGGTTTTGAAGAAAAAACATCACGCTTTCATTTCTTCATTTCTCTGCTGGCGGATTACCATTGGTTTATGCTTATCCTTTTTCATGTAGTCTACGTATTTTGCCAAATATCCTTCCGTGATTCGATGCGGAACATACCCCAACCGCTGACGAATAATGTTTTCTAGAACAAACATTTTACGCGTAATTTTTTCATATTCCGTTCCACTGTATTCTTCAGACTCTTTAAACTCATCCGTATTACCGTGCTTGCGAGCCTTATAAAAGGTGTTAAGATAGCGATATAACGAATTTCTTTCAGCTCGTGCATATTTCAATAAACTAAGCAATTCGAAGGTCGATAGTGTCATTATTTCAGGCGTTGTCCTCTCAAGATAGACTTCTAGCGCAAAATCTCTTACACGAACTGAAATTCTTGCATGATTGCGTTGCACAAGCGTCTCTGGAACGTTCATTACACAAAAATTACAATAGTATTCTCGCTGCTGCTGCACCAGTTCGCTACCACAATAAGGACAAGTCATCACACTTTGATTTTTCATATCAACTTTACTCCCTTCAATGTTTGAACGTATAAGCACCTATTTATAACTCAGTGCTTATGACTTATATCATTGAAATTTACCTGTTTCTATACGTTCTAACTATCTAAATTACACCATTTATTCACTATTTTAACAATTTATTAGTTAGGTACACCTCACGTTCTCTTGGTAATCTTGCTTAAAAATAGTTAGTTGCTCGACTTAAATGAAGAAATGATCCTACCTTTGTTCTTTTTCGGTATCACGATAATAACTACTTCCATCCTTACGAATTAAAAAATGTCCTTCTTTTCTTACGATCATCATCTTTCCTCCTTTTTCCGTTTTAATTCCCAGTTGGCCATTCTAGGAATTACTAGGAAATAAATAATAGAAGCTTGATTTTTTTTAAAAAGGTCATCTTCCTTAATCGACAGGAAGATGACCGATCCTTTGTGCTTGTGATGGTATAGGTTACTGCTGTTTACTCGCCTTCAGTTTCTTCTTCTCCTAGAATGTAATCAGCTGCTTTTTGGGCTTGTGCAGCTGCTTGAACCACAAGACGACTGTCTTCTTTCAACGACCTTAGCCATGAATGGATATAGCTAGCGCTATTACTAATGGTGTTGTTGTCAATACCCGCAACACCGCAAAGCATTGTTGCCCCCATTTCCGCCACTAATTCTTCCTTGGAATATACTTCGTCCCCAAATGCTACATCTTGAGTGGTCACTCCTGAACGAGCTAGCCGATTTTTATGCCCTGTGCTGTGGACCATTTCATGAAACAAGGTACTGTAGTATTCTTCGACTTTCGGAAAATCCTTTAATGGCGGGCAATTAATTTTATCTAGCGTTGGATAGTAAACGGCTTTTCCTGAGTAGAATGTATAATCGGGAGCGTTGATATAGTCTTTATAAATTTCTTCAGCTTTCCCAATTGGATCATGATCGAATGACGTTTCTTTTCGTTTACTTTCCAACCCCTCCACCTGGGAATTGATCTCAAATACTCGGTAGTACCGAAGGTAAGGTATTTTTTCGACTTTCCCACTTTCGTCATCTTCTTTCTCTAGCCACTTCCAAAAGACCACGATGTGCGACTTCTCGCCTTTTCTTACCTTTCCACCAGCTTCTTGAATTTGTTTATATGTCGCATATTCTCCGGATTCTAAAAGAAAAACATTGATTCCTCTATACGCCTTTTGCGTTTTCCAATTGACCGCACCCCCGTTAATCCAAGGCTTGCGCCAAGGTACAACTCCTTTTTCTAGCTCTTCCATGACCTTCTCTGTAACGATTTCATACACGCTTTTTTTCATTTCGCTTTTCCTCCTTTTGATGTTTGCCTTCCGAAGCGGAAGCTTTCCCCAAAGGGAAGGATTTTGCCCCTTTGACAGGAGAAACGAACAATGAGCATAGAGAAGGAGTCAAGGGAACTCTTAGCGGAAAAGTTTTTTATATTGCGAAGCGCGTTTAATAAAAAAGTTTTGTGCCCCTTGACTTGTTTTCTATCCGACTTAGCTTCCAGCAAGTTGAGGGCAAAGCCTAGGAGGCTCGACCTGTTGGAAGGTTAGCTCGGATTGTGTGATTGTACGATTCGGAAGGCAAAGGGCAAAATCTTATTCAATAGCAGCCGTAGGGCTGCTTTCCACTTTAGGTTTTATTCGTTTAAGGTTTTACGGCTCGTGCGGTACGGCCAGAATGGCAAATGGATCAGGAACCTACAGATTGTAGGCGAAGGATGAGCCGTACAAGCAGTGGTTATCGAGCCATTTAGTGCCGTCAGCGACACGTTACAGCCTGTTAAAAAGCGTTCTTTGCTTTTTTACAGGTTGTCGTGCAGCCGCTCAAGAAAAGGTTTTAAATCGTTCAAAATCCTTTTCTCAAGACAAATTTCCGCCTAAAGGCGAATACAGTCATGACAACAAATCTTTTTGCTTAAAGCAAAAAAAAGAGAAGGATTCATCCTTCTCTCTAATCACCAGTTTATAAGTCCTCAGATATCTGAATTAATCTAAACGATCCTTCAATGCAGCTCCTACGAATCGTTAAACGTTTGCAATCAATTGTACTTCTCTAACCAGTGGGAAACCATCCCTTTCACATCACCTGCTTTTTCTTTCATATCTTGAAAAATCATATCCATCAAGGTAAACCAAGATATCTCCTCGCTGTAAGGATTATTTTTATTGATGTATTTCAGCACATGTTTAAGCTCCTTCATTCTTGCCTCGTCCAAATGTTCCTGAAGGGATACTTTCACAAAAGCATTCAACAAGTTCACATTGCGTATACTGGCATCCAACAACAAAGCTGTTGCTTTGGACGGCGTAACATCCAAAGCAGAAGATAAAACGTAAATATCCTCATAAGACGTTTGGGAGAAGCGCGCTGTGATCCGTTCGTTTTTTCCTGGTTGGTATTTCCGCTGCAACGATTCTCTTCCCCATTCCCCTATAAACACCGTACTCATGAATTGGTAATCTCGTCTGAAGTAGTGCGATAAGTGTTCAATGACTTTTCTTGACCTTAACCCCTTTTCACACAAAAGAACAGCTACGTCCTTTACAGGTGTATGTGTGATATAAGACAAGCTATATATACAATCTTTAAGATTGCTAGAAATTGTCGGCTTGATGTCGCGTTTTGCATCTGATCTTTTCTTCCTGTTCCTCGTCATAACACCCTCTACTCTCTCCATTCCTACCCCTCTTTTCCGCATGTTCACTTAGGACAGTGTCAGAGTGTCCTAGACTTTGTTTTATATATATGGGGGATGGGGGATAGATATGTTTAGATTTTCAAAAACCCGTCCATACTTTTATTAAGAGTACTAGCAAAGGGGAAAAAGAAATGAAAATGTCGAAAGAAGAAGCACAGGTACTAGCAAAAAAAGCGATTGAACAAAGTGAAAAAAGGGGCATACCGCTCAAAAACAAAAAGAAAAAACAGGCGTAATACCGCCTGCTGATAAACATTCGATCTTCGGTAAATCCGGTGATCGATTTATTTTTATTAAAAGGACCTTGATAAGCTCACTTTTCTATACAAGGCAATCACTCGTTTGTTTTCTCTTTCCCATTCTTCATTTCTTAACATGGGAATCTGGTACACCTGCTCCATTTCTGTCATGAGCTCGGCCAATTTTTTGTCCTTTTTATTCTGGGGCCAGTCGGCATGAATAATCTCTTCATAGCGTTGATTGTATTGAACAAGTGTCATTTTTTTGCCTCCTGTTGGATGGATCCCATTCGATTTATCTCTTGTTCTGCATATGTCTGAACCGTCTCATCGGACCAATACTTCACTCCGCCTACAACAAGATCGGGATGGGGTACTTTCCCGCGTTCAAAATATAAATTTAACTTCTGTCGATCGTACCGCAGCCCTTGTTCACTTAAGTAGTCCGCAAACTGACTCATGCTTTTGTAGTGAGATCCCTCACGAATCAAAGAATACGTTGGCTTCTGAATCAAATACGTATCCTTTCTGAAATATTCCGTTATTAACTCCAGGGCAAATTCAAGCCAGTCATTATCTAGATGCTTATACAGAAGAGCAAGATTAAACTCCTCCTCCGGCTGTTCAAAAAAACCTCCGAGCTGTAAAAACGTTCGCTTCACCGGTTCCAGCGTTGATAGAACAGCATCATCGTTATAAGAACGTTTATCAAAATGCATTCTTAAATCCGGAAAAACATCTACAATCTTTTTCGTGGTATGTTTCATGAGTCTCCTCCTTGTATACATTGTGTACATTAAGGATACATCATTTCGTATACAATGTATACACAAGATCAAAAAATAACTAAATTATGCAATAAAAAAACACCAAAAAAATGGCGCAGAATTTACTTTTCATTTTTGTTGGTTTCACGTGTTTATGAGTCCACTTTATATAACTTTTGCCCCGCACATATATTGACGAGTAATAAAAACTTAATTATACTAGAAGTAACCGTTGGAAGGCATGGGTAGTGCCTTAATCCAAATATTCCATTTGCGGGATTAAGAATGGTATACCATTCTTTTTTTTTGCTCCAAAGGAGTTAAATTATGTCAAATTTAGATACCCCATTAACATTAGAAGATCAAGTAACATTAATGAAAACATATGTAATATTTAGGCAAAAAACTAAAATGAGACGTGTTTTAAAAAAAGAAGGATATTTTAGAGTTAGTAGATATGGAAAATACCTTTTATCTTATACACCAGTTTTACGTTCAAAGCCTGATCAAGATTTATTGCTTGATTTATATGATTTTGATGTTGCTTTAAGAGTTGTGTTTTTCAAATATACTCAAAAAGCTGAACTGCAAATAAAAAACCATATTGCAAATGCAGTATCATTAAAGTTAAATGATCCTACTTTTTATTTAGATTCTAATTCCTACACCCCTTCACAGGGTGAAAGTGATAAGATTAAAAGAAATCGATATAAAGCAAAGTATCCTCGCTTCTATCAAGATTTAAAAAAAGCTGAAAATAGATTAATTTCCAAACCACATCAATATCCTGAATTGAAGGACTATAGAAGAGGTGGACCAAGATATAGAAAAAGAATACCTGCTTGGACAGCCTTCACATATTTTGACTATGGTACTATAGAACATATTTATGCGTATTTACGA
Source organism: Fictibacillus sp. 5RED26 (assembly GCF_015903895.1). Classification (NCBI taxonomy): domain Bacteria; kingdom Bacillati; phylum Bacillota; class Bacilli; order Caryophanales; family Fictibacillaceae; genus Fictibacillus; species Fictibacillus sp. 5RED26. The sequence goes on along the minus strand of NZ_JACZDU010000008.1, from coordinate 5,111 downwards.
TTAGATTTAAAAAAAGAAGTTTTAAGTTATGGCTATCCGAATTCTCCAAGAAAAATGAGCAAACTGGATACTAAGAATATGGATACATGGATTTCTGCAATTAGAAATCTAAGGAATACCTGTTCACATCATAATATGTTAACAGGAAAAACATCTTCAATTGTACATCTTGATAAAACATTTGATTCAGTAACAACATTACCAAATGATACAGACTTGTTTTCAAGAATGTATGCTTTAAAAAAAGTCCTAGACCCAGTTGATAGTGAACTATTAAAACATGATTTAAAAAAGCTAATTGGTAAAACTAAATTCAATATATATATATTAAATATTTTACCCCAAAATTGGGAGACGTTATACGATAATATACATAAATTTTAAAAAATAGCGTACAACTAAAATATACCACCGGAAGGCGTGGGTAATGCCCAAATCCAAATATTCCATATGTGGGGAGAGTATGGCTATATGCTATACTCTCTTTTTGGTGTTATCCGGGGTAACGTCAGGAAAATGCGGATTTACAACGTTAAGGAAAACGAAATGAAAAAACCTAATTTCTTGCTTACAACCAAGAAATTAGGCTTTAGTTCCTTCATAAAAGTGCCCACTATTGGACTAAGAATGATATGAAGTTAATATTTCCAGCAATTCATTGATTTACATTTCCATTGTTGAGCTTGAATCTTTTTTTATGTTTGCATATTCACGAGGACAAACTATATTGTGTTTTTGTTGATGTTTCATTTATATATTCAATTTCAAATCCATCATTACTTTCACTTTCTAAATCAACCAGCACAACAGGATAATTTTGATACATCTTTATCAAACGTAAGGGCAGCTAATTTCAATCCTTCTGCCATTGTTAAATATGGAGCCATTGTCCCTCGTAGATCTTCAACGGTTAAACCGAATTTGATAGCTAATGTAGCAGCATAAATTACGTCTCCTGCATTTTCTGCTACCACATGGGCCCCTAAAACTTTCAATGTTTTCGCATCTGCTACTAATTTAAAAACACCTGTTGTTTCTCGATTAACAAGTGCTCTTGGAACAGCATCTAACGGCAAAACCGAAGTTTTTACCTCATATCCTTTTTCTTTTGCTTGCTGTTCAGTTAATCCAACAGTTGCGATCGATGGAGAAGTAAACGTGACACCTGGCACTACTTCTAAATTCACCTTTTGATTTTGTCCTCCGATTGCATTACGGGCAGCGAGTCCACCTTCATAAGCAGCTACATAAACAAATTGTGGGCCGAGAGTAACATCTCCAGCCGAATAAATTCGGGAATTGGACGTTTTAAGATAATCATCGATGACAATTTCACCACGGGAACCAACTTCAACACCTGCTGCATGTAAGTTTAATGATTCTGTATTTGGTTTTCTTCCAGTGGCAATTAGTAATTGTTCTGCTTCAATAATTCGCTTTTTACCATTTATCTCAACATGAACTTTTTTTATGTCTCCATCTTGCTCAACCCGTTCATAGGTTGCTCCTGTAACTAAATTAATTCCTTGTTCGGTTAAGGCTTTAGTAATGGCTTCTGAAATTTCAAGATCATACTCTTTTAATAACCGATCGCTTCTTTGAATCAAAGTGACTTCTGACCCGAGGTTATGAAAAAGTTGCCCTAATTCCATGCCGATATATCCTGAACCAATAACGGTAAGACGATTTGGAACCTTCTTCAATTCCAATAAACTAGTGCTTGTTAAATAATCTACTTCGTCTAATCCGGAAATTTTAGGAACAGATGGAGAAGCACCTGTAGCTATTAAAAATCTTTTGGCCGTGATATGATTGCCATTCACTTCAACTGTATTTTCATTTACAAATTTTGCTTCACCTTTTATTATTTCAAAACCATAATCATCAATTAAATTCACATATTTTTCATTTCGCATTCCGGTGACTAATTCATTTTTTTGTTTTACTAATGGGGCTAAGTCAACATTTGAAGCAGAAGTGTGTAATCCTATAAAGGGATTATTTTTTGCTAAATGATTGATTTCCCCAGCTCTTAATAAGGTCTTAGAAGGAACGCAGCCAACATTAACGCACGTTCCACCCACTGTTCCACGCTCAATCAGTGCAACTTTTGCATCGAGAGCAACTGCTTCAATCGCAGATGAAAATGCTGCTCCACCTGAACCGATAATGACGTAATCATAGTCATAGTTACTTTGATAAACTAAACTTACATCTTCCTCTTCTTGTGATTGTGCTTGTATTTCTTCTGCTTCACCCGGTTGATATTTTGCGTCTGTAATCGCCTTTTTCGCAATATCCACGTCTACATCATGCGGTAGTTCAAACAGGGCTTCTCCGAGTCGGAAATCGACTTGAATGGCTTTTGCACCGGCATTTTCAAGAGCAACAGCAACGTGCTCTTCACAACCCGAACAGGTCATTCCTTGTACGTTCACTCGATATTTTTTCATGTTAAATTACCTCTTTTCCTTTTACTCTACGGGAAGACCTAAGTCTGAAACCGCCGTCTTAATTGCGTCTAGATTGGTTTTCGTATCATCAAAAGAAACCGTTACTTTCGCGGTCCTTCCATTAACTTTAACGGCTGTTTTGCCAGCACCTTCTACCTGTGCAACGGCATCTTCTACAACTGATGGCGGGCAGCAATCCATCCCTGCCATAACCATGAATGTCCCCTTCGTTTCAGCTTCAGTAATAGCTTTTACATCCTTCTCTGAATTCATAGCAGTTGTTTTCACTTCACTCTTGGATACTTCAGTTTTTTGGATTTCTTGTTCGTTACTGCATGCACTAACCACCAGTAAAAGGGATAATACCATCATATTCCTGATTATCTGTACTCTCATATAAAGCACCCCATTTTTTATAGTTAACTTTCAAGTAAAAATAAGAAAAGAAACATGACGAAAACAAGGAACGTTGTAATCCATAAGCCAATGACCGAACTTTTCCTTTTGCCCTTTCTTCCATAAACCATATAAAAGGAGTACGCAAGGAGGACAATGGTAACGATGCTGAACAATAACCGATACTTCAACGAGTAGAATGCGATTGCGCCTGCAAACCCAGTGAGTCCAAGGGGAATCAAGATTAGTGGACCCAGGCAACAACCCGCCATAACAAAGGCTGAAAACACAGTTGCTACTTGTGAAACTTTTTCCTTCATGACTTGAACCTCTCCATGCTGCAACAATCATGTGTTGTTGTACCATTCTTGGTTTCCTTTTTTGTTTCTGGTTCAAGTTTTCTCCAACCCTTGAAAAGAGCAAAGACAAACAACAGACCCATCAAGATAAAAATAACGTCTTTAAATTCCGTGAAGTATGAACCCAGTGCTGTTCCTGTAATCAACGGAAGTAGTAGAAACAGATGACACGGACATGTAATGAGTGCGACAAGAAACCAACCTGAGCTTTTAAATATGTTTTTCATTTTCTGTTTCACCTCTTATTTCTTCATCAGTGTTTCAATAATGGGACATTCGTAAATATCTTTGTTTTCGGGACATCTTTCTTTAATATCCATCAGCATTACTTCTATCCTTCTCAAATCTTCAATTTTACGTTGAATGTCCTCTATCTTCAAAACAGTGAAATCATACATATCGCGACACTTCGCTTCATCGCGATCAACAACACCTAGCAATTTATCAATTTCATTTAAGGTAAATCCTAATTCTTGCATCCGTTTTATGAAATACAATCGATCGACCGTTTGTTGGGAATACATTCGGTATCCTTTTTCTGTGCGTTCAGGCTCTGGAATTAAGCCTAAACGCTCATAATATCGAATGGTCTCCTTGTTAACGCTGCACTTCTCAGCCAATTCTCCGATACGAAATTGCATACGCTCACCTCACATATAGTATAAACCCCGTACCTAAGTACAGAGTCAATATATAGTGTACTTCATTTATGAGTTTCTACTCAGCCTTAGAGGCCAGATAGAGTTCCGCCAAAAACAGCAGCGCCAACCTCAAAGGCTTCCACAAGAGTCAGTTTGTCTTTCGCTGTTGTTGAATTCTTTTCATTTGCTTTTTGCCAATGTTCCTCACAACAATAAAATTGAATGGCTGGGCAACAACTGGTGGCAACAGGTGTCGGCTCATTCGGTCCGGAAGAAGAATCGCAACATGCGTTGGTATCGGCAGCATCCGTTGTTCCCAAGCCTACAACCACGGTATCAGGATTGGCAACAGGTACGTTTCTTTTCACATTGATGGTGATCTTTTCACCGCAAAATGCACATTCTGATTCAATCACCGCATCCGTAAACATCGATGGAATGCCAAGGGCATCAATCGCACACATGGAATAAGCTGGCGACATTCCAGCCAATGTAACACGGTGTGGTGTCGGAACTCCTGAAAAAGGATATGCCACAGTCACATTTCCAGAGTTTTGGTCCCAGTGAATTAAATCCAACTCCCTTAAGCGCTGAAGAGAAGATTGGATATCAATTTGTTCCTTTGTTTCAGTTAAATCATTGATGTTGAGGATTTGTCCCTCAGCCATGGAAAGAAGAATGTCTAAACGGATACTATTCTCTGAAGGAGACAATAAACGTATTTTTTCCTCAAATCCTCCTACCGGCAAACCAAGTGATTGTAACATCTTGTCCTTTAACGAAGTATTCATATGATTTTGATTCATGTTGACTCCTCCTCTATTTAATCTGCAATGATATTGCAGTAATTTTTCGTCTTATATAGGATAAACCCTGTACTATAGTACAGGGTCAAGTGTGATTTATTGTTATCTTCTTAAACTTCCCGTTATACATCCATGAAGCAGAGCTTCGCCACAGAAAAATTAAGGATGATTTCGTTTAGCTATTTGTTCACTTCTGATAGCTTTCTATATAATGAAGCTCTAGATACATTTGTAATTTCACAAATTTGATTTACGGTCATGTTTCCTTCCTTATAAAGCTTTACTGCATAATTCATTCCTGCGTGATTTTTATGATACTTCTTTAAACGACCTTTAAACTTTCCTTCTTTCTTAGCTAACTCAATCCCTTCACGTTGTCGCATACGAATAAGATCTCGTTCTAATTGGTTAACACCAGCCATTACAGTAATTAAGAATTGGCTGTATGGATTCTCT
>NZ_JACZDU010000007.1:0-116706 GCF_015903895.1 Fictibacillus sp. 5RED26 | reverse complement strand
AGCGATTCCAGAGATTTATGAGCGATTCCAGAGATTTATGAGCGATTCTAGAGATTTATGAGCGATTCCAGAGATTTATGAGCGATTCCAGAGATTTATGAGCGATTCCAGATAGCTTGACGCTCCCTCCACAAGAGGAATCCACAAATAATTATGCGCCAGCTACCTTCATTTGTTATACTTTTGAAGGAAATTAAAAGTGGGGGTAATGAAGATGGAACCTTCAAAGGGTCTTGAATATTTACAAAAAGGAAAGTTTGAGGAAGCTGCAAAAAGTCTGGAATCTATGATTGAGGCAGATCCAGAAAACCCAGTGCATTATATAAATTTCGGAAACCTGCTATCTGCTGTTCATGAACATGAAAAAGCGATTCAATTTTTTGATAAAGCTCTATCACTCGACGAAAATGCTGTAGCCGCATACTATGGTGCGGGTATTGCCTGCTATCATCTTGAAGAATTCTCTAAGAGTGCAAAACTGTTTCAAGAAGCCATCAAAGGTGGTCTGCAAGATAGTGACACTTACTTTATGACAGGCATGTCTTTCGTTTCACTTGGTGAACATAAGCTTGCATTTCCTTACTTAATGAGAGCAATAGAGCTCAACGATCAAGATCATGAAGCTTTGTTTCAATTCGGACTCTGTCAGGCGCGAACAGGGGATATTGAGTCTGCATCATCAACCTTTGAAAAAGTAGTTGAACGCGATGAGACACATGCCGATGCTTGGTACAATTTAGGTGTAACATATAGTTATTTTGATAAAAACACAGAAGCGCTAAACGCTTTTCAACGAGCTTTAGACATACAGCCAGATCATTATCTTGCAGGGAATGGAAAACGAAATATTGAAAGTAAAAATACTAATCATTAAAGGGGGTGCTTCATGGCACAGCAGCCTTCTTTTCATTTAGAAGATGAGTCAACTGAAATAAGAAATTATATAAAAGGGACATTGATCTCTACTGTTTATCATCAAACAGAGAGTCTCTATACAGTCGCCAGAATAAGGGTGAAAGAGACGAACGAAAATTATAATGAAAAAGAAGTCATGATAACAGGCATCCTTCCCCCGCTAAGAGAAGATGAACTTTATGTGTTTTATGGAAAATTTAAAGACCACCCGAAATACGGTAAGCAATATGAGGTTGAACTGTTTCAAAAAGAGATGCCTCAATCAAAAGAGGCCATGATTCAATATCTTTCAAGTGATCTGTTTAAAGGAATCGGAAAGAAAACAGCCGAGCATATCGTTGAGGTCATGGGAAATGATGCGATCACAAAGCTTTTAGAATCACCGGAATACATCAGTCAGATTCCAAAGCTAACAGAAGAGCAAGCTCAAAGTTTGCAGAAGTCACTCATGCAGAATCGAGGGTTAGATCAAGTGATGATGGTCGTACAACCCTATGGTATCGGGCCGCAGCTAGCGATGAAGATCTTCCAAACGTATCAAGATGATGCTGTAAAGGTCATCAAGGACGAGCCGTATCGACTGATAGAGGACGTTTCTGGAATTGGGTTTCACCGAGCTGATGAAATCGCAAAAGGAAATGGCATGCAAGTCAACCATCCAAAACGAATTCAAGCTGCCTGTCAGTTCGTGCTTCGTGATCAAGGTACAGACCTTGGGCACTCCTATCTACCGATGGACGAACTGTTAGAAGGCGTTAGAAAGCTTTTAGCCGATGGAAAGAATACGGTTGATGAGATGAGTATTTTTCGAGAGATTCAAGATATGGAGACAGAGCAGCGATTGATCGTAAAAGAGAAAGTTGTATATTTGCCGTCTCTCTATTTTGCAGAGCGTGGATTTGCTCAAAAGATGAACCAATTATTACATAGTCAGAAAAACGATTATCACATTGAGGGTGCAAAATTGGAGTCTGAGCTATCAGCGCTCGAAAAAAGACTAAACATGACATATGCGAACAGTCAAAAAGAGGCGATTAAAAAGGCTTTAACGTCTTCTTTAATGGTCTTAACAGGAGGACCTGGAACAGGGAAAACGACCGTAATTAAAGGAATCGTTGAACTGTATAGTGAGATCCATGGCGTGAGTTTGAATCCTGATGATTATCGAGGAAAGAAAGAATCCTTTCCCGTTTTACTCGTTGCTCCAACAGGACGAGCGGCTAAACGTATGACAGAGTCAACAGGGATACCGGCTCACACGATCCATCGCTTGTTAGGATGGAAGGGTGGAGGGACATTCGAAAAAAATGAAGATGAACAGATCGATGGGAAATTACTGATCGTCGATGAAATGTCGATGGTGGATATATGGCTAGCACATTCTTTAGCAAAAGCTTTGCCACCACACATCCAGATCATTTTTGTTGGGGATGAAGATCAATTACCGTCCGTAGGCCCTGGTCAAGTTTTAAAAGATCTTCTGCAAGCAGAGCATGTCCCACAATCTCGGTTAGTGGATATCTATAGACAAGCAGAAGGTTCTTCCATCATTCGGTTAGCTCATGAGATGAAGAATGGAAAAGTCCCGCAAGATCTGCTCGTTCCTCAGAATGACAGACGATTCTTTGCATGTTCAGGTGAACAGGTGTTTCAGGCTATCCTTCAGGTTTGTGAAAATGCGATTAAAAAAGGATATAGCTCTAGGGATATTCAAGTGTTAGCCCCAATGTACAAAGGACCGGTCGGAATTGATCGATTAAATCTGGAGCTTCAGCGTCTGTTTAACCCAGAGAAACAAAAACAACGTCAGTTACAGGTTGCAAATGTGTTTTATCGAAAAGGCGATAAGGTGCTTCAGCTCGTCAATCAACCCGAAGATCAGGTTTTCAACGGTGATATCGGTGAAATCGTGGCCGTTATCTATGCAAGAGAAAACACAGATAAAGAAGATCAGATCGTCATCAGTTTTGATGAGATAGAGGTTACGTATAAAAGAAGTGAATTTCATCATTTTACTCACGCTTTTTGCTGTTCGATCCATAAATCGCAGGGCAGTGAGTATCCGATCGTCGTTCTACCTGTCTTAAAAAGTTACTACCGAATGTTAAAAAGGAATTTATTATATACAGCAATAACGAGAAGTAAAGAATATCTGATCCTGTGTGGAGAACAAGAAGCGTTTACTTGGGCTGTTGAACGATCCGATGAAACTGAACGGTACTCGGGTCTTAGTTCACGTCTTCAAGAGACCATACTGGAAAAAGATTTAATGAATGATTCCCTTCTAAACGAAACAAACTAGAAATGTTCGAGAGATGTAAGATGTCATCTTGTCGGACATTTCTTTTTTGTTTTTCTAAAAGTCATGATCCCTTTAAATATTGATTTCTGTATATTTTCTACAAATTCAGGACACCCTTGTAAAAGTAAATTTAAAGGAGAGAGAGCAAGTGGAATGTCCGAACTGCAGTAGAAAAGATATTGGTAAAATCGGGGTGAACCAGTATTATTGCTGGAACTGTTTTATTGAGCTTTCCATTGTTAAAGGAAGACTGTCCCTTCATCAGGTGGAAGAAGACGGCTCTCTAACATCACTCGATGATTTATTTGAAGATCAAGATCTGACTTATAGAGAAAGCACATCATAAAAGAAAACAAATCTCTGATGTCGAGGTGATCTAGCATGAGCAGGACGATGAGTTCTCTTTTCGCACTTGGTATTGGAGCGGCAACATATGCGATGAGAAATAAGAGGATGTCAAGAATGTCTAAGATGAACTATAATCTTTCAGATCTTAGTGATCTTTGGACATCACGACGTGTTAAAAAGATCCGTAAAAAGGTCGCAAAAGCCATTTATTAAAGAAAGCATACCCCGTCTCAAATAAAGACGGGGTTTTTTAAGAAAAGGGTGAAGAGATGACAAAAGACATTCGAATGAAGTGGGTTTATAGGCTTGCCCTTTCTTTATTATTGTTTTTATGTTTGTTTCTCTTGATGAAACTTTACCCTCTTTACGAGCCATTATGGAGTGCGATCAAAGGGGTCTTTCTGCCTTTTTTTCTTGCTGCTCTAATTACATATCTACTCCATCCAGTCGTGGAATACGTACATGAAAAAGGATTACCTCGCTTTGTTGCGATCTTAAGTATATACATCCTTTTCTTTGGTGGTATCGGTTTTGCTGCAGTAAAAGGGTTTCCTTATTTCATCGTACAGATGAAGCAGCTGTTAGTTAACGTACCTGTACTTGCTGAGGATTATAAGGAACTATTGTATAAAGTGGACCGTGGAACATCTGCACTTCCGTATTCGGTGCATTCTAAAATAGAAAATTATATCGTGAAAATGGAAAGCAACGCACAGGATGTATTGACCAATGCGATCTTTTCTTTAAGAAAAATTGTAGATTATTTCTTTGTTATCATCGTTGTACCTTTCTTAGTGTTTTATTTTCTAAACGATTTTGAAAAGTTGAAGAAAGCTCTCTGGTATCTGACACCAAGAAAATATCGTTATGAAGGAAAGCACTTAATAAAAGATATTGACCAATCACTTGGAGGATATATCCGAGGACAGTTATTTGTAGGTGCTATACTAGGAGCTGCAGCAATGGTTGCTTTGTGGGTGGTGGGAATGCCGTATCCGATTCTTTTAGGACTGGTGATCGCGATAACGGATATCATCCCTTACTTTGGTCCGATCTTAGGAGCGATCCCCGTCGTGTTGATCGCACTCACGATCTCTTGGAAGATGGTATGGATCACTGTTGGCATCATGCTTGTTTTGCAGTTTATTGAAGGTAACATCCTTGGTCCGTTTATCGTCGGCAAGAATCTGCACATCCATCCTGTATTTATCATTTTTTCATTATTACTTGGGGGAGAACTGGCTGGTGTACCAGGTATGATCTTGGCTGTTCCAATCTTCAGTGTGATTAAAGTCATTATCATTCATATCAGGGAACATCGACTTCAATCATCATCCGATTGACAAGTAAGAATGAATAAACGTATACTAACGCTAGAAGATCAAAAATCGCTGAAAGAGAAAAGTACGTTTCAGTCCTTCCAAAAGAGAGAAACATCCATCGGCTGAAAGATGTTTTAGGAAGAAGCGAAGCAGAAAGCTACTCTGGAGTGCAGAAGGAAAATCTGCCGTTATGCCGCGTTAAGGCTTTAATCAAGGTGATATGCTTATTTAAAAGCGTATAACCAGGGTGGTACCGCGTGAATTCAAACTCTCGTCCCTGTATTTTTTATAGGGATGGGAGTTTTTTTATTGGCTTTTTTCGTTCGAAAGTAGTTGATTTCCCCTCCAGGTTGCTCACTTTCCATAGGGCGAACGGTGAGCCTCCTGTCTAGTTATAGTGACTAGCCCGTCTCCACCTATTCACTCGTCCCATAGGAGTCTCGCACCTTGCGCTCCAATCAACTTACAAGGAAGACAAAAGACATTTAGAAGCAACATATTGTTTTTCTGTTAATGAAACGAAATCAACTACTAAAAAAACAACCAAGTTTACGAAATCAGTCTTTATATTTATCTAAAAAAGGAGAATGAAAACGATGAAAAATTTGACTTCAGCTCAAGTTAGACAGATGTTCCTTGATTTTTTCCAAGAAAAAGGCCATGGTGTAGAACCTAGCGCTTCCTTAGTACCTCATGAGGATCCTACACTTTTATGGATCAACAGTGGCGTTGCAACACTGAAAAAATATTTTGACGGCCGCGTGATTCCTGAGAACCCTCGTATCACAAACGCACAAAAATCAATCCGTACGAACGATATTGAGAATGTTGGTATCACAGCAAGGCACCATACGTTCTTTGAGATGTTAGGAAACTTCTCGATCGGTGATTATTTTAAAGTGGAAGCTATTCTTTGGGCATGGGAGTTCTTAACGAGTGAAAAATGGATCGGCTTTGATCCTGAAAAACTTTCTGTAACGATCCACCCAGAAGACGATGAAGCATTTGATATTTGGACAAAACAAGTAGGGTTACCTGAAGAGCGTATCATTCGTTTGGAAGGAAACTTCTGGGATATCGGTGAAGGGCCAAGTGGACCTAACACAGAAATCTTCTATGACCGCGGTGCAGCTTACGGCAACGATCTATCTGATCCTGAACTATATCCAGGTGGGGAGAACGACAGATATCTTGAAGTATGGAACCTGGTGTTCTCTCAGTTCAACCACAACCCGGATGGCACATATACGCCACTTCCTAAGAAGAACATCGATACAGGTATGGGACTTGAGAGAATGGTTTGTGTGATCCAAGACACGAAGACGAACTTTGAAACAGATCTATTCATGCCGATCATTAAAGAAACAGAAAAGCTTTCTGATACGTCTTATGGCTTGAGTACAGAAACCGATACTGCGTTTAAAGTAATCGCTGACCATGTACGTACGGTAAGTTTTGCGATCGGTGACAGTGCTCTACCATCAAATGAAGGAAGAGGGTATATCCTTCGACGTTTGATCCGAAGAGCGATTCGTTTTGCGAAAAAGATCAACATCAACAAGCCGTTCATGTATGAACTCGTTCCAACTGTTGCAGACATCATGGTAGACTTCTACCCGGAAGTAAAAGAAAAAGTGCCGTTTATCCAAAAAGTCATCAAGACGGAAGAAGAGCGTTTTCATGAAACGATCAACGAAGGTCTTGCTATCTTAGAAGATGTTATGGCAAAAGAAAAAGAAGAAGGAAGAAAAGTCATCTCAGGTAAAGACGCATTTAAGCTATATGATACATTTGGTTTCCCATTCGAGCTTACACAGGAGTATGCAGCTGAAAACGGAATGGATGTAGATTTAGAAGGCTTCGAAAACGAGATGAAGGCTCAACGTGAACGTGCGCGTGCAGCAAGACAAGAAGTAGACAGCATGCAAGTTCAAGGTGGAATTCTTTCTGATATCACCGTGAAAAGTGAATTCAGAGGTTATGACAGTTTAACAGGAGAAGCGAAAATTTTAGAAGTACTACAAAACGGTGAGCGAGTGGCGATGGTCGCTTCTGGAGAAGAAGCTCAAGTCATCCTAGATGTGACACCATTCTACGCTGAGAGCGGTGGACAGATCGCTGACCAAGGAACGATAAAAGGTAAAGAGCTTTTACTTAGAGTGAAGGATGTTCAAAAAGCACCTAACGGACAAAATCTTCATACCGTAGTTGTTGAAAAAGGTGCTCTTGAAAACAATATAGAAGTTTCTGTCGAGGTTGACCCTGAGATTCGTGCAAAAGTAGTAAAGAACCATACGGCTACTCACCTTCTTCACCAAGCATTAAAAGATGTGCTAGGAACGCACGTAAATCAGGCTGGATCTCTTGTACAAGAAGGTCGTTTGCGTTTTGACTTCACACATTTCGGAAGCATTTCTTCAGAAGAGCTTGAGAAGATCGAAGAGATCGTTAACGAAAAAGTATGGGGTAACATTCCTGTTGAAAAGATGGTTAAGAACATTACCGAAGCAAAAGCGATGGGTGCAATGGCACTATTCGGTGAGAAATACGGTGAAACGGTACGCGTTGTAAAAGTAGGAGACTATAGTCTTGAGCTTTGCGGTGGGTGTCATGTTAATAACACTTCAGAGATCGGTTTGTTTAAGATCGTATCAGAGTCTGGTATCGGTGCAGGAACACGTCGTATTGAAGCTGTTACAGGTGAGAACGCGTACCGCTTGATGAACGGCCAAGTCCAGCTATTAAAAGACACGGCAGCTAAGTTGAAAACAAATCTTAAGGACGTGCCACAGCGTATAGACGCATTAAACGAACAAATTCGTGAGTTGCAAAAAGAGAAAGAATCTCTTGCAGCTAAGATTGGAAACATGGAAGCAGGTAGCCTTGTTGATGAGGTTCAAACGATCAACGGAGTTTCTGTTATCGCTAAAAAAGTGAACGGTATGGATATGAATGGTTTGCGTTCGATCGTAGATGACTTAAAGAATAAACTACAAAGTGGAGTTGTTATTCTTGGTGCGGAAAACGGTGGTAAAGTAAATATCGTAGCGGGAGTAACAAAAGATTTAGTGACAAAAGGTTATCATGCAGGTAACCTAGTAAAAGAAGTGGCTGTCCGTTGCGGCGGAGGCGGTGGTGGCCGTCCTGATATGGCTCAAGCTGGAGGTAAAGATCCCGAAAAGCTGCAAGAAGGTATAGATTCTGCAGTTGAATTGATCAAAACCGTTTCCTAAGCTTTCATCTTTCATGTACAATAGAGACAAGAACTAATTTGTCCCTTAAGGGAGATCTTCAGAAAGAGGTGTTCGCCAGTGAGTTCAATGGACAAAACGATGAAGTTTAACTTCAACGAAGAAGATGCTTATAAGACGAATGTAGAAACTGTCCTGTTTTCTGTTTATGACGCCCTGCAGGATAAAGGATACAACCCTATCAATCAGATTGTAGGTTATTTGCTTTCAGGGGATCCGGCTTATATTCCTCGTCATAATGATGCGAGAAGCATGATTAGAAAACTGGAGCGAGATGAGCTTATTGAGGAGCTTGTAAAATCATATCTATCCACTCAAAAAGAAGGAAGTCGTTAATTTGACAAAAACACTCGGACTGGATGTTGGAACGAAGACAATAGGTGTTGCCGTCTCAGATGCATTGGGATGGACAGCACAAGGAGTCGAAACGATCCGACGCCGTCCTAACAAGCCCCAAGAAGACTATGCAAGGATCCAAGAGCTGATTCAGTTGCATGATATCAGTAAGATCGTAGTAGGTCTTCCAAAGAACATGAATGGTACGATCGGTCCCAGCGGAGAAGCTTGTCAAAACTTTGCAAAAGATATTGAAAGTCTGACAGGTCTTTCGGTTATCCTATGGGATGAGAGGCTGACCACCATGGCAGCTGAAAGAACATTGATTTCAGCTGACGTGAGCCGAAAGAAACGAAAACAGGTGATCGATAAGCTAGCAGCTTCGATCATTCTGCAAGGTTATTTGGACAGCCAACAATAAGAAAAGTAGAGGTGAGCCAATTATGGCAAAAGAAGAACGCGAACGCATCGTTATTCCAGACGAGAATGGAGACGAAAATCTATTTGAAGTTTTATTCAAATTTGATGTGGATCAAACTGGAAAATCATACATGGTGACTATTCCTGTAGCTGATTCAGAAGATGATGATACGGATGAAGTAGAAGTTTTCCCTTTCCGTTATGAAGAAAATGGAGAAGAAGATGATCTTGCTCTATTCCCACTTGAGTCAGATGAAGAATGGGACATGATTGAAGAAATGTTAAACACATTTCAAGATGACGAGTACGAAACAGAACAATAGATGAAACAAAACGGAAGTTGGTTTTCTAACCAACTTCTTTTTTTATTCCATTTTACGGCCAATCTCGACAATTTCTGCTAGTAAACGTATAATTAAACAGGTGGAAAGGGGGAAATAACATGTTACATCTCCAGTCATCTGGGAATTACATAAATGAAAATAAAAGTAAAAAGCGTACCAAAACGATAGTTCTATCCATTTTGTTTCTAATTGTTGCTCTAATCATCGCTGTGGCTATAGGTGCATATTATTATTACAATAAAAATATTGGACCGGTCGATTCAGCTAATAATGAAAAAATTACGGTGGAAATTCCAATTGGTTCTTCCTCTTCAAAAATAGGACAAGAGCTTGAAAAAAAAGGGTTGATCAACAACGGTGATTTCTTCAGACTCTACACAAGAGTTAAAGGAGAAGGCAACTTTCAAGCGGGCATTTACGAACTAACTCCTTCCATGAACCTTTCTGAAATTATTTCAGCACTTAAAGACGGAAAGATGTTTAAGAAGCCAGCTCTAACACTTACGATTCCTGAAGGATATAATGTTCCACAGATCGCAAAATTAATCAGTCAGAAAACGGGTTATAGTGAAGCAGATATTATCAAAAAAATGACGGATAAATCTTATCTGAAACAGCTGCAAGAAAAGTACCCTATCTTACCTGATGATTTGATGAAGGAGGGACTTTATTACCCTCTAGAAGGATTTTTGTTTCCTGCAACTTATGATTTTGATGTAAAAAAACCGGAGCTAACAGATGTGATTGATAAGATGGTCGAACAATCTTCTGTTGTTTTAACTAAACATGAAACAGAAATAAAGAATAGCCGTTATTCCCTTTTTCAAATCATTACGTTGTCCTCTCTTATAGAAGAAGAATCTCAGCGTGAAGAGGATCGAAAAAAAATTGCAGGTGTTTTTTATAATCGCTTAAGTAAAGATATGAAACTAGACTCCGATCCAACTGTTAAATACGCAAGAAAGAATTTTGATGTGCAAGTCTTATACGAACATTTAAAGTATGATTCAAAGTACAATACGTATCTTTATAAAGGTATTCCGATCGGACCTATCACTTCACCTGGTGAAAAAGCGATTGAAGCTGCATTGAAACCTGTTAAGATGGAGGAGCTGTTCTTTTATGCAAGACCCAACGGCGAAGTCATCTATACAAAAACATTAAGCGAACATAATGCTATATATAAAAAATACAGAGACGAATGGAAGGTTTGGCAAGAAAAAGACAATAATTAAGCATGTTTCTGAGGATACTAGTAGGTATTCTCTTTTTTTATGCTGTACGATCCACATGCTAAGAAAGCCTATGAAGAGTGTACGATCTTTAATTCCATAGAAAACACTCATAAAGAAATAGGACTCTCGCCTTCAAATAAAGATTATGTTACAATATACCGGTTAGTGTGAAGGAGGCGTGTTACTTTGGTCTCAAAAGAATTGAACCAATATATCGAAAAAATTATTCCAACGCGCTCTGAACAAGTACTAAAAATGGAGCAATACGCGAAAGAGCATAATGTGCCGATCATGGATCTAACAGGTATGGAGACGCTTTTGTCTTATGTTAGATTAAAAAAACCGAAACGTATATTAGAAGTAGGAACAGCGATTGGATATTCCGCCATCCGAATGGCTCTTGCATGTGAGAATGCTGAAGTTATTAGTATTGAAAGAGATGAAGAACGGTACAATATAGCAAAAGATAATGTCAGATCCTTTCATCTAGAGAGCAGAATTACCTTGTTATTTGGAGATGCGAATGAATTGCAGAGCCAAGTAGAAAACTATGCCCCATATGACTTTATTTTTATAGATGCAGCAAAAGGACAATATCAAAACTTTTTTGATCATTATTCCTCCATGCTGTCTCCTGATGGCATCATCGTCACAGATAATGTTCTCTTTAGAGGGTATGTCGCTGATGAAAGCGGCTTAGAGAGTAGAAGACTTCGTTCTCTAGTAAAAAAAATTAGAAGTTTTAACGAATACATGATGCAGCATCCTGACTATCAGTCTTCAATCTTACCGGTTGGAGATGGAATGATGGTGAGTATTAGAAATTCTTAATGGGACATGCAGTTTGGAGGAGTAATCAAAATGGCACAAAAACCAATAGTAATTGGGGTTGCAGGTGGATCTGGATCAGGTAAGACGACGGTAGCGAAAGAAATTTACAGGCAGTTTGCTAACCAATCCATCTTAATCATAGAGCAAGATGCGTATTACAGAGATCAATCAGAAAAATCGATGGAAGAACGATTGGATACGAACTATGATCATCCTCTTGCTTTCGATAATGATCTGTTAATCCAGCACATTTCTTCACTTCTAAAATACGATTCCATCGAAAAACCAGTGTACGACTATACAGCACATACAAGAAGTGATAAAATTATCCCAGTTGATGCTAAAGATGTCATTATACTGGAAGGTATTTTGATCCTTGAAGACGAACGACTACGTGATTTGATGGACATCAAGCTGTTTGTAGACACGGATGCAGATGTTCGTATTATTAGAAGGATGGTTCGAGATATCCGAGACCGTGGAAGAACACTTGAATCTGTTATCGATCAATATACTGCAGTGGTTCGGCCGATGCATAATCAATTCATAGAGCCAACGAAACGATATGCGGATATCATTATCCCAGAAGGCGGTCAGAATCTTGTAGCGATCGACTTAATGGTAACAAAGATTAAGACGATATTGGAAGACAAAGCATTATTGAAAAAATGAGGAACATCATCCTCATTTTTTCGGTATACAGTGACAAATTTCAGCTTTAAGCCATTTGGCAATCAACTAATGACCCATATTTTATACATACCCTAGCCGAATTATCATATAACGTAACAAGGGTACTGATTATTTAAGGAGTGAAAAAACAATGGCAGACGAGAAAAAACACTATATGACCTTAGAAGGTAAAGAGAAGTTAGAGAACGAACTAGAGTTTCTAAAAACAGAACGAAGAAAAGAAGTTGTTGAACGAATTAAAGTAGCTCGCAGTTTCGGAGACCTTTCTGAGAACTCTGAGTATGATGCAGCAAAGGACGAGCAGGCATTTGTAGAAGCTCGTATCGTTCAATTAGAAAAAATGATTCGTGATTCTGTTATTATTGAAGATAATAAAGACCAATCTGATAACGTTTCCATCGGGAAAACAGTTAAGTTTAAAGAGCTTCCAGACGGTGACGAAGAAACTTACATCATCGTAGGTAGTGCAGAAGCGGATCCGTTTGAAGGGAAAATTTCTAACGATTCTCCGATGGCAAAAAGTCTTCTAGGTAAAAAACCGGGAGATAAGGTTTCTGTTCAAACACCTGGTGGAGAAATCAGCGTTGTTATATTAGAAGTAAAATAAACGTTTCAACCTATTGGAAGACTTGCAGTAATATGCAAGTCTTCTTTTTTTGCAGCCGTTTAGGATCAAAACGACTGGGTGAGAATAGGTGTAAGGTGGTGAGTGTGTGTTATCGAAGAAAAGAACGATGGTAGTGGCACTTTTTTTCCTATTCCTTATCCTTTTTCTCACATATCGGTTAGCTGATATACAGCTGATTTCGACTACTTCCTTTTCCAAGAATAAAGTGAATCTCATACAAGAAAGTGTTGATCAGCGTACACACCGTTTTACGATCAACGATGGAAGAGGTTATTTTCTTGATCGAAATGGTGAGCTGCTCTCAACAGATGTAACAGCTCAGGTCATCGTCTTTCCTAATCTTTACTCAAGTAAATGGCCGATTGATTCTATTGCTGGCATACTGGATATACCAACAAGTAACTTTACAAAAAAAATCAGGGATCTAAAGAAACCATCTGCACTCTCTCTTTCAGAAGAAATCAGTATAGAGCAGATGAATGAGATTAATAAACTAGAGGTTCCTGGACTCTACGCTCAGCTTGTTACAAAACGAAATCCAACTCCTTTCGCAAATCATATCATTGGAGCGGTTGGACAAGATCCGGACCTGATCAAAAGAAAGTATGAAGATAAACTAAAAAAAGGCACGGTTACGATAAGCACAAAAACAGGTAAGAACGGCATGCAATATACGTTTGATCCTTTTTTAATTTCGGAAGGAGAAACAGAATATATCTATCATGTGGATCGTCAAGGACATCCGTTGTTTGGACTTGATGTTAAATTCCGTTCGCAATCGAACCCCCTATATCCTCTTCACGTAAAAACGACGCTAGATAAGAAGATGCAGGAAACGGTAGAAAAAGCACTTGATATTCATGGTGTTGAAGAAGGCGGAGCTGTTTTGCTTGATATTGAAACCAATGAACTGTTGGCGATGTCAAGCAGACCCTTATTCTCAAGTAAGACTATCTATAAACATGTAGATCATATGACATCTCAACAAATCCCTGGTTCTGTATTTAAAATTGTGACAGCAGCAGCTGCTATTGAAGAGAATAAGCTGCAAAACGGTAAGATGTATGATTGTAACCTTAACATCTACGGTAAGAGAGATGAAAGGCAGCTAGGTTTGTTAAATATTGAAGACAGCTTTACCCAGAGCTGCAATAGAACGTTTGGAGATCTAGCGAATGAATTGCAAAAAACAGATTCAGACTATATGAAAAAATATGCAGAAAAGTTAGGTCTACTTACGCAAAATGGATGGCAAGGTGAAGTCTATCATCTAGAAGCATTCTCACATTTCTATAAAGAAGAAGCGGGTCAGATCTACAACTCGAAAAAGAAAGTATCTGACTACGAAAGTACTTTGGCGGTATCACAAACTGCCATCGGTCAGCTTGATGTTAAGATCACACCGCTTGCTGTGGCAAATATGATGGCAACGATTGCTAGGGGCGGGGTCAGTTATGAAGTAAAGGCAGCTAAAAGTGTCAATTTTGCTAATGGTACCGAACTGATTAAGTTTGAAGAACACAAGAAAGAAGATGAAAAGTTATCTCCTTATACGATTATGAGACTTCAATCCTTACTGTTAAACGTAGTTAAGAACGAAAAAGGTACAGCACACGCTTTACAGGCACTGCCCTTTCAAGTTGCAGGAAAATCCGGAACCGCCCAAAAAGGAGACGATAAACGGTATAACAATAAATGGTTTGCAGGATACTTTCCGGCGGGTCAACCCCGTTTTGCTCTTGTTATTGTAGATTTAAAACACGATACCGTTAATCGCACGATTCCTGTATTTAGGGACATCGCAACTGAAATTATGGAAAAATCAAATTGATGGAAGAGATAATCAAAAAAGAGTAATAGGAAATAGTGTTCCTACACCTCCTCCTCGTGGTAAAATAAAAAAAGTATTTTACTGAGGAGGATATTATGAAACGAAACCAACGTTATGAATCAAGACTAGAAAAACGAAAACAAAATCGTTTTTTAAACATAGCAATCGGGTTAGTTGTTTTGCTGATTGTTGTTGTTGCATTTAATCTTTTCTCAGGCGATGATAACGAAACAGCTTCCACGAACAAATCTAATTCTGAAGAAACAACTGAAAACAACGAATCCAATAACCGTTCAATTGAGATGGAAACGGATGATTCAAAGTCAAAAGCTAATGATGAGGATTCTGAGTCTCAGGATAAAGAAGAATCAGCTGAAGATAAAGACAAAGCAGATGAAGAAGCAACAGAAGAAGAAAAGACAGAATCAGAAACGCCTGAAGGTGGAGGTCCTGAGGGTCCATGGCAACCAATCGGAACTTCACAAACAGAACCTCATACAAAGACGTATGATGATGGTTCACAAGACTGGAACGAGATGGTCCAAGCCCTTTCTTATGCGACCAGCATTCCACAAGATAAGATGACCATTTTTTGGTTAGGAAATGGTGGAGGTCCTGATCTTTCAAAAGGTACCGTACAATCGAAAGCCGATGGTAAAAAATATGATGTTATGCTTCAATGGATTCCTGAAAAAGGATGGCAGCCAACGAGTGTAACTCCAGTTCAATAAAACGAAGAAAAGCAACCTGTTAATATTACAGGTTGTTTTTTTGTTTAACACTCTTTTCAAAATGATTGTTGCTTTGAACTCCTTGTCACCTTTGACAATTGATTGGAGTGCAAGGTGCGTGCTTACCACCTGAAATACATCTACCATGGCATGCGACGAGGGAGCTTACTCCGCTAGCATTTAACTTGTAGACGCAAGAGCAAGGAGCATAAAGGCAAGCAGTTTGAAATGTGGAAAGCGAGCTGCTTTCTGGAAATATAAAGAGAATGCGGGATCGAAATGAGAAGGCCCTGTCACTTTGGGTGGCAGTGTCTTTTTGGAGTGTACAAGTTATGAGTTGAAATTTATTTTTATATGATTAAGGGCAAATTTTATGTGATAACCTAAAATTTTTATGTGATGCCTGCTCTTTTTTATGTGATGTTACTCCATTTTTATAGGATGGTGTATTTTTAGCAGCAGGCCGACCACCATGACTTCCATTTTCCATGCACAAAAGCCAGCTGCAGAGAGCTGGCCATCACCTAACTCCATTCGTAAAGTCGAGATATATCTGTAATTTTTGCCAATAGAAAAAGATTTTTCATTTGAAAATTTTTAGTAATTATGATAATTTGGAACCTGTAAGATTTTAATTCATAGTATATTGATAGGAATTATATAAATTAAAAGGTGAGTGTGAAAAATGGGACGAGAATTTATTGATCTGTTTGATGAGTGGTCTTCCTCTTATGACGAAACGGTTTCAGGAAATGATCAGGAATATAAGGAAGTTTTTCATAAATATGATGAAATATTAGAAACGGTTGTTCAACGTTCAGGAAATGTTGTCTTGGAGTTCGGAGTTGGAACAGGCAACTTAAGCGAGAAATTACTTAAAAGCGGTAAACAAGTGATTGGCATTGAGCCGTCAAAAGGGATGCGTGAAAAAGCGTCCGACCGTCATCCAGATCTAACACTATATGATGGTGACTTTTTATCTTTTCCAAAACTCGATCAAGAGATTGATACTATCGTAAGCACTTATGCGTTCCACCACCTAACAGATGAAGAAAAGGATATTGCAATCGGACAGTATAGCCAGCTGCTTAAAAAGAATGGTAAAATTGTGTTTGCAGATACCGCTTATCTTCACGAAGATGATAAAAAAGAGCGTCATGAAAAAGTAAGATCTCAAGGGTTTCTTAACTTGTTAAAAGATTTGCAGACTGAGTATTATACAACCCTCGGAGTACTAGAAGATCTATTTAAGAAACATGACTTTGAGGTTTCGTTCAAAAAACTTAATGAATATGTCTGGCTGATGGAAGCGGTAAAAAAATAGACATTGGAGAATATTATGAAGCGAATTGGAATTATCGGTGCAATGGAAGAAGAAGTTGTTCTGTTGAGAGAGCAATTAGAAGATCTAGAAGAAAATAAGCTAGCAGGTTGTGAATTCTACAAAGGCTTACTCGGTGGTCAAGAAGTCGTGTTATTAAAATCAGGAATCGGAAAAGTAAACGCAGCGATCGGTACTACGTTAATGATCCAGCTTTATGGACCGGACGCTATTTTGAACACGGGATCGGCTGGTGGGTTCCATTCAGATCTAAACGTCGGTGATGTAGTCATCTCAACTGATGTGCGCCATCATGATGTGGATGCAACGATCTTTGGTTATGAGCACGGTCAAGTACCACAGATGCCTCCGAACTACCTTCCTGACGAAAAACTTGTGAATGCAGCTGAGAGAGCTGGAGCGAGAGTAGAAAACATACAAGTTGCAAAAGGTTTGATCGCTTCAGGAGATTCGTTTATGAGTGACCATGCTAGGGTAGAAGATATCAGAGGCAAGTTTCCTGCTCTATTTGCAGCTGAGATGGAAGCCGCAGCTATCGCTCAAACGTGTTATCAATTCAACATTCCTTTTGTGATCATCCGCTCTTTATCAGATATTGCAGGAAAAGATGCACGTGTTTCTTATGACCAATTCTTACAAACAGCATCTAAGAACTCGGCAGAATTAGTACAAAAAATCGTAGAGGAGCTGAAATCATTATGACAAAGAAAATGAATGTAGAAAGCTTTAACCTTGATCATACAAAAGTAGTCGCGCCATATATCCGTTTAGCAGGTACGACAACAGGTGCTAACGGAGATATTATCCATAAGTATGACATCCGTTTTTGTCAGCCGAACAAAGATCATATGCCGATGGAAGGACTTCATTCCATTGAACATTTGATGGCAGAAAACATTCGAAATCACCATTCTACTGTAGTGGATATCAGCCCTATGGGTTGTCAGACTGGTTTTTATCTATCTGTGATCAACCATGATAACTATGATGAGATCTTAGATGTTCTAGAAAAGACGTTGCACGATGTATTAGAAGCTACTGAAGTACCTGCATGTAATGAAGTACAATGTGGCTGGGCAGCTAACCATAGTCTTGAAGGTGCGAAAGAGATCGCGCGCAAGATGCTTGCTAAAAAAGACGAGTGGCATATTGTTTTCGGAGAATAGAGGACGATTTCAATGAAATATTTTAAAAACGTGCATGAGATGATCGGTAATACACCTCTTATGGAGATCACTCAGTTTTCACTTCCAGAAGGTGTTCGTTTATTTGCAAAGCTGGAGTTCATGAATCCTGGCGGAAGTGTGAAAGATCGGTTAGGTTTGGAGCTGTTAGATGCAGCCCTAGCTAAAGGTGATCTTGTGCAAGGTGGAACGATCATCGAGCCTACAGCAGGAAATACTGGGATCGGTCTAGCTCTTGCTGCGATTAATAAAGGTATAAACGTAATCTTTGTTATTCCAGAAAAATTTAGTATCGAAAAACAAGAGCTTATGAAAGCATTGGGTGCGACTATCGTTCATACTCCTACTGCCGATGGAATAAAAGGAGCGATAAAAAGAACAAAGGAATTGCTGAATGAGATTCCGAATTCTTTTTCTCCTTCTCAATTTTCTAATCCGGATAACCCAAACACTTACTACAAAACATTAGGTCCAGAAATCTGGGATGCGCTTGATGGTCATGTAGATGTTTTTGTAGCCGGGGCGGGTACAGGTGGTACGTTCATGGGTACAGCTCGCTATTTAAAAGAAAAGAACGAAAACGTGAAGACGGTTATAGTTGAACCTGAAGGCTCTATTCTTAATGGTGGAGAATCCGGACCTCATAAGACAGAAGGTATCGGTATGGAATTTCTGCCCGACTATATGGACCCATCCTATTTCAAAAGCATCCATACAGTCATGGATGTTGATGCGTTCCAAAGAGTCGCTGAACTAGCTAAAAAAGAAGGTCTTCTTGTCGGAAGTTCTTCAGGAGCAGCGTTACACGCAGCCCTCATTGAAGCACAAACAGCACAACGGGGACAAAATATTGTCACGATATTTGCTGACAGCTCAGAGCGATATTTAAGCAAGAAAATTTATGAAGGAGGCATCTGATAATGAAACGTAAAACAAAATTGATCCACGGAGGCATTCCTTCTGATAAGACTACAGGAGCTGTGTCATTTCCGATCTATCAAGTAAGCACATACAAGCAAGAAGATGTAGGAGTGCATAGCGGATTTGAATATTCTCGTACAGGAAATCCTACAAGACATGCGTTAGAAGAACTAATTAAAGACTTAGAAGGTGGTAAACGCGGATTTGCGTTTGGTTCAGGTATGGCTGCTATTACCGCCGTTATGATGTTATTTGATTCTGGTGATCATGTTATTCTAACAGACGATGTATACGGCGGTACTTATCGTGTGATGACGAAGGTATTAAACCGTCTTGGAATCGATTCGACGTTCGTGGATACAACAGATATCGAACAGATCGAAGCGGCATTAAAACCGAACACAAAAGCGGTCTATGTAGAAACACCAACAAATCCGCTATTAAAGGTTACAGACATTGAAGCTGTAGCTTCTTGGGCAAAAGCGAAAAACCTTCTGTTCATGGTAGATAACACGTTTAACACACCATATTGGCAAAATCCGATCGAATTAGGTGCAGATATTGTTCTTCACTCTGCAACGAAATATATTGGCGGACATAGTGACGTTGTAGCTGGCTTAGTCGTGGTAAACGATGAAAAGCTAGGAGAAGACCTTCATTTCGTACAAAACTCAACAGGCGGCGTTCTAGGGCCACAAGATTCATGGTTGCTCATTCGCGGTATCAAAACACTTGGGTTGCGTATGGAAGCTCACGAAAACAATACGAAAAAAATCGTTGAATTTTTAAAATCTCATCCAGCGGTAGAGAAGATTTATTACCCAGGACTAGAAGATCACCCTCAGCACGAGATTGCTAAGAAACAATCTGGTGGTTTCGGTGGTATGGTATCCTTTGATGTTGGTTCACAAGCGAATGCTGATGCACTTCTGAAAAAGGTAAAATACTTCACACTTGCAGAAAGCTTAGGAGCAGTTGAGAGTTTGATCTCCGTTCCTGCTCGTATGACACATGCATCTATTCCCGCAGAACGTAGAGCAGAACTAGGAATCACAGATGGATTGGTCCGTATCTCTGTTGGTATTGAAGATGCTGACGATTTGATCGATGATCTGAAAAATGCTTTAAGTTAAATCAGGAACATAAAGGGAGAACAAGTGCTTTAACCGGCGCTTGTTCTTTTTTTGTTTGCGTGTGTTGATAAGTTAACATCTATGGAAGAATGAGCCTTTTCGATTGCAAAATTCAAAATTTTGCTGAATTATTACTTTAAATCCCCCGCAAGGTACACTGCTACAGTTTTAGAGGTCCCTTTGAACCATTTTGACTCAAATTAATAAAAGATATATTCACCTTCCATTTAAGGTATACGATGCAAGTTTTTGATCACAATTTAGACAAAATTACTTCACGCTTTTGTCAAAATCTACTTGGTAGAATAGGGTCTTACCTATGTTATCCTTTATATAGAGATTAGGAGTAGGAGGTAGACATCGCTATGAAAAACAATGCTGAATTCATTCAAAAGAAAATCGCTGACTACCAGCGCTTCGGCTTTATTTTATTGGCTGTTAGCACGTTCTTTTATTTAGGACTAGTACTTCCTGTTGAAGACAAAAACTTTGTTCAATCCATCACATTAGGTATTGCCTCGACAACATGCTTGGGATTCACTGCACTTATGTATAACGTTGTAAGAAAGTGCAAAACACAATTACAAGAATTAAGTGAATAAACCATATAAATAATTTCACGTACCGTCCCTTAAGCAGGGGCGGTATTTTTTATGTTCTTAACCGTAATTGAAAAAGTGTCTTCACTCGCTACACCTCATAAAAAAGAAAGCGATTACACATGATTCACTTGAACTAAATCGTTAACAAAGCTTAATTCTTCAGTCTTTCATGTCACTTATAAAAGTTTTAGTTTAACTAGTTTATTCCGTTAGAACAATCGGGTATGGATACAGAACGGCCGAAGAAGGTCATACTAAGTTTTAACAATCTATATTAGAGAAAGAAGTGGAGTTAGTGGGTATCATCTGGGCACTTATTACAGCAGTCTGCTGGGGAAGTATCGTCTTAGTGAGCGAAAAACTTGGCGGAGATTTTCACAGTCAAACATTTGGAATGACATTAGGAGCTCTACTGTTTTCAATTGTTGCATTCTTTATCGTTCAGCCGGATCTTGATATTACAGTTTTTGCGATCGGTATCGTTTCAGGGATCTTCTGGGTGATCGGACAGCGAAACCAATTTGCTAGTGTTGATTATTTAGGGGTTTCTAAAATCGTTCCTCTTTCAACAGGTATGCAGTTGTTCGGAACAACATTGTTTGGTGTTATCGTTTTTCATGAATGGAAAACAACAACAGAAATTATCATCGGAATCATTGCAATCTGTGCAATCATAGCAGGAGCGTTATTAACATCAAGAAGAAGTGAACAAGGTGACCAAAAAGATAAACAAAACTTTAAAAAAGGAATCACCATCCTTCTTATATCAACGATCGGATATGTTACATATGTCGTTATTATTAGATGGTTTGAAATAAACGGATGGCAAGCTATCTTACCTCAAGCGGTAGGGATGTTTATTGGCGCGCTCGTTTTATCTTTTAAACATAAACCGTTTAATAAGTACTCTGTGCGCAATATTTTAACAGGACTGATTTGGAGCACTGGTAATCTGACTCTACTGCTGTCATTGCCTCTGATTGGAATCGCGACAAGCTTTTCGCTTTCACAGACCGGTATCATCATATCAACACTCGGAGGAATCTTTTTATTAGGTGAAAAAAGAAGTAAGAAAGAGATCATCTGGGTGATCTCAGGTTGTGTAATTATCATAGCGGGTGGCGTCATGTTAGGATTTACAAAATCATAGAGGAGCTGAAGAGGATGTATCCAGATTTAAAAGGAAAAACGGTTATAATCACTGGTGCAGCAACAGGCATCGGTAAAGCATGTGCACTAAGATTCGGACAAGAAGAAGCTAATGTTGTCATTAACTTTCATTCAGATAAACAGATTAAAGAAACGAATGAAATGATTAAGGAGATTAAGAACAGTGGTGGAAACGCAATTGCTGTACAAGGGGATGTAACAAAAGAAAGTGACATCAAACAACTGATTGAGAAAACAATCAATGAGTTTGGGTCGCTAGACATCATGATTAACAACGCTGGAATTGAAAATGAAGTTCCTTCACATGAGCTCACATTAGAGGATTGGAACAAAGTTATCTCAACGAATTTAACTGGCCAGTTTCTAGGCTGCAGAGAGGCGATCGATTACTTCCTAAAGCATGACATCCAAGGAGCTATAATCAATATGTCGAGTGTACATGAGATCATTCCATGGCCACATTTTGTACATTACGCAGCAAGTAAGGGCGGAATAAAGCTGATGACACAAACCCTCGCACTTGAATATGCTCCTAAGCGTATCCGAATCAACGGCATTGCGCCGGGTGCCATCAATACACCGATTAATGCAGAAAAGTTTTCAGATCCAAAACAAAAAGAAGGCGTTTTAAAGTTAATTCCTATGGGCTATATCGGGGAGCCAGAGGAAATTGCAGCGACCGCAGTTTGGCTAGCCTCAAACCAAGCAAGTTATGTTACAGGTCTAACACTAATTGCTGATGGCGGAATGACATTATATCCAGGTTTTCAAGCTGGAAAAGGGTAAAAGAAAAAGTCCACTTTATAGAAGTGGACTTTTTCACGTTTATAATAGGATTCCAGTTAACGTACCTACACAAAGTAAAATACCAAAAGCCATATGAAGAAGTGCAGTTAAACCAAGCGCCTTGTTTAACTCTTTAGCATCCCATGTGGATATCGCAATCTTTAACCCTTTTAACGCGATGGGAAGGGTAATCGCCGCGATTAGACTCCAAAGCGGTAAGATGTCTAAGAATATAAGAGCTAATAAACTTACATACGTACCAAGCATTAAAACATAGTATTCTAATCGTGATGCTTTTCTTCCGATTAAACCAGCGATAGTGGTTTTGCCGATCTGCTTATCTGTATCGAAATCACGCAAGTTGTTAGCATGAAGGATAGCCATAACAAGAAGAGCGTTAGGGATAGCAGCTAAAAAGATTTCTGTGTTTAACGTTAATGTTTGTGTGTAGAACGAACCAACAACTGCGAGAATACCTAGCGTACTTCCAGATGCGATCTCACCTAGTCCGTTGTAAGCAAGCGCATAACGAGTAGCTGTGTAAAAGTACCCTACAAGTAATGACGGAATCCCGAAATAAAGAACAACAGGGCCGGTAAGTGCAGTTAAAATAAGTCCCACAATAATACTTAGCCCAAAGAAAATAAGTCCTGTGATATATACTTGGCGCGGAGTCATCTCTTTTCGGTCGATGACGCCTGATGGGCTCAACGACCCAGGAATATCCGCACCTTTTACATGATCAAAATAATCGTTCACTAAGTTCGTGCCGCACTGTAGAAAAACAGCACCAATAAGTGTTAAAAAGAAAGTAGGCCAATGAATGCTTGTCCACTGCAATGCAAGAATTGTCCCGAAGATAACGGGAATGACAGATGCTGTTAATGAAAAAGGCCGTGTTGAAGCAAAGATGACCTTAGGATGTATCATTTGTGTTTCCCCCTTTACACTCATAATTATAGTAAAAGTTTGTGAAAGTGTACACATAATTATCTTATGTAGGTATTGCCTATTTATAGAAAACCACCCCAATTTTTGTGAACTTTCGATTTCACATGCATATACTTATCTAGGATAAAAAAACTCTTTACACGACTTGGTAAATAGTGTAAGGTTTTCTAAGTAAAGCAAATTATATAAAAGGAGGTTGAACAAAATGATGATGTACATTGATACGATCTACCAACTGAATAAATCTTTACGTTCGACCGCCAATCAGAGCAGTATGTCTATTTAACTTATTTAAAAGACACCGCAGGTCGAATGCCTGCGGTTTTTTGTGTGCTTTTTTAACACCGCAGGGGTTATTCTGCGGTGTTTTTTTATACAACTTAAAGGAGGAGAAGAAAATGATAATGATTGGAATTACACTGCTGACTTGGCTTCTAACGGAGAAAGATTCAACCTGAGGGAAAAAATACGATTGAAACGAAGGAGTTAAAAAAGATATGTTTACACTACATTTGTTTTTTGTAACGATTACCTTTTCTATTAAGAGGAACAGTCGATCTGATGAGCTTTATGCTCGTGATAGGGAAGTAAAAACACTTTATGATCGTGCTAAAGAAAAAGCATCTAATAATTTGTCTTCATGGCTGTAAAAAGTAGCGCGTGCCGGTTCGGCATGCGCTATTTTTTTATACAAGAAGGCAAAAAATAAGATAGGTTATCGGTTATCGCATTTCCAATACGATATCCAAAAGCGCTTGGTTTTCCGTTAATGATAAATGTACCTGTCATTCGGTAGCCTTCTTGAACACCTTTATGAGATTGGAAAGTCATCTTAGGAAGTGATACATGCTTTTGATAAACACTTACATAGTTGTCATAACTCTGATGTTTGTCTTGATCAATGATGCTGCCGACACCATCAAAAATACGAACTGTATCTCCTTCTCTGCCAAAAACGGGCTTTTGCACATACTTTTCTTTGTTTTTCAAAAATGGATCAGGTTCAAGATAAGTAGGTAAAAAATAGCGTTCGATCCATTCGTGTTCCTCACTAGAAAAGTAAGGAGATCGTGCCTCATGTAATCCCCATATGACAGCTAAGATGGCTTTGCTCTGTAATAAAAAGGCTGATGGTGGATTAATGATAGCCAATTTGTTTTGAACCACAAGCTGTGTTAACTGTAAGCCTATATCCTCGTTTGTTACTTTATCTACATCTTGAATAAGAAGCTCGATCGGAAATGTTTGTCTATATAAAACATCAATTTTTTTCCCGTTTTGATCGAATAAACCAATTCCTTTTCGTATGACCAATTCTTCTAAAGGGACATACTGAGAAGGAAATCCTGAAAGTTTCTTTAAATAAAGAACAGTCTGTTTGTCTTCGATGTTCTCTTCATGTGCTGTAAAAACGATATGTGGGGCATGCTCTGTTTGTAAGTGCCGATACGCACTCAGGATGGAGGAGCGAACAGCGTTCTTTAATTGTTTTTCTTTGTCTTCGTTAGGATCGCGATATCCGTGTTGTTTACAGACTAAACCGTTCACCTTAAAACATTCATAAATAAATGTGGGCGTATCACTGTTAAACTCCATTATCTTATGTCCTTCAGGTGTTTCGATTGAATCAATCCTGCCAATTACCGTTTTCGCTAATGGCGTTTGATAGCGTAGAAACGAATTAAGAACCTCTGGGAAACCTAGAAGCTGTAAGGTATCATCTTCAATATTTTCAGATTGCAGAAGGGAAGCGGTCTTAAACAGTATATGACCGCCTCTTTCGCCAAGCAGTTTCGCATCATTTACAGCGTCTTCTGAAATTTCAGCTGGTTCGTATAAAGCATATTCTTGGCCATACATATCGGCCCAAAATTCAGGTAGCTGATTATAAAATTTTTGTCTATTATCTATATAGGTCATGCGTGTGATTACCTCCAAAACATACATTTAGAACTGTAAACTGGTATGATAAACATAACAAATTATAAAGAGGATGAAAATAATGGAACTCACTTATTTTATCGAAAGAGACAACGAATATGAAGCCTTCTTAACGTATAAGATTCCTGAAAACATGCATAACGATGAAAAATATGCGCGGCAGCTCTGTGAATTTTTTGTAACAGGTGGAAAAGAGTACGAGCTTCAATCGAATGAGATGAAAGGTAGCGAGGAGATCTTAATCATAAAAGAAGTAGGAGAAGCGCGAAGATTTACAGAGGAAATGAGTTATAAAGGAAGAGGAATATTTTTAGAATTCCGCTCTTATAACTCTTCAGGAGATATGCCTGTACTTCATACGCAAGCTTTAAACAGCCATTGGGATGTTATCCGTTATTTATTAAAAGACGTAGTAGATATACCTGGTAATGGACAGTATTTACGTGATTCAGCTGAAATAGATGAAGACCGTGCTGTTTATGTGATATATGTCGGAGATAAAATTTAAGCATGTGGCAGATGCCACATGCTTTTTCTTTTAATATGTAAGACACTGAGCGATAACCCAACCAACGGAAATACTTAAAAACATGACAAGAAGTCCAACCGCTTTATTATCCGCATCGATTGCTTTTGAGATGCTTGAACGAATCGCTAGGTGTTCTGCTACGAATAAAGCTACGATCTGAGCGATGATTCCCACTGATCCCCAAATTAGCAAATCAACAATGCTCAATGAATTTGCGATCGATGATCCAATGACAAAAGCAAGGCCAAAAAGTCGTCCGCCAAGTGATAAAGCAGCTGCGCAATTTCCTTTACTGATTAATTGAAGTTCTTTCGTTTTTGTTGTTAATTCAAAAATAATAAAGCCGACAAAAAGTAATCCAAGTCCTGTTGCCGCATAAAGGGCAAAATTAAGAAATAAGTTCTCCATCTTCACAACTCCTCATGATTTATCCGCCAAATCCTTTACTTCCTCCGAAGCCAGATCCACCGCCTTTGAAACTCGAACTACTTTTGTAGGATTTATAAGCAGAACTTTTTAATAAGCTGCTCTTTCCTTTGTAGTAACTTCCGCCGTGGTAATAGTGACCGAAATAGCGAGAACCGGTATCATCACATTCATATACCCCATCGTCTTCATCCCATTCCCAATCTTGGCATTCCGTATCAGTTGGCTCTGGTGGGATATCTTGTGCTTGGTCGTTACAGCCAGAGAGCATAACTGCAACAGATGCAGAGGATACACCTGCAATAAGCATTTTTGTTTTATTCATATCTTCACCTCATTCCATGCTCCATTATAGTATGGATCTCTTCATAATTGAACCATTTATTTCTAGTACGATTTAAAAAATAAAAAGGTTCCCAGGTTTTTAAAGATGTACAGACACACCCAAGCCCAGCACCGCATACTGTTAAGGGAATAGAGAATCGTCTTGGAGGTGCTGTCATGTCATTAGTAGGTGTGTTGGCTTACTTTTTTAAGGAAGTTATGCTTTTTGTATCATACGTTAAAAATAATGCATTTCCCCAGCCCCTGTCTGAAAATGAAGAAAAGCAGTACTTAAAAGAGATGGCCGAAGGAAACGAACATGCTAGAGCCATGTTGATCGAGCACAACTTAAGGCTTGTTGCGCATATCGTCAAAAAATTTGAAAACACAGGTGAAGATACGGAAGACTTAATATCAATTGGGACGATCGGATTGATAAAAGCTATTGAGAGCTATTCGAGAGGAAAGGGTACGAAGCTTGCTACGTATGCAGCTCGGTGTATAGAGAACGAGATCTTGATGCATTTAAGAGCTCTAAAGAAAACGAAGAAAGATGTTTCCCTTCATGACCCGATCGGAACGGATAAAGAGGGAAATGAGATCACATTGATCGATGTTTTAAAAGCGGAAACAGAAGATGTTGTTGATGCCATCCAATTAAAGATGCAGAAAAAGAAAATATACGACTACATTCATGTATTAGATGACAGAGAAAAAGAAGTGATCGTAGGACGATTTGGACTCGATCTTCAAAAAGAAAAAACACAGCGTGAGATCGCAAAACAGCTAGGGATTTCTAGAAGTTATGTCTCAAGGATCGAAAAGCGAGCGCTCATGAAGCTTTTTCATGAATTTTACCGCAGCCGACAGCAATCAGAACGATAAATACTTATCTTTAAGAAGACTGGTAACAATTACAGTCTTTTTATTTTTTTATTCGGACAAACTAAAGAAAAAAAGGAGTTTTTATATATGGCAAGAAGCAAGCGTCAACCCATCGTCCCAGAAGCTAGAGAAGGGCTTGATCGGTTAAAAGCGAAAGTGATGAGAGAAGCAGGTTACAACGTTTCAGATCAGTCACCAGATGATGTGAAGTATGAAGTAGCAAGAGACATGGGTGTGAACTTGCAAAAAGGATATAACGGTACGATCACGTCAAAAGATGCCGGAAAAGTAGGCGGACAGATTGGCGGGAGAATGGTAAAAGAACTCATTCAGCAGGCAAAAGCGAATTTAGGCAAGCAAGTACGTTAACTTGGTGTTTAGATATACAAAATAGGGAATAGAATAGGTAAAAAAACCAGGAGGGGTTCTTATGCAAGACGCTGTACTTTATGGATCATTCGTAGTAATGCTGGCCTATTTTGTCTATGTTTCAATCGCAGAATAATGTGAAGCTCTCCTTGCTAAGGAGAGCTTCATTTTTTATGTTCGTAAGATTTACATAAAAAAATAAATCAAAAAAATAAACTTCATGGTCGATTTTTGTTTGAATATTTTTTATAATAAGAAAAGAGTGGAAATATGTACATATGGGGGAGAAATAATGTTATTACAAGATTTAAGACAAACATGGGAACTTGATTCCGTTTTTCCTGGTGGTAGTGAATCGAAAGAATTATTAGCTGAAATAAATTGGACGGAGAACGAAGCGAAAGAATTAGCAAAAAAAGCAGATTCCTTCACGTTTTCAAACGAAACTTTCTTATCATTGATCAAAGAGCTTCAAAGCTTTTCTGAAAGATTATCAACTGCTGGAGCTTTCATTGGCTGTTTGATCGCTCAAGATGTAAAAGACAAGAAGGCGATGGCTCTTCGTGGTAGATTAGAATCGGTATACGCAGCATTCTCTAACGTGGGTTCAGTTATCGATCAAAAGTTAATGGATATCTCTGAAGATGCATGGAAAGATCTGATGAGTCTTCCTGAGTACGAACATATTGCGTTCTCTTTGAACGAGAGAAGAATGAATGCAAAAGAAAAGCTTGGTATCTCAGAAGAATCATTGATCAATGATCTAGCTGTAGATGGCTATCATGCTTGGTCAACGTTATACGATCTAGTGGTGGGTAGAATCTCGATCAAAGTTGAGATTGATGGAAAGGAAGAAGAACTCTCTGTAGGGCAAGCGGAGAATAAGTTTTCAAGTCCTGACCGCAACGTAAGAAAAGATACGTTTGAAAAATTTGTTCAAGCTTGGGATCACGAAGGTGAGTTTTGTGCGGCTTCTCTAAATCACATCGCAGGATTTAGAAACGAGATCTATAAGCACAGAGGCTGGGAAGAAACATTAAAAGAGCCTCTTGCGATCAATCGTATGAAGGAAGAGACTCTCTCAGCGATGTGGAACGCGATCTCTTCTCAAAAAGAGATCTTCGTTAAATACTTAGATCGAAAAGCTAAACTTTTAGGTCTAGATAAATTAAGCTGGTATGATGTTGATGCACCATTATCTTCTGCAAACAGCAAGATGAGTTATGACGAAGCGGCTCAATTTATCGTAGAGCATTTCCGTACGCTCGCACCTAAGATGGCTGATTTCTCTGAAAAGGCATTCCTAGACGGCTGGATTGAAGCAGAAGATCGTTCTGGGAAAAGACCAGGAGGATTTTGTACCGGGTTCCCAACTAAGAAAGAAACAAGAATCTTTATGACGTTCTCAGGAACACCAAGCAATGTTTCTACGTTAGCACATGAGCTTGGTCATGCGTTCCATACGGATGTGTTAAAAGAGATGCCATACTATGCAACAAATTATGCGATGAACGTTGCTGAAACAGCTTCCACTTTTGCTGAGATGATCGTTGCTGATGCAGCCGTTTCAAACGCAAAATCGAAAGAAGAGAAAATTGCGCTTTTAGAAGATAAAGCTCAACGTTCCGTAGCCTTCTTTATGAATATTCATGCTCGTTTTCTGTTTGAAACGAGAATGTACGAAGAAAGAAAAGCGGGTCAGTTATCAGTTGAACGTCTATGTGAACTGATGGAAGAGGCTCAAAAAGAAGCATTTAACGGTGCACTCGATGAGTATCATCCTTACTTCTGGGCGTCTAAGCTTCATT
Organism: Fictibacillus sp. 5RED26; assembly: GCF_015903895.1. Classification (NCBI taxonomy): domain Bacteria; kingdom Bacillati; phylum Bacillota; class Bacilli; order Caryophanales; family Fictibacillaceae; genus Fictibacillus; species Fictibacillus sp. 5RED26. Next base: position 87,148 of record NZ_JACZDU010000007.1, on the reverse strand, counting down.
TTTATATTACAGACGTACCGTTCTATAACTTCCCGTATACATTCGGTTATCTGTTCTCTGCAGGGATCTATGCAAAAGCGAAAGAAGAAGGCCCTTCATTCGAAGAAAAATATATTGCACTCCTACAAGATACAGGAAAGATGGAAGTAGAAGAGCTCGCACAAAAACATCTTGGCATAGATGTTACGAAACAAGATTTCTGGTTAAAAGGTATTGAGCTTGCTGCAGCCGATGTAGAAGAGTTTTTAGCATTAACAGAAGAATAAAATAGAATCGGCAGTTCCTTGAATAGGAATTGCCGATTTTTTGCTTTTTTGGAGTTTATAGAACATGGAAACTTTGGCTGTTATTGAGCATGAATTGTAAACCTATGCACAGTTGCATATGGAGGAATGGGGGTATTGAATGGATTATTTGTATCAAACTTTGTCGACTCGCCGATTTATGAGCAAATCTCGCCGTATTATTGGAGAAACTCGCTGAATGAACACTGAAATTTCTAGAATTATTTTAAAAAGTGTTAGGATTACAATGGTGTATACCTAACGGGGTATTCGTTTGGACAATGGAACGCAAAAATAAAAAGCTTGGCAACACCATGCCAAGCTTTCTTAATGACCGACTATTCATCTTTTTTCAATCGTAATGGTACTAATCATAAGTACAGATAACCCGAACGTCAGGAACATATAAAGAAATCCTGGGACTAGATCAACCGTCAGATAACCAGCAGCCATCAAACAACCAGCTAAAGTGATCGGCATACCCACAAATGAACCCGTAAACTCTGTGATGTTAAACCGAGCTAACCGAATTGCACCGCAAACAATAAAGATAATGGTGAAGATCATGCCTGGTACACCAAACTGATGAAGGGCGACCTGATAGATTAAAAATGCAGGCGCAATTCCAAATGAGATAAGGTCACAAAGAGAGTCTAATTGTTTCCCAAACTCGGATTCGATATTTAACTTTCGGGCAACCATTCCATCAAAACGATCAAACAAACCGGCTAAGAAGATTAAGATGAATCCTAATTTCAAATCTCCTGAGATCATAATTAATAACGCCAAAGTTCCTAGTGATAAATTGATCAATGTTAAGAAGTTAGCGGTTTGTCCCTTCACTTTCTTAAACGTTGAATCAATACGCTCTCTTTCGAGCATGAACATACAATCACTCCTCAAACGGGTAACCGGCTAAAACGCAGTAAGTGCACATCTTCCAAAGAGATAAACAATGATCCTTTGAAAAATAAACTTATCCTTGTTCGTTGCTTAAAATTATATACCCATTCTAATCATTATATGACAACGAGAAAGTGATTAATAGTAGATATTATTCAAGGTTGGAACTATCTTTCTTTTCTAATTCATTGAATACCGTTTTATCTGAAAGTGGTACTCCTGTTCTGTATGCTGCTCTTGAAATCATATGCCCTGCTACTGGAGCAGTCATCAGAACGAAAAGGATACCAAGTATCAATTTACCGCTAAACACATGCATCTCAGACAACACATAGATGAAGGAACCGATCAGGATTCCAGATACCCCCAAAGTCGAAGCTTTACTGGCAGCGTGAAGTCTTGAATAAACATCAGGAAAACGGAGTACCCCAAGTGTTCCTGAAAAGATGATAAAGGTGCCAGCGATGAGGAAGAAGCTAATCACGATCTTGATCAATGATAACACCCTTTTCTAGAAATTTTGCAACAGCGACAGTCGCAATAAACGTCAATATTCCGATCAATAAGATAATATCATTCAGCTGAACAGTATCCAAGATAATTGCCATAATACCAGTGATGGCGATCAAGTTAATACCGATCGTATCAAGAGCTACAACGCGATCTGGATTTGAAGGACCCGATACCGCTCGATAGAGAAGAAGCAGAATCGAGATGGTTGTTACGAATAAACAAACATGAACAACGACCGTGAACCAATCTGTCATCGTGTTACCTCCCTTATTGCTTTTTCAAATGATTCCTTAATGCTAACGATGGTTTCATTGACATCTGGAAGATCGAGCGCATGGATATAGATATATCGTTGATCTCTCGAGACATCCACAGACAAAGTTCCAGGAGTTAAGGTGATTAAGTTAGCAAGTAAGGTGATCTCCCAATTCTTCTTAACATCAATTGGAAGTGCGAGTATACCCGGTTGAAAATCGAGCTTCGGTTTATAAATCCATTTTAAAACTTCAATATTTGCTAGAAGAAGTTCTTTTATGAACAAAAAAATGAGATAAAGAATCGCTCTCACATGTTTAAAATAGTACGAATCAGGAATGAATCGATTCAGCAAGAAGAGAAGTGCTGACCCAATCACAAATCCAACTATAAAACTTGCGAAAGAGTAGCTCTCAGATAAAAACATCCAAATAACGCCGATCAGCAAATTTAGAATAAGTTGAAATGTCATGGAATTACTCCTTTAATACATAATCGATATAGATTTGCGGATCGATCAGACTGTCTGCTGCTGCCTGGACATATGGATAGAACCATTCTGCTCCAACACCAAGCAAGATAGAGATTGCGATCAATACAGCTGATGCTGCTAATCCTGAGGTTTTCACAGCTTGTTTCGGCTCTTCTTTTAGCTCACCCCAGAATGCGCCGATAAAGATGCGAATCACAGAAAATAAGATTAACAGACTTGATAATAATCCGACTCCAGCAGCTATATAATGTCCTTCATCCATTGCACCTCTTAAGAGGAGGTATTTCCCGATAAAACCACTAAAAGGCGGGATCCCGGCTAATATGAGAGATGCGATAAAGAACATCCAACCCATAAGTGGTGCGGTTTTTATATATCCACCCATCTTTTTTAGGTTTGACGTTCCAGCATGCCAAACAAGTAGGCCAGCAAGGAAAAATAAAGCCGCTTTAATCGCCATATCATGAACAAGGTAGTAGATCGTACCTGCAAGTGATTCTGCTGAGAACGTTCCTATACCGAGAAGCATAAAGCCGATCGCTGGCATGATATTATAAGCGATAATCAATTTCACATTAGATGTAGAAAGGGCACCAATGACTCCGATGATCATGGTTAGAGTTGCTACCCAAATAAAAAAGGTGTGTGTGAGCTCAAGTTTATGAGAAAAAATGAGTGTAAAGACTCTTAGCATAGAGTACACACCTACTTTAGTTAACAGTGCTCCAAACAATGCAGAGACGATAGGTGATGGCACGATATACGATTTAGGAAGCCAAAAATACAAAGGAAATAGAGCACCTTTTGTCGCGAAAACGATAAATAGTAAAATCCCAATTCCTGTTAAGATACCTTGCTGTTCTACTTGGGCAACACGTTCCCCGAGTTGCGCCATGTTAACTGTACCGGTAACAGAATAGAGAAAAGCTACCGTTGTAACGAATAGAATGGACGAAAACAGATTGAGTAAGATGTATTTTACAGATTCCCGAAATTGATGCTTGGAACCCCCGATAATGATCAATCCATAGGATGCCATTAACAACACTTCAAAAAACACGAACAGGTTGAAGAGATCTCCTGTTAAGAAAGCGCCACTCACCCCTGCGATCAGTAAAAAGAACAAAGGGTAAAAGTAGTGCTGTACCATCTTTTCTGTAACGGATGATAGCGCGAAGATAGCTGCAGTGAATGCGATCACATTCACAGCGAGTATCATGATGACGGACAGCTTGTCTGCAACAAGAATGATTCCGTAAGGCGCTTTCCAACCACCTGTTTCTAAGGTTAATGGTCCGGTGGAAAATACATGGTAACTTAAGAAGATCGATACGCCTAAACTTAACAAGACCACTAGAAATGAAATGTTTACCGTTACTTTTTGTTTCTTATTAAAGAAAACAAGTAAAGCTCCGAAAAACAAAGGTATAAATATTGGCAAGAATACTAAATTACTCATCATCTGTTCCCCTTAGCTGATCCATCATATCTGTCTTGTTGCTTTGATAGGTTCGATAAGCTAGTACAAGTAGAAAGCTCGTAACCCCAAAACTTATAACAATAGATGTCAGTATTAGCGCTTGAGGAAGAGGATCGGTATAGTCCTTGATCCCCTCAATTAATATAGGAGGTTTTCCACGGTTTAATTTTCCCATCGTTAAAATAAACAGGTGAGCTCCATGTGATAAAAGCGCCGTACCAAGTACAATTTTTAATAACTGTTTTTGAAGTATTAGATATACGCCGGCTGCAAATAACGTTCCGGCAAGTATAGACATAATTATTTCCATTAGTGGTTCATGTCTCCTTTATCCCGGTATTTTATCATGGCGAAAATGCCTAAAGCAGCTAGACCAAGCACTGCTATTTCAAATAAAGTATCCAAGCCACGGAAGTCAACAAGGATGACGTTGACGATATTATCTCCACCGCCAAGTTTATAAGAGTTATCTACAAAATATTTTGAAATGCTCTCAAAATATTTAGAGCTATGAGCGGAGATCGCTACTACAGTTAAGAGTGCTCCCGTTGAAGCTGCAATAATAAAATCTACAAGCTTTTCAGAAGATTTTTTATCCGATTTCTTCAATTTTGGAAGATGCGCAAAACATAACAAGAAGAGAGCAACAGTTATGGTCTCAACGATAAGCTGTGTAAGTGCGAGATCTGGTGCACGGAAGAAAACGAACAATAATGAAAGACCATATCCTACAACTCCGATTACAATAATCGCAGCTATTCTCTGTGTCATCCAGATCGTTGCAATGGCAGCAACAGCCATAACAAAACCGACTAAAACCTCTGGCCACGTAACCGGTGCTAAGTCATCGAACGCAATTTTAAAACCGTCTGTGACATAAATAAAGATCGATGTAGACACAACCAAGAATACAAGAATGATGGATGTGTACAATCGCAATGAACCAGTCATATAAAATTTCGTGAATTTACTCGAGAAACTCAATAGACCGTTTACGATAGACTGATATATACGATCTGTTGAAAACTTTCCAGGTACTCTATTGTAGATCGGTTGCCACCTTTTTAAAGTTATAGCGAGAATGGTGCCGACTGCTACTACAACAAGCGACATATGCAAAGGCGTATTATCAAAACCATGCCAAAATGCTAAGTGAGTTAGAGCGAAATCTCCTGTTACTGATCCGACTGCTGGTGCAAGTAATGCCTCATTCAATGGATTTGGAAACAATCCAATCAAAACGACAAATCCAATGAGTATAATCGGAGAAATCAGCATGCCAATTGGCGCTTCGTGAGGTTTTTTCTCAAGTTGATCTAACTTGGCTTTACCTGTGAATGTGCCAAATACTAAATACATGGAATAAACAAATGTAAAGATACTTCCAACTACAGCAAGTAATGGGATCCACTCAGCAAACATTCCAGCAAAACCGCTCGTTTGCTCTAATTTCAATGAAGAATCAAAGAACATTTCCTTGCTTAAGAAACCATTGAAAATCGGAAGTGGTACTCCAGCCATAGAGAAAGCTCCAAAGAATGCTAGAGTGGCGGAGATCGGCATAAATGTATAGAGTCCGCCAAGTCTTCTGATATCTCTCGTTCCTGTCTCATGATCAACAATACCCGCTATCATAAACAAGCTGCCTTTAAAGGTAGCGTGGTTAAAGATATGGAAGATTGCAGCGAGAGTAGCAATACCAGTACCAAAGCCAAGCATTGTCATGATCATACCAAGCTGGCTGATCGTTGAATAAGCTAAAATACCCTTCAGATCAGTCTGTCGAGAAGCAAGTATCGATCCTAAACAGAGTGTGATCAGACCAACACCAGAAACGATAATGAAAAATACATCCGTCCCACTAAAGATGAGTGAAAATCTGGCTACAAGATAGATCCCTGCTTTAACCATCGTTGCAGAGTGAAGGTATGCACTAACTGGAGTTGGTGCTTCCATCGCATCAGGAAGCCAGCTGTGAAATGGAAACTGTGCCGATTTTGTAAAAGCTCCGATTAGTAGCAATATCAATATCGGAATAAACAGATCGCTCTCAATAATGTCAGATCGATTCGCGATCATCTCTCGTATACTGTTCGTCTCGGCTGTAATGGATAGGAGTATGAGAGCACCTAGCATGGACAGTCCGCCAAAAACAGTTACGAGCATTGATTTTTGTGCACCATATGTGGAACGTTCACGATAAAACCAAAATCCAATTAATAGAAAGGATGAGATACTCGTGAACTCCCAAAAGGTATAAAGTACGAAAACGTTGTCAGATAGAACGACGCCAAGCATCGATCCCATAAATAATAATAAATAAACATAGAAATGGACGAGCTGTTCTTTTTTCGATAAATAAAAGATCGAATAGAGTACAACAAGTGTTCCAATTCCGGTGATTAATAGCGAAAAAAGCATGCTAAGTCCATCCAAGTAAAAACTTAATTGGATGTCGAGTGATGGAATCCAATTCGCGATGCTTTGAACGATCTTCCCTTCAGCCAATGTAGGCAGTTTTGAAATAAACAGAATAAAAAGCACTGCTGGAACAGGCAGAACAAACCAACCAGTATGTATCCGGTCTACTTTCTTAGCGGCAAGTCCAATGAGCAATGCTGCTAAAAAAGGGATGAGTATGTAGATGTGCAACATGAATACCGGTAAACCTCCTTAAAACCCAAAAATAATCGTCATAGTCCATTACATTGTAAGCAAAACCTTTCCTTTTTAGCAAATACTTTACCAAAGAGAAACTCTCTAATCAGATTGATTTTGCATCTCTTGAATATCCTTCCCAAAAAATACCTAACCTATTTGAGAGGTGATTGAAAATGAGACTACTACATACATACGGAATACTCTTGATTTTGTTTCAACTAACTGGCTGTTTTAATGATTCTATTTATAAAAGAGATGAGACGAGTCCAAAGTTTCAACCGAGAGAATACTACAGGAAGCACGTTAGCTTCTCTGAAGCAGGCGTTTCAAACGCCTCTTCATTAGCAGAAGAAATGAAAAGGGAGATTAAGAAAGATAAATTTATTAAACGTGCAGTAGTGGTTAAAGACGGTGGCAAATACGTAGTGGCGATTCAGATGAAGTCTTACCACTACAAAAAAGCAGAATCTTTGAGTAAAAAATACAAGCAAGCGTGGGAAGAGCAGTGGAGAATTCCAATTGAAATAACTTTTAATCCAGGAGAATATCGAAAAGTTGAAAGAGAGTTGGCCACAAAAAAATAGAGCGTATGTTTACGCTCTACATTAGAACTTGCTGTAATCTAGCATGAAGAGATCTTCTGTCGATCTCTTTCTTTATGAGTAGTATAAAGTCCTTACTAAGTTTCAGTTCTCTAGCTTTTAGATAAGATTCAATCAACAGGTCGTCTGAAAGTTTTTCCATAATATAGCCCTATATGAGCGGCATGGTCACCTCCTGTTTTTTATAAAAAATGGTGAAACCGTATTCTAAATTCATATAAAGTGAATATGATGATAAGTTCCTGTTTTTATGTACTTGCTTTATGTACTTTGAAGCTTACCATGTATTGTAAAAAGGAACAACCGTTCGTTTATCCACAGTGTTTGGTGGATAAGTTGTGGGTAAAATGTTAACATCTTTAAGAAAGATAGCGGATACTTAGGTGAATAATGTGAATAAGATTATCCACACTGTTGGGTAGGGGAACAAATTGTCGAAAACTTTTTATTTTTTCTAAACTAGTCTATTTTTAACAATTTATAAACGTTGCTTGTTTTAATTGATCAATTTAGAAGAAAAACCTCATGGAAAGCTCTTGAAATTGATCTATAATGACAGTTATTGTAGAAAAATCGTTTGTACTTCCTTTCATTACTGGTAAAATAGATACGTTGAAAAGGAAACGTGAAGAGGTGCTAGAATGTTAAAACATTTTTTACCGGATCAACATGTTCAAAATATAGTGGACATCACACCGGAAATGTTAGTTGAACGAGGAGTAAAAGGTATTATCACAGATTTGGATAATACGCTTGTGGAATGGGATAGACCTGAAGCGACTCCAGAATTGATCGAGTGGTTTACTTCTATTAAAGAAAAAGGTATTTTGATCACAATTGTTTCAAACAATACACAACATAGAGTGAAGAGCTTCTCAGACCCAGTTGGCATTCCGTTTATCTATAGTGCGAGAAAGCCAATGACTAAAGCTTTTAAGCGCGCTTTAAAAGATATGAAGCTGAAAAATGAACAAGTTGTTGTTATCGGAGATCAGCTTCTTACTGACGTACTTGGCGGAAATCGATTAGGTTTGCATACTATACTCGTTGTACCAGTGGCTAGCAGTGACGGTTTTTGGACAAGGTTTAACAGAAAGATCGAACGCATCATATTGTCTTGGATGAAAAGAAAAGGCATGCTGCATTGGGAGGAATAGGATTGGAACAAATTAAATGTGTGGGTTGTGGAGTTTCCATACAAACAGAAGACAAAGAAGCGCTTGGATACGCACCTCTTTCGGCACTGACGAAAGAGCTGCCTATTTGCCAGCGCTGTTTTCGTTTAAAACACTATAACGAAATTCATGACGTGAGTTTAACAGATGATGATTATCGTAAAATCGTCTCAAGTATTGGAGATGAAGATGCGTTAGTTGTAAAGATCGTTGATATTTTTGATTTTAATGGAAGCTGGCTGCCGGGACTCCATCGTTATGCGGGGAACAACCCAATACTTCTTGTCGGAAATAAGCTTGATTTGCTTCCAAAATCAGTGAATCCGAATAAGGTGATTCATTGGATGAAGAAGGAAGCAAAAGAGCTAGGCTTAAAACCGATTGATGTTAAATTGATCTCTGCTGATAAAGGATATGGTATTGAAGAGTTGGCAGAGTCAATTGATTATTATCGCCAAGGAAAAGATGTATACGTGGTTGGCTGTACAAATACAGGAAAGTCAACGTTCATTAACCGTTTGATCAAACAATTTGGCGAAGAAGCTGCTGATTTGATCACAACTTCTCATTTTCCAGGAACAACCTTAGATCTCATTGATATTCCACTCGATGGAAGAAGTCACATGTACGATACGCCTGGAATTATAAATCACCATCAGATGGCACATTATGTTTCTAAAAAAGAACTGAATATCATCATGCCTAAAAAGGAAATTAAACCTATGGTGTTTCAGTTGAATGAGTTGCAGACTCTGTATTTTGGCGGACTAGGAAGAATGGATTATATTAAAGGCGGCAAACAGTCATTTGTATGCCATTTTTCAAACCACTTGAATATTCATCGAACAAAGACCGACAAAGCGGACGAACTTTATGAGAAACATCTTGGTGACATGTTAGCACCACCTGAAGATACCGAGAACTTTCCAAAGCTAAAACGCTATGAATTTGTTATAAAGGAAAGCAAAACAGATATTGTGATCTCTGGATTAGGCTGGGTAACCTTCCCAGAAGCAGGTGCGAAGGTCGCTTTTTATGCACCAGAGGGTGTAGCAGTAACGGTTCGAAAATCCTTAATCTAAGGAGAGATTTTCATCATGATTAAAGCACTTGTCATCGGAGACCCAATCGATCATTCCTTATCACCTGTCATGCAAGAGGCCGCATTTCAGCAAACAGGTATTTCTGGAGCATATGAAAAAAAACGTGTGCCTTCTGATGAATTAGAGGCGTTCGTTAATTTTTTGAAAGATAGTCACTATGCAGGATGCAACATTACCATCCCTCACAAAGTATCGATTCTTCCATTTTTGGATGAGATTGATGAGGAAGCAAAAGAGATAGGCGCTGTTAACACAGTCGTAAATAAAGATGGGAAATTGATTGGATATAACACAGACGGCAAAGGATTCTTACTGAGTTTAAAAGAAAAGATCAGAAAGCCGCTTTCAGATCTAAACGTTCTGTTGATCGGTGCTGGCGGAGCTGCTCGATCTATCGCTTATGCTCTAAGTAAAGAAGGGCCAAAATATATGGCGATAGCGAATCGTTCAGAAGGACGTCTTCGTTCTTTATTAAAAGATTTGAAGGATGAGCGTATAGAAGGTATGTCTTTACAAAGAGCTGAAGAAAATCTTGCTCGTTTTGATGTGTTAATCAACACGACTAACGCAGGTATGCACCCAGATACTGAGTCGGTTCCGCTTAACCTTAACTTGCTGAAGACAGGCGCAGTAGTGAGTGATATCGTATATAATCCGCTAACAACAAGATGGCTTAAAGAAGCTGAGGAAAAAGGCGCTACTACTGATAATGGTGTATCTATGCTCGTTATGCAAGGAGCTATGGCATTTGAAAAGTGGACAGGTACTTTTCCAGATACAAATAATATGAAACAAGTCGTTATGGAACAACTTAGGAGGTAACTATGCTTACAGGTAAACAAAAACGTTTTTTACGATCAAAGGCACACCATATTCAACCTATCTTTCAGGTTGGTAAAGGTGGAGTTAATTCAAATCTAGTCAAGCAGGTTGACGAAGCACTCGAAGCGAGAGAGCTAATAAAAGTTAGCGTCCTTCAAAACTGTGAAGATGATAAGGATACAGTAGCGTCACAACTTTCTTCTGGTTCAAAATCTCAGTTAGTACAAGTGATCGGAAGCACGATCGTACTTTACAAAGAATCGGTCAATCAAAAACGCATCCAACTCCCTTAAGGAGTGACATTGGTATGAATAGACATATTGGACTTTTTGGAGGCACGTTTAATCCACCACATATCGGACATCTGCTTATTGCTCAAGAGGCATTAACTCAATTGCATTTAGATGAAGTGTGGTGGATGCCATCCTCTACGCCCCCTCATAAGGAAAAAGACAATGAAGTCTCTGATATGCAGCGAATCGAAATGGTTCAGAAAGCTATTGGTAACAATGAGCAATTTTCCCTTTCTTTGCTTGAGTTTGAGAGAAGTGGACCTTCATATACTATTGATACGATACGCCTCTTGAAGGATAAATATCCACAAGAAAACTTCACTTTTATAATGGGTGGAGATATGGTTCATTCATTAAGCAGCTGGCACAAAATTGAAGAGTTGAAAGACCTTATTGATTTTGCGGGTGTTGGTCGTGCGGGATATGCCGTTGATCATCATTGGGAGAGGTATCGAGTAAAGCATGTAGAAGTACCTATTATCGAGATCTCTTCCTCATTTATCCGTAATCGATCACGTGCGGGTCATAATATTCGTTACTATGTCTCAGATGAGGTCTGGAATCATATAAAGGAGAACCACCTTTATGGAACGAACTAAAGCACTTGAAATAGTGAAAAAACAGCTTACAGAGCACCGTTTTATCCATACGTTAGGAGTGGAAGAAACAAGTCTTGCCCTCGCGAAGAAATATGGAGTCGATCCTAAAAAAGCAGAAACCGCCGCCATATTTCATGATTATGCTAAATTTCGGCCAAAAGAAGAAATGAGAGATATCGTACGAAACGAAGGACTTTCACAAGATTTGTTGTACTATGGAAATGAAGTATTGCATGCACCTGTTGGAGCGTTTTTAGTTGAAAAAGAAGTTGGAGTAACAGACAGCGACGTTTTAAGTGCTATCTATTACCATACAACAGGTCACGGAGCGATGACTGAGCTTGAAAAAGTGATATTTTTAGCAGATTACATCGAACCGAACCGTCAGTTCCCAGGAGTGGAAAGTGTTAGAGAGATGGCAGAAAATAATCTTGATCAAGCTTGTTTGATGGCCGTTAAAAACACGATCACTTTTTTAATGAAACAGAATCAAAAAATCTATCCACTCACGTTTGAAGCGTATAACGGATTGCTTCAAGAGATTAAACTACAAAAATAAGAAGGAGTGCACTGGATGAACGTAAAAGAGCTTATGGAATTGGTCGTAAAGACCGCTGATGATAAAAGAGCAGAGAACATTGCCGTGTTAGATATGGAAGGAATCTCGCTTGTAGCAGATTACTTTGTTATCTGTCATGGTAATTCTGAGAAACAAGTCCAAGCCATTGCAAGGGAACTGAAAGATGTTGCCATAGAGAATGATATTCAGATTCGCCGAATGGAAGGCTATGACCATGCAAGATGGGTTTTAATCGATTTAGCAAATATCGTAGTTCATGTATTTCATCGTGATGACCGCAGTTATTATAACCTTGAGAAATTATGGGGAGATGCCAATAAGATAGATGTAGATCCTATCATTGCCCCACAACAAAACTTATAGATGAGTTATCAGCGATTTGCCTATCTATATGATGAGTTGATGGAGGATGCTCCATACGATGAATGGCTTAACTTTGTTAAAACATCCGCCTCAAAACATTTAGAAAGTGGAAAGCGTTTTTTAGATGTGGGTTGTGGTACGGGTTCAATGACGATTCTACTCGCGAAAGAAGGCTTTGATGTTACCGGGGTTGATCTTTCTTCAGACATGTTGATGGTCGCTAAGGAAAAAGCTGAAGCTGAAAAGGTTAACCTTTCCCTTTTTCAGCAAGATATGCGAGAGTTAGAAGGATTAGGAGTATATGATTGCGTCACGATATTATGTGATTCGCTTAATTACATCTTAACTGAGGAAGATGTGAAACGTACTTTTCTTTCAGCGGGTAGTCACCTGAAAACAGGAGGACTTCTCCTATTTGATGTACATTCTTTACATAAGATCAATGAAATCTTTATTGGACAAACCTTCGGAAGTAACGAAGAGAATCTTTCTTACATATGGCAGTGCTACCAAGGCGACCTTCAAAATAGTGTAGAACATGACTTATCATTTTTTATTCAAAATGGGGATCATTACGAACGATATGATGAACTTCATACACAAAGAACTTTTTCTATTGAGGACTATTGTAATTGGTTAAAAGAATGCGGATTCGAACACTTAGATGTCACAGCTGATTTTAATGAAAATGGACCGACTGAGGAAAGTGAACGGATTTTATTCGTTGCGAGAAAAAGATAAAAATGATGAAAAAGACAGCCAATGTGCTGTCTTTTCTTTTAGGAAACGGTACAATTATCCATAAAGATTTACTACTTTTTTACAGAATCAGGTGATGTGTATGTTGGATCAAGATCCATTGTTTAAGAACAACATTTTAGAGACGATCATTGACAGCGCTTATGAATGGATTGTCGTTGTTGATCATGAAGGGATCGTCCGGTATATGAATAAAACATACTGCGAGTTTTTAGATGAAAATCCTAAGTATGTGGTAGGAAAGCATGTTACAAAAGTTATTGAAAACACAAGAATGCACAAAGATGTTTTACAAGGAAAAGTTGAAATTGCGGATCTACAATTTATTAGAGGGAACTACATGATAGCAAACCGTATTCCAATCCTAAATGAAGGAAAAGTAATCGGAGCTGTAGGAACTGTAATATTTAGGGATACAGAGCAATGGAAAAGGATGAACTCTCATATTAAAGCGCTTCTTCATGAACTCAATTTTTATAAAAAAGAGTGGGAAGAAATAAATGGTGCCACTTATACGCTAAATGATTTTGCGGGAACTTCAGCAGAAGTTCAAAAAGTAAAAAAACATGTGAAAAATATTGCCAGTGGAGATCTATCCGTATTGATCCGCGGAGAGAGCGGAACAGGAAAAGAGTTGCTTGCCCATAGCATTCATCAATTAAGTGAAAGAAGTGGAAAGCCCTTTATAAAACTGAATTGTGGTGCAGTGCCAGAGCATTTGTTTGAATCTGAGCTATTCGGCTATTCGGAAGGAGCATTTACAGGAGCAAAAAAAGGCGGGAAATTAGGTAAGTTTCAACTTGCAGACGGAGGCACTCTATTTTTGGATGAGATTGGGGACCTTCCTCAAAGTATGCAAATAAAATTGCTGCGTGTCCTTCAGGAAAAAGAAGTAGAGCCTGTAGGAGCTGTTCAACCCCAAAAAGTAAACGTGCGAGTGATCGCTGCTACAAATCGCTCATTAGAAGGATTGATCAATGAGAATAAGTTTCGTGAAGACTTGTTTTATCGGATAAATGTCCTGCAAATCCAAATACCTCCGCTTCGTGAGAGAAAAGAAGATATATGGCCTCTCGCAGAAAATTTTATCCGATTGAACTGTGCTGAAACAGGTAAAAGAATCCTTAGTATTGATCAAGATGTAAAAGAAGCATTCTTAGAATACAGCTGGCCAGGCAATGCGAGAGAACTTAAAAATTTTGTTGAGGCAGGCATCCAACTTACCCATAGTGATAGATTATCGTTAGATGTTTTTCCGGATTTTCTAAAAGAAAAGCTCGGAATCAATAAGAAGCAGATGACACTCAAAGAACATCTTCAAGAAACAGAAAAAAATGTGATCGCTTACTATTTAGAGAAGATGAACGGGGATATTATGCAAGTCGCTAAACATCTAGGCATTGGAAAGACAAACCTATATGATAAGATTAAAAAATATAACATTCGTTAATCTAATCTTCTATTCCGAAAAAACGGAACACCCTTCCGGATTTTCGGAATGATTCATTTTATTAATTAAATGAGATTTCCAAATGTCATCTATGTTATATTCTAACTTTCTATAATCACAAAGTTTAAGTATCGATATTATTTTTCCGTTTTTCCGGAAAAATAATAGGATGATGTATACCCCTTATACGTTCTGAAGTTGGCATGAAACTTGCAAATGAATTATAGGGTGTAAATGATATGGAAAGGTGATGATGCTAAAAAAATGAAAGCGCTTCAAAAATGTTAAATGGATAGAATGGGGGAATTTGAAAAAATGGACATTATTATTATTTTATTAGCTTTATTCTTCTTAATGTTCGTAGCTTACAGAGGATTCAGCGTTATTTTATTCGCGCCGATCGCTGCGTTGTTTGCTGTATTGCTTACTGAACCTGGTCACGTATTGCCTTTTTTCTCAGGAGTGTTCATGGAGAAAATGGTTGGTTTTATTAAACTCTATTTCCCGGTCTTCTTACTAGGGGCGATTTTCGGGAAAGTTATTGAAATGTCAGGATTTGCAAAATCGATCACTCAGTTTGTCATCAAACTGATCGGACCTGCTAGAGCAATGCTTGCAATCGTACTTGTTGGGGCAATTTTAACGTATGGTGGGGTCTCTCTGTTTGTTGTTGCTTTTGCTCTCTACCCGTTTGCATCTGAACTTTTTAAACTTGCTGATATTCCTAAAAGACTCATACCGGGTACGATTGCGTTAGGTGCTTTTACTTTTACAATGGACGCTTTTCCAGGGAGTCCGCAAATTCAAAATATTATTCCTACATCTTTCTTCGGAACAACAACATGGGCTGCACCGTGGCTCGGGTTTATCGGAGGAATGTTTGTTTTCATATTGGGTATGATCTACCTTGAGTGGAGACGTAGACAAGCGGCTGCAAAAGGTGAAGGATACGGAACAGGACATACCAATGAGCCTGAAAAGCTAGATTCTGAAAATCTACCAAATGCTTTCATAGCGATTCTTCCGCTTATTCTAGTAGGAGTGTTCAATAAATGGTTCACCGTCTTAATTCCACAGTATTACGGTAAGACGTTTGATTTTTCTGCTATTGGTATGAAGAACGTGCCTGAGATTCAGATCCCATCACTTGCTGCTGTATGGGCAGTTGAAGGAGCTTTGATCATTGGTATCGTTACAGTTCTTTTGTTCTCTTTCAAGAGAATTAAAAACAACTTTAATAAAGGAATTAATCTCTCCATTGGCGGAGCGTTACTGGCAACATTAAATACAGCATCAGAGTATGGATTTGGTGGTGTGATCGCAGCACTTCCTGGCTTTACTGCAGTAAACTCAGCGATGTCGAATACGATTAAAGACCCGTTGATCAATGAAGCGGTTACGACTACGACGTTAGCAGGTATTACAGGATCAGCGTCTGGCGGGATGAGTATTGCACTCGCAACGATGAGTGAAACGTATATCGCACAAGCAGACAAACTAGGAATTGATACAGAAGTACTTCACCGTGTTGCTTCTATGGCGAGTGGCGGAATGGATACACTCCCTCACAACGGTGCTGTTATTACGTTGTTAGCCGTTACAGGTTTAACTCACAAACAGGCATATATCGATATTTTTGCTATGACGATCATTAAAACGATAGCCGTGTTTGTAATCATTGGTTTGTATTACGGATTTGGTATCGTTTAAACCATTATTCTAAAAAAGGAGTAATAATTCCATGAGAGCGTTTGTTGAGGGGAAAGTTGTTTTTATTACAGGAGCAGCCAGTGGAATCGGTTTGCAGTTAGCAAAGGCTTTTGCTGAACAAGGAGCAAAAGTCGTGATCAGTGATTTGAATGATGAGAAAGCAAAGGAATCTGCACAACTGTTGGCTCAAGATGGTCTTGAAGCAATCGGACTTGGCTGTAATGTGACCACGGAGGAAGATATAACAAAAGCGTTGGACGAAACACTGAAACAATTCGGACGCATCGATGTGCTCATCAACAATGCAGGATTGCAGTATGTATCTCCACTTGAAGAATTCCCGACTGAGAAATTCCAGCAATTGATCAGTGTCATGCTTACCGCTCCATTTATAGCAACTAAACATGTGTTTCCAATCATGAAGAAACAACGGTTCGGACGCATCATCAACATGGCGTCCATAAATGGGCTTGTAGGTTTTGCGGGGAAATCTGCTTACAACAGTGCGAAGCATGGAGTTATTGGTTTAACAAAGGTGGCTGCCTTAGAAGGTGCATCACATGGAATAACGGTAAATGCGGTTTGTCCTGGATATGTTGACACACCTCTTGTAAGAGGGCAATTAGAAGATCTGGCGAAAACGAGAAACGTAGAGTTAGAAAAAGTTTTGGAAGAAGTAATCTATCCTCTTGTTCCACAAAAAAGATTGTTAGATGTTCAGGAAATTGCAGATTACGCACTCTTTCTTTCAAGTGAGAATGCGAAAGGTGTTACAGGGCAAGCGATTGTGATCGACGGAGGATATGTCGCACAATAAACGATAGATAATTTATTGACATTCACTATATTTAGTGTCAAAGTATATAGTACAAACCTATATATGGAGAATTCAGGTGCCGGAATATCCGGCTGAAAAGGGAATTCGGTGCAATGCCGAAGCTGTCCCCGCAACTGTAATTGTGGACGAAATGGAATAGCCACTGTACGGATCAGTTATTTATAATGACTGCTGTATGGGAAGGCCCAAAGTAGGAAGAAGCAAAAGCCAGTAGACCTGCCTGAAGACTCCTATTTTCTTTTCCTCGGGGATTGGGAGAAAGAACAGCGGCTGTTTTATGCGGATGATTGTCCGTCGAAATACACGTCATTCTTTCACCCTCTTCCTGATGGAAGAGGGTTTTTATTATGACTAGGGAGTGTATTTAATATGAAAATGACAACTGAAAACTCTTTACTCGGGGAGTGGTTAAGGAGTTGTGTCGAAAATTTTCCGAACATACAAGCTGAAACTTTTCTAAAAAATGCTGAGAAAATGGAAACTCATACAGGAGTGTCAAGTTCACTTTACAGACAGTTAATCATGGAAGCTTTAAATGGATTAAATGCAGAAGAGCCACAGTGGACATTTGTGGCATCGCAAATCTATTTAAAGCAATTATATGAAGAAGTCATGATCAATCGTGCTGAAGCAGAAAAACGTCCATATACGAACCTTTATGGCTTGATCTCTAAGTTAGTAAGTTTGAATATCTATGATGATACCATTCTATCTGCGTACTCTAAGGAAGAGTTGGAGAATGCTGAAAACATGATAGACCCTACGAGAGATAAGCTATTTACATACATCGGGCTCAAAACGCTTGCTGATCGATATTTGGCAAAAGGGTTCAATCACGAAATTTATGAATTGCCACAAGAACGCTGGATGCTGATCGCTTTGTTTTTAATGAGAGACGAGAATCCAACGAATAGACTTCAATTAGTCGAAGAAGCATACTGGGCGCTCTCGAACCTTTATATGACGGTTGCCACTCCGACTTTAGCGAATGCAGGCAAGAGTTATGGGCAGCTTAGTTCTTGTTTTATTGATACGATCGACGATAGTTTAAGAGGGATCTTTGATTCTAATACAGATGCTGCAACTGTTTCGAAAGGTGGCGGCGGACTTGGTATCTATCTCGGTAAGATTAGAGCAAGAGGTTCTGACATAAGAGGATTCAAAGGAAACTCATCAGGTGTAATACCATGGATGAAGCAGTTAAATAACACGGCCGTTTCTGTAGATCAGCTTGGACAGAGACAAGGTGCGATTGCAGTCTACCTGGATATTTGGCATAAAGACATCTTGGAGTTTTTAGATGCAAAGTTAAACAATGGTGATGAACGAATGAGAACGCATGACCTTTTTACAGGTGTGTGTCTGCCAGATCTTTTCATGGAGCGCGTGGAAAAACGAGAGGATTGGTATCTGTTCGATCCTCATGAGGTAAGAAAAATCAAAGGCTATTCGTTAGAAGATTTCTATGATGAAACGGTTGGGTCAGGAAGCTTTAGAGAAAAATATACCGATTGTGTAGAGGATGAGAGACTTTCAAAAAAATCCATTCCTGCTATTGAGATCATGAAACGGATCATGAAGTCGCAACTTGAAACCGGAACACCGTTCATGTTCTATCGAGATACTGTAAACCGCTTAAATCCGAATTCTCACAAAGGGATGGTCTATGCATCTAATCTGTGTACAGAGATTATGCAAAACATGTCTGCAACGGTTGTCACTTCAGAGGAGGCAGAGGATGGAGAAATTGTCATCAGAAAAACGCCAGGAGACTTTGTCGTCTGTAATCTGTCATCTCTTTCTCTTGCTAAAGTGATCAATGATCAAGTGTTAAAGAGAGTCATTGATATTCAAATCCGAATGCTAGATAACGTTATTGATCTAAATCGCATAGATGTACCTCAAGCAGAACTTACAAATAAGAAATATCGTGCGGTCGGTGTAGGTACGTTTGGATGGCACCACCTTTTAGCAAAAGAGGGAATCAAGTGGGAAAGTGAAGAAGCTGTTTCGTACGCTGATAACCTTTATGAAATTATTAATTTTCATGTAATCAACGCTAGTTGTGAGCTTGCGAGAGAAAAGGGGAGATATCCGGCATTTTCAGGTTCAGATTGGGAGACAGGAAACTACTTTTCGAAGCGTAACTATTCCTCTGAAGAATGGAGTAGTCTAAAAAAACGAGTTAATATGCACGGCTTAAGGAATGGATACCTCATTGCGGTTGCACCGAATTCATCAACGTCGATCATCGCAAATTCGACATCGAGTGTAGATCCTATATTTAAAAAATTCTATTCAGAAGAAAAAAAGAATTACAAAATACCTGTAACCGCTCCTGACTTGAATGCAGACACAACTTGGTTTTATAAATCTGCGTTCTTAATCGATCAAACATGGAGTATTGAACAGAACGCAGCTAGGCAGAGACACGTGGATCAGTCCATTTCGTTTAATCTTTATGTCAATCACAATATAAAGGCAAAGGATCTGTTACACTTGCATATGCTCAGCTTTAAAAAAGGATTGAAGACTACGTATTATACCCGATCTACGTCGATTGAGTTAGAAGGATGTGAAAGCTGTGAAAGTTAAAGAGGTAGAACTACTCAAAGAGAGAAAAATCTATGATGTGGAAGCTCCTAATCGATCTACAGGTATCATAAATGGTAAGAGTTCTAATATTCTAAACTGGGACGATGTGAGATATAAATGGGCTTACCCTTTATATAAGAACATGTTAGCCAATTTTTGGACACCGTTTGAAATAAATATGTCGAGTGACAGCAAACAATATGTTAGCTTGAGCGAAAAAGAACAAGATACATTTAATAAAATCATAGGGTTATTGGCATTCTTAGATAGTGTTCAAACGGATTATTCAAGCAAAGTAGCAGCCTACTTAACAGATTCAAGTCTTGCTGCACTCATGGCCACGCTATCGTTTCAAGAAGTCGTTCATAATCAGTCATATTCATATGTGTTGTCCTCTTTAGTACCGAAGTCCAAGCAGGATGAGATATTTGAATACTGGAAAACAGATGCTGTGCTAAGAGAGAGGAATGATTTCATTGTTGAAGGCTATGAGGAGTTCCTTCATAATCCTACGCCTCAATCCTTTTTGAAATCTATTATTTACGACGTGATTCTTGAAGGATTAAATTTTTATTCTGGTTTTAGCTTCTTCTATAATTTGGCCAGAAATCAAAAGATGGTCTCGACTTCAACGATGATCAACTATATTAATAGGGATGAGCAGCTGCATGTTTATCTGTTTACGCAAATTTTTAAAGCCGTAATAGAAGAAGATCCGCATTTAAGAGATGAAGAGCTGGAGATGTTTGCGAAAAACACGTTTCAGCGAGCGGCGGAGCTCGAGATCAAATGGAGTAAGTATATAATAGGAAATTCATTTGAGGGCATCCATGAATCCGATTTAGAAGCTTATATTAAATTCATGGCGAATAAACGATTGAACGAATTAGGATTTAACAAGCTTTATCCAGAATACAATAAAAATCCACTTCCTTGGATAAAGGCTTATTCTGATGTGAATTCTGGAAAAAGTGATTTTTTTGAACAGAAATCGAGACAATATACTAAAGTTTCTGATGAAAATGGTTTCGATGAACTATAGAAAGCCGGGATCTAGGTCCCGGCTTTCTTTTTTTAGATGTTTTATAATGACGATAGAAATTACTTAAGCTCTTCTTTCACTTCAAACTGCTGACTCACTTTATCACATTCTTCATGATATTTTTCATGTGTACGTTTAATGACATGATCGAATACTTCATCGACCTCATTGCTCAGAATCTTAATGCCTTCTCCTGTAATACCGCCTTTTACGCATACCTTTTGAATGAGTGTAGGCAACGTATAAATATCTTTCTCAAGTAGTTTCCCCATTCCGATGATCATATCGCTTGCCAGTTGAGTGGCCTGAGCTTTAGTGATTTCAGTTTGATCGACTGCTGAGTTAATAAAGCATTGCAGGACATAACCGATAAACGCAGGACCGCAGCTTGCGATATCAGAAGAGATACGAGTGATATTTTCATCGATAACAAGAGGTGTAGAGATATAGCTCATTAAAGAAAGCAGCTTTTCTTTGTAATCAGCGTGGCATCTTTTTCCGAATGATACAAGTGATGATCCAGCTAGTGCCCGGTTATTGATGCTCGGAATAGCTCTTGCAATATTGCAATCTAGTAGATCTTCCAACTGTTCACAGGAAATAGGACTCGTAATAGAAACGAGCAACTGATGTTTAGAGATGGAGCTTTTATTGCTAGATAGCAACGAATAAAACTCGTGTGGCTTCACACATATGAACACAATTTCAGCAAAACGGAAAACTTCTTCAGGATTATTTCCAACCTTCATTTTTGGATAGACATTCTGCAGCCTCTCAGCTTTAGACAGAGTGCGGTTAGTGACCATGAGCCTTGATGGCGAAATGGCTGAAGATTCGATAAAAGAAGAAGCAAGAACGCTTCCCATATTTCCGGTTCCGATAATTCCAACCTTCATATCTGAACCTCCTTCCTCTACGTTCAAATTTATGCACGCAGTGTATCAAATATGTTTTTTTGCAAGTTCAAGCCTAGTTAAGAAGGTGAATTTATGGAAAAGTTAAAGCGGCATATGAACTGGATTATTGGTGGTGGTATACTGCTCATCCTTGCAATAATTGTATCTCTATTCAATTATTTTCAAAGTGAACCAAATATGCCTATAACTTCACAAACACCTATACAAATGGAACCGGAATCGCCAATTCACACTGATAAGCCTAAACGAAAGAAGGAAGATAAGATCCAAAAAGAGACTGAAATTATGGTCGATGTTCAGGGAAGTGTAAAGCGTCCAGGCGTATACGAGTTGAAAGAAGGAGACCGAGTGTTGGATGCTATACAGATGGCAGGGGGCTTTAAAGATGGAGCGGAGGTTCGTTCGGTCAATCAAGCGTTAAAAATTTCCGATGAGATGATCGTGTATGTAGCTGAGAAAGGTGAAAAGTATGAGTTGCAGCCAGCATCAAGTAATCCTGTGGAAGAAAACAGCACGCTAGTTAACATCAATTCTGCTGATGAAACGGTGCTCCAAACTCTAAATGGAGTGGGTCCTGCAAAAGCGCAAAGCATTATCTCCTATCGTGAAGAGAATGGTCCTTTTACCTCCTTAGAACAGTTATTAGAAGTAAGAGGAATAGGAGAGAAGACGATTGAACAATGGAAAGATCAAATTCGTTTTGATTAAGGGTTTTTATTGACCCATTAAAATACGAATACTACACTTAGGATATAGAAATAGAGGAGGCGTTTAGCGTTGCAGCGAATATCGTGGAACGAATATTATATGGCACAGAGCCAATTGCTTGCACTTAGAAGTACGTGCACCAGATTAGCTGTAGGAGCAACGATCGTAAGAGATAAACGGATTATCGCTGGAGGGTATAATGGCTCGATCTCAGGTGGTGTTCATTGTATTGATGAAGGCTGCTATGTAATAGATGGTCATTGTGTAAGGACCATTCATGCAGAGATGAACGCTCTACTGCAATGCGCGAAGTTTGGTGTACCGACAGAAGGTGCCGAAATGTACGTGACGCACTTTCCTTGTTTGCATTGTTGCAGATCAATCATTCAAAGCGGTATAAAAAAAATCTATTATGGTCAGGACTATAAAAATCATCCCTATAGCATTGAACAGTTTAAAGAAGCGGGAGTAATCGTTGAGAAAGTGGAGATGAACTTCTTACCTTCAACATTTCTTACTCATAAAGCATGAACCCTAGACATGCTGTCCTGAGTGCATGCTCTGCATTTTATGGGATCTGGCTTTCTCAGAACCCTTCGATAACCGGGTTAGTTGTTACGGCTTTCCTGGTTATCGTTATGGTTTTACAGATCAGAAAAAAATCAGTATACATCCTCGTTTTTCTCCCAATCTTCTTTATTTATTCTCAGTACGATAACACTAAAAGTTTCTCAAAGCTTCCAGAGGAACAAATGATATTCTCAGGCAAGGTAAAATCAATCCCAAAAATAGACGGAAACCTACTAAGTTTTGAACTTGTAACCTTTGATGAAACGATTGTTGTTCATCATAAAATTAAATCAGCAGATGAAAAGGACCAGCTCAGAAATCTACGTATAAATTTGACGTGCACTTTAAAGGGGAAACTTCAGGAACCCAGGCGGAATAGCCATTTTTATGGAATGGATTATCGTGAGTATTTGAGGAACAACAATATCTATTGGACCTTAAGAACGACTGAGTTTGATTTGGATCACTGTAAAGAAGCAGATGATCCAAGTGTTCTTGAACAAATAAATACTTGGAGAAGCAAGAGTATTAAAGAGTTAGAAAGTCATTTCTCTAAAAATACAGCAGGGTTGATGAACGCCTTACTTTTTGGTTATAGAGATGGAATAGAAGCAGAAACACTTCAGCATTATCAAGGACTAGGACTGACGCATCTATTAGCAGTCTCAGGATTCAATGTTGGAATTGTAACTTACTTCTTGTATTTATTGCTTGTTCGGCTAGGGGTGATAATAGAAGTAGCCTACACCCTAATCATTCTCTTCTTGCCGATCTACATTGTTCTAACAGGAGCTGAGAGCTCCATTATAAGAGCGGGTATGATGGGCATGATTGTAATAGTAATCATGATGTTTAGAAGAAGAGTGCACCCTGTGACCCTCTTGTCATTTGTATGTATCGGGATGCTGAGCTACGATCCTTCATCTGCTTTAGACCTTGGATTTCAACTTTCTTTTTTAATGACCTTCGTTTTGATCACTTCTGTATACGTTCTTGAAAACTCTTCAGCTATTGTATTGCTTATCATGACTTCTTTTATCTGTTCCTTATTTTCCTTTCCGATTATTCTTTATCACTTTTTTGAGTTTTCCTTATTGTCGATTCCCTTCAATGTCATATACATTCCTTTCGTATCGATGGTTTTGTTCCCTATTTCTTTTTTTATTCTGATACTTTCTCTGTCTGTACCAAAAGCTATTCTTATTGTTAAAGAGATTATAGAATACTTGTTTAATTTTTCAGTCTTGTTCATGGAAAAGGCACAATTTCTTAAGATGTCTATTGTTTTAGGAAGACCAGATCATTGGATATTTGTACTGTATTTTGTTGCGATAGTCTACTTTCTATATAAGTGGGAAATAAGTAAGCGTATCAGCATAGTGATCACTATTCCGTTTCTCTTGATCTGTTTCATTCATTGGGGACTGCCATATGTGAATCCAAAAGCAACGGTATCTTTTATTAATGTAGGACAAGGCGATAGTATTCTCATTGAGCTACCCTACAGAAAAGCAGTATATTTGATTGATACTGGCGGCTCTGTTTCCTTCGATCAAGAGGATTGGGAAAAAAGAGAGGTAGGATATGACGTTACGAAAGAGGTAGTATATCCGTTCTTAAAAGCGAGAGGTATTCGACATTTAGATGGATTGATCATTACTCATGGAGACTTGGATCATGCTGGTGGAGGAGAGTTTTTGCTCGATAATATTAAAGTTAACAATGTTTTTTTACCTCTTAAACAAACAGAAAATAACATTGAGACACTTATTCAAACCGATGCAACAAGAAACAATATAAATGTGGTAAAGCTGGCAAAAGGTATGCAGTGGGAATCGGCACACACGCTATTTTTAGTTTTACATCCTGGAGTCAAAGAAAGTACCTCAAATAATAACTCTATCGTTCTCTGGGTGAAGGTGTACGATCGTACATTTTTATTTACAGGTGATATAGAAGAAGAAGCTGAGACTGAGGTAATAAATAGTTTTCCAAGAATAAAGTCTGATGTCCTCAAGGTCGGTCATCATGGAAGTATGACATCTTCAACTGAATCTTTCTTAGACAGTGTTTCTCCTCGATATGGAATTATATCTGCAGGCGAAAATAACATGTATGGCCATCCTGCTCTAGAAGTTTTGAAGAGGTTAAGGGAAAGAGGTATTTTCATTTTTCGGACAGATCAACATGGTGATATTTCATTTGTGGTAGATAAAGCAGGGTTAAAAGTTATAACTGCACAATAAAAAAAGGACCGAAACAATTCGGTCTTTTTTTTATGTATTATGCGATTGCTTTTAGAATGACTCCGATGGCGAAGATTACCGTAAAGAATCCAAATGATACAACAAAGCCCATGCCGGAATCAATAAGGTCGTTACGCTTACTCTGTACATCTTTTTCGAAATGGTTCATGTGACAACCCTCCTAATCCATCCTTAGTATACGTTATCATTTTTAAAAAATCCATACTGAAAATGCTTTCTTTTATGTGTTTTATCTAAAACTTACCAAAGATGAGATTCGTTGTCACCAATATTTTAAAAATGCATAGGATATCCTATTAAAGCTAGCCTCGAACGATTATATCGTTTTGGTGTTAGTGTTTATCATAAATGAAGGAACAGACATATGCGCTGTTCCTTCTTTTGCTTGCAAATGCCCTTAGTTCCTCATAGGATAAGAGATAGAGGTGAAAAAGGTGCTTACAGTAGAAACGTTAAAAAAGAAGATTAAGAACAAAGAGACATCTCCGATCTATCTGATTTGGGGCACGGAAACATATTTAGCGGAAGAAGCTATACAAACCATATCAAGCCTTTTGTCTCCTGATGAAAAGGACTTTAACTTAAGTGTACATAATTTGGATGAAATCTCGGTTCAAGAAATAATGGAAGACGCAGAAACAATGCCGTTCTTGGGAGAACGTCGCGTTGTCGTTATAAAGAACGCAACATTTTTAACTGCTGCTAAAGAAAAAACAAAAATCGAACACGATTTCAAAGTTTTTGAACAATACATACAAAATCCTGCAGATTATACAACGTTAGTCATTGTAGTTCCTCACGAAAAGCTCGATGAAAGAAAGAAGATAGTAAAACAGGTAAAAGCGCAAGCCGAAGTGATTCAGGTTTCAGGGCTTAGTAATGATACCGCTGAAAAATGGCTTCAAAAAGAAGCTGTGAATTTAGAGGTCTCCATCGATGGAGAAGCGATACAACTGCTTCTATCAAGGCTAGGTACACATATGGCTGTACTAGCAAAAGAAATGGAAAAGATGGCACTCTTTGTAGGTGAGAATGGAGTTATCACAAAGAAAACCGTGGATTCATTAGTGGCTAGAACTCTTGAAGATGACGTGTTTGCATTAGTTGATCATGTGGTGCATAAAAGAACAGAACAAGCTCTTAGAAGCTTTTATGATCTTATGAAACAAAATCAAGAGCCGATTCAAATCCACGCTTTGATTACGAGGCAATTTAGAATGATTAACGGTGTTAAAGAACTGCAGAAGAAAGGATATGGAGAAAAGCAAATTGCTTCTTCACTAAAATTACATCCTTACGCAGTAAAGTTGGCTGCAAAGCATGCCAATCGATTTCATGAAGTTTTTCTTCGTAACTGTCTGAATGAATTTGCAGAAACTGATTATAAATTAAAAACGGGCCAGATGGACAAAGTACTTTTACTGGAGTTGGAAATCGTAAAACTCTCACAAGGCTCATGAGTGTGTCTCAAAACCTCTTTTCAGACATTGAAAAAGAGGTTTTTTTTATGAATAAGAAATTTTTGCATACTTTGTAGGTGAAGGGTGAGGGTATAAAAAGCTGATTATTTGACTAGATATGACGACTCGCCGAATTAAGCTAAAAACTCGCCGTATTAACGCCTAAATTTTTAGAATTGATACTGAAAAATCTTGTATTAATGAGGTATAAGTGGCACATGAATGAACTCCATAATGTAACAGTTTCGATGTACAAACATACTAAAAGCCAGCTCATCTGCTTAAGATGAGCTGGCTTTTATAAAAAGTTCTGCAAAATAAAAAAACGACCTATTGGTGTAAGGCCGTTTTTCGGGTTTCATCCTTCAATTTATGCGTTAACACCGTTTAAAGCCTTAGCAAGACGAGACTTTTGGCGAGAAGCTGCATTTTTGTGGATAAGTCCTTTGTTTGCTGCTTTGTCAATCTTCTTAGAAGCAGTAACAAAAGCTGCTTGAGCACCTTCTGCATTGTTTGAAGCTGCAAGTGCTTCAAAGTTTTTGATAGCAGTACGCATGCCAGACTTTAGTGAAGCGTTGTGTGCACGACGCTTTTCGTTAGTTTTTACACGTTTAATCGCTGATTTAATATTAGCCAATCCATTCACCTCCCTAAATGAACCATGAGCAACAAAATTACTTTCCGTTGCAAAAAATAGGACACAAAGTATTCTATCAAAATCGCCCTCTAAATGCAATACAAGAATGAAAAGGAAGAGTTGCGGCAAAAATAATACAAAGGAAGGTGGTAGATTATGGGTAAGGATTTAGACTTGTCAGCCTATTCAGTGCGAACGGATTTGGCTATTGAAGCGCACGATATGTTATTAAAAGAAGATGAAGTTGTTAATAAAAGCACGCTAGAGGGTGTCATTATACATGAAAAAGATAGAGATGGTATCAAGATCGTTAGAGTAGAGATCGACGAAAAGGGAGCAGAGACTACCGGGAAAAAGGCAGGCGTGTATGTCACTTTTGAAGTTCAAGGAATTCGTGAAAAAGATTCAAAACTTCAAGAACGCGTACAAGAAGTATTTGCGCATGATTTTAATTCATTCTTAATAGAACAAGGCATCAAACAGGATGACACTTGTCTCGTTGTGGGGTTAGGGAATTGGAATGTAACGCCAGATTCTTTGGGACCTTTAGTTGTTGAAAATTTGACGATCACAAAGCACCTGTTCGAGTTAGCTCCCGAAAACGTTGAAGAGGGCTTTCGACCGGTCTGTGCGATTTCGCCTGGAGTAATGGGCATTACAGGTATAGAAACGAGTGATATCATCGATGGTATCGTAAAAAAGGCAAATCCGGACTTTGTCATTGCAATCGATGCGCTAGCTTCTCGTTCGATTGAAAGAGTGAATGCTACGATTCAGGTTTCAAATACAGGTATCCATCCGGGATCGGGTGTTGGAAACAAGCGTAAAGAGCTTAGCAAAGAAACGTTAGGTATACCGGTTATCTCTATAGGCATTCCCACAGTTGTTGATGCGGCAACGATCACAAGTGATACGATCGATTTTATCCTCAAGCACTTTGGGCGTGAGATGAATGAGAAGGATAAACCTTCTAAATCCCTCTTGCCAGCGGGTATGACGTTTGGGGAAAAGAAAGTACTTACTGACGATGATTTGCCAGAGGAAGATCATCGTAAATCGTTCTTAGGAATTGTTGGTGTCTTAGAAGAAGATGAAAAGCTTCGATTGATTCGTGAAGTGCTTGCGCCGATCGGACATAACTTGATGGTCACACCTAAAGAAGTTGATGTGTTTATTGAGGACATGGCTAATGTTTTGGCGAATGGTTTAAATACAGCTCTTCATGGTGGAATCGATCAAGGAAATACTTCTGCTTATACACATTAAGTTTTAGTCATGTTTGGACAAGCTTGTGCATAAATTGAAATCGTATATCCCCACATGGAGGAATGATCATGACAAAATTTATGTTAAAGTGTTTCGGACTGGTAACTATTCTTTTATTTGGGGTTTTATTTGGTATTCAAAAAGCACACTTTGAAATGGATGAGCTAAAAGGCTCTTCACAAGAAAGTGTTGAATCAAGTTCAAATCCTTCAATCAAACAAGAAGAAACGAAACAAAACCCTGCCTCAGCAACAAGTCATGATATAAAAGCGAAACAAGAAACGTTAAGTAAAATAGATTCGTTCAATGTGTTTTCAGCACTTGGACAAAGACTTACATCGTGGATTTCATCAGCTTTTGGTGTCATGATCTCTATATTTGGTGTTATCATTAGTGAGATGCTAGCTGTATTTTCACCCTAGAACCATAGAGGATTCTATCCTTTATCGGTTCTTTTTGTTTAAATGACTTTCACCATTCACCATAGAATTTAAAAATGATCAAAATGAACAGAATAAAATTTTGTAAAAAGTTACTATGAACGTAAAACGCGCCTTCACCCTATTTTTTTAGGTTGTGATTGAAACAGATACTTTGTATTGCTATAATCAAAGCTAGTGACTTTTCCTAAAATTGTAGGAGTGAACGTATAATGAATAGAGAAGAAAAATTAAAAAGACAAGCTAAGATCAGGAATTTCTCCATAATTGCACATATTGACCATGGGAAATCCACTTTAGCGGACAGAATTTTGGAAGAAACGAGTGCACTAACACAGCGTGAGATGAAAGAGCAGCTGTTAGACTCGATGGATCTTGAACGTGAACGTGGAATAACGATTAAATTGAATGCCGTTCAGCTTCAATATAAAGCTAAAGATGGCGAGATTTATACGTTCCACTTAATTGATACCCCAGGACATGTAGATTTTACATACGAAGTGTCTAGAAGCTTAGCAGCCTGCGAAGGAGCATTGCTTATCGTGGATGCTGCTCAAGGGATTGAAGCACAGACGCTCGCAAACGTGTATCTCGCACTTGAGAACGATCTAGAGATATTACCGGTTATCAACAAGATCGATCTGCCAAGTGCAGAGCCTGAACGTGTGCGTCAGGAGATTGAGGATGTTATCGGACTGGATGCGTCAGAGGCAGTACTTGCTTCAGCTAAAGCGGGTATCGGTATTCAAGATATTCTTGAACAGATCGTAGCAAAAGTACCGGCGCCACCTGGTGATCCGGAAGGGCCGTTAAAAGCACTTATCTTTGACTCTCTTTATGATCCATATAGAGGTGTTGTTACGTATATTCGAGTAGCTGAAGGTACAGTAAAAGTCGGCGATAAGATTAAGATGATGGCGACAGGTAAAGAGTTTGAAGTACTTGAGCTTGGGGTGTTTACACCAAAAGCGGTTCAAAAAGACTTTTTAACGGTTGGTGATGTAGGATTCTTAACCGCTTCGATCAAAAATGTTGGAGACACACAAGTCGGGGATACGATAACGAGTGCAGTAAAAGGCGCATCTGAACCTCTGCCTGGTTATAGAAAGATGAACCCGATGGTTTACTGCGGATTATATCCAGTAGACACAGCGAAATATAACGATCTTCGTGAAGCGTTAGAACGATTAGTGTTAAATGATTCTGCTCTTCAATATGAGCCAGAAACATCTCAAGCACTTGGTTTTGGTTTCCGTTGCGGATTCTTAGGACTGCTTCACATGGAGATCATCCAAGAGCGTATCGAGCGTGAGTTCAACATCGACTTGATCGCGACAGCTCCGAGTGTTATCTACAATGTTACGATGACGGATGGAGAGAAGATCATTGTTGATAACCCGGCGAACATGCCAGAAGCACAGAAGATTTCTGTAGTTGAAGAACCTTATGTTAAAGCATCTATCATGACGCCGAACGATTATGTTGGTACGATTATGGAGATCTGTCAAAAGAAACGCGGTATCTTCATGACGATGGATTATTTAGAAAACAACCGTGTAAATGTCTTATATGAGATTCCTCTTTCAGAGATCGTGTATGATTTCTTTGATCAGTTGAAATCGAGTACGAAGGGATATGCATCTCTTGACTATGAATTGATTGGTTATAAACCATCTAAGCTGGTTAAAATGGAAATATTACTGAACAACGAGAAGATCGATGCACTGTCTGTAATCGTTCATAAAGATTTTGCATATGAGCGTGGAAAGGTAGTCGTTGAAAAGCTGAAAGAGCTTATTCCGCGTCAGCAGTTCGAAGTGCCGATCCAAGCGGCAATCGGACAGAAGATTGTGGCTCGTTCAAACATTAAAGCATTACGTAAGAACGTTTTGGCTAAATGTTACGGTGGAGATATCTCTCGTAAGCGTAAGCTTTTAGATAAGCAAAAAGAAGGTAAGAAGCGTATGAAGACCATCGGTCGAGTAGACGTTCCGCAAGAAGCGTTCATGGCGGTTCTTCGTATGGATGATACAAATAATAACAACAAATAAAAAGCAACTTAAGACCGCGAAGGCAATTCTAGCGGTCTTTCCTAATTTATGAGACAAAAAGGCGGTGAACATCTTGCTAAAAGCGGCGTATCTGCATATTCCATTCTGTGTACAAATTTGTCATTATTGCGATTTTAACAAGATATTTATTCATCAGCAGCCAGTGGATGAATATCTACAATCTATGAAAAAAGAGATGATTCATACAACGACGAGATTCAAGGATTATGAGATGGAAACCATCTTCGTAGGTGGTGGAACACCAACTTCTTTGAGCGAACAGCAGCTGCAGACGTTCTTGAGTGATGTGAATGAAGTGCTAGGTAACAGATCTCTAAAAGAATTCACTGTTGAAGCGAACCCAGAGCAGACAACAAAAGAAAAAATTGCAGTTTTAAAAGAGAATGGAGTTAACAGGCTAAGTGTTGGCGTTCAAGCTTTCCAGTCTTCTTTGTTAAAAAAATTAGGCAGAACACATAACAAAGAAGATATCTATTCTACGGTTAGAGAGGCAAAAAAAGCAGGTATTGATAACATGTCGATCGACCTCATGTTTGGATTACCAGGCCAAACGATGGATATGTTTAAGGAATCGGTAGATGAAGCATTAGCATTAGATGTTCCTCACATTTCTTCTTATTCGCTGCAGATCGAAAAGAAAACCGTTTTTTATAACTTGGCTCAAAAAGGAAAGTTGACTCTTCCGGAGCAAGAGCTTGAAGCTGCCATGTATGAATATTTAATTGAGGCACTTGATAAAAAAGGTTTCAAACAATATGAGATCAGCAATTTTGCAATTCCAGGGTTTGAGAGCAAGCATAATCTCCAATACTGGAACAATAACGAATATTTTGGTATAGGTGCTGGGGCTCACAGTTATGTTGAAGGAACAAGAAGAAGAAATGCGGGTCCACTAAAACAATATATGAACTTGGTCGCGGAACATGGTTTTCCGTATATCGAAGAACATCAGGTTCCACTATCTGAAAAGATGGAAGAAGAAATGTTCATGGGCCTTCGGAAACAGGAAGGTGTTTCTGATACGACGTTTATGAGTCGATATGGCAGATCCATGTTTGATATTTATAAAGAACCTATTCAAAGACTCATTCAAAAAGGCTGGCTAGAACAGCGAGAAGACACGCTCGTTTTAACCAAGGATGGAAGACCATTAGGCAACGAAGTCTTCCAAGAATTTATTGGTGTAGTTTTAGATTGACAACGGAGAGTACCTTTTGGTAACTTATATTATAGATTTAGCACTCGCTCTTTAAGAGTGCTAACAAGTGGGGTGATGGTATGTTAACGGAACGACAACTCTTTATTCTTCGTGTTTTAATAGATGACTATATTAAGCATGTTGAGCCTGTGGGTTCCCGTACGATCTCTAAACGAGAGGACATTACCTACAGTCCCGCAACGATTCGAAACGAACTTGCGGACTTGGAGGATCTTGGCTTTCTAGAGAAAACCCATACATCATCTGGTAGAATACCATCTGAAAAAGGATATCGATTTTACGTGGACCACCTGCTTCCTTCTCTTTCTATGAAAGAGAGTGAGATAGGTCATTCAGAATTTTTATTTACAGAAAAGGTCCAGGAGGCAGAGGCATTATTTGATCAATCAGCTAAGATTCTATCAGATCTGACAAACTATACATCTGTAGTGTTAGGACCTAACGCATTAGACATGAAGTTAAAGCACATGCAGATCATTCCGATCTCTTCCCAAGTCGCAGTGGCAATCTTTGTGACGAACACGGGACATGTTGAGAACAGACAGATTGTACTGCCTGATACGATTGAACCTTCAGAACTAGAAAAGCTCGTGAATATTCTAAACGAAAGGCTTGCAGGTGTTCGATTGATAGAATTGAACACACGGATACAAAAAGAACTTTCGGCGGTGTTTAAAAAACACCTTAAAGATTATCAAAACATGGGCGTATTCTTAGATCAGCTTCTTTTATGGAGCAAGAAGGAAAAGCTTTTTTATGGCGGGAAAACAAATATGCTTTCTCAGCCTGAATTTCGAGATTTAGATAAAGTTAGACCGCTTCTAGATTTTTTAGAAACGCGTGACTTAATGGAAAAGCTCGTGTCATCTACAGAAAAAGGGCTTACCATAAGGATCGGAACAGAAAATGAGCATGAAGCGATGAAGAATTGTAGTGTTATCAATGCCTCTTACACGATGCATGGTAAACATATAGGTACGATCTCATTAATCGGTCCAACCAGAATGGAATATCAAAAGGTCATCTCATTATTAGATTCATTGTCAAAGGAAATGACCAACATATTAAACGATTTTTCAAATTAGTGGATTACTTTAGGGAGGTGAAAGCATGAACAAAGAGGACATCACTCAAGATCAAACACAAACTGATGTGAATGAAGAAGTAACAGAAACAGAAGAAGTTGTTGTTGAAGAAGTGGAATCTACTACGGAAGAACCTCTAACTGAAGAACAACAACGGATTTCAGAGCTAGAAGCAAAGCTTGAGGAAGCCAGCCAAAAAAATCTTCGCCTTCAAGCGGATTATGATAATTTCCGCCGCAGAACAAGAGAAGAACAGGCAGCGAGCCTTAAATATAAATCTCAAAGTCTTCTTGAACAGTTATTACCTGCACTCGATAACTTTGAGCGTGCTTTGAAGACTGAAGCTACAAACGATCAGACCAAAACCCTTATTCAAGGAATGGAAATGGTTTATCGTCAACTAGCGGATGCACTTAAACAAGAAGGTCTGACAGAAATTCCGTCAGTCGGTCAAACGTTTGACCCCAACCTGCATCAAGCAGTTATGCAAGTGGAAGATTCTGAAATAGAATCCAATACAGTTATTGAGGAACTGCAAAAAGGTTATATGTTAAAAGATCGAGTTATTCGACCTGCGATGGTAAAAGTAAACGCGTAGATAAAACTACATATGAATGATGGAGGGAAAAAACATGAGTAAAATCATCGGTATTGACTTAGGTACAACAAACTCTTGTATAGCTGTTATGGAAGGTGGAGAAGCGGTAGTTATTCCAAACCCGGAAGGTAACCGTACAACACCATCTGTTGTAGCTTTCAAAGATGGAGATCGTTCAGTTGGAGAAGTAGCAAAACGACAAGCTGTAACGAACCCGAACACAATCATGTCGATCAAACGTTACATGGGAACTGATCATAAAGAAACAGTTGAAGGCAAAGATTATACGCCACAAGAGATCTCTGCGATCATCCTGCAAAAATTAAAATCTCATGCCGAAGATTATCTTGGAGAAAAAGTTGAAAAAGCGGTAATTACAGTTCCTGCATATTTCAATGATGCACAGCGTCAAGCTACTAAAGATGCTGGGCAGATTGCTGGACTTCAAGTTGAGCGTATTGTAAACGAGCCAACAGCAGCTGCATTAGCATATGGACTTGAAAAAGATGAAGACCAAACAATCTTAGTATTTGACCTTGGTGGTGGTACGTTTGACGTTTCCATCCTTGAACTAGGAGATGGCTTCTTCGAAGTTAAAGCAACATCTGGTGATAACAAGCTTGGTGGAGATGACTTTGACCAAGTGATCATCGACTATCTAGTAAGCGAATTTAAGAAAGAGAACGGTATCGATCTTTCTCAAGATAAAATGGCACTACAACGCCTAAAAGATGCTGCAGAGAAAGCGAAGAAAGACCTTTCTGGTGTAACATCTACACAAATCTCACTACCGTTCATCACAGCTGATGCTTCTGGACCTAAGCACTTAGAATTAAACTTATCACGTGCAAAATTTGAAGATCTATCTTCAGACTTAGTTGAACGTACGATGGGACCTACTCGTCAAGCGCTAAATGATGCTGGGATGTCACCATCTGACCTTGATAAAGTTATTCTTGTTGGTGGATCAACTCGTATTCCAGCTGTACAAGAAGCAATCAAGAAGTTCACAGGTAAAGATCCGCATAAAGGCGTAAACCCTGACGAAGTTGTTGCACTTGGTGCTGCAATTCAAGGTGGAGTACTTGCAGGAGATGTGAAAGATGTTGTTCTTCTTGACGTAACACCACTTTCATTAGGTATTGAAACGATGGGCGGCGTGTTTACAAGATTAATCGATCGTAACACGACGATTCCAACTTCAAAATCTCAAACGTTCTCAACGGCTGCTGATAACCAGACGTCAGTAGATATCCATGTTCTTCAAGGAGAGCGTGAAATGGCAGCACACAATAAGACGCTTGGAAGATTCCAGTTATCTGAGATCCCACCAGCACCACGCGGAGTGCCTCAAATCGAAGTAAGCTTTGACATCGATGCGAACGGTATTGTAAACGTACGTGCTAAAGATCTAGGTACGAACAAAGAACAATCCATTACGATTAAATCTTCTACAGGACTTTCTGATGAAGAAATCGATCGCATGGTAAAAGATGCTGAAGAAAATGCAGAGTCGGATAAGAAGAAACGTGAAGAGATCGACACTAGAAATGAAGCAGATCAACTTGTTTTCACAGTTGATAAAACGTTGAAAGACCTTGAAGGCAAAGTAGACGAAGCTGAAGTGAAGAAAGCTGAAGAAGCAAAAGAGAGCTTGAAAAAAGCTCTTGAAGGTGACGATATCGAAACGATTAAGAAAGAAAAAGAAGCATTGAGCGAAATCGTTCAACAACTTTCTGTAAAACTTTATGAGCAAGCAGCTCAACAAGCTCAAGCTCAGGGCGATGCAGAAGGACAATCAACGAAGAACGATGACAACATCGTAGACGCTGATTACGAAGAAGTAAACGACGATAAAAAGTAACACTTAGCAGATAAAAGTCAAAGTCAGGTCATCTTGACTTTGACTTTTTTTCTGAGTTGACTTTTTTAGTTAATTTGACTTAAGACGTAACAAAACCTTTGCAGTTTTCGTCTTGAGTCAGGTGGTATTCAATGGTAAGATAACTTTTATGTGAGAATTCGGGAGTGTCCTATATGAGTAAACGAGATTATTACGAAGTACTTGGATTAGATAAAAATGCCTCAAACGATGAGGTGAAAAAAGCATACCGTAAACTTGCCAGAAAGTATCACCCAGATGTAAATAAAGAGGCAGATGCGGAAAATAAATTTAAAGAAGTAAAAGATGCTTATGAAACACTGAGTGATCCTCAAAAGAAAGCACATTATGACCAATTTGGCCATACCGATCCAAACCAAGGATTCGGTGGGGGCGGAGCTGGTTTTGATGGCTTTGGCGATATTTTTGATATGTTCTTTGGTGGAGGAGGAGGACGAAGAAATCCAAACGGTCCTCGTCAAGGAAACGATCTTCAGTATGGTCTTAGACTATCTTTTGAAGATGCGGTATTCGGTAAAGATACCGAAATACAGATTCCTACAGAAGAATCTTGTGAAACGTGTCATGGATCGGGTGCAAAGCCAGGAACAAAGCCTGAGACGTGTTCACATTGTAACGGAAGCGGTCAGTTGAATGTTGAACAGAACACACCGTTTGGCCGTATTGTTAATCGCCGAGTATGTAATCACTGTAGTGGAACAGGAAAAATCATAAAAGACAAATGTAAGACGTGTCATGGTAATGGGAAAGTGCGCAAAAACAAGAAGATTTCTGTTAAAGTGCCAGCTGGTGTAGACAATGGCCAGCAGATCCGTATGTCTGGACACGGTGAAGCAGGGGTGAACGGCGGTCCTGCGGGTGATCTTTATGTGGTCTTCCAAGTAGCAGATCATGAGTTCTTTGAACGTGATGGAGATGATATCCTTTGTGAGATGCCGTTAACGTTCTCTCAAGCCGCATTAGGTGATGAGATTGAAGTTCCGACACTATATGGAAAAGTTAAGCTGAAGATTCCAGCAGGTACACAGACAGGAACTCATTTCCGCTTAAGAGGAAAAGGTGTTAAGAACGTTCACGGAAGAGGTCAAGGTGACCAGCACATTCAAATTAAAGTCATCACACCAAAAAATCTAACAGAAAAACAAAAGCAGCTTCTTCGTGACTTCTCAGAAATCAGTGGAAGCATGCCGGATGAGCAACAAGATGGATTTTTCGACAAAGTAAAACGTGCATTTAAAGGCGAGTAAAACCCATATGAAATACCTAAATATATTCCTACAAGCATTAAGGAATCTTTAAGTTTTTTTCTAAAAGATTGTTGCTTTATGTGTATAAACATCATTGACAAGTTGATTGGAACGCAAGGTGCGAGACTCCTGCGGGAGGAGCGGCCAGGTGAGACCCCTTATGGTGCAGAGCGGCAAGGGGGCTCACCGCACGCCCCGCGGAAAGCGAGCAACCTGGTGTGGAAATCAACCACCCTCAATAGTGCCAAGGGAATTGCTTGAAATTTTTAAAAGCCAAACTAATAAACGGAGTTGATATGATGAAATGGTCAGAGATTAGCATCCACACTACTCAGGAAGCTGTTGAACCAGTATCGAATATTTTACATGAGGCAGGAGCTAGCGGAGTTGTGATTGAGGATGTAGATGACCTCTCAAAAGAGCGTCAATCCGTATTTGGCGAAATCTATCAGCTGAACCCTTCAGATTATCCTTCTGAAGGTGTAATATTAAAAGCTTACTTACCTGTTAACAGTTTTTTAGGTGAAACGGTAGAAGAAATCAAACAATCGATCACAAATCTTGTGAAATTTGATATTGATATCGGGGCAAACACGATTTCCATTTCAGAAGTGAATGAGGAAGAATGGGCGACCGCTTGGAAAAAATATTATAAGCCAGTAAAGATCTCAAAGCGGATCACGATCACTCCTACATGGGAAGATTATAAACCTGTACATTCTGATGAACTTATTATTGAACTTGATCCAGGTATGGCGTTTGGTACAGGAACACATCCAACAACTGTTATGAGCTTACAAGCTATTGAAAAATATATTGCTGAAGGTGATTCAGTGATTGATGTTGGAACAGGATCTGGTGTATTAAGCATTGCATCAGCTATGTTAGGTGCTAACAAAGTTGAGGCGTATGACCTGGATGAAGTTGCAGTAAATTCTGCCCGTTTGAATGTGAAATTGAACAAAGTAAACCAAAAAGTGCAGGTTGATCAGAATGATCTCTTAAAAGGGATTGAAGGCCCAGTTGACCTTGTAGTAGGGAACCTTTTAGCAGAAATCATACTCTTGTTTGTTGAAGATACAGCTAAAGTGTTAAAGCCAGGGGGTTATTTTATAACGTCCGGAATTATTCAAGGGAAAAAACGCGATGTCAAAGCAAAATTGGAAGAGCACGGATTCAAGATCGTAGAAGTACTAGAGATGGAAGATTGGGTTGCGATTGTTGCTCAAAATAAGGAATAGGATAGGAAGTGCATTTCATGCAAAGGTACTTTGTTTCATCAGAAAACTGGAAAGATGACGTCGTTACGATTACAGGGGACGATGCCAAGCACATCTTAAAGGTGATGAGAATGCAAGTAGGAGACCATTTCATCTGCTGTGATAACAAAGGCCGTACATCTTTGTGTGAAATCATAGAGGTCGACGGTACCGAAGTAGAGACGAAGATCGTCAATGATATTGAGAAGAGTGCTGAGCTTCCTGTCTCTGTTACCATTGCTCAAGGACTGCCAAAAGGGGATAAGTTAGAATACATCATCCAAAAAGGTACCGAACTTGGTGCTTTATCCTTTTTTCCATTTTCTGCAGACCGATCTGTTGTAAAGTGGGATGACAAAAAAGCAGTTAAGAAAAAAGAAAGACTCGAAAAAATCGCAAAAGAAGCAGCAGAACAGTCACATAGAAACCGGGTTCCAGTCATTTTGAATCCTGGTTCTTTTTCTGATTTGCTAAAAATGGCAGAACAGTATAAGATAAAAATCGTTGCATTTGAAGAAGAAGCAAAACAGAACGAAATTTCTAAATTTGCTTCAGCTTTAAGCTCAGCTGATTTAGGAGACTCAATCCTTTGTGTGATCGGTCCAGAAGGTGGCATCAGTGATAAAGAAGCAACCTTGTTAAGTGATCATGGATTTGTATTGTGCGGGCTGGGTCCGAGGATATTAAGAACGGAAACAGCACCGTTGTATCTATTATCAGCTATATCATATCATTTTGAATTAAAGGGGTGATCAATATGCCATCCGTTGCATTTCATACATTAGGTTGTAAAGTAAACCACTATGAGACAGAAGCGATCTGGCAGCTTTTTCAAGCTGAAGGATACGAACGTACAGATTTTGATAGTACAGCAGACGTCTATGTGATCAATACATGTACCGTAACGAATACGGGAGATAAAAAAAGCAGACAGGTTATACGGAGAGCCATTCGAAAGAACCCGGACGCTGTTATTTGCGTTACAGGTTGTTACGCTCAAACGTCGCCTGCTGAGATTATGGCGATTCCAGGAGTTGACGTTGTTGTCGGCACGCAAGACCGTTCTAAAATGCTCACTTACATTCAACAATATAAAGAAGAACGTATGCCTATTAATGGAGTTTCAAACATCATGAAGGCACGTGTATATGAGGAACTAGATGTTCCTGCATTTACTGATCGAACAAGAGCATCGCTTAAGATACAGGAAGGCTGCAATAATTTTTGTACGTTCTGCATTATTCCTTGGGCAAGAGGCCTCCTTCGTTCTCGTAAACCTGAAGATGTACTTTCTCAAGCACAGCAGCTTGTAGATTCTGGTTACAAAGAGATCGTTCTAACAGGCATTCATACAGCTGGATACGGAGAAGATATGAAGGATTATTCTTTTGCGAAGCTGTTAGATGACCTTGATAAGAACATCTCTGGATTAAAACGTATCCGTATTTCATCGATTGAGGCTAGCCAGATCTCAGATGAAGTGATTGAAGTTATGGGCAGATCAGACAAAGTAGTTCCTCATCTGCATATACCACTTCAATCTGGTTCAAACACTGTGCTCCAACGAATGAGAAGAAAATATTCAATGGAAATGTTCGGTGAAAGATTAGACCGTCTTAAAGAAGCACTTCCAGGACTTGCGATTACTTCAGATGTAATTGTTGGTTTTCCAGGTGAGACTGAGGAAGAGTTCATGGAGACGTATCGATTCATTGAGAAACATAAATTTATGGAACTTCATGTATTCCCTTATTCTAAGCGTACTGGTACACCAGCTGCTAAGATGGAGGATCAGGTCCCAGAGGATATTAAGAACGAACGTGTACACAAGCTGATCGCTCTTTCAGATCAATTAGCTAAAGAATATGCATCCAACTATGAAGATACAGTTGTTGAAGTAATTCCTGAAGAGGCTTTTAAAGAAGACACTACGAACAAACTATACGTAGGATACACACCAAACTATCTTAAAGTTTTATTTGAAGGAAACGAAGAGATGATTGGGAAATTAGTAAAAGTGAAAATTACTGAAGCTGGGTATCCTTATAATAAAGGTGTCTTTGTAAAACAAGAAATGGAAGAAATCCTAAAGCAAGCTGTATCAAGCTAACATCCTGGCGTTCATACCAGGATGTTTTTTTAAAAACATACTAGGGGTTTCGGGTGTTTATTGTACCTCTCTGTAAAAATATTTTAGATGCTCGATTTATGTCGAAAAATTTGTTATGATACTAACGTTGTTTAATTTTTTTATTTAGAAAGGGTTTGTTGAAATGAGCAATTTAAACGTTGCAAGAATGATCGACCACACAGCATTAAAAGCTGAAACTTCAAAGAAAGAAATCTTAACTCTTTGTGAGGAAGCTAAAAAATATAATTTCTTTTCTGTTTGTGTTAATCCAACTTGGGTTTATACAGCATTCGAACAATTAAAAGGTTCAGATGTAGCGGTTTGTACTGTAATTGGTTTTCCATTAGGTGCAAACACTCCAGAAGTAAAAGCGTTCGAAACGAAGAATGCGATTGAAAATGGTGCTACTGAAGTTGATATGGTTATTAACATTGGGGCTTTAAAAGATGGAAACTATGAGCTAGTTGAACAAGATGTTCGTGCTGTTGTTGAAGCAGCTAAAGGTAAAGCACTTACTAAAATCATTATTGAAACGTGTCTTTTAACGGATGAAGAAAAAGTAAAAGCATGTGAAATTGCTGTAAAAGCTGGAATTGATTTTGTTAAAACTTCAACAGGATTCTCTACTGGTGGAGCAACTGTAGAAGATATCAAATTAATGCGTAAAACTGTTGGACCAAATATTGGTGTAAAAGCATCTGGAGCAGTTAGAGACCGTGAGACAGCTTTAGCTATGATTGAAGCTGGTGCGACTCGTATTGGTGCTAGTGCAGGAATCGCGATTGTTGAAGGCGGAACATCCACTTCAGACTATTAATATCTGTTTTTGAATAATTACCTGCTCTCTCCGACCAACTTGTTTAAATTGAGTTGACCGTATTGCAAGGATATATTATAATGGCAAAAGATATGTGACGCATCTTTACTTTATGTAAGGGTGGTCTGGAGGGAGGGAAATACAAATGGCAGAAACACGTATTCGCAAGAATGAATCCATTGATGATGCTCTTCGTCGTTTTAAAAGATCCGTTTCCAAAGATGGAACATTGGCTGAAGTTAAAAAGCGCAAGCATTATGAAAAGCCAAGCGTAAAGCGTAAGAAGAAGGCTGAGGCAGCAAGAAAGCGTAAGTTCTAAGCGGGGTGTAAGTTAGTAATATGAGTCTTCTTAATGAATTAAATCAAGATATGAAACAAGCGATGAAGGACAAGAACAAGCAGAAGCTTTCTGTAATTCGCATGCTTAAGGCATCACTTCAAAATGAGGCCATCAAGCAAGGCCGTGAATTAAATGAGGAAGAAGAGCTTACCGTTCTTGTACGCGAAATGAAACAAAGAAAAGACTCCCTCCAAGAATTCGAAAAAGCTGGCCGCGATGATTTAGTCGCTGGACTTCAAGATGAAATTGCTGTTCTTACGCCATATTTACCAAAACAGCTCACAGAAGAAGAACTTCAAGAAATCGTTGCTCAAACCATTTCTGAAATAGGTGCTGCTTCAAAAGCTGATATGGGTAAAGTTATGGGGGCTCTCATGCCTAAAGTTAAAGGGAAAGCCGATGGCGGACTCGTTAATCGTATTGTTCAGCAACAACTATCATAATTGAAATGACAAACGCTCTGTATTTATACAGGGCGTTTTCTTATTTTTTGAAACTTTTTTCCACAAATTAACGTAAAATAGAGTGGAGGGGGTGTTAGTTTGTGAAAAGGATTCGACTGCTCATCTATATGCTTTGTCTGATCTGGGGAATATATGGAGTGCTTTCAACTTCACAAGTATTCTCAGCAGGTAAAGGAAAGACGGTTACTTTTATACCTGTAGAACATGAAGTAGAAAGAGGTCTTGAAGCGTTTTTAGATCGAAGTATCCAAAAGGCAAAAAAAGATGGAACGGATCATATCGTTCTAGAGATCTATACTCCTGGTGGCCGAGTAGACGCAGCATTACATATTGCAAAAGTCATGAGAGACTCAGAAATTCCAATTACAGCTTACGTGGTTAAAAATGCTTTTTCAGCAGGAGCGTATATCGCCTTAAATGCCGACCAAATTGTTATGAAGCCATCTACAACAATTGGATCTGCCGCTGTCATCGATAGCCAAGGAAATACCGCTGGACAAAAAGCAGAGTCTGCTTGGAAAGCGGAAATGCTCGCAGCAGCAGAGCTGAATGAGAGGACTCCCATATATGCTGAGGCGATGGTAGACCCAGACGTTGAGATTCCTGAACTTGGCTTAGAAAAAGGTGAGCTGCTTACTCTTACAGCCAGTGAAGCATTAAAAGTAGGATATGCAGAAAAAATTGCAGAAGATCGTCAAGAACTGCTAGCACATCTGAATTTGGAGGATGCTAAGATTTTAGAGTCTAATCCTACTTTCGCGGATAAGATAGCACGTTTTGTTACAAATCCTGTTGTCGTGCCTATTCTTTTATCTTTAGGAAGCTTAGGTCTTGTATTAGAGCTCTATACACCTGGTTTTGGAATTGCAGGTTCTATCGGTGCATTATCATTATTGCTATTTTTTTACGGTCATATGATAGCCGGTCTTGCCGGTTGGGAAGCAATTATTTTATTTGGTGTTGGACTGATCTTACTGATCCTAGAGTTGTTTCTACCAGGTGGTATTATCGGTATACTGGGGGTGTTGGCCGTGTTAACAGGATTGATCATGGCAGGTGGATCATTAACAGGAATCTTAATCGCCATTGCAATTGCGATTGTTGTTACAATCATTGGATCTTACTTCTTCTTACGATCATTTGGTTATAACGGTTCTTTAAAGAAACTCGTACTATTTGATTCAACGAGCTCTGAAAAAGGTTATCTATCTCACAAAGAACGTGAAGATTTAACAGGCAGGATTGGCGTAACAGCGACAACATTACGCCCTTCTGGCAGTTTAAAGCTTGATGATGAGTTCTTAGATGTAGTAACTGAAGGATCGTATATTGAAAAAGGCACGACTGTAAAAATCATTAAAGTTTCTGGTGGACGTGTTGTAGTAAGAGCTATTGAAAAAAATAATGAATAAATAACGAATGGAGAGTGTGTAGATGTTAGAATTCGGATCGATCGCCAGCATCGTAGTTATAGGGTTGATTGTAATCGCATTAGCTGTATTATTTACGTTTGTGCCCGTTATGTTATGGATTTCTGCATTAGCAGCAGGAGTAAGAGTAGGGATATTTACTTTGGTCGGGATGAGATTAAGAAGAGTTATTCCAAACCGTGTAGTTAATCCATTGATTAAAGCGGTAAAAGCGGGGTTAGATTTAAGTACGAACCAGCTTGAAAGTCATTACCTAGCTGGAGGGAATGTTGACAGAGTAGTAAATGCGTTGATTGCAGCGCATCGAGCAAATATAGAACTAAGCTTCGAGAGAGCAGCAGCCATTGATCTTGCGGGACGTGATGTACTCGAAGCCGTTCAAATGAGTGTAAACCCTAAAGTAATTGAAACACCTTTTATTGCGGGTGTAGCATTAGATGGGATTGAAGTGAAAGCAAAAGCCAGAATTACAGTTCGTGCGAATATCGATCGTCTAGTAGGTGGAGCTGGTGAAGAAACGATAATCGCCCGTGTTGGTGAAGGGATTGTTAGTACGATCGGTTCTTCAGCGACACACAAAAAAGTGCTTGAAAATCCAGATCTGATCTCACAGACCGTTTTATCAAAAGGATTAGATGCAGGAACGGCTTTTGAGATTCTGTCCATTGATATTGCAGACATTGATATTGGCAAGAACATCGGAGCGGAACTTCAAACAGATCAAGCGATGGCAGATAAAAATATCGCTCAAGCAAAAGCAGAAGAAAGACGTGCGATGGCGGTAGCTAAAGAGCAAGAGATGAAGGCAAAAGTACAAGAGATGAGAGCAAAAGTTGTAGAAGCAGAAGCAGAGGTTCCAATGGCATTAGCAGAAGCTCTTCGTTCTGGTAACATGGGTTTTATGGATTATATGAACATGAAGAACATAATGGCGGACACGACGATGCGTGAATCCATCAGTAAATCATCAAACCCTGATAAAGAGAATGATGATAAAGGACGGAAGTTGTAAGTATGATTATTATAGAAGCGATTATTGAACTCTTACTAGCAAATATCGCTTTTGTTATTCTGATTGCAGGCGGCTTGTATAGTGTCTTTAAACGCCAAAAAGAAATGAAGGAAACAAAACGTGCGGAACCTAATCGACAGAATAGAGAAAATCCAAAACAAACTGTTTCTCCTTTTGGTTTGCCAGCTGAACCTACAGCCAACGAATTGAAAAAAGCGGAAAAGGCGATTGAAATAGGAACAGCGAAAATGGCTGACAAAGTATATGAACGCCGAACCAATCAACGTCAGGTTAAACAGGCAGAAAAAGTCTCTAACCGATATCAAGATAAAGAAGATAAAATTATGAACGATTTTAAAGTAGATCAACAAGAATTGCAAAAAGCAGTCATATGGTCCGAGATTCTTTCAAA
Organism: Fictibacillus sp. 5RED26; assembly: GCF_015903895.1. Lineage (NCBI taxonomy): Bacteria > Bacillati > Bacillota > Bacilli > Caryophanales > Fictibacillaceae > Fictibacillus > Fictibacillus sp. 5RED26. Next base: position 42,374 of record NZ_JACZDU010000007.1, on the reverse strand, counting down.
GCCTAAAGCGTTGCAAAAGCGTTCTTAAAGAAAGAGATACTTGTATTTAGAGTGATAGTTTCCCCCCTTCTCTCATAAAAATGGAGAGAGGGGGTTTTTTTATGGGCAAATTGCGGCAGCAAGTGAATAAATGGATGATGCAAAACCTTGAGCTACCAGCAGATGTAGTGATGGATCTACCCCGGATCACGATGATCGGACAGCTGCACATATATATTGAGAACCATAGAGGAGTTAAAGCGTTCTCGAATGAACAACTCACACTCAAGCTAAAACAAGGCATGCTTCATATAAAAGGAAGCGAGTTTGTTATTAAAACGATCTTACCGGAAGAAATCTTATTAGAAGGTACGATCGCTTCTGTCGACTTCGAAAACGAATAAGACTTTATTGCACAGGGAGGGAAAAGATGAAAACGAAATGGAACCATTTGAAAGGATATGTAAGGGTAGAGATTATTGGACAAGATTCTAGTTCATTTATCAATACGTGTATTCAATCTGGTATTAGCATATGGGATATCCAGCCTCTTGATAACAACCGTGCGCTCGTCTCCATATCTGTCACAGATGTACAAAAAGCAAGAGGGATCTTAAAAGAAAACAAGTTGAAGATTAGGATTAAAGAAAAGAAGGGGACGCCTTTTCTTCTAAAAAGAATGTGGAAGAGAAACGGTTTTATCCTTGGTATGCTATCGTTTATCTTTTTATTATTTTTATTATCTAATATGATTTGGAATATAAATGTTACGGGGGCAAATCCTAAGACAGAATACGAGTTAAGAAAAGCAGCAGTAGAACTTGGAGTAACAAAAGGTAAATTTATTTTCTTGTTGCCGAATGTTAGAGAGATACAGCGAGATCTAACAGAGAAGATGGATAACGTTACTTGGATCGGTGTCACTCAGCATGGTACTTCTTATCGGTTTGAAGTAGTGGAAAAAGAGATTCCAGAAGCTAAACAAGTTACAGGGCCGAGGCATCTTGTTGCCACAAAGGAGGCTGTTATTCATTCCGTATTCGTTGAAAAGGGACAACCTATTGTAGGTGTTAACGACTATGTCAAAAAAGGATCTTTATTAGTCTCAGGTCTGATCGGAAAAGAAAAAAAGCCGCAGCTTGTAAGTGCGAAAGGTGAAATTTGGGGAGAAGTCTGGTATCAAACAGAAGTTGAAGTACCATTAAATACTTCATTTCAAACCTACACCGGTAAATATAAAAACAGGCATTATGTTTCACTCTTTGGACTGAATGTTCCTGTATACGGTTTTTCAGAAGGAGAATTTAAAGATAAAACGGAAACACTAAATGAATCACCTCTTTATTTAGCCAAATGGAAAATGCCGTTTTCTTATATAAAAAAAGAGTTCAGGGAAACAGATGGAGTAAAACGTTCATATTCAAAAGCCGAAGCAATTGAAGTAGGAAAAAAGATGGCGAAGAAGGAACTTTCAAAAAAATTGCCAGAAGACGCAAAAATTAATGGTGAAAAAGTTTGGCAACAAAACGTCTCGAATGGTAAAGTTAAACTAACGATGCTCTACCAAGTAATTGAAAATATTGCATCTGCACAACCTATACCTATCCAACAAGGAGAATGAGTAGTTTGTCAGAAACGAAAAGACTTAATTCATTACAACTCGAAAATACGACAGAAGCAGCTTCGCTTTTTGGCCCTAATGATGCTTTCTTAAAGGTGATTGAAGACAAGCTTAACGTAAGTATAGTCACTAGAGGAGAAGACATCTTAGTATCAGGTGAACTGAATAAAGCAGAAATGGTTGAAGAGACTTTGTTTGTTCTGCTGAAGTTGGTGCGAAAAGGTATCAAGATTTCAGAAAGAGACATAGTTTATGCTGTTCAGCTTGCAGAAAAAAATATGCTGGATGAATTAAGTGAGCTTTATGAAGAGGATATTGCTGTTACTGCCAAAGGAAAACCAATTCGTGTAAAAACGCTAGGACAGCGTCACTATGTGCAGTCCATGAGAAAGCGCGACCTCGTATTTGGTATCGGTCCTGCTGGTACAGGGAAAACCTATCTTGCGGTTGTTATGGCCGTCAATGCTTTAAAAGAAGGTAAGATGAAAAAGATCGTGCTTACTCGTCCAGCTGTTGAAGCGGGTGAGAGTTTAGGATTTCTCCCAGGCGATCTTAAAGAAAAAGTAGATCCTTATCTGCGTCCTCTCTACGATGCTCTACATGACCTTCTAGGGGCTGAGCATACAGAAAGGCTGATCGAGCGAGGTACGATTGAAATTGCTCCGCTGGCGTACATGAGAGGCCGTACACTTGATGAAAGCTTTGTCATTCTAGATGAGGCTCAAAATACTACACCAGAACAGATGAAGATGTTTATAACGCGTCTTGGTTTTGGATCGAAGATGGTCATCACAGGTGATCTTACTCAAATAGATCTTCCTCGTGGAAAAGAATCGGGATTAAAAGTAACTGAAAAAAGGCTTGAAAGCGTTAAAGGCATCGATTTTATATACTTAAAACAATTGGATGTAGTTCGTCATCCACTTGTTCAGCGAATTATTGAAGCATATGAAACATACGAAGACTAAGGACTCCATCCATTTTGGAGTCTTTTTTCTTTGCCTTAAAGGATGATCTTCAGTCGTGTTTTTTGTATGTATAGCGGGTTTTAGTGGCAAATTGAATAAATAAACCAATTAATTAAGCTTTTCTTATTGAGAAGTACCATAATTGACCAACTTTTGCTAAGATTAGAATAGGATGTACAGTTTAAGGAGTGGTAGCGTTTGGCCAATTTCAGGCATCTTTTGTCTAATTACTTTCGTTTGAGTGTAGCAACAGTATCGTTTATCGTAATGGGAATCATTCTATTTTCCCTTTTAGTCAGCAACGTAACTCCTAATGTAGTGGATGTTAACGTTTATGAGCGTTCACCACGGGACATTCAATCACCTATCACAATCCCGTTAGAAGATCAGACAGAAGCCAGAAAGAAGCTCGCTGAAGAAAGTATAAAAAATGAGTATACGTTTAATAAAGACCTCGCTTTAATACAGGCAGAAGAATTGGATGATTTACTTGATATCGTGATAACCATTAACGAATCTGAAGAAAAAAAGAAAAAAGAAGATGAAGCTACTCTTTCTTTAGATCAAAAAGTTATTCAATTAAAAGATTCAATCGATAAATCTGATATATCTGATGAAACGTATATTGCACTCGCTGAAGCAAGTAAAGCAGAATTAACCAATGTGAAGAATTTAGCTCCTGATGTAGTGAACAGAGTTTTATCAGAGCCAATTATGGTCGAAGAAGTAGAAGAAGCAAGAAGCGAAGCTATTCAATTAATACGTGATAATAATCTACCTTATTCGCTTCGAAATGCAACAGAAGAGATCACACGAAGCTTTATCATCGCGAACAGAACGTTAGATACAGAAAAAACACGCCAAAAACGGAAAGAAGCGAGCGACAAAGTTGAAGAAGTTGTAATTCGAGAAGGAGAAGTTCTCGTTAAAAGCGGGGCAGTAATCACGCCTGAAATCTTTGATAGACTCAAAAAGGTTGGATTATTAGATCAGGAAATGAAAACGTATCCTTATTACGGATTATTCCTTTTTGTATTAATCGTGATGGCTGGTTTATATTATTTTATGAAAGAAGAGCGTGAGAAAGAGCATTTTCGTAAGTATGTAACCATCTATGCTCTCCTGTTCACCTTAACACTCGTTGTGATGAAAGTATTGAGTGTTAGTACAGAACTTGGTCTAATGAGTCTCATGTATGCTGTCCCTGTCGCGGCAGGAGCGATGATGATTAAGATGTTGTTTAATGAAGAGCTTGCAGTCGTGTCTACGATTATCTTTGCGTTTAGTGCAGCATTGATATTTAACGAACAAACAGCTGGAAATTTTAACTTCATAATGAGTATGTATGTTTTATTTAATGGCATTTCAGGAATCGTATTTTTAGGAAAGACACAACAACGTTCGAAAATCTTGCAAGCTGGATTTTTTGTTTCTTTTATTGCCATCCTAACAGTAGCGAGTGTGTTATTGCTGCAAAACGGAAAATTCACTTCTCTGCAAATTGGGCTAGATCTTGGTTGTGCAGCCATTTCAGGTTTTGTTTCAGCTGTGTTAACACTAGGACTTCTTCCGGTCATAGAATCATCGTTTAACATTTTATCTGTGACAAAGTTAATCGAGCTCTCGAATCCTAACCACCCAATTTTAAGAAAAGTGCTCATGGAAGCACCTGGGACGTATCACCATAGCATCATGGTCGCCAACCTTTCAGAAGCGGCATGCGAGTCTATTGGTGCTAACGGTTTACTAGCTAGAGTTGGTTCTTATTACCACGACGTTGGGAAAACAAAAAGGCCGCATTTTTTTATTGAAAATCAGATGAATATGGACAACCCGCATGATAAGATAGCACCACAGTTAAGTAAGACCATCATTACGGCACACCCATATGATGGGGCTGACATGCTCCGGGCAGAAAAGATTCCAAAAGAGATTATTGATATCGCTGAACAGCACCATGGAACGACCCTGCTAAAATTCTTTTATCATAAAGCAGCTCAGCTAACAGATAAGGAAGTAGCAGAATCGGACTTCCGATATCCTGGACCAAAAGCTCAAACGAAAGAAGTTGCAATCATCGGGATCTCTGATGCTGTAGAAGCGGCTGTTCGATCGTTGACGAAACCAACACCTGTTAAAATTGATGGGATCATACGAAAAATTATTAATGACAGGCTAGAAGATGGTCAGTTCGATGAATGTGATATCACGCTAAAAGAATTGGACATCGTTGCAAAAACACTTACAGAAACGTTAAAAGGAATTTTTCATTCCAGAATTGAGTATCCAGAAGAAACAAAAAAGGTGGAAAAACAATGATGCTACATGTAGAGTATTTAAACGAGATTGACGAAAACAGCTCCGAATTTCAAGAGTTATTAAGTAACGTTCTTGAAAAAGCGGCAGAAATGGAAGAGACAGGGCAAGCGGAAGTATCAGTAACAATCGTGACGAAAGAACGAATTCAAGAAATAAACAATGAGTACAGACAAAAAGATAGTGTAACGGATGTGATTTCTTTTGCTATGGAAGAAATGGGTGAAGATGAGACAGAGATCATCGGTGGTGAAGAGACAAGGTTCTTAGGTGATATCATCATCTGTCTTGATGTTGCGAAGGGACAAGCGGCAGAATACGGACACTCACTTGAAAGAGAAATGGGCTTTCTTGCCGTTCACGGCTTCTTGCATTTATTAGGCTATGACCATATGAACGATGAAGATGAAAAAAGAATGTTTGGAAGACAAGAAGAGATTCTGGAGCAATATGGTCTAAAAAGATGATCGCTTGGAAAAAGTTGTTCTCAAGTTTTGTTTTTGCTTTTACAGGAATAATCGCAACCTTTAAATCGGAACAAAATTTTAGAATTCATACCTTTGTGAGTGTAATCGTGATTATTTTCGCGATTGCACTTGATTTTTCTAAAGAGAGATTCGTCCTTTTATTTATTGTAATCGGCATTGTACTATCGCTTGAGCTTGTAAATACAGCGATAGAGAGCACGATCGATCTCATAACAGAGAAAAAACATCCCCTCGCGAAGAAGGCAAAAGACGCCGCGGCGGGTGCAGTTTTGGTTTTTTCAATATTTGCTGTTATAATCGGTATACTGCTATTTATTGAACCGCTGATAGATAGTATGAAGCTATATTTGTTAAGAAGGTGAAAGAGTAATGAATAAAGAACAATTGATGGATCAAGCGAAACTCGCACGTGAAAAGGCTTACGTACCTTACTCTAAGTTTCAAGTAGGTGCAGCTCTACTAACGGTTGAAGGTAAAGTATATAACGGAGCGAATATTGAGAACGCCGCTTACAGCTTAACGTGCTGTGCCGAACGTACGGCATTATTTAAAGCGTATACAGAAGGTGACACGAAGTTCAGCGCGATCGCTGTTGTAGCAGATACGAAGCGTCCTGTACCTCCTTGTGGAGCGTGCCGACAAGTTATCTCTGAGTTATGTCCGCCTGAAATGCCTGTTTATTTAACGAACCTTAAAGGTGATGTACAGGAGATCTTAGTAAAAGATTTATTGCCTGGTGCATTCTCACCGGAGGATCTAAATGATTAAAGAAGGCTATAAATCAGGTTTTGTAACGATTATCGGCAGACCTAACGTAGGGAAATCCACACTTTTAAATAAAGTGATCGGACAGAAAATCGCCATAATGAGTGACAAGCCTCAAACAACAAGAAATAAGATTCAAGCGGTTTATACAACTGATGAATCTCAAGTCATCTTTATTGATACACCAGGTATTCATAAACCTAAGCATAAGCTAGGCGATTTTATGACAAGAACGGCTCAGCAAACTTTAAATGAAGTCGACCTTATCCTGTTTGTTATTAATGCAGAAGAAGGTTATGGCCGTGGTGACCAGTTCATTATCGACAGACTTCAAAATGTGAAAAATCCGGTCTTTTTAGTCATAAATAAAATCGATAAAGTACATCCTGATCAATTATTGCCGTTGATTGATATGTATAGAAATAAGCTAGACGTTGCTGAAGTTGTTCCGATTTCTGCTCTTAACGGAAACAATGTGGACACACTTCTTGAACAGATCGTTTCCTACATGGAAGAAGGGCCGCAATTTTACCCTGAAGACCAGGTAACCGATCATCCGGAGCGTTTTATTACTGCAGAATTAATTCGCGAGAAAGTTCTTCATTTGACACGCGAAGAAATTCCACACTCCGTAGCAGTAGTCATAGAGGAGATGAAAGAACGCGAAGAAAAGAACGTCGTGTTTGTAAACGCAACGATCATTGTAGAACGTTCGTCTCAAAAAGGAATCATCATCGGTAAACAAGGAAAGATGCTAAAAGAGATCGGAAAAAGAGCAAGAGCAGACATTGAAACTCTCTTAGGCTCACGTGTCTTCTTAGAATTGTACGTAAAAGTACAAAACGACTGGAGAAACCGCCAAAAACAGCTAACCGAGTTCGGTTTTAATGAGGATGAGTATTAAACAGCAGTTAATTTAAATGGGTTTGTAGTTCGTCTTTGAATAGTTGTTTGGAGTGAAAGGTGCGAGACTCCTGGGGGATGAGTGTGACAGGTGAGACACCTTAGGGCGCAAAGCGTCAAGGTGGCTCACCGCACGCCCCCCGGAAAGCGAGTACCTGAAACGGAAAACAACCAATTACAAGAATGACCCACTGCGAAAACTCAAAAGTATAAAACTGTTAAAATTTCCTTGACATGAAATAAACAATTAAGGTGAACCTAGTTATTACAGGAGAAAAACAAATAGAAAGGTGTGTCCAAACATGAAAGAATTTACTTGGAAAGTATTCTGTGAAACGGGCAGTATTGATACCTATTTGTTATACAAAGAGCTAGACCTTGAAATAACAGCATTATCAGCAGTTATTCCTTACGAAGAGTCTCTTGAGGAACCTCCATTTCATTAAAAAGTAACTACGGTGCCTTCTTAGATTTGAGAGGGTGGTGATTTACCTTGCTTTATAAAGTGGAAGGAATCGTCATTAAAACCGTTCCGTATGGTGAATCCAATACGATCATTACTTTGTATACAAAAGAATTTGGGAAAGTAGGCGTAATGGCAAGAGGAGCCAAAAAGCCCAAAAGCCGCTTTACTTCCATTACGCAGCTTTTTACATACGGAATTTTTGTTTTTCAAAAAGGCAGAGGGCTTGGAACTTTACAGCAAGGTGAGGCGCTGTCCTCTTTCAGAAAAATAAGAGAAGATCTAGTTAAGACAGCTTATGCAGCTTACTTAGTAGAACTATTAGATAGAAACACATCTGAGGATGATCTGAAACCAGACCTTTTCGGATGGATCAAACAATCCTTAGAATATATCAATCATGGTATTGATCCCGAAGTTATCACTTTTTTATTTGAAATAAAAATAATGAAAACAAGTGGAATCGTACCTGAACTGAGTAAATGTGTTTCATGTCACTCAACAGAAGGCGATTTTTCTTTCTCGATTAGAGAAGGAGGTTTTCTTTGTGAAAGGTGTTCATACAAAGATCCTTACAGGATGCGAATCTCAAGGGGTTCGGTAAAGCTGCTTCATATGTTTTATCACTTGGATCTTGCAAGGCTTGGAAATGTCTCCTTAAAAAAGGAAACGAAGAGAGAGCTTCGAATGTTATTTGACGCCTACATGGACGAATACTCAGGGGTATTTCTAAAATCAAAGAAGTTTCTGAAACAATTAGATGATTTATCGTGAAAAACTGTGAAGCTTTTATTCTTTACAGTTTTTTTAGTTCGCTTTCTCCAATGAATAGGTTATAATAATGAGAATAAGTATAACACATTGGATGCGGCAAAAGGTGGTGTACACGATCGAACTTAATAAGAGGCAGCAAAAAATCATTGAGATTGTTAAAGATAACGGACCTATTACAGGAGAACAAATTGCAGATCAACTAGATTTAACAAGAGCTACACTTAGACCCGATCTTGCTATTCTAACGATGGCAGGTTATCTGGATGCAAGGCCAAGAGTCGGTTATTTTTATACCGGGAAGACGGGCTCGCAGCTTTTAACAGAAAAAATAAAAAAGATCAAAGTTGCTGAATTCACATCGATGCCTGTGGTCGTACAAGATTCAGCTACGGTGTATGAAGCTATCTGTACGATGTTTTTGGAGGATGTTGGAACTTTATTTATCATCAATAAGAATGGGCATCTTGCTGGCGTAGCGTCACGAAAAGATTTATTAAGAGCAAGTATGGGGAAACAAGAGATCAATAGTATCCCGATTAACATTATAATGACTAGGATGCCTAATATCACATATTGTTTTAAAGATGATTATCTATTAGATATCGCACACATCTTGATCAGAAAACAGATAGATTGTCTTCCAGTAGTTAAACGCTCAGACGATGAGAGTGGTTTTGATGTTGTAGGAAGAATTACAAAGACAAATATCACGAAGGCTTTTGTAGAACTAGCACATGACGAATTACTATAATTGAATGGGGAGGCCAACATGACAGGACGTCCTATCGTATATGTCGTTTCCGATTCAGTCGGAGAAACGGCAGAGTTGGTTGTTAAAGCGGCCGCGAGCCAATTTAATTCAAATGGAATAGAGATTAAGAGAGTACCCTATGTTGAGGATAAAGAGACGATTGATGAGGTCATCTCATTAGCGAAGGACCATAACGGGATCATAGCTTTTACCCTTGTAGTGCCTGAAATAAGTGAATACGTTGCTAAGCAGGCGGCATTGCACAACATCCCTACAGTGGATATCATGGGTCCGATTATGAATCAGCTGCAATCTCGGCTGAATCAAGTTCCGAGATATGAACCCGGAGTCGTGCATAAACTAGATGATGATTACTTTCGAAAAGTAGAAGCTATTGAGTTTGCTGTTAAATATGATGATGGCAGAGATCCTAGAGGAATTCTAAAAGCTGATGTTGTTTTAATCGGTGTATCAAGAACTTCAAAAACACCACTTTCGCAATACTTAGCACATAAACGCTTAAAGGTGGCAAATGTACCCATCGTACCAGAAGTAGAACCCCCAGAAGAATTGTTTAAAGTATCACCAAACAAATGCTTCGGTCTTAAGATTACGCCTGAAAAATTAAACGACATACGTAGAGAACGTTTGAAAGCGCTTGGTTTAAACTCTGAAGCGAACTACGCTAACATGGAAAGAATCAAACAAGAGCTCGTCTACTTTAACAAGATCGTTGATCAAATTGGATGCAGAGTGGTTGAGGTCTCCAATAAAGCGGTCGAAGAATCTGCAAATGTGATCTATAACTTGTTCCAAGGAAAGTCATATAAATAAAGCGCAAATGATTGCGCTTTTTTATTTTCATCATTTTACTGGTAAAACGGCGAGACTTTTATTATAATATTACATTGTGATTAAATTTTATAAGTTTGTCCAAAATAGTGATAAATTGAGTATGTTAATTTTAAACAAATGCTCTCATATAAAGGAGAATCACTGTAAAAGTAGAACATAAGAATATGGAAAAATTAATTGGTAATGTATTTGTAGATGCAGATGCTTGTCCTGTTGTGATAAAGGAAGAAATATTCAAGTTCTCCAAAATGTTTGTCTTTGAACCAATATTCGTTACATCTTACGCTCACGCGAGTAACACGGACCAGCCTGGTCGCTGGATATTGGTTGATGCAAGTCCTGAAGAAGTTGATCTTTACATACATAATCATTCCAAAAGAAATGATCTTGTTGTGACTCAAGATCATGCCCTCGCAAGTCTTCTTTTGTCAAAAGGGGTTTACGTTATCACCCCAAGAGGGAAACAGTTTCAAGAGAATGAAATGGAGCAAGTGCTGCATGATCGTTATATGTCAGCAAAAGCTAGACGTTCTGGCAAGCACTCAAAAGGACCTGCTAAATTTAAAAAAGAGGACACAGAAAGATTCTGCACAGTTTTTTGCGAAATCCTGTCGAATGTTGAAGGAAAATAGAATTGTGCAACGAATATATATCTAGTGTCTAAAAGAATCAGAGATTCTGTGGTGGTAATATGGAACGTATACCTGAGGATTTAATTGAGAAGGTCAGGTCTTCTAACGATATTGTTGACGTGATCAGCGATTATGTTCCTCTTAAGAAACAAGGCAGAAATTATTTTGGTCTTTGCCCTTTTCATGGGGAGAAATCGCCATCCTTTTCTGTCTCACCTGACAAACAGATTTACCATTGTTTCGGTTGTGGAGCGGGAGGCAATGTTTTTTCCTTTTTAATGAACATTGAAGGGTACACTTTTATTGAAGCTGTAACGCAGCTAGGCAAAAAGAGTGACATTGAACTTCCTCAAATTCATCAGCAAAACTTCTCCGAAAAAAGCTCTGACGAGAAAAGAGCGATGACTGAGATTCATGAGTTGTTGGCTAAATTGTATCATCACTGCTTACTTCACACAAAGCAAGGAAGACCAGCTTTAGAGTATTTGGAGAAAAGAGGATTCACAAGAGAATCCATAGAGCGGTTCCAGATTGGTTTTGCCCCAGATTCATGGGAGACCGCATCACAATTTCTTCAAAAGCGAGGAATGGATCTACACATCGCTGAAAAAGTCGGGTTGATTGGAAAGAGACAATCTGATGGAAAACCGTACGATCGATTTAGAAATCGGGTCATGTTTCCGATTTGGGACCGTACAGGTGCAGTTGTTGCATTTGGCGGCCGTGTTTTAGACGGAAAGGACGAGCCAAAGTATTTAAACAGTCCAGAATCGAAGATCTTCCAGAAAGGAAGAACTCTTTATGGTTTAAACCTTGCACGTGCCGAGATGAGACAGAAACAGCATGCTGTCATCTTTGAGGGTTATGTGGATACGATTGCAGCGTATAGAGCAGGTGTTACAAATGGTGTTGCTACATTAGGTACTTCGCTGACCGAAGATCATGCAGCCATTTTGAAACGAAATGTTCAGTCTGTCACAATCTGCTATGACTCAGACCGAGCAGGAGTCGAAGCGGCGTTTAGAGCTTCAGAAATCTTAACAAAACAAGGCTGCACCGTGAAGATCTCACAGATGCCTGATGGAATGGACCCCGATGACTATATTTCCCAATTTGGAAACGATTCGTTTTTAAAAGATATAATAGGGGCTAGCCTAACTGTGATGGCATTTAAAATACAATATTACAGGCGCGGTAAAAACCTTCGGGATGAAGGAGAACGGATGATCTATATCGAAGAGATTATCCAAGAAATTGCGCGTCTGCCAAAAGCGGTTGAACGAGATCATTATCTCCGACAGATCGCTTCTGAATTTAATCTGTCATTAGATGCTCTTAAACAACAGCAAACACAGACTTTCAAGCAACTGCAAAGGTCTAAGGATAACGGCCCTAAAAAGCGGGATAATAATTTTAGAATACAAACACTTTTGCAAAAGTCATTGTTGCCTAGAAATCTGAATGCTGAACGTATTGTTCTTGCACATATGTTAAAAAGTGAGGAAGCCGCTTTTCTAATTCAGGAAAAGTTGGATTCAGGCTTTAATGTTGAAGAACATAACGCGATTGCTGCATACTTATATGCCTTTTATGAAGAGGGAAATAAACCCAATGTAGGGTTGTTCATGCAGCGTATCGATGATGACAAATTACGAAAATTAGCTTCAGAATTGGCGATGCTTACAATCAGTGAAGAGCTGAATGAAATAGAGCTCGCAGATTATATTCGTATTATTTCTAGCTATCCTTTATTGCGGGAGATACAAGAAAAAGAAAAGCAGCAAGAAGACGCAATAAGAAGGAATGAAATAAAACTGGCAGCCCAAATTGCCCAAGAAATTATGAGAATGAAAAGATCTCTTAAATAATCGGGATGTAGGATGGTTGAAGTTTTGGAAGGAGGGGATCGAATGGCTGAGAAACCAAACCGTCAAGGAACGGAAGGCGAATTAACCATCGATCAAGTTAAAGAACAATTAGTTGAGGCCGGTAAGAAGCGAGGACGGCTAACATATACAGAAATCACAAGTAAGCTGGCACCTTTTGAACAAGATTCTGATCAAATGGATGAGTTCTATTCATACCTTGAAGAACAAGGTGTTGAAGTTGCTGAAGCATCTGAGGATGCAGAAGACGAAGAAGATCCTAAGTTCGAAATGGAAAAAGAGGAAGAAGAATTCGATCTTAATGATTTAAGCGTACCGCCAGGAGTTAAGATCAACGATCCAGTTCGTATGTACTTAAAAGAAATCGGTCGTGTAGACTTACTTTCAGCAGACGAAGAGATCGAACTAGCAAAACGTATTGAGAACGGTGATGAAGAAGCTAAACGCCGTCTTGCAGAAGCTAACTTACGACTCGTTGTAAGTATTGCAAAACGTTATGTTGGTCGTGGAATGCTGTTCCTTGATCTTATCCAAGAAGGTAACATGGGATTGATCAAAGCTGTTGAAAAGTTCGACTATGATAAAGGATTTAAATTTAGTACGTATGCAACATGGTGGATTCGTCAGGCGATCACGCGTGCGATTGCTGACCAAGCTCGTACAATTCGTATTCCAGTTCATATGGTTGAGACGATTAATAAACTGATTCGTGTTCAACGCCAGCTGCTTCAAGATCTTGGACGTGAGCCATCTCCAGAAGAGATCGGTGCTGAAATGGAACTAACACCAGAAAAGGTTCGTGAAATACTGAAGATTGCTCAAGAGCCAGTCTCTTTAGAAACACCTATTGGTGAAGAAGACGATTCTCATCTTGGTGATTTCATTGAAGATCAGGATGCATTAGCACCTTCAGAAGCTGCTGCCTATGAGCTGTTAAAAGAACAGCTTGAAGATGTTCTAGATACACTAACAGATCGAGAAGAAAATGTTCTTCGTCTGCGTTTCGGGCTTGATGACGGACGTACTCGCACCCTCGAAGAAGTAGGTAAAGTGTTTGGCGTTACGCGTGAACGTATTCGTCAGATTGAAGCTAAGGCACTCCGTAAACTCCGCCATCCAAGCAGAAGTAAACGATTAAAAGACTTTTTAGAATAGAAAGTTTGCCCAAATCTGGGCAAGCTTTTTTTATTTCTTTTATTTTACTTATTATTCCACCTCAATGCAAACTCATCAAAAACTCATTTTGTGATACTGTTTTCTACGAAATTCTTTTTGTTGCTTGCTTATTCTCCTTAATATTAAATTAAAAATTCTTTAAATCTTGTAAAAATTCAGCCTTTATATCTATAATAAACATGTAAGCGCATACAAATTTGAGGCGTAAATTTATTAAAGGGTGGGATGCAACCATGAATTTTACATTAACAGAAGAGCAGTTGATGATTCAAAAAATGATGAGAGAATTTGCAGATGAAGTGGTAGCACCGGGTGCTGAAGCAAGAGATAAAAATAAAGAATTCCCGGTAGAGATTTTTCAAAAGCTTTCTAAATTAGGAATGATGGGTCTGCCTTTTCCCGAAGAATACGGTGGGGGCGGAGCTGATACGATAAGTTTTGCGATTGCTGTAGAAGAGCTGAGCCGCGCTTGTGGGTCTACTGGAATTACATATTCTGCACATGTTTCTTTAGGTGGAGCTCCATTAAATCTATTTGGTACTCACGAACAAAAAGAAAAGTATCTAACGCCAATCTGCACAGGAGACTCTCTTGGAGCATTCGGATTAACAGAACCAAACGCGGGTTCAGATGCAGGTGGCACAGAAACAACTGCGAAAACGGAAAATGGTGAATGGGTGATTAATGGCTCAAAATGCTATATCACAAATGCGAGTTATGCTAAGCACTTAGCATTAACCGCTATTACAGATAGAAATGGTAACGATAAAGAAATATCAGCTATTATCGTACCTACAGATGCTAAAGGATTCCGTGTTATCGATAATTACGAGAAGATGGGTCTTCACTCTTCTAATACTACGGAACTTTTTATGGAAGATGTAAGAGTACCTGAAGAAAATCTTTTAGGAAAGCGTGGAGACGGCTTTAAACAGTTCCTGGTGACATTGGATGGAGGAAGAATAGGTATAGGGGCAATGGCTGTTGGAATTGCACAGGCGGCCTACGAGAGGGCTCTAGCGTATTCGAAAGAGCGCAAACAATTTGGAAGATCGATTTCAAAGTTCCAAGCTATTCAATTCAAGCTAGCAGATATGGCCATGAAGATCGAACTTGCCAGATTAATGGTATACAAAGCGGCATGGCTCAAAGACCAGGGTAAGAAGTTCTCAAAAGAAGCTTCGATGGCAAAATTATATGCATCAGAAGCATGTATGCAGATTTGTTCTGAATCTGTTCAAATTCATGGTGGTAACGGCTACATGAGAGATTATCATGTGGAACGTTATTTCAGAGACGCTAAACTTCTTGAGATTGGAGAAGGTACATCAGAAATCCAACGTATCGTTATTGCAAGGGAAATTGGCTGCTAACATTCATTAAGAGATCAAGCGATGGGGTGAATTATGGCTGAACTAATGAAAGTAACTGTAGGAGATTGTTTAAGAAAACAAGCGTTAGAACTTAAGGATCAAGAAGCTATGGTTTACAGCAAACTAGGAATTCGCTACACCTATCAAGAATTTTATGAATTAACGACTAAAGTTGCCAAAGGCTTGATGGCTATGGGGATTGAAAAAGGAGATCATATAGCAGTTTGGGCTACCAATGTACCTGAGTGGCTGCTGCTTCAGTTCGGTTCTGCACGAGCTGGTGCTGTTCTCGTCACGGTCAACACGAATTATCAATCTTCTGAATTAGATTACTTGTTGAAGCAGTCTGATGCAAAAGCTTTATTTTTTATCGAACAATTCCGTACTACATCTTACAAAGATATGGTGGACTCTGTGAGAGACCGATCATCTGAATTTCCTGTTTTAAAACATTTTATTCAACTAGATGCTGAATCATCTTCTTATGAGACTTTTTTAGATATGTTGGAAGCAGGAAATGTTATATCAGATGAAGAGCTTGAAATAAGAGAAACCTCTCTTCACTGTGATGACGTCATCAATATGCAGTACACGTCAGGTACTACGGGATTTCCGAAAGGGGTCATGCTGACTCATTACAATATTGTAAATAACGCTAGGCAGATCGCGGATAGCATGAACTTAACGAATGCAGATCGATTGTGCATACCTGTACCGTTCTTTCATTGCTTCGGCTGTGTATTAGGTACCCTTGCAGCAGTTTCAGTCGGAGCTACGATGGTACCGATCGTGCAATTTGATCCTCAGGAAGTTTTAGAGACGGTTCAAAACGAAAAGTGTACAGGGCTGCATGGAGTCCCTACAATGTTCATCGCAGAACTGAACCTTTCTGATTTTGATTCTTATGATCTAGGCACACTTCGCACAGGAATCATGGCGGGGTCACCTTGTCCGATTGAAGTCATGAAGAAAGTGATCGAGAAGATGGGAATGTCCGAGATTACGATTGCCTACGGCCAAACAGAGTCCTCCCCTGTTATCACACAAACGAGAACGGATGATCCGATAGAGCGCAGAGTAGAAACGGTTGGAAAGAAGCATTCTCAAGTAGAAGCAAAAGTGGTCGATCCGATAACAAATCAAGAAGTGAACCATGGTGAACAAGGAGAACTTTGTACAAGAGGTTACCATGTTATGAAAGGCTATTATAAGATGCCTGAAGCAACGGACGAAGCGATTGATAGGGATGGATGGCTTCATACGGGAGATCTCGCGACTGTTGATAAAGAAGGTTACTTTAGAATTACAGGCCGCCTAAAAGATATGATCATACGTGGCGGTGAGAACATATATCCGAGAGAAGTCGAAGAGTTTCTCTATTCTCATCCTTCCATTTTAGATGTACAAGTGATTGGTGTTCCGGATAAAAAATTTGGAGAAAAAGTAGCAGCATGCATCCAGTTAAAAGAAGGTCATACACTTTCTAAAGAGGAATTGAAGAGTTATTGTAAAGGAAAGATTTCTCACTTTAAGATTCCAGAATATTATCTCTTTCTTGATCAATATCCGATGACGGCTTCTGGAAAAGTACAAAAATTTAAGCTTCGAGAACAAGCGATTGAGGCACTTTCAGTTATGCATGAATAGCCACCAGTAGTGTGGCTTTTTTGTTTTTTTCTGCCTTCTCACATGAAGTAAATGACTGAATCTACAAAAGTTAGGCAAAAAAGTTTAAAAAGTTAATGCTGTGACAAAACTGGGAAAAATAGAGTTTGTACTTCCCAAGTAAACGCTTTTACAGTACAATAGGTTATGGATTGTTTACTATACATATTTAAGTTTATCAAGATCACAACACTTGTAGTGTACAGATGAAGGAGGAATTTGCATGAAACGTAATCCACTCATTCCTTTTGCCATTATTGGAGTTATTGGAATTGTTCTTATGCTTACAATGGGCGGATATGGTATCAACAAAATTCATACGGCTAGTCAAGATAAAGAAAAGGCTGCTATGGATCCAGAAGCAATCTATAAGCAGAACTGTTCTTCTTGTCATGGACAGAACTTAGAAGGTAATGTTGGTCCTGCACTGGAAAAGATTGGTGGCAAGTACAAGCCTGAAGAAATTGCAGATATCGTGAAGAACGGTAAAGGATCTGGAATGCCAGCAGGGCTAGTTAAAGGTGAAGAAGCAAAAATATTAGTTGATTGGTTAGCAGAAAAAAAATAAAATAAGAAGAGCTTCTTGTTATTAATAACAGGAAGCTTTTTTCTTTGTGCATCCAGAAGTAAATTATGAACAAGACGATAGTATTTTTATATATGCTTTTTGGTCAACCAGGCTTTCTTTACAAAAAATGATAAAAGTTTGAGAATACTAAAAGGAACAAACTAATTGAAACGGTGATGAAAATGAATTCAGAAAAATTATCAAATCGACTAGAGCGAGTGGCTTCATACGTACCTGAGAACACAATATTAGCAGATATCGGTTCTGACCATGCGTATCTTCCTTGTTATTTAGGACTGAAAAAAGTGATAAAAAAAGGAATTGCAGGTGAGATTACTGACGGTCCTTATTTATCAGCGAAAGAACAGGTGGTTCTAGATAACCTGACGGATGTGATCGAAGTAAGAAAAGGTGATGGACTTTCAGTACTGAACCCAGACGAAGCAGAAGTTATCACAATCTGTGGCATGGGCGGGTCTTTAATCACATCTATACTTGAAAAAGGGAAGAATAAGTTTGGGTGTACAAAACGTCTTATTCTTCAACCTAATATTGGATCAAAAACAGTGAGAAAGTGGCTATTAAAAGAGGATTGGGTATTAATCGCTGAAGAAATCTTAAAAGAAGATGGTAAGATTTACGAAATCCTTGTGGCTGAACGTTCTGGTGAACAACCTTATACAGAACATAAAGAAGCGGAATTATTATTCGGACCATTTTTATTAAAACATCAGAACGAAGCGTTTAAAGAAAAGTGGGCTGGGGAAGTCAAACAATGGAATGCTATATTGACTCAGATGGAAAATAGTTCAGGAGTAACAGCAGAAGAAAAAAGAGAAGAACTAAGAAGAAACATTAAACACGCAGAGGAGTGGATTTCTTGAGTAAATGTGCAAGTGGGCAATACATCATTTCTCTATTAGAAGGGTTCGCACCTAAAAAAATGGCTGTAGAAGGTGACCCTATCGGATTGCAAGTTGAAGAGGTAGCGTTTGATCTCTATCCGCTACTAAACAAAGGTGAAGAACTTGGAATTGGAAAGATCGGAAAGCTTCCTGAAGAGATGAACCTTCAAGAATTTGTTGATCATGTAAAAAATGCATTTGGAATTTCGAGTCTTCGTGTTATTAAAGGAAAAAAATCTATGCTAAGAAAAGTAGCCGTAGTCGGAGGAGATGGAAACAAATATATTTATCCAGCTCTTCATAAAGGTGCAGATGTATTAGTAACAGGAGATATCTATTACCATAATGCACATGATGCACAAGAAGAAGGCCTTACAATCGTAGACGCAGGACATCATATCGAACAGATCATGAAGAGGAAGCTCAAGGTATTACTTGAACAAAAAATAGATGCCAACAAATATGAGACTGAAGTTGTAGAATCAAACATCATCACAGATCCTTTTACCTTTATGTAGACTAGACTCATACACTTACAAAAAAAGAAAAGCCGGGATATACCCGACTTTTCTTTTTTATGACTTTTTCTCTTTAACTTTTGGAAGTATGCGATTAAGTGTTACCTTACGCTCTTTTTTCCATGTCTCTTCATTTTGGTCATCATAGTTTTTTAGGAAATCGATAACTTCTTTCGTTATAGGTGTTGGTGTAGAAGCACCAGATGTGATTCCTACTTTTTTGACACCCTCTAACCAACTCAACTCAATTTCAGATACATCAGAAATTCGGTATGCTTTTGTTCCTGCAATTTCTTCTGAAACTTGTGCCAAACGATTTGAGTTATTACTTCTAGGGTCACCAACTACAAGAACAAGATCACAATCACCTGCTTGGTTCGCAACAGCTTCTTGTCTGACCTGAGTGGCTAAACAGATCTCTTTATGAACCTCTGCAGAAGGATATCTCATAAGCAATCTTTTGATGAGTTCGGCTACATCCCATTGACTCATCGTCGTTTGATTTGTAATGAGTATCTTTTCGCTGTTCACGTTAAGTGAATCTAGATCATCCGTATTTTCTACAAGATGTACGATATGAGGTGCAATTCCTATCGCTCCTTCTGGTTCAGGGTGACCTTTCTTACCGATATAGATGATCTCATATCCTTCTTTTTCTTTTTCACGAATGAGGTCATGCGTTTTTGTAACATCAGGACATGTAGCATCGATTTCATACAAGCCCTTTTCATGCGCAATTCGTCTCACTTCTGGAGAAACTCCATGAGCCGTATAAATGACGGTGCCCGATTCAATGTTTCTAATAATATCAAGTCTGTTCGCTCCGTCGAGGGTAATGATCCCTTCATCTTCAAAGGCATCTGTCACATGTTTATTGTGAACGATCATACCAAGTATATAGATGGGTCTAGGCAGTGTCGGATCATTAGCTGCTTGGCGTGCCATGACCATCGCGTCAACAACACCATAACAATATCCTCGTGGAGATATTTTAACGATTTCCATATTCGATCTCTCCTTTATCCATATAAAAGACAGCACAGAGATCTATGCTGTCTTGGGAGATTTACTTCTGTATGTTTTTATTATAAAGGAGAGACCATAAGAACTCAAACACTATACTCATACATATAGTTTCGGCCCCGATAAGTGGTAGCCTTTAGGTACGTTTGTTTTTGGAGCTGTTGGAATAGTTTTTGTAGCATTTGGCGTTTTCTTAATAACAGTTGGTGTCTCGGTCGGTGTGGATGTACTTGTAGACTTAGGTCCAGCTACAACCACCTTTTCTTCAGTTTCTGGTTTTCTTTTTTCTTTCTTTTCATTTTTCTTCACAACATTTTTCTTAGCTTCGCTTTTTTCATTCGTTTCAGTCGTTTGTTCTGTGTTTTCCGGTTTTTCGGAGGTATCTGCCTCAGTATCTTTCTCTGCCTTTGAGCTCGAACCGCTTTGGAAATCTTTAAGAGCTGTCATGATGGAAGGCAGATTTCTCATTGCAGGACCATATTGTTTGATCATAGGTCCCATCGTCTCAGCGACTTTTAAGACCTTTTGCACGTTGTTTAACATCGTAAACACACTTGTTCCACCTGTTATACTTCCACCGCTGCCAATCGTCCCCAAGAACCTGTCGACAGAACCCACCTGACGCGGCATACCATTCATCCCATTCATGTTTTGAAGATAAGGATTTACTTGAAAGGGTTGCATAGGATGCTGAGGTTGATTTGGATATCTATAAAAAGGCTGCATAATTCCCCCTCCTTTCCAAAATAATACGCTCATATATAGAATATGAAAATAGAAAAACATGTGTGATATTTATCCCTGTTTTCTTATTAATCTTAAGGATGGTTGGCTTAAATGCAAAACTTACTCTATAATACTAAAAGTGAAGAATTTATATTTGAAAAGAAAAGGTGAGCGTATGAAATCTCCGTTTGAACGGTTAAAAATAAACGAATCGCTCCAGACTGCTTTAAGCAGTATTGGATTTGAAAGACCAACTGATATTCAAGAGCGTGTAATTCCTGGAATTATCAACGGACAAGACATGATCGGACAATCACAGACAGGTTCAGGAAAGACATTTGCGTTCCTGCTCCCATTGATGCATAGAATAGACATCACAAAAGACGAAGTACAAGCAGTAATCACAGCTCCTACTCGTGAATTAGCACAGCAAATTTATAATGAGTTTCTGAAGATTTCTGAGCATATGCCTGAGGATAAACAGATCCGCGCAAAAGCAATTGTTGGTGGAACGGATAGAAAACGTATGGCTGAGAAGCTTAAAACAGTTCCTCAATTAGTGATCGGAACTCCAGGTCGTATAAAAGATTTGGTAAACGCACAAGAATTAGTCGTATATACGGCTAACATGCTCGTAGTGGATGAAGCTGATCAGATGCTCGATATGGGCTTTATTGAAGATGTAGATTTGATCGCTTCTCGTATGGCTAACGAACTTCAGATGATGGTGTTCTCTGCCACAGTACCAGAAAAGCTGCAGCCATTCTTGAAAAAATATATGCAGAATCCTAAACACGTTCACGTTGAACCTCAGCATATTACTGCAAAAGATATCAAGCACGTTCTTATTCAAACAAAACACAACGACAAACTTCCTACACTGATCAAAACAGCAAGAAATTATAATCCGTATTTTGCGATTATATTTGCAAACACAAAAAAAGCAGTCGATGAGATCGCAGATGCTATGAGTGCTGAAGGAATGAGCGTTGAACGTCTTCATGGCGACATTCCGCCTCGTACAAGAAAGAACATCATGAAACGCGTTCAGAAAGCTGAGTTTCAGTTCTTAGTAGCAACGGATCTTGCAGCTCGAGGTATTGACATTAAAGGTGTCAGCCACATCATCAACTATGAGTTTCCTAAAGATCTAGATTTTTACGTGCATAGAGCAGGAAGAACGGGTCGTGCTGGAATGTCTGGAATCTGCGCATCTCTTTACGAGCAGACCGATCAGCATTCTGTTCAAAAGTTAAAAGAGAAAAAGATTGTTTTCCATATTGAGCAATACAAGAACGGTGAGTGGGTACCTGTGAAACCGAGTAAGAAAAGTACAGGTGCAAAAGAGCAAGATGGCGTTTATGTACCAAAACCACGAAAAGTAAAGCCAGGTTATAAGAAGAAAATGGACGAACAGAAAAAGAAACTTATGAAGAAGAAAAGAAGAAACATCAGATAGTAGGTTAGGGAAGAGGGGAAAATATGATTAAACTAGGATCTCACGTTTCAATGAGCGGTAAAAAAATGCTTCTCGCTGCGAGTGAAGAAGCTGTTTCATATGGTGCCAATACATTTATGATCTATACGGGTGCACCCCAAAACACGAGACGAAAAAAAATTGAAGACCTTAATATCGAAGCAGGAACGAAACACATGATCGAGAACGGCATCGCTGATATTGTTGTTCATGCACCGTATATCATCAACATCGGAAATGCTGTGAAACCTGAAACATTTGAGCTGGGAGTCGATTTCCTAAGAAGAGAGATCGAACGAACTGACGCACTTGGTGCAAAACAGATCGTACTTCATCCAGGAGCACATGTTGGAGAAGGTTCAGAGATTGGAATCAAGAAAATCATCGAAGGCCTTAACGAAGTATTGACGAAAGAGCAAAATGTTCAAATTGCTCTAGAAACAATGGCCGGTAAAGGATCTGAGTGCGGCAAGACATTCGAAGAACTTGCACAGATTATTGATGGTGTAACGCTTAACGAAAAACTTTCTGTTTGTTTTGATACATGCCATACACATGATGCGGGTTATGATATCGTTAATGATTTTGATGGAGTATTGAACCAGTTCGATAAAGTAATCGGAATGGATCGGATTAAAGTTTTCCACATTAATGACAGCAAAAATGTAACTGGAGCTGCTAAAGACAGACATGAAAACATTGGCTTTGGACATATTGGCTTCGATGCCTTAAATTACATCGTTCATCATGAACAATTTAAGGATATCCCGAAGATTCTTGAAACACCTTATGTAGGTACAGATAAAAACAACAAAAGACCTCCATATAAATTAGAGATCGAGATGATCAAAGCAAAAACGTTTGATCCAGAACTTCAGAACAAACTGTTAAACGTATAAGATCTAGCCAAATACACCTAAGAATAAACAAAAAAAGCCACACATCTGTGCGGCTTTTTTTGTTTACCTATCAATATACGTTTGAATTAAGTATTGGATATAGTTCGCTTTTTCAGGGCTAACTTCTTTTGCGATGGTAGCTATGATCATCTTTCGCTGTGATAGATTTTTGATATCAATCGTCTGCCTTCGCAATATGTTTACGATCTGTACGGCTTCTTTTTGTGAAATGGGAAGCTGATATTGCGCGGCTAGTGAGATCAGTTCGTTCGGACTGATCGAATTAAGTTTCTGATTTACAAAATGAACAATGATTGGATTCATTTAGAAACCCCCTCCCGACTTTCTCATTGTATGAGGGAGAAGGGGAGAAAGTGCTAAAAAAAGACTTCGGAACATTGTCCAAAGTCTTTTTGTTTATATTTTTATACAATTGTATGAAGAATAAAATTCATAAAGAATAAAAAGGCGATTACATACATCGGTGCTGTAACCTGTTTCTTCTGTCCTGACATCCATTTAACAAGCGGGTATGCGATGAATCCAAATGCAAGACCATCCACGATGCTGTACGTTAAAGGTATCAGCGCAATAATAAGAAATGATGGAAACATCTCTGTAAAGTCAGCAAAAGGAATATGCTGAATCTGCTGAACCATCAAACCGCCAATGATAATTAAAATAGGAGCGATAGCCCCATCAGGAATATAGGCGATGAAAGGTGCTGCAAACATGGAAAAAAAGAACAACACAGCAACTGTAATACTTGTGATTCCTGTTCTTCCGCCTTCTTGAATTCCAGATGCACTCTCTACCGTTGAGATTGTTGGACTAGTTCCAAATAAGCCGGAAACGATAGATGAAGCAGCATTCGCTTGGAAAGCTTTTGGAAACTTTTCTTGATCAGGTAACAGGCCATACAACAATCCCATATTCTCGAATGTGATGATCATGGTTAATGAGAACGTTGCTATCCAAAAGGAAAGCTCTGTTATCCCTGAAAAATCAAATGCGAATAACAATTCACCAAACGGCTTAAAGGAAAATCCTTCAGACATGCCTTTAACTTCTTGTGTATGACCCATAAAGAATCCAATAAGAGTAGTTAAAGCAATCCCGATTAAAAAACTTCCTTTAACGTTTTTTAGAAACAATGCCAGTGTGACCGAAAGACCAATTACCGTTAGGATAGCATCAGGACGATCTAAATGTCCTAACTTTACAAAAGTTGCGGAGCTCGCTTCGATGATTCCGCCTTTTTGTAATCCAATAAACGTTAAGAATAATCCGATTCCTACTGTGATGCTATGTTTCAATGATTGAGGTATACTTTTTGAAAGTATATCCTTTAAAGGTGTCGAAGCTGCGATTAAAAAGAATATCCCAGACATCACGACAGCAGCAAGAGCTTCCTGCCAGCTTAAATTCATACCTTGCACGATGGTATACGTGAAGAACGCGTTTACCCCCATGCCCGGCGTTAATACGATCGGAGCCTTTGCATACAACCCCATGATCAGACATCCAACTACAGAAGTTAGGATCGTAGCGAGAACTACCCCCTCATATGGCATCCCAGCATCTGCTAATATTAGCGGATTAACGACAATAATATAAGCGATAGTGAAAAATGAGGTGATCCCTGCAAGCACTTCTTTCTTTAGTGAAACTTGATTTTGTTCCATTTGTTCCTTCCTTAAATCTTAAAAACATCCCTCTCCCACCCAGCAGTTTCCTGCCAGAGTTGATTATATAGCAAATGTAGAAATATGGCTAGAGAAAATCGTTTACAATCTTGTGTCCACACTATATAATTTGACTTAAGTAAAAAAGTTGCCTAAAGGAAACATTTACTTTTTCTAAAATATTCACTTTCCTTCTTTTTGTTTCATACAATTGTGAAGGGATTATTTTTTAATTTAAAGTTGCACTTGGGCAAAAAAAGTTACTCGACGAAAAAGGAGGTCTTTTTCCATGATACAGGCATTACAAATCGATCATTTATATGTCTCATACTTAGGAAACCAAGTAGTTAAGGATATATCATTCTCAGTGAATCAAGGGAGTTTAGTGGGAATCATCGGACCGAACGGTGCTGGTAAATCAACTATGATGAAAGCCGCTTTAAACTTAATACCAAAAGATAAAGGTGATGTTTCTATATTTGGAGAGTCGCTTAAAAAATGGAGAAAAAAAATCGCATATGTTCCACAGCGTTCAGATATCGATTGGGATTTTCCAATCACAGTATTTGACGTAGTCCTGCTTGGAACGTATCCAAAACTAGGATTATTCAAGCGTCCTTCAAAAAGTGATAGAGAGTGGGCTTATGAATGTTTGAAGACGGTAGGTATGGAAACGTTCAGTAATCGGCAGATCGGTGAACTATCAGGTGGACAGCAACAAAGGGTATTCCTTGCAAGGGCGCTGGCTCAAAAAGCAGAGTTGTTCTTTCTTGATGAACCATTCGTTGGAATAGATGTTGCGAGTGAAGAAACGATTATTCATATTCTGAGAGATCTAAAAAAAGAGGGAAAAACCATTTTGGTCGTACATCATGATTTGAGTAAAGCTGAGTCCTATTTCGATCACTTACTGCTTTTGAATAAAAATATGATTCAATTTGGAGCATCTGAAGAAGTTCTTCGGCCAGAGGTGATCACAAAAGCTTACGCCAATCAGTTCTCATTTCTTCAGCCTAAAGGAGTGAATGTGACATCATGAGTATTTTTGAATTCTTTCAAGCGTTATTTCAATATGAATTTTTACAAAAAGCGTTATTTACCTCAGTAGTTGTAGGTATTATTTGTGGGATTGTTGGATGCTTCATTATTTTAAGAGGCATGGCCTTAATGGGGGATGCAATCTCACATGCCGTGTTACCTGGTGTTGCGATCAGTTACATGCTAGGAATCAACTTTTTCTTCGGTGCGGTTATAACGGGGGTTCTTACTGCGATCGGAATCGGATATGTGAGCCAGAATAGCAGAATCAAACATGATATGGCTATAGGGATCATGTTTACGAGTATGTTTGCTGTAGGAATCGTGATTATTACGATGATGAAAAGCTCTGCCGATCTGTATCACATTCTTTTCGGTAACGTTCTTGCTGTTCGAATGAGTGACATGTGGATCACTCTTGGAATTGGGGTACTAGTAATCGGTCTTGTCGTCTTGTTTTACAAAGAGCTCCTCGTTTCAACATTTGATCCAACAATGGCACAAAGCTATGGATTGCCAAACAAATGGATTCATTATTGTTTAATGGCAGTATTAACAATGGTCACGGTTGCATCTTTGCAAACGGTAGGGATTGTTTTAGTAGTTGCGATGCTGATAACACCAGCAGCAACGGCTTATCTCTTAACCAATCGATTATCTGTAATGATTTATCTGTCTGCATTAATAGGTGTTATTTCTTCGGTGTTTGGCTTATATTTCAGCTTTACGTATAACCTGGCATCAGGCGCAACGATCGTTTTAGTTTCAGCTTTTCTGTTTGCACTCGCGTTCTTCTTTTCCCCATCACAAGGAATCGTTTGGAAAGCGCACAAATCTAGAAAAAACAGACTAGAGCTGTTGGAGAAATAGGGAGGATGATTGCATGTTTAAAAGAATGACAAAGCTCTTTTTAGCAGGGGCATTATTAGCGGCTGCAGCAGGATGCAGTGCTGGTGAAAATGATTCAGAAAAGGTAAAAGTCGTAGCTACTTATTCTATCATCTATGACTTAGTTAAGAATGTAGGAGGAGACAAGGTAGAAGTTCATAGCTTAGCACCTATTGGTTCGAATCCACATGAGTATGATCCGCTTCCAGAAGATGTTTTAAAAACAACGGATGCAGATGCAGTATTCTACAATGGGCTTAATCTCGAAGAAGGAAATTCTTGGTTTGATAAACTAATGAAAACAGCTGATAAAGATGGCAAAGATGCACCAGTTTACCGTGTTAGTGAAGGGGTAGATGCGATTCATCTAGAATCTAAAGGTCTTGAAAAACAATATGATCCACATGCATGGATGAATATTGAGAATGGAATCAAGTATGTTGAAAACATTCGAGATGCATTGATGAAAGAAGATCCAGAAAACAAAGAGTACTATCAAAGTAACGCTGAAAAATATATTGGTGAACTAAAAGCTCTTCATGACAAAACCATTTCAGAATTAAACAAGATTCCTAAAGAGAAACGTGTACTTACTACGAGTGAAGGTGCATTCAAATATTTTGGAGAAGCCTACAATATGGAAACGGCTTATGTTTGGGAGATTAATTCTGAAAATCAAGGTTCACCACAGCAGATTAAGAGCTTGGTCGATTTTCTAAAAGAAAGAAACGTTCCAGCTCTGTTCGTTGAAACAAGTGTTGATGCAAGAAGTATGGAAACTGTATCAAAAGAAACAGGAATTCCTATTAAAGGAAAAGTGTTTACCGATTCTCTAGGTAAGCCTGGTAAAGATGGAGACACGTACAAAAAAATGATGGAATGGAATACAGAAACCATTATTGAGGGATTAAAATAAAACATTATGAAGAAGCTGAAAATGATTCAGCTTCTTTTTGTTTTTATTAAACAATGCTTTATAATACATAGAGTGAAGTTTGCAATAAAGGTGGAAAAAGGTATGAATATAAAAGCAGTCTGTTTTGATATGGATGGTGTGATTGTAGACACGATGCGTCACCATGTTGAAGCGTGGCGTCATGCATTCAATGAAAATGGCTATGATCATGAAGAGTTGGTCTTTTACTTAAGAGAAGGAATGCCAGGAAAAAATACCATTAAAGATGTTTTTGAACATTCTAATGTCGATGTTAACAAAGAGATGATTGAAGATATATATGTACAAAAAAGAGATTACTTTAAGAAACATGCTCAATATGATTTTATAGAAGAAACTGTATCTACGCTTAAAGCCTTAAGTAAGGAGCAGATTCCTATTGCTGTCGTTACAGGGAGTAGAAAAGAATTTGTTTTTGAAGTGTTAAGTAAACTTCCTGTGACTTTTGATATAATTGTTACTGGAGATGATGTAAAAGAAGGGAAACCATCTCCTGAACCTTATCTATTAGCTATGGAGCGATATTCATTCAAGCCATCAGAGTGGCTAGTTATCGAAAACGCACCACTTGGTATACAATCTGCCAAAGGGGCAGGAGCATATTGCTTAGCTATTGAAACGACTCTTGATGAAAAGTATCTAAAAGAAGCAGATCAAATCATCAGACCAAAAGATTTATTGCACAGTGTTAGGAACCTCATAAAAGGTATGGAATAAAACGTGTATAAGCATGCTCACAGAGCATGTTGTTTTACTTTGTACATATTTCGTGTATACTATGAGACAGTTTAAATCGTACTCATTACTACTTATTTTTCAATTTCTCACGGAGGTTACTCATGAATAACAATATAGAATCGATAGCCATTCGTGTAGATGATCTATCGTTTCATTATGGCGATAAAAATGTTCTCCAACATGTAACGATGGAGATAAAAAAAGGATCTTTTCTTGGACTAGTAGGTCCGAATGGTTCAGGTAAATCTACACTAATCAAATGTATATTAGGTCTTCAGAAGCCTCAAGAAGGAAACGTTTATCTATTTGGGGAAAAAGTAAATAAGTTTAATGACTGGGACAAAGTAGGGTATGTTTCACAAAAAGCGAATAGCTTCAATACAGCTTTTCCGGCAACAGCGTTTGAAGTTGTATCGATGGGGCTTTTCGGTAAAGTAGGATTGTTTAGATTCTTAAAAGCTTCAGATAAGAACAAGGTGTGGGAAGCGTTAAGATCAGTGAACATGGATCAGTATGCCCACCAGAACATAGGTGAGTTATCTGGAGGACAGCAACAGCGTATCTTTATCGCGCGAGCTTTAGTCAGTGACCCTGAACTATTGATATTAGATGAGCCTACCGTTGGAGTCGACACTGAATCATCAGATTCTTTTTATAAGATGCTGAAAGAACTGCACCGTGAGAATAACATGACTCTAGTTTTAGTAACTCATGATGTTGGTGTCATGACGAATTATGTTACGGATGTAGCTTGTTTGAATAAACAGATTCATTTTCATGGAAATACAAAAGAGTTTGAGGAAAGCTCTTCTGAAAATATGTCTGCTTTTTATGGTCATCATGTTCATGTGCTTCACCATGATCATGGTCACGAGTAAGGGGAGGAACACATGTTACCGTTCTTAAAATATGAATTTTTACAAAATGCCTTCTTAACAGGAATTATGGTTGGTTTGCTTGCTCCTGTATTAGGGGTTTTTATTGTGGTAAGACGGCAAGCGTTAATCGCAGATGCTTTGTCCCACATCACCTTAGCGGGTATTGCTGCCAATTTGCTGTTAGGAAAATGGTCTTCCTTTTTTGCTGCCGCTAATCCCATCTACATGGGGATGGCTTTCTCGGTAGGTGGAGCCATATTTATTGAACAACTTAGAAAAGTGTACAAGCATTATGAGGAGCTTGCTATACCTATTATCATGTCAGCTGGAATCGGTCTGAGTGTCATCTTTATCTCAATGGCAGATGGTTTTAACACAGATCTGTTCAACTACCTCTTCGGCAGTATTATTGCAGTTAAGCGATCAGATGTTTGGACGGTTTTTGCTATTCTTGTTGTTGTTCTTTTGTTCGTGTTTTTTATGTACAAAGAATTATTTGTCTTATCTTTCGATGAAGAGCAAGGAAAGCTATCTGGAATTCGAAGCAATTGGATCTTGGTTGCTTTTATGGCGATAACAGCTTTAGTCATTGCTGCATCTATGAAGATCGTAGGCATTCTATTAGTATCAGCACTTATGACATTACCCGTTGCTGCAAGCATACGGATCGCAAAAGGATTTAAACAGGCGATTTGGCTCTCCGTTCTTTTTGGTGAGATATCAGTAATCTCTGGCATGTTTCTGTCATACTACCTAGACCTTGCATCAGGCGGAACGATTGTTTTATGCTTGGTTGTCATTTTGTGCTTAAGTATTTTTTATAAAAAATTTACAGGTTCCAGAAAGGTGGGTCACTTGTGAAATTTGCGATGACGATTGAACAAGCAATGGAGCTTTTAAAGAAGAAAGGTTATAAGTATACGGAAAAAAGAAAAGATCTTCTTTCATTATTTGCTCGTGAAAAGAGATATCTTACAGCTAAGGAAGTCCAAGAAGCACTTAAGGACAAGTACCCTGGGCTTAGCTTTGATACGATCTATCGAAATTTAACCACCTTCGTCGAATTAGAATTACTTGAAGAAACAGAGTGGGAAGGTGAGAAGAAGTTTCGGTTTACGTGTTCACATAATGAACATCATCATCACTTAATCTGCCTTACATGTGGAAGTACGAAGTCTATTCATACGTGCCCGATGGAAGTGTTAGACAGTGAATTGAACGGTTTTGATGTCACGGGTCATAAGTTTGAGATCTATGGTTATTGTGAAACATGCAAAAGTTAAACTTTTTATATGTATTCAAGTATGTATCTCCTTTTATTTAGCCAAGCTAAGGTGAAAGGAGGTTTTTTTATGCCTGAAGTAAAATGTAATGTATCAAATTGTACGTATTGGGGGGAAGGTAACAATTGTGTAGCAGATGCCATTCTTGTTGAGATCGACAAGCATGCAAATATGTCTATTGACATGAGTGCAGACGGTAGCCTCCATGGTGATGCAGCTCATAAAGATGCTGCTCACGATACAGCTGAAACATGTTGTCATACGTTTAAAGCAAAACATTAAACAAAGAGGCCAAAAGCGGGCCTCTTTTTCAATGCCCATAAACTAACATCTATGAAAATGTTACTTTAAAGCCATAATAAGAACGCTCCTTAACACGATAAGAGGGGGAATCATCATGGCATACGAAAGAGATGAACGTACTATAAATAACGAAGCAGCATTTCGTGAAGAGATGGCTGCAGAGGCTGTACCGGTTCCTGTAAGAAGTGATATGACGTTACCTGAGAACGAGAGACCTCGTTATTCAGATCGAGACGATCACAGACATGAGCACGAAGATTCACGGGAAAGAGCTGGAGGTAAAGCGACTGGAATCATCGCAATCATCCTATCTGTTTTATCTTTGTTCATACTTCCTGTGTTGTTTGGGGCAGCGGGTATTATAGTCGGATTCATTGCCAGAAGACAAGGTGCACATTCGCTTGGTAATTGGGCGATCGGAATAGGAGTCGTATCAATTATCATTTCGTTGTTTTTTGCACCATTCTTTTAAAGGAAAAAGGAGCAAAGGAGAAGCTAACCGCTTCTTCTTTTTTATGGAATAAGGCGTTTTAAAAAAGTTTGAGTAGGCTTTGTAGCTTGAAGAAGTAATTGATTTCCGTTTCAGATGCTCGCTTTCCGCGGGGCAGGCGGTGAGCCACATTCGTTCGTTACACTTTTAAGTGAATCGTTTAGCCACGACAAGCAAAAGGTAAATAGACTTAGAAGGGGTACTTTGCTCTTCAAAGACCGTTTAACTTTTGACCTCGACGGGCTAGTCACTGCAACTAGACAGGAGGCTCACCGTTCGCCCCATAGAAAGCGTGCAACCTGGAGCGGAAATCAACTACTTTCAGGAAACACCAATGTATACGAAAACAGTATTTTGAAAAAGCAAAGATCGATTATAGCAATAGAAAAAAGCTCCCAAAGATGGGAGCTTTTTAAAATTTATACTTGCTGAGCTGCAGCTTCAGCTTTTAACTTCTCTTCATGTGCTTTTGCTAAAATGTCGACTTCTTTCTTAAGTTCATCTAATAACTGATCTTCTGGAATCTTCCTTATGATTTCTCCGTGGCGGAATAACAATCCTTCACCACGAGCTCCAGCAATTCCGATATCCGCTTCACGAGCCTCTCCAGGTCCGTTTACAGCACAACCGAGTACAGCAACTTTGATCGGTGCACGTACGTTCGAGATATATTCCTCAACTTCGTTAGCGATTGAGATAAGATCGATCTCGATACGGCCGCAAGTCGGACAAGAAATCAATGTGGCAGCATCGGAAAGCAGGCCGAAAGATTTCAATAGTTCGCGTGCAACCTTAACTTCTTCAACAGGGTCTGCGCTTAGCGAGATACGAACTGTGTTACCAATTCCTTTATGAAGGATCGCACCTAGTCCTGCAGCACTTTTTACAGTACCCGCAAAAAGTGTACCTGATTCTGTGATCCCAAGGTGTAAAGGATAATCAAAGGCTTTTGCAGCTTTTTCATAAGCTTCGATAGCCAGGTTAACATCAGATGCTTTCATGGAAACGATAATATCATGAAAATCAAGATCTTCTAGAATTTTAATGTGGTGCAGAGCACTCTCGACCATACCATCGGCAGTAGGATAACCGTACTTCTCAAGATATTTCTTCTCAAGTGAGCCCGCGTTAACGCCGATTCGAATCGGAATTCCTTTAGCTTTTGCAGCTTTTACTACAGCTTCAACCTTTTCGCGACGACCGATATTACCAGGATTGATTCTAATCTTGTCTGCTCCACCTTCGATGGCTTTCAGCGCAAGCTTATAATCAAAATGAATGTCTACAACTAGTGGAATATTAATTCTCTTCTTTATGTCTGCGATTGCTTCTGCCGCTCGCATATCAGGACATGCAACACGTACCACTTGGCAGCCCGCTTCTTCCAAACGTAAAATTTCAGCTACTGTAGCCTCAACATCATGTGTCTTTGTTGTTGTCATACTTTGTACAATAACCTGATCAGTACCACCTATTGTTAAGTTTCCTACTTTTACAGGTCTTGTTTTAGAACGGTGGGTGATTTCACTCATCGGTGAATCGCTCCTTTTTTCAAATTGACAGTATTATTCTGTCCTATCATCAGTTCATTTTAGCAGGGAACATTTTGTTTTGACAAGTAATGTTATCTCACTCACTTAGAATATAAAGGGAATTTGTAGGATTTACCTAATTGTATACTCTCTGGATTGACTCCAGGGTTTAATGATTTGAAATCTTTGATCATGGATACAATGGAATAATTTTTATTAGAATTAAGTTTCTCTACAACAGAAATTAACGTATCTCCAGGTGTTACTTCATACGTTTTGAAAGTTTGTTTGTTCTTATCTTGTTTCTTTTCTGTATGTATTTCTGCGTTGGCAGGACTAGACTGAGGGAGTGTCCCGATTTTTAAATCATAAGCTACCACATATAAAACAAGCATGATTACACAAACCCTTATGAATCGTTTCATAAAAATCCCTCTCCTTTCGCATATGTTACTATATGCTTGTCCATTTTCTTTATGACAAGTTTAAAGTGACTTCTTTCTTGAGCATGGTGTAAAATGGAAAGGCGGAAGGACAGAAAAATTTAATTTCTGCGTATCTTTGTAGTTGTACCGATTGGAGAGGTGAAAGTAATGAAAAAAGCGAAAATCCTTGCACTGCTATCTATAATGACTGCAGCGCTATTTATTGCTCCATTAACAATGTATGCTGATGCTGTACCTGGCGACATTATCGTTACGTTAGGTGAGAACTTAACAGAAGAACAAAAAAACGAACTTTTAAAAGAAATGGACGTTCCTGCTGATGTAGAATCTGTGGTTGTTACAAACGAAGAAGAGCATCAATACTTAGGTAACTATATTTCAAAAGCGCAAATTGGATCAAAAGCGATCTCGTCGACAAAGATTACAATTGGTGATAAAGACCAAGGGTTGTCGGTCAAGACAAATAATATCAATTGGGTAACAGAAGAAATGTATATGAACGCTTTAACCACTGCAGGTGTGACAGATGCGGAGATCTATGTAACAGCACCATTTAAAGTTTCAGGAACAGCTGCTTTAACAGGTATCATAAAAGCGTACGAGTCTACAGCGCAGATTGAGATTCCAGAAGCTCAAAAACAAGTTGCGAATGAAGAGATGGTAAAGACTGCAGAACTTGGTGAGAGAATTGGAACGAAAGAAGCCACTGAGCTGATGACACGTGTCAAAGAAGAAATTGCCAAAAATCCGGTACAATCAGAAGAAGATCTGCGTGCTTTGATTGAAAAAGTCGCGAAAGACATGGGGATTGAACTGACACAAGAAGAACTAAACGGGTTGCTTGCGTTGTTCAATAAGATGAAAGATCTAAATATAGATTGGGATCAAGTTCAAAATGGCTTAAAGGACATCAGTAATAATCTAGGGGATTTCTTAAAAGATGAGGAAACGCAGTCTTTCTTCCAAAAGATAATTGATTTCTTTATGGCTATCATTGATGCGATCAGATCACTGTTTAAATAGAACTTAAAAAAAAGCGGCGGAAAGCCGCTTTTTTATTTTTTTCTCGGAATCTTTGTTATAGAGAGAA
Source organism: Fictibacillus sp. 5RED26 (assembly GCF_015903895.1). Lineage (NCBI taxonomy): Bacteria > Bacillati > Bacillota > Bacilli > Caryophanales > Fictibacillaceae > Fictibacillus > Fictibacillus sp. 5RED26. The sequence continues at coordinate 8,317 of NZ_JACZDU010000007.1, read as the reverse complement.
CACAAATGAGAAAAGCTAACACCCAAAACCACAAAAATGAATAGGGGATATGTACGTTTACAAAGAAAAGGACCGTTAGTAATACCGATGGAATGGTGATGGAGTAACAAGATAGTACCCAAAGATGTCTGTATGACTGTCTTCTCTTGAGGAGCTTTGCAACAGGAAGAATGAAAGCAGCTAGTATAGAAGCGCCAGAAAATAAGATTCCTGAAAAGAGAACATACATCACTATATATATGACAGCTACAATGATTGGGAAAACGCCATCCAATGTTGATGCGAAATTCTGCATTTGATCAGGATTCAAACCATAACTCTCAAAATTGTTCAAAGGATTATTTTTAGACATAAGACTCACTAAAAATAAGCTAAAAACAGGTATCATACATAACAGTGTCAACAATAAAACATACATGATGGTACTGCCGACCCCTAAGAAACGGAAGTTTGCGATAGATTTTAATGACCACAAACTTTTAACAAAGCGAATATGTAATTTCATGTGAGAAGCTCCTTTAATTGTTAGCATAATTAGTTTACATGAACCAAGAACTTTCGACAATATGCTTCAATTGTAAAGGTAATGTTACAAATGCTCTATTTTTATTTACACAAACAATACAAATAGAGATAATGGCGTAGGTTGATAAAAGATAGTTAATAAGGAGCTGTAAACATTGAATTATCAAGAAATGTTATTTCAATTTATCGGAGGACTGGGGATCTTCTTATTTGGTATTAAGTACATGGGAGATGGCCTTCAAAACTCTGCAGGAGACCGATTACGAGAAATACTTGATAAATTAACAACAAATCCTTTTATGGGAGTTTTAGCGGGGATATTCGTAACAGTATTAATTCAAAGTAGTTCGGGTACGACTGTTCTTACTGTAGGACTAGTGAATGCTGGTTTCTTAACATTACGCCAGGCTATTGGTGTCATCATGGGTGCCAATATCGGTACTACGATTACATCATTTATCATCGGTATCGATGTAGGAGAGTACGCACTGCCAATCATTGCAGTTGGTTCGATCTTAATATTCTTCTTTAAGAATCCTAAATACAATTATTTTGGACAGATCACATTCGGTTTTGGAGCACTATTCCTAGGTCTTGAACTAATGGGAGATGGTATGAAGCCACTACGCAGTCTTCAATCATTTCAAGATTTAACTGTTTCTATGAGTGATAATCCGATCCTTGGTGTAGTAATTGGGACGTTATTTACGGTAATCGTACAATCATCAAGTGCAACAATCGGGATTTTACAAGAACTTTACTCTCAAGATATGATTGATCTTAAAGCTGCACTGCCTGTGTTGTTCGGTGATAATGTCGGAACAACGATCACAGCTATACTTGCGGCGATCGGTACGACTGTTGCAGCAAGACGTGCTGCTCTGACACATGTTATCTTTAACTTACTTGGAACATTGATCTTCTTAATCTTACTTGTTCCATTCAGACACTATATTGAATTTCTATCAACAAAGTTAGATTTAGAGCCTGCTATGCAGATAGCTTTTGCGCATGGAACATTTAATGTGACGAATGTTCTTATCCAATTCTGGTTTATTGGAGCATTAGCTTACATCGTTACAAAGTTAATAAAAGGCGAAGATGTTCTCATTGAATACAAAGCAAAACATCTCGATGAAATCGTCTTAGAAACAGCGCCATCATTAGCGATTAGACAAGCGAAACAAGAGATCATTCGAATGGCTAACTATTCACAGAACGGATTAAAAGAAGCGATCACATATTTGAACGAAAAAGATAAGAAGAATGCAGACCTAGCCTTGCAATATGAAGAAGCGATTAACAACTTAGATCGCCAAATCACGGCATACTTGGTCAAATTGTCTGCTCATCCATTAACTCCACAAGAATCGAACGAACACTCGATGCTATTAGATACTTCTCGTGATATAGAGCGTATCGGAGATCATATGGAGAATATTATTGAGCTTGTGGACTATCAATTACGAAACAATGTACGTTTAACAGATACGGCCAAAAAGGACCTTGATGAAATGTTTACGTTAACAGTTTCTACTGTTGATAAAGCGGTTAAGGCACTTGAAGAAGGTAATGTTGAACTTGCTAAGGAAGTCTTAAGCTTAGAAGACAAAATCGATAAGATGGAGCGTACACTTCGTAAGCAACACATAATGCGTATGAATGAAGGCCAGTGTGATGGAAATGCTGGTATCGTCTTCGTTGATATCATCAGCAACCTTGAAAGAATAGGCGACCATGCTGTTAACATTGCAGAAGCAGTATTAGAGAAGTAAAATGAAACCAAGAGGCTTTTTAGCCTCTTGGTTTTTTAGTTAGTGTTTTTAGAATATAAAGGAGAAGTACATATGGATATTTTATATTGGATCATCATCGGTCTAGCTTTTGCCATTAGCTTTGTAGCGTTAATCTATCCCATCTTACCGGGTGTATTATTTCTTGCGGCAGGCTTTATCATCTATGGATTTGCGTTTTCGTTCGAACCTTTCACACCATTCTTCATCATTGTTCAAGTGTTATTGTTTATCAGTTTATTTGTCATTGACTATGTAGGAAATGCATACGCAGTGAAGAAAAAAGGCGGGTCAAAGGCAGCTCTATGGGGAAGTACGATCGGTTTGATCGCAGGACCATTTGTTATACCGGTCGCAGGGATCTTGATCGGGCCCTTTATAGGCGCAGTATTAGCAGAGCTTCTTTTTCAAAAGAAAGGACTTAAAGCCGCTGTATCAATAGGGATAGGGACTGTTCTTGCCTTTGTCGGTACCACACTTATAAAAGTGCTTACGCAAGCCATTATGATTGGTTATTTTTATTTCCAAGTCTTATAATACGCTCTTGCTAATTATGTACCACCATGCTATATTATTTTTGTTCTGAAAAAGCACAAGTGTTCGTTTAGATGAATTTTAAAAATGTTATTGACTTTAAATGAAACATCGTGCTATAGTAGTTCTTGTCCTTAACAAACGTTAAGACGTTATTCCACAGTAGCTCAGTGGTAGAGCTATCGGCTGTTAACCGATCGGTCGTAGGTTCGAGTCCTACCTGTGGAGCCATTTTGGCGGTGTAGCTCAGCTGGCTAGAGCGTACGGTTCATACCCGTGAGGTCGTGGGTTCGACTCCCTCCGCCGCTACCAAAATGTTTCTTTACTCACGATGGCGGTCGTGGCGAAGTGGTTAACGCATCGGATTGTGGTTCCGACATTCGGGGGTTCGATTCCCCTCGTCCGCCCCATAATATTTACATAAGTTTTTCCAATGGACCCTTAGCTCAGTTGGTCAGAGCGGTCGGCTCATAACCGATTGGTCGTAGGTTCGAGTCCTACAGGGTCCACCATAATCGAGGAGGTATACCCAAGTCCGGCTGAAGGGATCGGTCTTGAAAACCGACAGGGGTTTAACGACCCGCGGGGGTTCGAATCCCTCTACCTCCTCCATTACATATTGGCTCGATAGCTCAGTCGGTAGAGCAGAGGACTGAAAATCCTCGTGTCGGCGGTTCGATTCCGTCTCGAGCCACCATACATATAACATCAACCTTACGATAAGCGTGTCGTAAGGTTTTTTTATGTTTAAAAAGGGTACAGTGTTTAAGAATTGAAAGTTCATTCTAAATTTGATAAGGTAAACATGTTGAATACTTTCTAAACAAGAAAGTTGATTAACTGGTTTCACTTTTCAAGTAACTCTTGAAAATGAACATAAAAAATTTTACATATTATGAGGAGGAAATGAACATGGCTAAATTTGAACTGCCTGCATTACCTTATGAAACAAGTGCACTTGAACCGCATATTGACAAAGAAACAATGGAGATCCACCACGGTCGCCACCACAAAACATACGTTGATAACTTAAACGCTGCTCTTGAAGGACAAGCTGAATTCGAGAACAAAAGCTTAGAGGATCTTTTAACTAATTTAGATGCTCTTCCGCAAAGCATTCAAAACGCTGTTAGAAACAATGGCGGTGGACACGCGAACCACAGCTTATTCTGGGAAGTAATCGCACCAGGTGGAGCGAACACACCTTCAGGCGAACTTGCTGACAAGATCAACAACAAATTTGGAAGTCTTGATGCATTTAAAGAAGAGTTTGCAAACGCTGGGAAGACAAGATTCGGTTCTGGTTGGGCTTGGCTAGTAGTAAACAATGGAGAGCTTGAAGTAACAAGCACTCCAAACCAAGATACTCCTGTTATGGACGGGAAGACACCTATCCTTGGACTTGATGTGTGGGAGCACGCTTATTATTTAAAATATCAAAACAAGCGTCCTGATTACATTTCAGCGTTCTGGAACGTTGTAAACTGGGATGAAGTTGAAAAGCGTTACAACGAAGCAAAATAATTAAGTAACTAAGCCACTGGCATGCCAGTGGCTTTTTATTATGCCTTTATCGTGAATTTCATAATGATCAGATAATGATACTAGTAATTCATCTAGGGTGAAGTTGCCATCACCAAAGGGTACAGTGGACTGAACTACAAATACATTTTTGGATTGAAAGTACCAAAGTAGACGCTGATCTGTATTTTTATCCTTAGAACTCTGTAAGGTTTGAATCAAGAGTTGTTCATCAACAAGATCATATATCCAATACTCAAACAAATTCGTTCACTCCTTCTTTGCAAAAACTTGTTGTTTAAAAAATTTGTTGCTTTTGAATGTTTCTTTTTCACTTACTATGCGACCTATAGTCAACTGAGAGTGGAGATCAACTACTTTTAATGAGCACCAAAGTATATGAAAACAACTTTGCAATAAAATCCAATTTCTTTAAAAGTGAATAGCTCCTATCGTCTTGAAAGACACTAACGACGAAATGTAAGGGGGCGAAAACATGAGAATCAAAAAAATCATGGATACCGACCAATACCCTAGGGATTTGTTTTTACTGTTATTTGTAGGTGGATTGTTTACGTTAAGTACGGCTCTATCTAATACATTTGTTAACATATTTCTGTGGAAACAATCGGGAAAGATCACCGATATTGCCTGTTATAACCTTTCTATTGTTGTAATGCAGCCAATAGCGTTCTATTTTGCTGGTTGGTTTGCGAAAAAGATCGATCGCGTCATCGTATTAAGGATTGGAGTTTTCATCCTTGCTTTGTTTTATATAGGAGTCCTTTTGATGGGTTCGATGGCAAGTAACTACATCATTTTATTAGGAGCCATGTTAGGATTCGGGTTGGGATTTTACTGGCTCGCGTTTAATGTTCTGACTCTTGAGGTTACAGAACCCGAGACTCGAGACTTTTTTAATGGATATTTAGGTGTTCTAAATTCAATATCAGGAATGATCGGACCACTGAGTGCAGGTTATATCATTACTAGGATGGACAAACATCTGGGGTATGAAACCATATTCAGTATTTCGATGGTTTTATTTTTGATAGCAGTTGTCATCAGTTTTTTTTTAAAGAGGAGAACAGCAGACGGTCTGTACGGTATCAGAAAAGTTTTGCAAGAACGTAAGCACGATAAAGCTTGGTTGCAACTATTAAGAGCACACTTTTTTCAAGGATTTCGGGAAGGTACTTTTATTTTCTTAATCGTCATTTGGGTGTACACGGCTTCTAAAAGTGAATTTGCTCTTGGAACGTATGGTTTCATCCAATCTTTTGTTTCGTTTATCGGATATTATTGTGTATCCCATTACTTGAATCCCAAAAATCGTATGAAGGCGATATTTGGAGGAGGGCTGCTCTTATTCGTATCCCCATTCATGCTGCTACTTCCTATTTCATTTACACTTCTCATTATATATGGAGTATCAGTATCGATCGCTTATCCTTTGTTGTTAGTGCCTTATGTGTCATTAACTTATGATATTATTGGGAAATGCCGTGGTATACACGAAAAAAGGATTGAATATATCGTTGTTCGTGAGATGTATCTGAATGCAGGAAGAATCGTTTCTATTCTTACGTTTATCATCGTAGTACACCTTCTATCTGAAGAAAAAGGCATTCCATTATTACTTCCTATTCTAGGTGCTGGACACTTTATGATTTATTTTTGTTTAAGAAAAGTTTCGTTCCCCACATTTAACTCTTCAAAAACGATTGAGATCGCTGAGACTCAACAAGATGGTAACAACACAAATAAACAATGATTATCTTTTGACATAATTACCTTGGTAAGGATACTATTATTATGTAGATATAATTACCGGTTCACATTAGACACCTTTTTTAAGGTGTCTGTGCTGTTTTAAAGGGAGATTTACAATATTATGAAAACAAAAGATAAAAAGAAAAAAAATCATGTTCCGATTCGTATCAATGCCTTATTTATCTCTGTCTTTTTTCTCTTTTCTGTTCTAGTTCTCCGTCTTGGCTATGTACAGATTGTTAAAGGAGAGGAATATCAGCGTACAGCCTATTTAACAGAAAATGTTACAACGAAATTGGATGCTCCGCGTGGAAAGATGCTTGATGCTAATTACCGCGTAGTTGTTGATAATGAACCAGTTTTCTCTATTACATATACGAGAACACAAGAAGCAGATGTTGATGAAAGACATAAGTTGGCACAGAAGCTTGCAGATCTCATCGAAAAAGGAACAGAAGAGTTGACGGAGCGAGACAAAAAAGACTATTTTATTTTTTTGAACGAAAAGCAAGTTGAATCAAGAATCTCGAAAGAGGAAAAGAAAGATACACCTCCGGAAGAGCTATACGATCTTATGCTAGAAAAAGTAACAGAAGAGGATATCAACTCATTTTCTGAAAAAGAACTTGAAGTGCTGGCTATAAAAAGTGAGATGGACCGAGGCTATACACTATCTCCACAGCGTATAAAGATTGGTGCGACCGAAAAAGAGATTGCGACCGTCAGTGAACACTTACCTGAGTTAGAAGGTGTGGATATTAAGCCGGATGCTGAACGTTCTTATCCATTTAATAATTCATTCCGTGATATATTTGGCCAAGTAAAGCAAATTCCTAAATCGAGAATGGACTATTATACTTCTCGAGGAAACGATCGTAATGATATGGTCGGAACGAGTTTTCTTGAAGAACAATACGAATCATTGCTCCGCGGTACGAAAACGAAGATTAAATACGTAACCGATAAAAAAGGAAACCCAGTAGGAGATCCCGTTGAGGAAGAGGGAGCAAGAGGTAGCGATCTTGTATTAACAGTAGACATGAGTCTTCAACAAGAAGTCGAGAAAGTCATTGAAGATAAATTAAAAGACGCGATCCGAGGTAAAAACGCATACGATAATAGTAAATTAGACAGTGCCTATGTAGTAATGATGGATCCGAATACGGGTGCGATCCTTTCAATGGCCGCAAAAGAATATGACCGAAAGACAGGAAAGTTTAAAGACATTCCCTTTGGTAACGTATATCATTCTTATGCGATGGGCTCGACCGTTAAAGGAGCTACCGTACTTACAGGTTTACAACAAGGTGTCGTTTCACCAAATACCGTAATAAATGATGCACCACTTACATTTGGAGATGGACGTTCTTTAAAATCACATGAAAGTATGGGACCGGTTGATGCTGTAGAAGCTTTAGAGCGCTCATCTAACGTATACATGTGGCATATTGCCATGAAACTTGCAGGTTACGATTATTCAAACAAGCGATTTAATGAAAACAAAGTTCAAGAAGCGTTTGAAATCTTAAGGAACTCATATAGCCAGTTCGGACTTGGTGTCCCAACTGGAATTGACCTTCCATCTGAAGCGACCGGGTATAATACAGGCATGAGCCGTGAACTCTCCCAAGCCATGTTCTTCTCTATCGGACAGTTTGATACGTACACACCGATGCAGATGGCTCAATATGTTTCAACCATTGCGAACGGCGGGTTAAGGATGCAACCGCACCTCCTGAAAGAGGTGAGAGAGCCATCCGTTGATCCCAATAAACTTGGAAAACTTCAGTACCGTTTTGAGCCTAATGTGTTAAACAAGATTGAGATGTCACCGAGTCAGATTAAGGTTGTACAAAAAGGATTTTATGAAGTGATGCATGGCAATAACGGTACCGCAGCTTGGAAGTTTAAGAACAAAGATTATAACCCAGCAGGAAAAACAGGAACCGCTGAGATCGATAAAGCTACCGGAATCGTTAACAAAACGTTAATCGGTTATGCCCCTTATGAAAATCCAGAAGTAGCATTTGCTGTTGTCGTTCCCGATATTAAAGAAGGAAATACGAATAGTGAAATAGCTGAAGGTGCTCTGGATGCTTACTTCGCTATGAAAAAAGAAGGAATTCCAACTAAACCAGATCCTATAGAAGAAAATCAAGAAGAATCACGCT
>NZ_JACZDU010000006.1:0-192784 GCF_015903895.1 Fictibacillus sp. 5RED26 | reverse complement strand
CTCTCGGCTGCTTTTCCCATTTTACATTCAATTAACAGTACTAGTGGAGGTGGATAAGTAAATCTTCTACAAAATAGTCACTGAGGTATACCTAAAACAATGGAAGCCCTACCTCTCTTCCATCCTTACGGCTCCTTGTCCGTGCCAGTGTGAATCAGTATTACTACGATCAAGTGATTATTGATAGAAATTTTTCAAAAAACTTTATAAGGTTATAGAGGAAAGTAAATAGATAATCAAGGATTAGATTGTTGTAGAAATTATGAGGTTACTATAAGTAAGTTTAAGAAGTGTATGTTTCTGAAACGACTTTTTATGAGATGTTATTAACACCTCATATATTTTGTTAAACCTTAACAGAAACTTTTAATTTGGTTTTCAGTGATCCCTTCGATTACTTCCAGTTCACTGATTAAAAATCCATATGCACTTTCCAACATCTTTTTTTCGCTTGCATTCAGTGTCTTTTCTTTCTTCATACGCATTAAATCACGTACAACTTCAGCACCATCGCGTATTTCACCCGTTTTTAGCTTGTCCGTGTTAACTTTATATCTTTCTTTCCACGTCAGTAATGTTTCCGATTCTCCATGCTGAAAATCGTGCATAATCTGCTTCAATGCTAGGAGTTCTGTAACAGGACGTATCCTAGAATTCATAATTTTACACGCAGGAATCATAACTTGCATATTACTAACTGACATTTTTATAACATAATACTGTTGTTTTTCGTCGGGGAATTCTTTTTCTTCTATGGCTTCAATTACACCTACTCCATGCATTGGATACACAATGTTATCGCCAATTTGAAACAAATACTCCACCTCCAGATTTGCTAACCTTCTAAGAGTACCACACCTATCAATTTTAATCAAATATTTTATAATATCATAATTTTATTTTTCATGTCAATTATTTTTATAACAAAAAAAGCACCTCATTTTCGAGGTGCCGTTCTGCTTACAATCGCCCTAGAAGCTCTTTCGTTCGTTCTTTAGCGTTTGCAATCACTTTTTCTTCATCAATCGTCTTCAACTCCCGGCCACGCATGACAATCTTGCCGTCGATAATCACCGTATCAACATCTTGTCCTGTTGCAGAATATACAAGAAGGTTAGCCGGTTCATGACTCGGTGTCAGATGAAGCTTGTTCATATCCATCAATAGAAGGTCTGCCTTTTTCCCGACCGTCAAGGAACCCACTTCATCCCCGATTCCAAGGATGTCAGCTCCGTTCTGAGTCGCCATCGATAACACATCATGCGCACTGAGAACCGCCGCTTCTTCGTACTTCAATTTTTGGAACCAGCTAGCAGCTTTCATTTCTAAGAACAGATCAAGAGAGCTGGCACTCGCTGGTCCATCCGTTCCTAAACCAACCTTCACACCACTATCCATCAATCGTTTCACATCACTAATCCCACACCCGAGCTTCGCGTTACTTACCGGATTGTGTATGATTCCACCCTGTACGGTTTTCAGCGTTTCATAGTCTGCATCGTTAAAATGAACACCATGCGCGAGAAGTACATGACGGTCGAACACCCCTGATTGTTTTAAATATTCAACCGGTCTTAGCCCGTGCTTTTCTTGAATCATCTTTTCTTCATCTTTCGTTTCTGCTAGATGAATATGAAGCGGAACGTTCTTTTCTTTTGAAAGATTCACAGCTGCTTTCAAGAAATCAGGTGGACACATATACGGTGAATGCGGCGCAATCATCGTTGTGATCCTTCCGTCTCCTTTTCCGTGCCAGCGATCTACAACATCTGCTGCTTCCTTCAACCGACCTTCATAATCCGAGTCCATCGCAATAAGTCCACGCGCTATAACGGAACGAATGCCCGATTCAACGGCCGCTTCCCCGATCGTATCGATTCCTATGTACATATCAGCGTATGATGTGGTTCCACTCTTGATCATTTCCGCCATGGAAAGAAGGGCGCCCCAATAGCGATCTTCATCATTCATCTTCATCTCAAGCGGAAGCATCTTTTTATTAAGCCAAGTCATCAATGTCACATCATCACTATAGCAGCGCAAAAGAGACATCGGTGTATGCTGATGGCCGTTTACTAATCCCGGCAGCGCCAGCATTCCTTTACCGTCTAGCTTCTCAACCGTTTCATTGCATTCAAAGTTTCCTATTGAATCAATTTTATTATCTTTTATAAGGATGTCTCCCGTGTTAACAACCCATTTTCCATCTGCCGAAGCCGTCATATATTGAATGTTTTGTATAAGCATGTTACGAACCTCCTCTTTCTCACAGCCATTATAGCACTTCATTCCCTTATCACGTTTAAGGAGCATCTTTTTTCACCATACTAGATAACAAAATGAGAGTTTTTAAGGAGGGCGGATTATGAAGTTTTGGCAGATCTATAAAGAAGCTACGAAACAGCAGAAAATACGCTGGATGAAAAAATGGGGTCTTATCGTCACTGGATGCTTTGCATTATCATTTGTTGGACTGTTGCTGCTCGCTAAACTCATGGGCCCTCCCGCTCTGCTTGTTCCACAAACAACCATCATGTATGCAGCGGACGGTTCCAAAATGGGAGAGATCAACAACGGCGGTCAGAACCGATATTGGGTCCCACTCGAAAAAATCGATAAACATGTGATCGACGCTACGATCTCTATTGAAGATAAAAGTTTTTATAAACATAACGGTTTTGATATGAAGCGGATCGGTGGTGCTTTACTCGCTGACCTTAAAGCTGGAGCAAAAGTGCAAGGAGCGAGTACCATCACGCAGCAATATGCTCGTAACCTTTTTTTAACGCATGACAAAACATGGCGAAGAAAGTTTCAAGAGGCGTTCTATACCCTTCGTCTTGAGATGAGCTATTCGAAGGATGAGATTTTAGAAGGTTATTTGAACACGATCTATTACGGACATGGCTCTTACGGAATCCAATCCGCTTCTCGCTATTATTTTGGCAAAGATGCAAAAGAGCTCTCACTAAGTGAAGCGACGATGTTAGCTGGGATCCCTAAAGGTCCGAGCTACTATTCTCCGGTCCTTCATGAAGACAACGCGAAGAAAAGACAGAGCATCATCTTAAACGCGATGGCTGAAGATGGAACGATTAAGAAAGCTTCCGTTCAAAAAGCAGCATCAGCCCCATTAACTTATGTACGAGAAGAAGAGGAAGAGGTCGCAACGGTCGCTCCTTATTTTCAGGATGCGGTTATGCGCGCTTTAAAAAAGGAATTGAACGTGAACACAAATTCGATACAGTTTGGCGGACTTCGTATCTACACAACGCTCGACCCTAAAATGCAAGCAGATGCTGAACACACGATTGAAAATCGCATCATCGATAACAGTTCGATCCAGACAGCTCTAGTCGCTATGGATCCTCGCAGCGGAGATGTAAAAGCGCTCGTAGGCGGCAGAGATTTTGAGCAGAGTTCGTTCAACCGCGCGCTTCAAGCCAAACGCGCACCTGGTTCAACATTTAAGCCATTTCTATATTATACGGCGCTCGAACATGGATACACCGCGTCTACTCCAATAAAATCTGAACCAACAACATTCGCGATGGGAGACGGTGTTGGCGATTATAAGCCGAAGAACTTCAAGAATCGCTACGCCAACGATTTTATTACGATGGCTCAGGCGCTCGCTCTGTCCGATAATATTTATGCGGTAAAAACGAACCTTTATCTAGGTCCTAAGAAACTTGTGAAAACAGCTAAGAAATTCGGGATCAAAAGTGAACTCGCAAGCATCCCTTCACTAGCTTTAGGATCAAAAGCAGTAGGCGTGTTAGAACTGACGAACGCATACGGCGTTTTTGCGAACGGCGGAAAAAAAGTAGAGCCTGTATTTATCACGAAGATCACCGATTCTAAAGGAAAAGTGCTATATGAACACAAATATGAAAGCAAACAAGTAATCGACGAGAACAAAGCATTTGTCATGACCGATCTGTTAGCAGGTACGTTTGATGAAAAATTGAATGACTACACAAGTGTTACGGGTTCAAGTATCAACCACTATTTGACGCGTCCAATGGCTGGGAAATCTGGGTCTACGCCAAATGACAGCTGGATGGTCGGATATTCTCCACAACTCGTTACAGGTGTTTGGGTAGGATACGATAACAACGAAGAGCTGCATGATGTGAACGATACAGGTTACTCCAAACGGATCTGGGCGTATTTTATGGAGAGCGCATTGAAAGACAAAGAGATTTTATCATTTGAACAGCCAGAAGGCGTAACAGCGGTAACCATCAACCCGCAAAACGGTAAGCTCGCAACCGACAGCTGTCCGGTAACACGCATCTCGTATTATGAAAAAGGAACAGAACCTTTAGAGTATTGTGATGAACATGGTGCTTCGAGTGAAATAAAAGAAAAATTAGAGCAGAAAAAAGAGGAAAAAGGTTTTTTCAAGCGGATTTTTTCTTGGTGATGCGTGTGTAGGTGTGACTGGCTAGCTATGCGAAGCGGCGGATTCTTAAGTTTCGGACTGAAATCCAAAAGTTTTGAGCTTGAATCCTTAAGTTTCGGGCTTTAACCCACGAGTTTGTGAAAGATATCCGCGAGTCGACAATATTCGAATGATTCTACCTCAATCGTAACCTACAACATGCTAAAAAGACAAAATAAAATGCCCGGAGCTCTACTACAGGAGCCCCGGGCACTTTATTGTCCTAGAAACATTGTGTGTACAATGCTACCTATATTTTAATGGAAGTGCTTTCTTGTCACAAGTTATTTGCAAAATGTTCAAAAAAGGTTCATAACTTTGCCATTTTTATTCCACTAATGACTTAATTTCGTCACTAGAACGGTTAAACATCGCTTCATCATGTTCTTTAAGGAAGTTTCCGAGCACGCGACGAGCGTTTTCGTCCATATCCTCAATGATGATTTTGCCCTTCATGGATTTATCCATACGGTTCACGTGTTCTGGCAGACTCTTATAGCCTCTTCGTGCTTCAACATCTACTCGCATCTCGCAAGCTGTCAATCCGAAGTAAAACGGTCCTTCTGCTTTTCGATTGATCGTTACCCAAACGAGCCAATATAGGCGTGGATTTGGTGTATCTTCACGATTCGGAGTAAATTTTATGCGTTTTTCTACATCGCTTCTCGCGTGCATGGCTCCCATGTCGATATAAGCGATCGACTCTTCAACATCGACGATTACAGGTGTTACGTGATCAAGCGTCAGACTCCCGACACCGTAACCGCCATGCCCGTCTGTGGAGTCACCACTTATGATGGTAAAACCCATCCCTTTTTTCTTTTTGTCACCATCATTGGAATTGAAAAAATCTTTCATGCTTCCAGCTCCTCTAAACATTCATTGTTATCACGTATTGTATCACAAATCATAAAAAACTCTCAGTTGGAAACTTTAAAGATAATTGTTGAAATCACACTTAAAAACGAATATTATATATCATGTACTCATAAATCGTTCGTATTTTGGAGGTTCTAACGTATGCTTTCTTCATTTTTCAAACTAAAAGAACTTGGTACGACCATCAAAACAGAAATATTAGCAGGAATCACAACATTCCTGACGATGGTGTACATTGTTATAGTCAACCCGATTATCCTGCATTCCGCTGGTGTTCCTTTTGACACTGTGTTTATTGCAACCATTATTGCCACGGTAGTCGGTACACTGTGGATGGCTTTAATGGCCAACTATCCGATCGCCATTGCTCCAGGTATGGGGCTGAACGCATATTTTGCGTTTTCTGTTGTAGGAAACAACCCTAATATTGACTATCGTATCGCGTTTGGGGCAGTTTTTGTGGCAGGAATAATCTTTGTCATCTTATCTTTAACACCGTTTCGTGAAAAATTGATCGAATCTATTCCAGCAAACCTAAAGCATGGTATTACAGCTGGTATCGGACTGTTTATCGCGTTCATCGGTTTGCGTCTTACTAAAATCATTGTGGCTCACCCTGATAACTTAGTAACTTTAGGTGATATGCATTCACCAACTGTTCTCCTTGCTCTTGGTGGTCTTGCTATCACGTTGATCCTGATGGGACTAAACGTGAACGGTGCCCTATTCTTCGGAATGATCATCACGGGCGCAATCGCCTACTTTACAGGGCATTTAGAATTTAAAGAAGGATTTGTATCAACGCCAAACTCACCATCAGAACTTTTCATCTTTGGTGATCCGATCACAGCCTTTTCTGACGTGTTTCAATATGGATTATATGCGGTTGTGTTCTCCTTCTTGCTTGTAACGATCTTTGATACTACCGGTACGATGGTTGGAGTAGCAGAACAAGCTGGACTAATGAAGGGCAATAAGATGCCTCGTGCACGTCAAGCACTGTTAGCTGATTCCGTTGCGACGACAGTTGGTGCTGCGTTTGGTACGAGCCCGACAAGCGCTTATATCGAATCATCTTCAGGCGTAGCTGCAGGCGGTCGTTCTGGTCTGACGTCTGTAGTGGTCGCGATGCTATTTGTAGCCGCTGCGTTCTTTTCACCACTCGTTGGTGCGATCTCAGGATTATCCGCAATTACTGCACCGACACTGATTATTGTCGGAAGCTTGATGCTTGGTTCACTTAGCAAGATTAATTGGAACGAACTTGATGAAGCATTCCCAGCGTTCTTAATCATTTTAACGATGCCATTAACGTCTTCAATCGCAACAGGTATCGCGTTAGGGTTCATCTCGTATCCGATTCTAAAAATTGTAAAAGGTAAATATCGTGAAGTTCCGTTCTTGGTTTACTTATTTGCCGTATTGTTCTTCTATCAACTAGCGTTTTTACCTCATTAAAAATAGTTTGAAAGCAGTTGATTTCCGCTCCAGGTTGCACGCTTTCCACGGGGCGAACGGTGAGCCTCCTGCCGCTAAGCGCCTTTAGGAGTCTCCACCTGACCGCTCGTCCCGTAGGAGTCGGCAACCTTGCGCTACAATCAACTTTTCAACGAAGTAATAGAAGCAATGATACATCCATAAAAACTAAAAAAAGACCGGCCGACCCTAAAACTATAGGGCTGACCGGTCTTTTGTTATTTTGTCTCGAACACAACGGCTACTTTTTCCTTCTTTTCATCTACAAAGAACTCTTTCGATACACGATAGGTTCCTGCATCTTGTTCTTTAAGATCAACCGCTTGATCATAGTTTGATCCAGCTTTCACCATGATCATCTGCTCGGTAAACATCTGATTCTGATTTACTTTCGTCCATTTACCGTCTGTCCACTTTTCTAGTGCATACGCGGTTCCAGTACCAGCTTCTTTATCGGATGCGTTTTTCAACGTTAATTTTGCTTCTTCACTATTTTCTTGGAGTGCGAGTTCAGCTTGTACACCCTCTTTTTCAGACGGTATCTCGTTCTTAACCTGAGGTGCTCCGTTCTTCTTATCCTCTTCTGGCATTGCTTTCGAGCCACAAGCGGCGAGGAGAACGAGCAGACATGCCATTACAATCAGCTTCATGTTTTTCATCACTAAGCCCTCCTTTTACCCTGTTAGTCGTACCTCATATAAAAAAGTTTCAAACAAACTGTCGTTTATAAGGAGAATGTGCTGGATATGCTGATAATAGAGGAGGCGCTAGCATGAAGATTTGGCTTGTTGCATTAATTTTATCACTCTTGTTTATAGGACTCGGAATCGGCTATTACGCAACGCGCCTTTATGAGAAAAGTGTGGCAAAAGGCTTTTTCATGACGCTGCTCGGCATTATCGTTCCATTTACGATCTTTATCACATTTATTTATATTTATGGCGTTTTCAATAACGGCCATCCACTACAATTTAGATGGTAAATAAAAAACCTGTTCATTAGCGCCGATTTCACGCTCTTTAAACAGGTTTATCTTTATTGAACTTGTCCTTTTAATGAATCAATATACAGAAAAGCTTCATCCATCTCTTCTTCAGTATACTTTTGCTTTGCTTTTACCGTTTGTACTTTTTCCTTGATCTCGTCCTTTTCCAGCTTTTCGAAATACATCACGGTTGAAACAAGCTCTAAAAACCTGGAAGACTGTTCATTCATTGAACGAACGCAGCTCCCTAGCTTTTCGATCTGCGCGCCGTATGTGGATAGAAGCTTCTTCCCTTCTTCGTTTACCGCATAACGGTACTGCGAATAGCCGCTCACCTTTTCTTTCACTTCATGTATGTAACCCATGTTGCAAAGCTCTTCAATCTTCAATGTTAATTCTTCTGAATATGGGCCGTAAAAATGAAATTGATACTTTTCTTGGTAAGGAAAGTTTAGTTTTTTAGCGATGTATACCATCTTTTGAAGCTTTTTCCGACCGACGACTTCTCCGGCTTCTTGAATCAAGGTGACTACCTTTAAATGATCCTCAAACACAGTACGTTCCCCCTAACATCCTTTTTCGTTTTTATCTATTTTTTCTTTGATTATTCAAGGTTGCGTTTGTAAGTAGTTGATTTCCGTTTCAGGTGCTCGCTTTCCGGGGGGCGTGCGGTGAGCCACTTGCCGCTTTGCGCCGTTAAGTGTCTCACCTGTCCCGCTGATCCCCCAGGAGTCTCCCACCTTACACTCCAATCAACTTGTCAGTGATGTCTTCTAGAAACAAACAATAAAAAACCTCTTGAAGTGAATTTAACAGCAAAAAAATTTCAATCCACTGTTAAATGCCCTATCTATTCAAAATCTCTTTAATTTTACTTTTAAGCGTTGTATCCTCAATCGCTTCGATCAGATCGAGTGGATAATAGAGTTTGTGATCGGTTCGGCGTTTGCCCGAGATCGCTTCGACCACGTCTGATTCTCTGGACAGCTCACGGATATCGCCGTTTGGTTTTAATAGGTTGATCGGCAGACGCTCTTCTTTTTCGCCTGGGCGGTAAAAGTCGTATGGCAGATCTGATGATGAATCTACTACTAAATAATATTTCGGATTGATGCCCGCTTCTGTAAAGTAACTCGACAGCAGGTGTCCGTCCGTAAATGAGACCATTTCGGTGTACTTAAATAATTTCCGATCGATGAAACGATGACATAGATCACTTAAGATTGTGTCCTCTTCTTCCATCCAACCTTGGAAATAATAATGGATCACACCTTCATCGAGTGAAATATAATCGTGAAGCGAAACATTGCCTTCAAAAAGCGTTTTAAAATGAGAAAGTTCTCTTTTGAATGAATACCCTGTTTCATAAAGCTCCTTCGCTCGGTGCAAAATTTTACTCAATATGACTTCCGCACTTCTCGTTACGGGATGAAAATACACTTGCCAGTACATTTGGTAACGACTCATGATATAGTCTTCTACCGCATGCATGCCGCTTGATTTAATGACGACGCCCTCTTCAGTCGGTCGCATCACACGAAGGATTCGCTCGATATCAAAATTGCCGTAGCTCACTCCTGTAAAATAAGCGTCCCGCAAAAGATAATCCATTCTGTCTGCATCAATCTGACTGGAGATCAGACTGACGATCAATTTATCTCTATGTGTTTTCGCGATCACTTCTGCTACTTGTACAGGAAAATCTTCTCCCATCTGCAAAAGCACGCGATGAACTTCTGTATCGCCTAGTATAATGTCTCTACTGAATTCCTCATGATCCACACCGAACACTTTTTCAAAAGAGTGTGAGAATGGACCGTGTCCTACATCATGTAGAAGAGCCGCTGAAAGAACAAGCAGACGCTTTTCAGGGTCCCATGTTTTCTTTTCTTGAAAAATATCAATGATCCGCCTCGTAATCTCATAAACACCCAGAGAATGGCTAAAACGGCTATGTTCTGCTCCATGAAATGTTAGGTATGTCGTCCCAAGCTGCCGAATTCTTCGCAGTCTTTGAAACTCGCGCGTACCGATCAGACGCCAGATCAGCTCATCACGCACGTGAATATAGCGATGCACTGGGTCTTTAAATACTTTCTCTTCGTGCAACTTTCCTAAGAGTTTAGCCATTGATTTTTTTCCTGCTCCTTCACCTGCATTTATAGGTAAGAATTCTCGTAAAAAAGAAAAATCCCTTCCTCGTCCGTCTAGCTAAGAAGGTATTTTCTGTATAAGTATCGTGTTGTAACTACTAGAATATACCCTATTGTATCGTGTTCTTAACTTTGAAAACAACCACTATTTTTTTCTATCCGCACTCCCTTTTTATCGGTATTCACACCATTTTCTTACCGTTCACATTTGGGTTATACTAGATAAGGCTTATAACGGAAATGATAGATTTTATATAGATTTCAGGAGGAACCAATCATGGATCAAGATCGAAGAATTAGAAACGGACAAGCTTGGAGCAACAGCTCTTATACAGCCTGGGTCAACCGCTTTGGCGTGCCGGAGAAAGCAGTTTCTCGTATTCTAAAAGATCCGAAACGCAGACTTCAGCCATTAGATCAGTACATTGGTGAAGTCTCAGGCAAAAAGATCGTGAATCTCTTAGGTTCACACGGCAGTAAAGCAGTCGCACTCTCTCTTCTTGGAGCAGAGACGACAGTGATCGATATCTCTGATTCAAACGCAGCATATGCGCGTGAACTGGCTGCTGCCGCTAACGTTGATGTCCGCTATGTGGTAGAAGATATCTTAAATCTGCCAGAATCCGAAATGACAGGGAATTATGATATGGCATTCATGGAAAACGGCATTCTGCACTATTTTGCTGATCTGAACGAATACTTCAGCGTTGTTAGAGGACTGTTGAAAAAGGGAGGAACATTGATCCTGCAAGATTTCCACCCTGTTTCTACAAAGTTGATAGAATCTCAAGGAAAGAGCCAAGCGGTAAGGAAGCATAAAGTTTCGGGAGATTATTTTAGTGAAGAGCTTGTTACAACAGATGTAGCTTATTCAAAATTTTTACCTGAACTACAGTATGCGACTTCAGAAGAACGCGCACCGTTCCAAGTACAGATCCGCCAATGGACGCTTGGTGAAATTATAACTGCTATCGGATCTGCCGGCCTTTGGATTAAACAGCTCGTTGAAGAACCACACCCAGATGAACTCGACCGCGGCATTCCAAAATCGTTCATCATCGTGGCGGAGAAATTGTAATGACCGACCATCTACTCTCTCAGCCTGTCTGGCGGTTGATCGACCAGTCTACACTCGGTCCGTCTTTTGATGCACGGCAGTCTTTCGCTACAGATGATACGCTTTGTACGTCGATCGGCAGCGGTAATTCTCCGGCAACTGCACGCACATGGGTGCATCACGACACAATCGTCCTCGGCATACAAGACACACGTCTTCCTCACCTAAAAGAGGCGATTGAATACTTAGAGTCGCGAGGATACCGGGCAATCGTAAGGAATTCAGGCGGACTTGCTGTTGTGCTCGATAGCGGTGTGTTGAACATCTCGCTTATTCTTCCTGAAAAAGAAGGGACGATCGACATCAATCAAGGGTACGACACGATGACTGCACTTGTGGAAGAGCTTCTTGCGCCGTATGATGCAAAGTTTGAAGCATACGAGATCGTAGGCTCTTATTGCCCGGGAAGTTACGATCTAAGTATCGGCGGCAGAAAGTTTGCAGGAATCTCTCAGCGGCGTATGCGCGGCGGTGTTGCGGTACAGATTTACTTATGTGTAGACGGCAGCGGTTCAGAGCGCGCGTCCGTGATCGGAGAATTTTATAAGCGCGGTTTGGCTGGCGAGGATACAAAGTTCCAATATCCAGAGATAGAGCCTGATGTGATGGCCAGTTTAGCGGAACTGCTGGGGCACCCGTTAACCGTGGCAGATATACACGCTTCATTATTACGAGTGCTTCACAAAAACAGCGAGCTTTTTTACAGCGGTCAGCTTTCGGTCGAGGAAAGCGAGCTGCTTCCTGGAAATATAAAGCGAATGTGGGATCGAAACGAGAAGGCACTGTCACTTTAGGTGGCAGTGTCTTTTTGAGGTGTACAGGATATGACTTGAAATTTATTTTTATGTGATGAATGGCTATTTTTATGTGATTAGCGGTAATTTTTATGTGATGTGACTCCATTTTTATGTGATGATGTATTTTTAGCAGCTGCTCGGCCACCATAACATCCATTTTCCATACAAAAAAGCCAGCTGCTTTAGAGCTGGCTTCACTACATTATGAACTTACAGAGCTTGCATCGCTGTAATCAACGCTAATTTATAAACGTCTTCTGCATTACATCCGCGAGATAGATCGTTTACAGGCATGTTCAAGCCTTGAAGGATCGGTCCGATCGCTTCAAATCCGCCAAGACGTTGAACCATCTTGTATCCGATGTTTCCTGTTTCAAGACTTGGGAAGATAAATACGTTCGCTTCCCCTTTAATCGGTGATTCAGGAGCTTTTTTCGCTGCTACAGATGGAACGAATGCTGCATCGAACTGAAGCTCTCCATCATATGGGAAGTCTGGGTTCATTCCCTTTAATACTTCCAACGCTTCTACAACCTTTTCTGTCTCTGGAGAAACCGCTGATCCTTTTGTAGAGAAAGAAAGAAGTGCGACTTTTGGATCGATACCGAAAACACGTGCCGTTTCAGCAGAAACCATCGCAGATTCAGCTAGATCTTGGCTGTTAGGTGAGATGTTGATCGCGCAATCTGCGAACACATACTTTTCATCGCCACGAACCATGATGAACGCGCCAGAAGTCTTCTTAACGCCTTCTTTTGTTTTGATGATCTGTAGAGCTGGACGAACGGTATCAGCAGTAGAATGTGCTGCACCACTTACAAGTCCGTGAGCTTTCCCCGTGTAAACAAGCATCGTTCCGAAATAGTTCTCATCTAAAAGAATTTTGCGTGCTTGTTCTTCTGTTGTTTTTCCTTTACGGCGTTCAACTAACGCATCAACCAAAGCGTCGAACTCTCCATATTCAGCAGGGTTTAGTACTTCTACCCCATCAAGTGAAAATCCGCCAGCTTGTGCTTTTGCTGTTACGTCAGCAGGATTTCCTATTAAAATCGGTTGTAGAACTTTCTCAGATGCTAGACGGCTCGCCGCCTCTAGAATTCTTTCATCCGTACCTTCTGGAAAAACGATTGTTGGGTTAGCGGACTGGACTTTACTCTTTAAATCTATAAAAAGATCACTCATGATTTAGCCTCCTATTTTCTCTATATAAACTGTACTTTTTTGCACTCACTATTAGGGTACTCCTTTTTTCACACCTTTTAAACCTATCCATGCAGTTGTAAGCGCTTGATAAAAGAAGTTCTTATATTTAGAATTTTTTTACGTCTATGAAATTTATTTATTGGAAAATGAATCTTTTTCGCCCATCTATCGTAAAATTGTTTGAAAAATGTTGAGGAGGAATTATACATGTCTTTTGTAAACCGTATGTTAGCTTCTGTAGGTATTGGATCAGCAAAGGTAGACACCATTTTAGATAAAGATACGTACTCACCTGGTGAGAGCATTACAGGAAAGATTAGAATCGAGGGTGGTAAAGTCGATCAAAATATCGATCACATCACTCTTTATGTCATGACAGAATACTATCGTGAAGTGGACGATAAAAAAGTGAGAGATACTGCTGCGATTGAAAAGACAAATGTTACGAGCTCACTTGTTGTAAAAGCTGGCAGTCAGCAAGAGATTCCGTTCTCTCTTAAACTTCCATATGATGCGCCATTAACACTTGGCCACACTCCGGTATGGATCAAAACTGGACTTGATATCCAGATGGCAGTAGATCCAACAGATAACGATCAGATTCGCGTACTGCCTGACGCTGAAACGACTGCGATCTTTGATGCGATCGAGCAGCTTGGATTCCGCCTCAGAAAAGCATACTGCGGTTCTGCACCGCGTTATATGCGCCGCAGACTTCCGTTTTTACAAGAATTTGAGTATGTGCCAACGTCAGGAGCATATGCTGGAAAGCTGGATGAGCTTGAAGTGATCTTAGTTCCACAAACAGACAGCATCGAGCTGTTCTTAGAAATCGATAAAAAAGGAAAAGGATTGTTCGGCATGCTTTCTGAAGCGATGGATATGGATGAGACGAAGGTTCGCCTCACTCTGTCACGCGCTGAGCTTCGAAATCCTGCTGGTGTTAAAAGTAAGATTGAGCAGTTGCTTCGCCAATACAGCTAATTCCTCCTTTTTGGATTCGTCCCTACTTATGGTATATTTGTAGGGACGTGTTTATTTCTAGCAAGGAGTGAATAATTGATGAGTGAAGCAGCGATTACACTAGAAGGCTGGTATTGCCTTCATGATTTCCGTACGATGGACTGGGCCTCTTGGAAAACGCTTTCGGGTGACCAGAGAGAATATGCGATCAATGAATTTTTGACGTTCCTAGAGAAATGGGAGAACGTAGAAGCAAACAAAGTGGGCAGTCACGCTCTTTACAGCATCATGGGTCAAAAAGCTGACTTTATGCTGATGCTTCTTCGTCCGACGATGGAAGAGCTGAACGAAATCGAAAATGCATTTAACAAAACAGCATTCGCACAATATACAGTAAAAGAATACTCTTACGTTTCGGTTGTCGAGCTAAGTACGTACAATCCACAAAACGAGAGCGGCGAGATGGATCCAATGATCAAAGCTCGTCTGTTCCCTGAACTGCCAAAATGGAAGCATGTTTGCTTCTATCCGATGGATAAGCGTCGTGATGGCGAGGATAACTGGTACATGCTTCCGATGGAAGAACGCAAGAAGATGATGTACTCTCACGGCATGATCGGCCGCGGGTATGCAGGAAAAGTGAAGCAGATCATCACAGGTTCAGTTGGTCTAGACGACTGGGAATGGGGCGTAACGCTGTTCTCAAACGACATGCTTCAATTCAAAAAACTCGTATACGAAATGCGCTTTGACGAAGTAAGTGCGCGCTACGGCGAGTTCGGATCGTTCTACGTTGGAAACATCCTTACAAAAGAAGCAGTGCCTGCTTATTTGCAGGTGTAATGATGGAGATGACTCATTCTTATGTGATGAGTCATCTTTTTTGTTTTTGTCGAAACTTTGATAAATTTTTTTATCCGTGAATTTATTAACTTTATCCGTGAAATTATGCATACTTACCGTGAATAAAAAATGGATTACCGTGAAATTAATTGCTAGAGGTTGCCCCATTTAAACATCTATCTATAATGTTCTTTCCACAAGAACATACCTTCCACTCTACTGATTCTTTCATTGCTGATTAGAATCAATTTATCAGCACCACCTCATAAATGTCCCAAAAACATGAAACTCCCATCCTATTTTTGGTCTAGTTTTCCAAAACAGCTCATACACATATATCGAATGTTCTGTTTCCCTGCTTGTACACCAAGATTAACAACATAGAGGGGGAAGGCAATTGGCAGTCATTAAAGCTACAAATAAGGATATTGACTTGCTGGCACGTCTCATACGTGCGGAAGCTGAGGGTGAAGGTGACCAAGGGATGCTCCTTGTTGGTAATACCGGCGTCAATCGAATTCGCTCCAACTGCCTTGATTTTAAAAATATTCGTACGATGCAGCAGATGGTCTTTCAAAGACCTGGTGGATTTGAAGCCACGATCAAAGGATATTTTTATCAAGGTGCTAGAGAGAATGAAAGAAGGTTAGCGAGAAGGGTTATTAACGGGCAGCGCTTCCACCCTGCCAGAAATTCGTTATGGTTTTTCGATCCAACAGGGGCTTGTCCGAAGACTTGGTACAATCAGCCTCATTCGGGAAGCTTCAAGGCTCACTGTTTTTATCAGCCGAAACAAAGCGATTGTCCAAATGTGTTTAACACCTTTTAGGGAGGTTTGTTGATGAACAACTTTAATCCGTACGGCCAAGATTATTATCGGGCTCAGAATGGAATGGGTATGATGGGTGGCGGCATGGGAGGAATGGCAGGCATGGGGGTTCCTCAAGACATGGCACAAAGTCAGCAGGCACCAGGAATGGGCGGCGGCCCTCTGCAAGATATCGGTGCACCTGGGCAGCTTCCGCTCGAGCAGTCCTACATCGAAAATATTTTAAGGATGAACAAAGGGAAAGTCGCAACCGTTTATATGACCTTCGAAAACAATGAAAAATGGAACGCCAAGGTGTTCAAAGGAATCATTGAAGCCGCTGGCCGTGATCACATCATCCTAAGCGATCCGCAAACAGGTAAACGTTACCTGCTATTGATGGTGTATGTAAACTATGTCACGTTTGATGAAGAGATCAATTATAGCTATCCGTATGGCACACAGCAACAACAGCAACAAGGTGGTCAGATGTCCCAATACAGCCCTCGTTGATAGATATTATTTATGTCTGGTTCAGGCAATTATAGAACAGGCGCCCTCTAATTTTAAGAGAGCGCCTTTTTATTATGCTTTTACTACAGCAACAATCAGCAGAATCCAACCAACGATAAATGCTACGCCGCCAAGCGGTGTAATAGGACCAAAGAATTTCATACCTGTCGTTGAGAGAGCATATAGACTTCCTGAGAAAAGCAATATACCGATAAAGAAAGACCAACCTGCTCCTGTTAATAGCGTTGAAGCTGGAAATTTACCAAGTAAAACACCGACAACTAACAAAGCTAGTGCATGATACATGTGATATTGAACTCCAGTTTGGTACACATTTAGCATGTTCTTAGCATTTAATTTAGCTTCGAGTGCATGTGCACCGAAAGCTCCGAGCATGACTGCAAGCATTGCGTGAATCGCACCTAATATAAGAAAAAGCTTCATCCTGTTCCACTCCTGTTTTTCTTTTATCTTACCATTGAAAAATGACAATACAAAGGTTGCCACAGGATTGTAAAAATTTTGGCGGACGGGTTGTCCATGATAAAAAAAGCGAACGTTAACGTTTTTTCGGCTGACGTTCGCTGTCCAGCAATCGGACGTACTGATCGATCTTACGCTCAAGCTCTTCTTTCTCTACTAATTCAGAGTGAAGTTCTCGGATGATTCCTTCTAAGCTCTGAATGCGCCTCTCAAACTGAAAAAGCAAGTAGCCCGCGATGACAATAGGAAATCCCACATTACCGAGGAGATTGACTAAGTTTAACCATTCACTTGCTCCGACCATTTCCATTCACCCCTCATTTTTTATCGAACAGAATAGAACGTATGTTCGTAATTTTAGTATAAGGCGAACGAAGAATTTTTACCATCATTCCTTTCTCATATTTTTATTTTGATTCAAAGGACCTATTTGAAATGGGTCTTGAGAGTTTGTTAATTTCCGCTCCAGGTTGCACGCTTTCCACGGGGCGTGCGTTGAGCATCCTGCTGCTTTGCGCCTTTAGGAGTCGTCAACCTTGCGCTCCAATTTAACAGGCATATGATGTGTTAAAAACTAAAACCATAGAAAGAAAATTAGAAAGAGGTTTAAATAAATGTGGCAGTGGAATAAAAAAAGTATGACAGAAAAAAATTACATACGAGGAGGAACAATAAAATGGAACTTCTTATTACAATGATATATACAATTCTTGGTTTAGCTGCTCTAAGTCTAATCGCAACAGTGACTGCCATTTATTTTTCTAATAAAAAGATCAACGAAAGAATTGAAATTGCCAAACGTAGAGATGCACGAATGGAACACCAGAATACTTATGTTTCGATCTAACAGCGCTGATAGTAGTGCTGTTTTTTTTTATGGATATTTTGCGCATTCATTGTTGCCCTTGAAAGTAGTTGATTTCCGTTCCAGGTGCTCGCTTTCCGCGGGGCAGGCGGTGAGCCACATTCGTACGTTTCGTATAAGTGTCTCACCTGTCCAGTTGCAGTGGCTAGCCCCTCGAGGTCAAAAGCTAAATGGTCCAGAAGGCAAAGGGCGCCTTCCTAGCCCATTCACCTTTTGCTTGTCGGGGCTGAACGAGCCACTTCCACTCTTGGGACTGCCCGCCTGTCCCGCAGGAGTCTCGCACCTTCCACTACAATCAACTATCAAAGTAGAAAATTACTTAAAAACAACAACCTTTTGGAATAGAATGTTCGTTGTGAGAAGACCCTTGTGAAAATATCAAAACGGGGAAATGTGGGGAAAACTTGTGGAATTATCTCCAGAATTTCCGAAATCCCCTCTCCTTCTACCCCACCACAAGTACTCTCCCCCATACAAACCAACATAAAAAAGAAAAACCCACTCAGAAAGAGCAGGTTTTCCAACAATCTTGCATTAAAAATCAAAAATAGAGTCTCCGTTGCCGTCTTTTTCGTCTTGATCTTCATCCTCATAGTCCATATCAAAGTCCATCATAGACTTTTTGTGTTTTTTTGCTGGAGGAGGAGCGGTCACTAGGCTAGCTGGTTTTTGAACCGGATATGAAGGGACCCAGCCTTTTACGTCAACAGCTGAATCATCCTCATCCGCTTCTAGCATTAATTCGCACAATGTTTGAATGGCTGAGACATGTTCGCGCAGTTTTGGAGAATTCTCATCTAATACTTTCATTTCAGCAACATGTTTTTCTATTTTTTTTGCAAACTGACTTACTGATATATTCATCGGTTTCACCACAATTGTTTTTTTCTTATTCTATCAAACCCGTTCACATAAATAAAATAAATGCCAAAAAAGGCAGCTCAAACAAGCTGCCTTTAGCTCCAAATTCCGCTCAAGTATATTCATACACTAGCACACGTACGGTGATCCTGCCGCGAGCATGATAGTGAATGCGAAAAATAGCCCTATTTATTTTTTTCAGCAGACCCCCTTCTTCTCAAGTGATTAAATCAAAAATTTCACTACACCCATTCAAACATTCATTTATGTAATCTATGACGTATCCACCCAACTGAAATTCTGATTATTGAAAGGACCGGCAATTGCAGACATAACTTCCGATGCATTCTTGTTACTCACTTCGCCATACGAAAAGAAATTAACACCAGATTCATTCGCCATGATAACTTGTCCCGTTTTCGGCATAGAAACTGACACCATGTAGTTCTTCATAACCGACCCCATTAACAGCAGAACCCAAAGTACATACGTCATAACTTCCATCTTCCCTACCCCTTTCAAATTTTCATTGATTTGTACCGATCTATTTAAACCCTACTTTACTGGCAAGTTTTTTCTTTGTTTCACCCTCCCTTCGACTTACCAATGTATGTGGTGTTAATAGCGATTATACGTACCTTTTAATAAAATGTTTGTCACAATGTGCTTTTGTTTTAAAGTTTCTATCAACAAAAGATTCGCTTCAAATACAAAAAAGAGCAGATTCGGCCCACATTTTTGTATAATAGTGAATATAGAAGTGAATATGTTAGCGAGTTTAAGCTGAATATGATAGAAAAAGACGTATACTTCTAAATCTTTTTATACTTTAATTATTTTCTGTAGAAACAAGGAGGAGAATCATGTCCGTACTTAACGAAATCTTAGCGTTCAATCACCAATTTGTTGAAAACAAAGAATATGAACCTTTCCAAACTACTAAATTTCCTGATAAAGGACTTGTTATTGTGTCTTGTATGGACACGCGCCTGACTGAATTATTGCCTAGTGCAATGAATATCAAGAATGGTGATGTAAAAGTTATTAAATCGGCTGGAGCGGTAATCTCGCATCCATTCGGTTCTATTATGAGAAGTATCCTTGTGGCTATCTATGAACTAAAAGCAGAAGAAGTAATGGTCATTGGTCACTATGACTGCGGAATGAGCAATGTAAACGCAGATGGACTACTTGCCAAGATGAAAGACCGTGGCATTGAAGAATCGACGTTTGACACGTTAAAATATTCTGGACTCGATTTGAAGAAATGGGTTCAAGGGTTTGAAAGTGTTGAAGATTCTGTGAGAAACAGTGTACAACTTGTTAAAAATCACCCGCTGCTTCCTGAAGATATTAAAGTACATGGTCTCGTTATCGACCCTGCTACAGGAAGACTTGACCTTGTGGAACGTGGATAATAAATAGAAAAAGGCAAAGCGCATTTTACACGCTTTGCCTTTTTTAATTATGGGTTGATCTTCGTTATTCTTCCTTCAATCTGCGCAGATACGGTATCGCGATTTTTAAAATAGTTCACTAGTGCTTTGAGATCCGTAACGCTTACCGTCGGATTCTTCCCTTCTAGTAAAACGGTATAACCATCACCGCCACCGGCCATAAAATTATTTACGGTAACTGTATATTCTTGTTCTGCTGCAATCGGTGTTCCATCACTCTTAACCATAGAAACAGTTCGGTCACCCACAGGTTTGGAAAGGTCGAACGTAGCTTTCAGACCAGAAATCTGAAGCATCTTCTCTTTTTCCGTTGCCCATTGAGATTCAAAAAGTTCTTTGATCTGCGCTCCTGTAAGTGTCATCGTAACAAGGTCGTTGCCAAACGGCTGAACGTTAAAAAGTTCTCCCCATGTCACTTCACCCGGATTGATCACATCACGTATTCCTCCTGGGTTCATAAACGCAAAATCAGTGCCCGTCTGTTCTGTCATGGAATCTGCGATCACATTTCCTAATTCAGACTCACCATTATAGGCTTCTGCCCCTGATAGCAATTGATTCGTGTTCCCTACTACTTCATTGATGATCGGTGCTACTTGGTCTTCGGCTTGCTTAATAATATTTGTAACTCTCGAATCAGGTTTTACACCTTTTTGCAAAACCGAAACTACTTCTGCTTTACTTTTTACGATATCCTTTGTACGGCGATCAATTTTAAGATCCACATCAGCAAAAGCTGTTCCGTATGAGAATGCTTGTACAAGCAGCTTGTTATCTACTACAGCGTTCACGTTTCTATGATTGTGTGCGCCAAACATTACGTCAACTTCATCATCCACTCTGTTTGCCATATCAACGAGTTCACCAGATACTTCTCCGATCGCCGATTGCTCAACAGGGTTATGTGCTAAAACAACGATAGACTTTACGCCTTTTTTCTTAAGAGATTTCGTTGCCTTATTGATCGCTTCTGCTTCATCTATAAATTCAACGCCAGCTGTTCCACTCGGAATGACGATATCCGGCGTGTCTGAGAAAACTACTCCGATGAATCCGATGTTTACACCTTTGACCTTTTTAATTACATAAGGTGGAAGAATATTTTTCTTCGTCTTCTTATCTATGACATTAGCAACCACATATGGAAAGTCTGCACCTCTAAAATAGCCTGTTTTTTCATGAGTTCCACCTTTTATCAAACGCATCATCTCATCTACGCCTTCATCAAACTCATGGTTTCCTAATGTTCCTACATCAAAGCCCATCTTATTCATGATTTCTACTGTTGGCTCGTCTTGCAGCAATGCAGATGTCGGAGAGCTCGCTCCTACCATATCGCCTGCATGCACCAAAAGAGTGTTAGGGTTCTCTCGTTCTCTCATCTTTAAATAGCTTGCTAGATAGTCTGCACGTCCAACAGGTTCTCCTGCCACATTACGTGTAATATCGATCTGTCCGTGAAAATCATTTACTCCGAGCAGTTGAACATCTAAGTAACGGCCCTTGTGTTTTTGGGTGGCGTGATCCTCTGCATGTACGCCTGCGCCGATTGGTGTTAATCCTAAAGCAAGTGCTAAAGCTGATAATGTCTTTTTCATTAAACAAACTCCCCTATCACTCATTTTGTAAAAAACTCAACAATTAAAAGTATATATTTTGAAATGTAAAATGATAGAGGATTTTCGTAAAAATGATGTAAAAACGTTATATTCCAATAAAAAAGGAGTTTATGCCTACACACCTGAGTTCAAGCGGCTCTTTTAGTACTTTTATCCCGGTACGCATTCAAAAAAGTATGTTTAGTCCTTTAAAAATTCGTGAATACACACTATAACTTCGTTTAAAGGAGAGGATTGTAAATGGTGAAACCTATCGTACATGAATTTAACTCTCAACAAGAATTGATTGCAGCTGCAAGTGATTTGAAAGCTCGAGGTATTCACGAAGACAACTTATATGTATTATCCCACGAAAAGGATGACACAAAAGATCTCGCACATGACGCAGATGTAAATACAATCGGTTTAAAAGAAGAAGGACTCGGCACGGCGATTAGCAATGTATTTGAGTCCAGAGGCGATGAGCTTCGCAACAAGATGACAGAATTAGGGTTATCTGATGTAGAAGCAGATCAGTATGAGAAGAAGCTCGATATGGGCAAAATTTTATTGTTTGTAAAAGAAGAAGATAAAGTTAATACATTGCCATAAGTTGAAGAAGAGAGGTGCTTGTCCAATCGGGCATGCAGCTCTTTTTTTTGTGTAATTTAAATTCTTCCTCACTCATCATAATTTAAAGTTTCTCCTTAAAAATTGAACCTTGTAGCAGGAGCATTCACACAAAATCCATATTCTTGAAAAAGTTTCTTCTCATGCGTTTCTTTACACAAGATAGGGGGAATGAAGAGAAGACGAGGAGGAGTCACTATGAATTTACACAATGGTCAGCTCTATTGGCCTGAAACCTATACAAACACGGGTCAGTACCCGGTTCTTGAAGAAGATATATCGTGTGATGTACTAATTGTTGGTGGAGGCATGGCAGGCGCCCTATGTGCCCATGTGCTCGGTCAAGAAAAAGAATTAGATGTAGTATTGATCGATCGAAGACACCCCGGTGCAGGAAGCTCCTCAGCAAACACAGGACTTCTGCAATTCTCAAGCGATAAGATGCTGCACGAACTCATTGAACAGCAAGGTGAACAGGATGCTGTTTATTTCTATCAGCTTTGTTTACAGGCGTTAGAAGATTTGAAGAAGATGACGTCTGGACTATCCGAAGACCCTGAATTCCGTGAACAAAAAAGCTTGTACTATGCCAGCACTCCAGAAGATACGTTAAAACTCGAACGTGAATATGAGGCATTAAAGAAGTACGATTTTCCAGTAGAATACCTAGAACCACAAGAGATTTCTTCACGTTTTCCTTTTTCCAAACCAGCTGCTCTCGTTACGAGTGGTGATGCAGATGTGAACCCGTATAAGTGTGTACAAATCTTGTTAAAGGATGCGGCCGCTTCCGGAGTTAGGATCTTTGAACAAACACCTCTTATTCGTAAAACCAAAACGGTTCACGGCTTTACCTGCGAATCCGAAAAAGGAACCATTTCAGCGAGATATGTTATCTTTGCGACTGGTTATGAGAACGACTTTTTAGCTCAGCAATTAGGAGCGGACCTGAATCGTTCATATGCGATCGTAACAGAACCTCTACCTTCACTGAAAACATGGTACGACGAATGGATGATCTGGGAAACGAAGCGTCCATACCTTTATATGAGGACGACTAAAGATGGAAGAATCGTTGCCGGCGGTCTAGATGAAGACAAAGCTGAAGCACCGTTAAATGAAGGACTTATCGAAGAACGTGGTGAGCGAATTCTTCAAAAGATCAAAGAACATTTTCCAGATCTATCCCCAAAAATCTCTCATTCTTGGTGTGCGACGTTTGGAGAATCGCATGACGGACTGCCATATATCGGTGAACACCCTAACCGTCTTGGCGAGTACTATTGTTTAGGGTTTGGCGGTAACGGAACCGTCTACAGCATGTTAGGTGCAACGATCATCAAAGACTTGATCACAAAAGGGTTCCACCCCGCTTCACGTTTGTTCACGATCGCACGCGCTGTAAGTTTATAAAAACACTATTTTTATAAGCTTCGTTGTTCTTGAAAATGTTTTATTTCCATTTAAGGATACTTGTTTCAACCAACCTGAATAAGAAGCAACCAACACCCTTTATACGACCAATTTACTTGGTCGTTTTTCTAATGCCTTCAAACCTATTTTAGTAGATATTACATAGGTGCAACCTCAAGTTGACATAGTGCATCTGCTAAAATATAGAAAACCATACATTGTTTAACTACAATTAAAGGAGTAAATGAAAGGAGCTCACCTATGACATTCAGTGAAAAACTTTTTAAGCTTAGAAAACAAAAAGGCCTCTCACAAGAAGCGCTCGCCGAGCAATTAAATACAACCAGACAAGCGATCAGCAAATGGGAAAATGGTCAGGGCTTTCCTGAAACGGAAAAACTATTGATGCTCGGTAACATTTTTGAAGTATCTATTGATTACTTACTGAAAGATACGGTTGAAGAAAGTCGTGAGAATGAAAATGGTTATTATGTTAGCAAAGAGTTGGCGGAAGGATACCTTTTATCTCAAAATAAAATCTCGAAATACCTTGCCCTTGGATTTAGTCTGTTAATCTTTTCAACGATTCCTTACTTCTTATTTAAGGAAGATCCAATCACCTTTACTCTACTAACGATTTTAATAGCCGTTCTTGGAATTGGAACGATTACAGCAGGACACATAAAAGAGGATCGATACAGCCTACTTAAGAAAGAGATGCTGATTTTTGACCAAAACACTTTAAAAGATTTAAAAATTAGATACGAAGAGATAAAAAGTAAATATACTGCGGTAATGATGATTGGAATCTGCTCTATTGTTGGAGGAGCTATCTTCTTTTTAATCATAAAAAAAGAATGGGTGGACGTAGACTTATTAACTCCGTACAACCCGATTTTTATTGCATTGATAGGCATCGGGGTCTACATTTTGGCTCGTACTCTATCCATCATTGATGCTTATCGAATTTTGGTCAAAAATGAGGAGCATGTGAACACTCTAAATAATAGTTTGATGAAAAAAGTGAAGAAGAAAATCAATGATCTCTAAAGAAAACCTAAGTCTAAATACCTTCTTCTCACAAGCAAAAATTACTTTTGAATCATTTTCATTCTGTCTTTCCTTTAAGTATCAATGTTTGTCCTTCAGGCCATGAATAACTTAATTGACAGCGTTTACATTAATTTGAATAATGAGAGTAATAGAGCGCGCTATTACATGTAAAAACTTGAGGGCAATGTTTATTTCAAGACAACCCCGTTATTCCTTGCGAATAACGGGGTTTTTTATTTTCTAAAAAAGGAGTGAATAACCGCATGAAAAAAAGCTTATTCGTTTCAGCTGCACTTAGTTTGTCTTTAACGTTCTCAAACCTTCCCTTTCAAGACAGCCAACCAACCGTAGAAGCTTCTAGTTTCAACAAGGTTAACTATGGTCAAGATGTAATCTATCAGATTATGACCGATCGTTTCTCAGACGGAAACGCATCAAATAATCCTACAGGAAGCCTGTTCAGCAGTGACTGTTCCAATCTTCGAAAATATTGCGGCGGCGACTGGCAAGGAATCATCAACAAGATCAATGATGGATATTTAACGAATATGGGTGTTACAGCACTTTGGATCTCACAGCCAGTTGAGAATGTGTACAGCGTATTGAATGATGCGGCTGGCACCACGGCTTATCATGGCTATTGGGGCAGGGATTTTAAGAAAGCCAACCCTTATTTCGGAAGCATGACTGACTTTCAAAACTTAATCAATACCGCTCACGCCAAAGGCATCAAAGTCATAATTGATTTTGCACCGAACCACACATCTCCAGCATCTGAGGACACGCCAAGCTATATGGAGAACGGTAAACTTTATGACAACGGAACACTTGTCGGTGGGTATACAAACGATACGAAAGGTCTGTTTCATCACAACAAAGGAACGAATTTCTCCTCGATAGAAGATGGAATCTATCGTAATCTATATGACCTCGCTGATTTTAACCACCAAAATCCAACCGTAGATACGTACTTCAAGAATGCGATCAAACAATGGCTAAACATGGGAATCGATGGTATTCGTGTAGATGCGGTCAAACATATGCCGTTCGGCTGGCAAAAAACATTTATGGAAACGATAAATTCTCATCAGCCTGTGTTTACATTTGGAGAATGGTTCTTAGGAGAAAATGAAGTCGACCAAAACTATTATGATTTTGCGAACAAATACGGAATGTCACTGCTGGATTTCCGTTATGGTCAAGAACTCCGCCAAGTGCTTCGCAACAATTCGGATAGCTGGTATGGTTTTGACAGTATGATCACAGAAACCCAAACCAAATATGAACAGCCGATCGATCAAGTAACATTCCTTGATAATCATGATATGGATCGTTTTCATACGAACGGAGCGGATACGAAAAAGACAGATCTAGCACTTGCCGTTATGCTCACATCACGCGGTGTTCCTAACATCTATTATGGAACAGAACAATATATGTCTGGTAACGGAGACCCAAACAACCGAGGAAAGATGACTTCTTTTAGTCAAACAACCAAGGCATATCAGATCATTAAAAAGCTCTCTACCCTTCGAAAAACGAATCAAGCCCTTGGCTTCGGAAAAACAAAACAGCGCTGGATCAACAATGATGTTTACGTATACGAAAGACAGTTTGGAAACGATGTTGTCTTAGTCGCAGTAAACAAAAGTACTTCAACGAGTTATAACGTGAGTGGAGCTGCTACAGCGTTACCAGCTGGAACTTATACTGATCAATTAACGGGTCTCTTAACAGGGAGTAATATTACAGTATCAGGTGGAACGATTTCTGCGTTTGATCTATCGCCAGGCGAAACAGCCATATATGCACATAATAGCAGCAGTTCTACTCCGGTTATCGGTGGAGTTGGTCCAGCTATGGCGAAACCAAGCAATTCACTCACGATCAGTGGTGATGCTTTCGGAACCTCGACGGGTACCGTAAAGATAGGCACCGTGAATGCAAACGTTCAATCATGGAGCAACGACGAGATCAAAGTTACGGTTCCTGCAGTATCAGCGGGAAGCTACCAAGTAACCGTAACAAATTCTTCTGGAACGGTAAGTACTGGCTACGGACCGATTGATATATTATCTGGATCCCAAAGCTCCGTGCGATTCTTGATCAACAATGCCTACACAAGCACCGGACAGAACGTTTATGTTGTAGGAAACACCGAAGAACTAGGAAATTGGAATGCCGCAAAAGCTGTAGGACCATTTTACAATCAAATCATCGCAGCGTATCCAACATGGTACTACGACATCAGTGTACCAGCGGGTAGAGCACTAGAATTCAAGTTCATCAAAAAAGATTCCGCAGGAAATGTAATCTGGGAAAGTGGAACAAATCATACGTTCACCACCCCATCTTCCGGACCCGGGACTACGATTAATAATTGGCAAAACTAAATAAACAAAAGAAACGACCCTGCTGGAAGGGTCGTTTCTTTTGTTTATCTTGTCTTTAATCTTAGCTGTTAAAGTTAGTAGCTACTACCGTCATCTTTAAAAGGCATCCGTGACAAGTTGATTGTAGTGTAAGGTGTGAGACTCCTGGGGGATCAGCGGGACAGGTGAGACACCTATGGGCGCATAGCGCCGAGGTGGCTCACCGCACGCCCCCCGGAAAGCGAACACCTGAAACGAAAATCAACCACTTTCAAGAACAACAAAGTTTACGCAAACACCTGTTTTTATGAAGCATTCGGTGCAGCAGCAATCTGCTTGCGAATAAACTCAATCGAACTCTTGTTAAAAAGCTCCGGCTGGTCTACATTACATACATGTCCGCAATCTTTAATAGTTAAAAGCTTCGAATGCTTCTTCTTATCAA
The DNA here is from genome assembly GCF_015903895.1 of Fictibacillus sp. 5RED26. Lineage (NCBI taxonomy): Bacteria > Bacillati > Bacillota > Bacilli > Caryophanales > Fictibacillaceae > Fictibacillus > Fictibacillus sp. 5RED26. The sequence continues at coordinate 165,423 of NZ_JACZDU010000006.1, read as the reverse complement.
TGAACGCCTGAATCGGCGGTAAGAACATATAATCTTCCTCACCCATGATGTAAAGCGTAGGGATTGGAATCTCTTTTTTACGCAAACTTTGCAGAAATGGATTAATCTTCAGGGTGAGCTTAAACCATCTCTTGAACTCTTTTTGACAAAGCTTTTTTGCTTCTCCAATAAACAAAGAACGCGAAGCTTCATGTCTCTTTTTCGGCATGATCACCCAAGCAAACAAGCTGTAAAGCCACATGTACGGGATGAACGATTTACATAGGTTCCCCATCGCAATCAAGAACCGCGAGCGGAAATTCATTTTTGTAACCGCGCCGCCAAGCGTCATAGAAGCCACTCGGTCTGGATAGAGTTCAGCAATTGTTTGAATTAAAATTGTCCCCAAAGAAATTCCTACGAAATGAGCTTTTTGAATCTTTAGATGATCCATTACCTCAAGCACATCGAGGCTGACCTCTTTGAACGAATATTTTTTTAATAAAAATGTATCGGATTGTGATTTGCCGTGACCTCTTAGATCGACAAGCAAAATATTAAAATGTTGTTTGAATTCTCTTAGCTGTTTATACCATATGGATGAACTGCCCCCAGCTCCATGGACAAAAATCACCCATTGATGATTTTTTTCGTGTGTGTACGTTTTGTAATGAAGCAACAAGTACTCCTCCTAGTGGTTCAAACATTCTGTAAATTTTCCAGCCTTCATTTTAACATAAAAACTTATACTTTGTACCCGTTTCCACGGAAAAGAATGTGTACAAACTGGAAACATAACCACAATGTATTTATACTGTAACTATATAAACGAAGTAATCGTCAGGAGGTTTCACAAAATGGCTAAAGAAAGTTCATTTGATATCGTTTCACAGGTAGATCTATCAGAAGTAGACAATGCGATCAATATCGCGACAAAAGAAATCACAACTCGTTATGATTTTAAGGGTAGTAAAAGTGAGATCACACTCGACAAATCCAGTGAAGAGCTCGTTTTAGTTTCTGACGACGAGTACAAGCTAGAGCAGCTAAAAGATGTTTTGATCACAAAGCTGATCAAACGTGGCGTGCCAACAAAAAACTTAGATTACAGCAAGATTGAGCAAGCTTCAGGTGGAACTGTTCGCCAACGTGCAAAGCTTGTAACTGGAATCGATAAAGACAACGCAAAGAAAATCAATATGCTGATCAAGAATTCTGGACTTAAAGTGAAAAGCCAAGTTCAAGATGATCAAGTTCGTGTAACGGCAAAGAGCCGTGACGATCTTCAGCAGATTATTGCGCTTGTTAAAGAAGCAAACCTGCCAATCGACGTACAGTTTATCAATTACAGATAAAAAAGGTTCTAACAAAAAGGATGCCTCAAAAGCAATTAGCTTTTGAGGCATCCTCTTTTTATACCGATTTCTTCTGATCCGGCGAATCGAGCAGTTTCATCTGTTCGAGTTCAATCCTCATCTTTTGGGTTTCGATCACATAGTTGTCATGCTTTAAACGTTCCAGTTCTATCTCATCTTGTAGCATCTTATGTTTAAGTTTCGTCTGTTGTTGAAAATGACCTAGTACGATTGCAATAATGGGAATTGAGAATATCATAATGACTGTAATTGTTCCTGTCATGGTATTCCTCCTAGAAATTATTACCTTCTATCCCAATAATAACAAATATCCATGCTGTTCGTACAGGTTATTCGTTAAGCTGTTTTCGCCAACATTCGCACTTTCTTAGATCAGATCCACTTAAGAAACGGCTTTTTTTACACCGTTTTTAATAATTTCCTCTGACACCCTTGCCAATTCTTTAGCATCTTGATGTTGTTCTGGATAGATCGGCGGATGAACGGTAAGGTGAACTTCCGCTGGCTTGATCCAAAATCCTTGTTGTTCCATTATTTTATACGAGCCGTTAATCGTAACAGGAATGATCGGAACACCAGATTTAGTCGCTAGTTTGAAGCTTCCCGCTTTAAACTCTGACATAGCGTCACCTTTACTTCTCGTTCCTTCAGGAAAAATAACAAGAGATGTTCCGTTTTTCAGCAGTTTGGCTCCCTCATTGATCGCTTGAACAGACTGTCTTACATTCTTACGATCCATGAACAAACAGTTCAACTGCTCCATCCATGTCCCGATAAAAGGCATCTTCTTAACCTCGATCTTCGAAATGAATGCCTTCGGTTTCTGGATATAGCCTAAAAGAATCGGAATATCGAAGTTACCTTGATGATTGCTGACAAAAAGCACAGCTGTATCGTTCGGGATGTTTTCCTCACCGCTTACTGTGACACGTGTCCCACTAAGCTTAACGAGCGAAGTTGACCACTCTTTTACTTTCTGATCAACCAACCAGTCCCGCTCTTCTATCTTTCCAGCTTGATAAAACTTTTTTACACGGTTTAATGAGGGGATCAACTTTAATAAAATTCCCCAAAAATAAATAAACCAAATAATCGTTCTCACACGTTTCCCTCGCTTTACATGATGATTAATTTTCCATACTCTCGAGATGGCTTTCTTCCTAGTGCTGCTTCTGGAAAAATAAACGTCCATGGCATACTTGTTTCAGGTGGAACTTCCAACGTATAACGGGAATCCATTTCACCAATCGTATGCTCCTCTTCTTCATACAGCACTTTTTTCCCAATTAAAGAGAAAGGCCCTGTCGAATAATTATTTACAAGCACAGTCACTAAAAATTCTTTTTTATGGTTATAAGCTGTTTTCAAAATCACAGCCTGCTGTCTCACATGTTCTTCTGAATGCAATTCAGAAAAGACTCGTTCTATCTCTTCTCTGTCTTGGCGGGCTATAGTCTTGTCCCATGCAAATTCAAACTCCAATTTTTGCAAGAATATCCCCTCCTTTGAACCATATTATCATATTTTACTGTAAACTACTGAATTTCAAACAATAAGCCGCAAGAGAACAATCCCCCACGGCCATAAATTTTATAAAATTATTCAAAAACAGAACTTGCCGCTTCAATCAGCTTCTTTTTCTCCGTTTTTCTGTCTGTATCTTCCTTTATTAAGTACTCCATTTTATAAAATAAACCATCCTTTTTCCAAGCAAGGATAGGAAGATCATTACTTCCTGAAAAATAAGCATCCGTGCCATCACTAAGCTCAACTTCGTCTTTCGTTTCTAATTTCTCGGTTTTCGGGAGAAAGTTAGATACTCGATAAGCTAAATAAACATTCTGCCCTTGTTGTTCCGGATAAAAAACGGAGTCTACCAAAATATTTCGTTTTTCACCCCAATCGGAAATCTGATAAGTTGAAAGAGCGACTTTAAACGGCAATTGATCAGGCAGCTCCAGTGAGAACGGAACCGCTTTTAGTGTTTCTTTCTTAGAAACTTGATCGTAATAGCGTGGATAAGCACCTTTTGGATGATCTTGCAGTGTTAAGTTTTTATCGTTTAACGTCCTTTTTTCCTCACTCGAACATCCAGCAAGCAAAACTACTATGACTACAAATACAAACCAACCCCACTTTTTCACCCGCTTCACCTGCTTCTCTTATTTTTTAAGGAAGATGAAACCATTACACGCCAGTTGTGATCACATGTCGCTTGTATCGTACCTCTATTCAAGATATAGTTTGCCATTAGTTCAGACATATCGATCGGAATATCCTTCACAACACGCTTCCCCTTCAGCATGGGATAATCACCGCCTCCACCTGCACGATAATTGTTCATAACTACTTCGTATAAGGAGTTGCTTTCAATTGGTTTTCCCTTATGCATTAAGTTTACAATTCGGTGTCCGAGCGGCTTTGACAGGTCAATCGTGTAATCAATACCTTCCCACATGTCGTAGTTGTAATGCTGAGGCTTTGGAATTGAAAACGCTGGGTTGATTATCGGATCACCCTCTTCATTCACAGAAAAATAAGAAGCTGACCGTTCTAATGCATCCTTCATATCTCGCCCTGTAAGCTCAATGACTTTTAACGTGTTTGGGTACACATAGTTTGAAACGATATCGCGCATCGTAACATGTTTCGAGAACCCTTTGGAATGGTCATCAAAAAGAGCTGTACTCGAAATATCAACACCTGCAGCATCCATCTGAACCTTATTAATAAATTCAATAAACGGATGATCAACTAGCCTCGTTAACATAGGATCAGTAATCGTCATATCCCCGTCTACTTGTCCTAAAGGCTGATCTAGCCATTTCTGAGTTTTCATTTCGTACGGCTGAATCAGATTCAACACCTGCTGATCAGGTTCGTGGTCGTTCACAGAAAGTAGTCTCGCTCGTTTATCCTTCACTTCCCATGAATCACCTTCACCATTGACCTTAACTTCTACATACCCTAGCTCAGTTCCTTGTGTCCCCGGTTGAATGATCGTCACTCCGTTCACCTCACCTGTAAGCAAGCGATGCTGATGACCGGTTACAAGCACATCGATCCCTTCAACCTCCATACAAAGCTGATACGCTTGGTTCTCTTTCGTTAGCGATTCCGTCGGTTCCCCTGTTCTGAGATCTCTCTCAAACCCACCATGATAGGAAACAATCATGACATCCGACTTCGATCGTAGATAAGGAATCCATTTCTTTGCCGTCTCCACCGCATCTAGAAAGTCAAGACCCTTAATATGTTCTGGATTCTCCCAGTTCGGTACATATTGTGTTGTTAATCCTAAGAGTGCTACTTTTAACCCACAATCAAAAGTTTTTATTACGAAAGGTTGTCCAAATACAGGTTTCTCTGTTCCTTGGTGAACAATATTAGCCGAAAGCCAAGGGAATTTTGAGTCATCAATTGTTTTATATAGATAAGGAAGACCATAATTAAACTCATGATTTCCTATTATCGCAGCATCGTAATTCAGTTCATTTAATAGAAGAACCATCGGATTCACATCAGCTTGATCTGTTTTAGCGTGATAATAAGTAAGTGGCGTTCCCTGAATCAGGTCTCCGTTATCAATAAGGAAAGTGTTGGGGCGGTTAAACATATGTTCCTTTAATAATCCTGTGGTTTTAGCCAATCCTATTTCCGCTTTTTCATTATTTCCGTACGTTAACGGGAGAACATAGCCATGAATATCACTAGTCACATAAATATGAACGAATTGCTCCACGCCTTCTCCCTACTTTCTATAAATAGTATATAAACCACATTATACCACCAGTTCTGTTCTACCACTTTAAAAATCCGTTGATGATATTCGACAATATTTCCGGGGGAATGATTGTTATTCTACAAAAACTTACACAGAGACAACATGGGATCAACTCATCCCACACATTCTTTTTATAAAAAAATTGAAAATATTTTACAGGGAAATACGTCTAATTTAACGAATAGTATTAATTTGTCGTTTTATACAAAATAGGGGGATCTATCAACATGAATTCGAATGTAAAAACCAAAAAGAACAAGAAAAGAAATCAATCCAATTACAGAGCATTACTGCTTCCTTTCGCAGTCGTTTTGATACTGATCGGAGCAGTGATCTGGAATAATGTCAGTCAAGAAAGAAAGCTTCCCAACCCTGATTGGAGCCGTTCAGTGGAGACATCTGCACAATCCATTAGTGCTGAACCAACTGTTATAAAAAAAGATGACCAATACTATGCTTACACACATCAAAAAGATGGGTTACAAGTGACGACTTTAGATGCAAATCTAAATCTAGTCTCTGAAAAGACAGAGAAACTCCCACTTGATGAAAGAGCGAACTATTGGACAAACGGAAAACAGATCGCCTTTATTTCTCGTGGTGAGCTTATTCTGTATGAAGACGGAAAACAAACCGTTGTAGATAAAGATGTAGATCTTCTGGCTGATGCTAAAGATCGCTTTGCTTATTCAAAAGGTAATGAAGTTTTTGTATACAATCCTGAAGATGGAAAAAGTCAATCTATCTTTACAGCTAAAGAAAAGCTATCAGAATTATCAGGTCACCCTGCATCTCAATCATTTATCCTGACTGTTGGTGAAAAAGTAGAAATGGAAGCTTTTTATTTAAAAGAAGCTGACGGAAAATATAGCGCTCAATCTATTACGCGATACAACAAAACGCCGACAGATAAAATCTATAACTTCCGCTTTGCTGAAGCAGCTGATCAAGTTCATTTTATGTATACCTTTTATTCTTCTAAACAAGGAACGAAGACGTTTAAAACGTTTTACGGTGCAGCACCAAAGGATCAGCTTACGACAGTCGATTTTAGCAATGTAAAGTTATATAGCTCAGAGCTTGGGTATGAAATCGAGAATCCTTCCTATCAACAATTGAACGTAGAAAATGACAAGCCTATCATTCTCTTTGCAGCGAAAGGACCGATTTCTACTAAAAAGGAAGCGGGCAACATTTACAAAGCAACATTAAATGGCGACAAATGGGAAGCAGCACGAATCAGTACAACGACTGATTTCTCAGTATATCCGTTACAGGTCGATGAAAAGACAATCGCTTGGCTAAAAGCTGAATCTGTCAGTGATTATAGACTTTATTTAGCAAGCCAAGATTCGGAGATAAAGAATGACAGTACAAAAGTAGGAAAGCAAGATGTCTACAACGCTACGTTTGACGCGTTCACGGCTTTTGTAGTTTCGTTCATCGCCATGACTAACGCATTTATTTGGGTAGTACCGTCTGTATTGTTCTTAGGTATTCTATATTTTGTACGAATTGATATCATTGAGGACGAAAAACCTTGGGCAAAGTGGACTGCGATCGCACTTTTTGTGATTACACAGCTTTATGTCATCCAGTCTTTGTTTAACAACACATTCTATACGCTAGCGCCGAAGTACCTCACCTTTACCGGCAGCTCGTTCATCATTCCTGTGATCATTTCCGCTATAGCACTGTGGGTGATGCAGGTTGCTAGAGATAAGGATTGGGGATTATTTGCACAAGTCTCTTATTTTATCGGACTTACCGTATTGTTCGAACTCTTTGTTGTTGGAACGTATGTGTACTAAGGGCTTGCCCCTTAGTAATTTAGCGGATTGACAGGAGAATCTGTCCAATCTAAATGTAAATCTGTCTATTTCATGTAATAATCTGTCCAATTTACGAAATAATCTGTCCAATTTATATTGCAGTGGTTCGCCAAGCTTACTAAGGAAATAGGGAGCTGAATGTATGATATATGTTATTCGGCACGGAGAAACGGATTTAAATAAAGAAAAAAGGCTGCAAGGTAGAATGGGACTTCCTCTAAATCAAGTTGGAATTACACAAGCAGAACGTTTGAGAGAACAGCTTAAAGATATAAGATTTGATCATGTCTTTTCTTCTCCACAAGAACGGGCCATTCAGACAGCTGAGATAGCAACTGGGATAAAGGTTAGTATCGACAGCAGACTTGACGTTTTTGACCTAGGAGAAGCCGATCACTTGAAGAAAAGCGAAGTCATATTTGATGGATTTATTCCTGATTCTAATCGATACAAAGGAGTAGAAAATATCAATAGTTATGTAGAACGCGTTTTTAGCTTCTTACGCGAAATAGAAGTTAGTTATCAACCAGATATGAATATTCTCCTTTCTGGACACAGATGTACAACAGGATGCATTGGAGCTTATTTTCAGGGGATTCCACAAAATAGAAATCTTTTAAAATATTCATCTGATAATGGACAGTATAAGACATATACATTTAAGAAATCTACACATCATGCACAGTAAAAAAGGACCCTGTTGAAGGGTCCTTTTAACGTTGTCCTTGTATGTTAATAAGCTCCCAAACTCTCTGGACTCGGGTACACATAAGGATCTTTGAGTGGCTTGATTTTTTCTAAAGACTCAACCTGCACTAACGGCAGACGGACTTTGTTCAATTCTGTTTCGTCAATGGTTCCTGTTACGGTGTACCATTCATCTTCTTTAAGTTTTGAAACTTCATCGCCTTCAATAATGGTTCCATATACCACGGCATCCGCGCTGCAGCAGTTCATCGAAAAGCGTGCAATAACGGCTTGATTCTCACTCATTCCGTCTTCACGATACACGAATCCAGTAGTCTCTATTTCTTTTCCTTTAAACTTATCAAGGTAGATATCCAAAACAGTCATCGTGTCCAGATAGTGATCAGATGTTACTTTCACTTTTTCCTTCGCCAACTGTTCTTTTCCGAACTTTTTATAATACGCCGTAACATCGTAAGTTTCGACCGGATTTTCTTCCTTTACGTTCTTTTCCATCTCCTGAATATATCCTTCAGGATCATCTAAATAAGCTTCAACATCAATATTCTGTGTTGTAGTCACCTTACCTTCATCCGTTTTTTGAGCTGGTTTCGCGTACAATCCTGTTCCATAACGAATGCCGCGATTTTCAGCAACGGAACTATCCATCGCTTTTTCTGGAATCATGAAACCTGTAAGAAGAGGAATCACAAAGATCATATAGATGAAGAAATGCTTAAGCGGTCTGCCCTTAGGCGTATGATCTACACCACATCCGCATGCATCATCATGCTGTTCATCGGATCTTCTAAAGAACTGCATCACACCTAGTATCCCTAATATACCGATCGCAAAATAAACAAAGATATGCATTTTCGGTGCTACATAATAATTCAGCTTTCCTGTTGTGATTAAACCGATCAGCAGGAGCATAAAGCCGATTAAGATGATACCTCTTAAGTACGTATGAAAATCTCGACTCTCTTTGTTCATCGTATCCTACCTCCCTTTCTAAGCCACAAACTGATAAATCATGGTTACAGCAAATACGGTTAATGTTATTAATCCCATTAACACAAATACAAAGCGCGTCTTAAAATAAGCGAACATCATAAGCATGTTCTTCACATCAAGCATCGGACCGTATACTAAGAACGCGATGATCGAACCCACCGTAAATGTACTTCCGAATGAAGCGGCGATAAAGGCATCCGCCTCTGAACAAATGGATAGCAAGAAAGCAAGCCCCATCATCAGACCTGTTGATGACCACTCATTGCCACCAAGCGCCAAAAGGTCATTACGATTGATGAATACTTGGAACATACTCGCTAAAAACGCGCCAAAAATAAGAAACTTCCCAGTATCAAAGAATTCATCAGATGCATGATACACCGTTTGTTTCCAGCGACTCATCGTAATACCATGTGAATGATCATGAGCTCCATGCTCAATGTGTAATCTGAGTTGATCTTTATTACGGAAAGCCCAATATACGATCAATCCAATAATGATCGCCACAAGAAGTGCCAGTCCAATTCTGCCATATACGACTGCCATATTGTTACGAAATGCATAAAAAGTGGATAGGATAACAACTGGGTTCACGATAGGGACAGTTAATAGAAAAACCGTTCCAAGGTGTAGCGGAAGTCCTTTTTTGATCAAGCGTCTTACGACAGGTATGATCGCACACTCGCAGACTGGGAAAATCACTCCCATAAAGAGTACAACACCGATTCCTAAAAATGGATTCTTTGGAATCAACCGTTGAATATGCTGTTCTGTTACGAAAGTTTGAATTAATGCAGAAACAAAAACGCCGAGTAAGATAAAAGGAACCGCTTCTATTAAAATACTTAGAAACACCGTGTTCACATGCATGATGGAACTTGGCAAGTTATCAAATACAGAATCATTTTTAATTTCTTCCATAAATAGAAAAGAAATAATAAAGATAGCTAGCAATAAGAGCCCTATCATTTCTTTTCTTATAATATCTCTTGTTGCGAGGTCCTTCATCGTCTAACGCTCCTCTACTCCAACAGTTTAATTTATTTATATACTAGTTTCTTTATGAATGAAATCTAGTATTCTCGCTCAAATTTTATAGCAATGCACCCTATATTTAATCGTAATTATTACGTTTTGTAAAGAGCAAAAAAAAGAAACCAAGGTGAATTACCCTTGGTTTGCTAAACGTTTATATAATGCATGTGTTCCGCTATCTTCTTCACCCATCTCAGCAAGCTCATCGTATAGCTTTTTCGCGAGTTGTAATCCTGGTGTCAATAAGCCCATCTCTTCAGCAGATTTTAATGCGATGTTCATATCTTTAATAAAATGTTTCACGTAAAAGCCAGGAGCAAAATCTCCTTTTAGAATTCTTGGTCCAAGATTGCTAAGGTTCCAGCTTCCTGCAGCACCAGATTCAATACTTTTCAGTACGTTCTCTGGATCTAATCCCGCTTTTTCCGCGTAAAGAATCGCTTCGCAAACTCCCATCATACCTGAGGCGATTGCAATCTGATTGCACATTTTCGTATGCTGACCAGATCCAGCTTTTCCTTGATAAACAACGTTCGTACCCATTTTTGAGAAGATGGGCTCCATATCGTGGAATGCGGAATCAGAACCACCTACCATAATGGAAAGCTTGGCATCTCTCGCACCGATATCCCCGCCTGAAACCGGCGCATCAAGCGTTGCGATATTCTGTTCAGCAGCCGTACGCTCAATTTTTTGCGCCAATTGCGGACTAGAAGTTGTCATATCGATTAAATAAGAACCTTCTTTGGCGTGAGCGACTAATCCCTCTGCACCTAAGTAAACTTCTTCTACATCTTTCGGATAGCCGACCATCGTGATGATCACATCACAGTTTTGAGCGATTTCTTTTGGTGTGTCTGCCCATTTAGCTCCTTTTTCAAGAAGATCTTCTGCTTTTGCTCTCGTTCTCGTATAAACATGGACTGGATAACCTGCATTCATCAAGTGGCCGGCCATGCTTTTTCCCATTACACCTGTTCCGATAAATCCAACACTTTGCAAATGTCCTCACTCCTTTCACTCATTATAACGAAGAATAACGAAAATAAAAAAGACACCGCTTATTAGGCGATGACCTCTCCTTGAAGAATACGTTCGATCTTTAGTTGAGCTAGCTCATAATCCATATCTAGATTTGTTAACATCGATAGCATGTCATCGTTTGAATGCCGCTTAAACAGTTGATACAAGTTTGGCTTTCGTTTTTTGAACATGGTCATCATCTCAATAGTAGGCAACGTTCTGCCGGTTGGTTTAATACGTAAAAAAGAGCGGATGTATTGTGTGAAAGCAGGTATGGATTCTACAGTGTCTGGTAGTGTGTCTAATAGCTCCTGAAGCTTCAATAATGAATCAATCAGTTCTTTGTTTCTTTCCACGAATTCGTCCCTCATCTTTCTCCGAAATTGTGTTACTTTGTTAAAATTTCGCCTGTTTAGGCAATTCATAGTAAGTATCGGCTGTTTCATAGAAAGTTTAGAGGGGTCTGACCCCACACAATTTATTTCCCACACGGATTTACTCCACAGCTCATAAGAGAATACTCCATTTATGATCATTCATTCTTATCTTTTCAAAATCTCGTTATCCACACAAACCTCCTATGCATCCAATCTTACTAGTCTTTCTCAATACCTTTTGACCTGTTTCTCTTCTTTTTATGTGCAGCACGCACAGTCCTTTAGGTGTATCTTTCATTTCCCTCATAAGTCCACCCTACTGTTTATTCGTTTTCGTATTTACGCATCTGTATATAAATGGTAAATTGAACATGTCGACAAAGGGGTCCCGTATTACGGCAGGAGGTTTGGAATATGAAAAAACATCTAGTTACTAGTGTTTTAGCATTCTGTCTCACAGCTTTTTCGGTACCAAGTGCTTTTGCTCAAAATCAGACTTCGTATAAAGATGAAATCCTAAGTATGCAGCCAGATTTAACATCAGCTGAGTTGCTTTCTAGTGTTCAGGCTATCGTAAAGAACACAGGAGATACAGAGGATGCACTTCTTAAAAAAATCTACGGAGAATTGAAACATGATCAAACAAAGAGCAAGGAAGAAAAGCAACAAAGCGGTAAGGTTGGCACAATGGGCAGCAGCGGTGGAACCGTTTCTGTTGGACCTAGTTCAAAAGGAAACTTCTATTACACCGCATCTCAAACGGCCTACATGAACCATGGACACGTGGGCATGTATTATTCGAGCGACGTCATTGTTGAATCTGTCCCTGAAACAGGTGTGAGGACGATCTCAACCACTTTACGAAAAGTGGATCAAGGTGATGCACAAGTAAAATCTGTTACAACAAGCTCGACGAACCGTAATAATGCTGCAAACTGGGCATTTAGCCGTGTAGGCATTGACGCATATTCTTATAACTTCGTGACCAACCGTTCGACTTCACATGTTGGTGATAAGAACTGTTCCAAACTGGTATGGTCGGCCTTTAAGTTAAATGGAAACTTAGATTTAGACGTAGATGGCGGGTTAGGAGTATATCCTCGGGATGTCCGGGATGCACCAGGCACGCAGCTTGTCCGGAATATATAAAAATAATAAGGCGATAAGGACGTAGAACTACGAACTTATTGCCTTGTTTTTATAAGAAGGTGATTACAGTGAAAAAAATAATCTTCTTTTTATTATTGATTCTCTTAATCGGTGGATTTTTATATAAAATGTACGGAAGTCAGAATCTCAGTGCTTCTCTTTCTATTGAGAATGAAGCAATCAAACAAGGAAAATTTTTAACTGATAAGAAAGCTGTACTCTATTTTTCAACAACAGCTGACCAAGACATGGATGGAAAAGGAGTAAGCCTTGCCGTATTTATTAATGACAAAGGTGAAGCGGATGCATTTAAGATGAAAGGCTTAGAACTCGGCAGTGTAGCTGCGAGTCAAAATGAAGTTTTGTTAGTCGATAAAAATAAAATCCGTCTAGTCGGAGCCACGTATAAAGAGTTTGGTATGGATAAATCCCAGTATACGGGTGAAAGAACAGGATACTTGGAGAAAGAAAAATTGTACTTTACTGTTTTCAATACAGGTGTAGGTGCTGACGGCGGGTATGATTCGAATATTCTTTATGGTAATAAGGAGGGCTTTCATAAAGAAAACATTCCCCATTACATTGCCACTTCAGGATTAGATCAAGGTGAGATCGTTGTGTTAACTCAAGATAATCAAAAGGAAGAGTTTCATATCAGAAAAGTGAAGTTGGCAAAGAACGAGATGAATACTCAAGATATTTTAAAAGTTAATCATTCGAAAGAAAGTGATTTTAGCAGCATGTCTCCAATCCTAAGCGACGATTTGTTTTATTATTTTGTGGGACAGAAAACGCTGGGAGAAGTCACAGAAACAATGGATTCAGATATTGTGCTGTATCGGTTCAATAAAAAAACCAAAGCACAAGATGAGTTCATCATTTCTTCTTATAGAAATGAAAGGAATATCACAGCACACTACCCATTCAATATAAAAAACTCCGCTCACTTATATAACAACGTTCTTTACTACGCAAATGGCCTAGGTGAGGTATTTGCTTTTGACACAAAAACGGAGAAAGTAAGCAAAAAATTCTCTATGAGAAACGTTCGAAAAGACGGAGTAAGACATAACGAAGAACTTTTCTATAAAGACGACAATCTTTACGTCGTAAGACATGACGAGAAACTAAAAGAAAAATACTACATTGAACACTATTCCTTAACTCAAGGAAAGAAGATAGAGAATATTAAAATTAATGGATTAAACGACATCCTACAATCGATTAAAGGCAAGTCTATCTATTCCTATGACTTTAAGATGCTGAAATGAAAAAATGTGAGTCTAGAACTTATTCAAGTTCCAGGCTCACATTTCTTTTTATTTTCACTCGATAAATAACAATCGCGATAATGACAAGAATCGTATACACAATAAACACATTTCGATAGATAGCATCTAAAGCCATTCCTTGCTGGCCCTCAATTAAGAGTCCTGCAACGGCTACACCGAGTGCGCCACCGAAAAATTGCACAAGCTGAAGCATGCCCATTCCAGAACCTACTTCATCCTCGCTTAATATTCTAGAGTTTTCATTGGCTAAGCTTGACGTTAAGCTAGAAAATCCGATGCTCGTAAACATGTAAAAGATCGCTGTCAGATAGAATGCTTTTGTTGCAAAAAGTGAAAACAGTACGACGGACACTAACAGTGCCACAAGCCCCGTTCGCATGACAGGCAGATTCCCAAACCGGTCGATCCAGCGTCCCACGTAAATTGCTGCGAACGCGGAAAGCATGGCACCTGGAAAGATAACAAATCCAATCGTAGCTGGTTCTTTTCCGAATAAGTTCGACAACATGACTGGCATCACGAACAACAACGCAAAATGGGTCATGAACGCAATCAGTCCGATGATTAAGAGCGACACATACAGCGTGTTCTTAAACAAACTCACACGAATAAACGGATCTTCCTTTTTCTTTGAATAAAACACGAGTGTGCCAAAGAATAGTACACTCAGGCCCAACAAGTACCAAGAAAACGAAGAAAGATAGAGTAATAACGAGGTTACACCACCACCCGTTAACAGTGCACCGACAAAGTCGAACGAGCCTTCTCTTTTTTGTTCAACAGGCAGATAGACTTTAAATACAGGGAGCAACAGCAATACAAGGCCTGTTACGATAAAAAGGAAATTCCACCCTAACAATTGTGTAATACCGCCTCCGATTACGGGTCCTAATCCGAAGCCAAGAGATGCGGCTGAAGAGATTAATGACATGGCACGTCCTCTTCTTGAAATTGGAATGTATCTTGTGGCAAGCACCATGCCTAGCCCTGGAACCGCACCGGCTCCCATTGCTTGAACCATACGGCTTATCAATACAAACTCAAAACTATTTGAAAAATATCCGATGATGGAGGCGATTCCTAAGATGATGACACCTGTAAATAATAATCTTCCAATCGGTATAAAATCTGACAATCTACTGAATGTGATCGTCGATAAGGCAAACACGATCGAATAGCCTGAAACAATCCATGATCCTGCAGTTGGACTCAGATCAAATTCCGAGATCACACTCGGTAACGCTACATTAAACATCGTCGTGTTCATGACAACAAGCCATACTGTTAGACTCCATAATGGAATGATCCGGTTCTCCTGAATCGTTCCATAGCCTTCCTCTTTAGCCATTCGTTCACCTTCTTTCTCTTCTCTAATTCTCTTTTCTAATAGAAAGGTTGCTATTAAGCTTTTTTATTATTCACTTCATTGAAGGTTGATTGAAGTGGAAGATGCGAGACTCCTACGGGACGAGCGGTCAGTCTGAAAAGTGGAAGTGGCTCGTTCAGCCCCGACTAGCAAAAGATGAATGGGCTATGAAGGCGCACTTTGCCTTATTGACCGTTCAACTTTTGACCTCGAGGGGCTAGCCACTGCAACTAGACAGGTGGAGACTCCTAATGGCGCGTAGCGGCAGGAGGCTCACCGTTCGCCCCGTGGAAAGGGAGCATCTGCAACGGAAATCAACTACTTTCAAGAACCTCCACTTACGCTAAAATAGCTTTCTCAAAAAACAATATTCCCATCTTATCATGGGTCTATAGAATTAGCGTTACGTTTTGCTCATGAACTTTTCAGGCCAAAAGACCAGCTCTTTAATTTCCAGTATAAGGACCTATTATCTGTTTTTACCATGTGCTCAAGGGATTTAAACACAGCAGTAGAATATTACCGTGATATTAAAAATAAGGGGTGTACGCTTGAATGAAAAGTTTTTTACGCAAGACATCTAGTTTCACATTAGCATGTACGTTTGTTTTTTCTGCTTTTTCTGGTGTATCTGCTGCTCCATCTACAAATGATTCACAGCCAGACCTAGCGCCGCTTTACGGGAAGTACAATTTAAACTCTTCTCATGTTACAAAAGTAATGGTTGAATTAAAAGAACCTTCTGTACTAGAGGCAAAAAAGAAAGGCAAAAAACAAACGAAAGCAAATCTAAAATCAAAACGTGAAGCTGTGGTAAAAGAAATCTCCACACGCTCCAAATCATATAAAGTTAAAGAAGAGTACGATCATGTTTTCTCTGGATTTTCACTAGAGATTGCAGCAAACGAAATTCCGAACCTTTTATCAACGCCTGGTGTAAAAGCGGTTTATCCTGATGTTGAATACCACACAACAGGGGATGACATGGGTGACCATTCATTCGATGATGTTACGCCTCAGATGATGAATTCAGCGCCTTTTATTGGTGCTAACCAAGCATGGGAATCCGGTTACACAGGAGATGGTGTGACGGTTGCTGTTATTGATACAGGCGTTGATTATACACATCCTGATCTCGATCAAGCATTCGGTAACTACAAAGGATATGACTTTGTTGATAATGACAACGATCCACAAGAGACGCCTAAAGGCGATCCAAGAGGAGCTGAAACTACGCACGGCACGCACGTGGCGGGTACAGTTGCGGCAGATGGCGGCATTAAAGGTGTAGCACCTGATGCAACATTATTAGCGTACCGCGTATTAGGCCCTGGAGGCAGCGGTTCGACTGAAAATGTAATTGCCGGAATTGAAAAAGCAGTAGAAGACGGCGCTGATGTTATGAATCTATCTCTTGGAAATTCGTTAAACAACCCGGACTGGGCAACGAGTATCGCGCTTGATCAAGCGATGTCTGACGGTGTTGTGGCCGTAACGTCTAACGGTAACAGCGGACCAAACAACTGGACGGTCGGCTCTCCCGGTACTTCAAGAGAAGCCATTTCTGTCGGAGCTACACAGCTTCCGTACAATGTGTATGCTGCTACTTTAAAAGCAGGAAATGCTAGTTTTTCTTCCGCAAAAGTAATGGGCTTTCCGTCTGAGGAATCTGTTCTAGCACTTAACGGAAAAAAGTTGCCAATCGTTGATGTTGGCTTAGCAGGAACAGCTGATTTTGCAGGGAAAGACGTAGCAGGAAAGCTCGTATTAGCAGAACGAGGCACGTATGCGTTTGTAGATAAAGCAACGAATGCAAAGAACGCTGGCGCCATCGGGATGGTCATCTATAACAACGTTGCGGGTGAGATCGTGGATGTGCCTGGAATGGCAGTTCCAACAATCAAGCTTACGAACGCTGAGGGTGTTCAACTTAAAAGCTTGTTAAGCGCTAATCCAAACACAACAGTAACACTTGGCACCAAGTTTGATAAACAAGTCGGTGAATTAATGGCTGACTTCTCTTCTCGTGGTCCTGTCATGGATACGTGGATGATCAAACCAGATGTTTCAGCACCTGGCGTCAACATCGTAAGTACTGTACCAACTCATGACCCTGCAAATCCGCATGGCTACGGTGCGAAGCAAGGTACAAGTATGGCATCTCCACATGTTGCAGGTGCTGCCGCTCTTTTACTAGAAGCACACCCTAATTGGGATGTTGAAGATATTAAAGCAGCTCTTATGAATACAGCGGAAGATCTTTTCGATGCTACAGGAAAGCTATACCCGCATAATACGCAAGGAGCAGGAAGCATCCGTGTAGTTGAAGCAATTGAAACACAAACACTCGTATCTCCTGGCAGCCATTCGTTTGGTGTATTCTCCAAAAAGAAAGGCAAGGAAGTACGAGGAGAACGTTTTACAATTAAGAACTTAAGCCGTAAATCAAAAGAATACAAATTTGATGTAGATCTTGAAGGTGTAAAAGTAACAACAAACAAAAAAGTGAAAATTAATGGTAAAAGCTCGAAGGATGTTAAATTTAAAGTACAAGTGGATGCTTCTAAGATGGCACCTGGCTATCACGAAGGAACGATTACCATCAAAGACGGAAGAAACGAAGTTGTAGTGCCGACGATTCTCTTTGTACAAGAGCCTGACTTCCCTTCGATCACTAGCATCAGTGCTACAGAACTAGGAAATAATGCATTCACGTTTTCAGCTTACTTTCCTGCTGAAGCCGACAAAGTTAATCTTTTCTTATACGATAGCAACCTGACGAAAGAAATCGGTCTGATCGGCAGCTACGAAGATGTTCCGAAACAGTATAACGATTTTCAATGGGACGGAAAAATCTCCGGACAAGCTGTAGCACCTGGTAAATATCGTGTTGTCGCATTCGCTGAAAGAGGCGATAAGCTCGACAGTCGATACACGGATGTTATCACCCTTCAATAAAAAAATTCCCTTGCCGAGCGTTCGGTAAGGGATTTTTTTATGGTTAACATTAAATGATATGATAAGAAAAGAACGATCAGGAGGTATGTTATGAGACTATGCGTACTAGGTTCGACAGGAAGAGTCGGACAATATTTTACTAAAATGGCGCTTCAGGATGAAATTAACGTTTCTGCACTTTTGCGTAACCCTGAAAAGTTTTCGCACTCTATATTGAATCAGATCTCTTTTACAAAAGGAGATGTTCTTAGTAAAGAATCCGTAGCTGAAGTGATGGTAGACTGTGATGTCGTTTTTAGCGCTCTTTCAACAGACGGAGGTAGTGTCCTCTCCGAGGGTATGCCTATTATTATTGAAGCGATGAAAAAGGAAGGCATCTCGCGTATCATTACGATCGGTACAGCAGGCATCTTACAAAGCAGGGCAGAACCTCATCTGCTTCGTTACCAATCATCTGAATCTAAGCGCAAATTAACAAGAGCAGCTGAAGATCATCATAAGGCGTATACTCAACTGCAAGAAAGCGGATTGAACTGGACGATTGTTTGTCCTACTTATTTGCCAGACGGGGAACCTACCGGCACGTACAGAACGGAGAAAGACGTGCTACCTATCGACGGCTCTCGGATCAGTACTGGAGACACCGCTCATTTTGCGTTCTCACTTTTAAAGAACAGTAACTTTTTAGAGACTCGTGTAGGAATCGCTTATTAAAATCTTCGAGGCATGTCTTGAAAAAAATAGACGCCAAGACTTAAGAAACCTGCTCCGATAATAAAGATGAAGGTTTTAATGAACCATTTCGGAAAAAAGCCGACCAGCTTATCAATAACCGTTACAAAGATAAATTCTACAATAGCACCGAAAAACGTTTCCGAGACTCGGCCACCTTTGTAATTCGCGTCATACTGCTTTTTATGCTCAATTTCTTCTTTTTGATAACGGATTCCATAAACAATAACAGCGATTCCGAATCCGCAGAGAACGACAGGTATGATCCAAAACCAGCTCATCTCTCATTTCCTCTCGCTACAGAAAAGACTTTTGCTGTTCCACGTCTTCAGCAAAAGTCCTCTGTTTTTTTTATGAATAATAAGGCGCGATCATCAAATACACAATAACACCTGTCAAACTAACATACAGCCATAGTGGCATCGTCCAACGAGCGATTTTACGGTGTTTCTCTACTTGCATGTTAAAGCCTCTCGTAACAGTGATTAACGCTAGAGGTACGATAACGATCGCAAGCAAGATGTGAGTGATCAAAATAAAGAAATAAACGTACTTAAGCGGACCTTCTCCGCCATAAGACGTAGATTCTGTAAGATAGTGGTACGTTACATACGACAACAAGAAGAATGTTGTACTTGTAAATGCCGCCAAGATAAATCGCTTATGCAGCGTGATGTTTTTTTGTTTAACAAAATAAAGAGCAGCGAGCAAAAATACGAATGTGAAGCTGTTAAAAATCGCGTTTAATCGTGGCAGCAACGTTACATCAAAAGCAATTTCTCCCTCATACTCTGGCAGGAAGAACAACACGGCCACAAGTACGTTAATCGCAATAGATAGCCCGATAATTAGCGGTGTATAGTTACGCTGTTTCGTTTCAGCCATTTTGTATTACTCCTTTTCCACTAAAAGTCTTTAAAATTTCTAAGATTCCTTATTATTTTACCACTCAAGACCCTATTCACAAACATATAGGCAGCTGAAAACAGCATTCCCCATACAAGTGTCAATAATTCTTCAAAAAATGAGAAACTTAGCGAGAATACACCCTGGGGTATTTCTGGATATGGATGAAGTTCAATCCAGAGGTTTGCGGCTTCAATCCAGAAGTTTTTGCGTTGAATCCACGAGTTTCGTACTTGAATCCAAAAGTTTTGCCGATTTATCCACGAGATGTCATTTGTCGACATTTTCTGCGGCAGTTATACCCCCTGGCCGTGCCCCATCCCATCGCCTACACAAAAGAAAAAACCGGCACACGGCCGGTTCTCCTCATCCTACCACCTTAATTCAATTAAGCTCTCGCAAACTGCTCCTCATCGACTGTAGCAATAAACTTCTCCACTTCACCGACCACAGACGCTACACATCCTTTTTCAAAAGGAGAGATCAAGCCAGCTTCTTCAACTAACTTTGTAAAAGGCAGACTTCCTCCCTTTTGACAAAGTGCGAAATAGTCTTCCCATGCACGCTCAGAATCCTCGCCAGCACGTTTCCAGAACTGAAGAGCACAGATTTGCGCGAGCGTGTAATCAATATAATAAAAAGGCGAGCGGAAAATGTGGCCTTGTCTATGCCAAAAACCACCGTTTTCTAAGTACTCAAGCCCATCATAGTCACGGTGTGGTAAATAGGTTTTCTCAAGGTCTCTCCACTTCGAACGGCGTTCAGATGCTGATGCATCTGGATTGTCGTATACAAAGTGCTGAAACTCATCAACTGCAACTCCGTACGGGATGAACTCTACTGCACCTGTTAAGTGAGAGTATAAATATTTTTCTGTGTCCTTACCAAACAGCTTATCCATCCAAGGGTACGTTAAGAACTCCATACTCATCGAATGAATCTCACAAGCTTCAAGTGTTGGGAACTGATATTCAGGAACTTCAAACACTCTGCTCGTGTACATCTGAAACGCATGACCGATTTCATGCAGCAGCACGCGAACGTCGTTATCTGATCCGTTAAAATTTGTGAAAATGAACGGCGCTGTATAATCCTGTAGATATGTGCAATACCCACCTGGCGCTTTACCGCTCTTACTTTCAAGATCCATGAGCTCATCTTCAGCCATATAATTGAAGAACGCTCCTGTTTCTTGCGATAGACCACTAAAAACCTGCTTCGATTGATTTACGATCCACTCTGCATCTCCTTGAGGCTTAGGATTGCCTGTCGTAAAGCAGAATGGCTCATCGTAAAACTTAAACTCATGGAGTCCGATGCGCTTTTGCTGACGTTTCTTTAACTTTGTACAAAGCGGAACGATGATATCTTTTACTTGCTCACGAAACACTTTTACATCTGCCGCGTTGTAATCCGTTCTTCCCATACGATCATACGCCAACTCTGTGAAGGTCGAGTACCCTAACTTTTTCGCGATTCCAGTTCGTAGCTTTACGAGCTCATCATAGATCGAATCAAACTTTTCTTGGTTTGAACTCAAGAAAGCGTTCGCGGCAATGCTCGCCGCTTTTCTCGTTTCGCGATCTGCAGATTGAACGTATGGAGAGAGTTGTGCAAGGTTCAATTCTTTTCCGTCAAACTCAATCTTTGCAGATGCCATCACTTTCACATACTCTGAGCTCAATTTATTTTCTTGCTTGAGGTCCTCTAGTACATCTTCAGAGTACGTCTTCACTTTTAATTCAGCCAAGCGAAACAGCTGACTGCCCCATTTACGCTCGAGCTCATCTTTAAAAGGGGATTGAACGAGCGCTTCATGAAACGCCGTAACCATCCCTTGATAGACTGGCAGATTATCATCCATGAACGCTTGCTCTTCTTTATAAAAAACATCTTCCGTATTAATCGTGTGGCGGATCTTGGCCAGTCTAGCTTTTGATTCAAAACGATTACGAAGAGCAACGACTTTCTTCATCGCTTCATTCTGCTCATCCGCTGATCTCGCTTCTTTAAAAACCTTTACCGCTTCTTCAAATTCTGTTTTCAGACTTGTAACATCAGGACGTTCATATGTAAATTCACTAAACTTCATTAGAAAGGCCTCCCATTCATTTACATTCCATTCCTGTATTACCAATTCTACAATCTATCTCTTTTCTCCTGTAATCCAATTCCCTTTTTCGGTAGAATGTAAGCAGAGAGAAACTAACGGCGGGAGACAAAAGTAATGAAGAACTATCAATCTGATCCTTTTAAAGGAACTTTCGGCAGTCTTGAAAATTTAGCAGACAAGATCAGCGACGTTTTGTCGTGCCCTGTAACGATAGAAGATCAGAATCATCGACTCCTTGCTTACAGTACACATGAAGACGGGACAGATCCTGCACGTATCGCGACCATCATCGGACGGCGTGTGCCTGAAAAAGTAGTGAACAGTCTATGGAAAGACGGCGTGATTCCTAGATTACAAGAGAGCGATGACCCTGTTCGTGTCGGCACGATACAAAACGTCGGGCTTGGTGATCGAGTAGCAGTATCAATTCGAAAGAACAACGAAGTTCTCGGATATATTTGGGTCCTTGAAGTGGAAAAACAATTAACATCAGATGATATGCAATTGTTAAAGCTTGCTGCAGCTTCAGCCAAAAGTCAGCTTCTTCAGATGCAAATCGGTACAAAAAAGAAAGAAGAAAACCGACAAGAGCTATTTTGGAAGATGCTCACGGGCAACCTCCCGCATGAAGAGCATATTTTAGAAAAGCTGCACGAACTCAACATATTGCCGGTTCTCCCTGCAGCCGTTTTTATTCTGCAGCTTGAAGATGAGATCACACCAGCGATCGAAAAAGATATCCTGTATCTCGCGGCGGTCAACCAGAAAATTAATGTTCTCCTATCTGCGGCTGACGCGAATCAAATGCTCCTTCTCGCCTCACCTGTTGGCAAAGAACCGCCTTTAGAGCTCGCCAAGTCCTTTGTAGAGTCCTTTTTTACACATATGAAAGAACGTTTTTCAGTATCTGATATAAAAGCAGCTTATGGCAGTCTCGTATCCTCTTTTTCAAACGTGGAAAAAAGCTATAAAGAAGCTTCAAGTGTATTAGCTGTTCAGGAAAAGCTCGGCGGAGAAACGTTAACCTTAAACGGTTATCACGAATTAGGCATCTACCAATTTTTAGATGCCATTTATGAAAAACAACAAAGACAGAGCTACCACAATGAAATGATCAGGACTCTACAAGAATATGATGCGCAGCACAAGACTGAGCTTTATCACACATTAGAAACGTATCTAACGTTAGATGAGAACCTGAATAAAGCATCAGAAGTGCTTCATATCCATATGAACACATTACTGTATCGCTTAAAACGGATCAGCGAGCTTACGAATATTGATATGAAGAGCCCTCATCAAAAGATTATGATCTATCTTGATTTCAAGATGAATCGGTTATTTAAACAAGAGCGTTTGTGAATTATCACAAATGCTTTTTTTCATTTTCTAGTTTCAACACAATGAAAAGCTCAATCCCTCGAACTATACTGAAATCACAATTGAAAACGCACTCAAAGAGTTTACTTATATAGGAGGATTCACAAATGATTATTGGAGTTCCAGCAGAAATTAAAAATAATGAAAACCGCGTAGCGATTACGCCATCAGGTGTTATTACACTAACAGCAGCAGGCCACAAAGTACTTGTAGAAAATAACGCAGGTGTTGGCAGCGGATTTACGAACGAAGATTATGCAGCAGCAGGAGCTGAAATCGTAGCAGAAGCGCAAGACGCATGGGCAGCTGAAATGGTAATGAAGGTTAAAGAACCTTTAGCTTCTGAGTACAAATATTTCCGTTCAGACCTTATTCTTTTCACTTACTTACACTTAGCTGCTGAGCCAGCATTGGCAAAAGCATTAACAGATAGCGGCGTTACAGCGATCGCTTACGAAACTGTAGAGTTCAACCGTACACTTCCACTATTAACGCCAATGAGTGAAGTAGCAGGACGTATGTCTGCACAGATCGGTGCTCAGTTCCTTGAGAAGCCAAAAGGCGGAAAAGGTATCCTTCTTGCAGGTGTTCCAGGAGTACGTCGCGGTAAAGTAACAATCATCGGTGGCGGTGTTGTAGGTACGAACGCAGCAAAAGTTGCAATCGGACTTGGCGCTGACGTTACAATCATCGACCTTAGCCCAGATCGTCTTCGTCAACTTGATGACATCTTCGGAAACAGCATCCAAACATTAATGTCTAACCCATTAAACATTGCACAAGCCGTAGCTGAATCTGATCTAGTGATCGGAGCTGTACTTATCCCAGGAGCAAAAGCACCTAAATTAGTAACAGAAGAAATGATCAAGTCCATGACTCCAGGATCTGTAGTTGTTGACGTAGCGATCGATCAAGGCGGTATCTTTGAAACGGTTGACCGCATCACGACTCATGACAACCCAACATACGACAAGCACGGAGTTGTTCACTATGCAGTAGCAAACATGCCTGGTGCTGTGCCTCGTACGTCTACAATCGCACTTACGAACGTAACGGTTCCATATGCACTACAGATCGCTAACAAAGGTGCACAAGCAGCAATCGCTCAAAACCCATCTTTAAAAGCGGGTCTTAACACAGCTGGTGGATTCGTAACATACGAAGCAGTGGCAACTGACCTTGGTTATGACTACGTTTCAGCAGAAGTAGCATTAGAAAAAACAGTTCAAACTGTATAATGGATCGAATGAAAAGAAGCTAGGCTCAGAATGTTGAGTCTAGTTTCTTTTTTGTATATTCCTAGTGGACATATTCGGCATCTGCCCGTTCAAGGCAGACACTCCATTTTTTTAACGAGGTAATTTTATTTTTATACGAGGTAAACAGCAATAATTCCGTACTAAGTAGAAATATATCCGCACATAAAATTTTTTATCCGATTTTCGACAAATCGTATCAGACCCACTACTTTTCCCCCGCACATTCTGCAGACTACATAGCACCTTTTTCCCATACGTTTACACAATCTTAACATTCTCATAATCTTTTCAAAATATTATCGGAGTATAATTCCTCACTGTAAGACAACTCGAAACAACAGGAGGCAATTATGACTATTTCAAAAAAAAGTACTATCTGTTGCAGTGGCAGGAACACTTGCCATTAGTGGTTTCGTTATAAATCAAGCATCTGCTGATGAAAAGCATAAGAAGAATGAGATAAGAAACGTGATCTTTTTAATCGGTGATGGTATGGGACCAACTTACACGACCGCATATCGTGCTTTTAAAGATAGTCCAAAAACACCGATGATGGAAGAAACAAAATTCGATAACTATTTAGTGGGCATGCAATCCACATATTCACATGACAAGAAAGAAAGCGTAACAGATTCAGCCGCTGCTGCCACTTCAATGTCTGCAGGAATCAAAACGTATAACGGTGCTATTGCTGTTGATATGGAAAAACAAGATGTTAAAACCGTTCTAGAGCAAGCGAAACAAAATGGAAAGTCCACCGGATTAGTCGCAACTTCTCAAATCAACCATGCAACACCAGCAGCTTTCGGTGCACATGATGAGTCACGTGAAAATTACAACCAAATTGCTGATGATTATTATGATGATATGGTGAATGGGAAGCATAAAGTAGACGTTATCCTTGGTGGTGGTACTAGCTATTTTGAGCGTAAAGACCGCAACATCACAGATGAATTTAAGAAAGACGGCTACTCTTATGTAACGAACAAGGATCAGATGCTGAAAGATGAAAATGAACAGGTTCTTGGATTGTTTGCTCCAAAAGAGCTTGATAAAAAAATCGATCGTCCACAAGAACAACCTTCTTTAAAAGAAATGACGAATTCTGCATTAGACCGCTTGAATAAGAATGACAAAGGCTTCTTCTTAATGGTAGAAGGAAGCCAGATCGACTGGGCTGGTCACGACAATGATGTAGTTGCCGGAATGAGCGAAATGGAAGACTTTGAACAAGCTTTCCAATCAGCCATTGAATTTGCTAAAAAGGACAAGCACACTCTTGTCATCACAACAGCTGACCACTCAACAGGTGGAATGACAATGGGCCGTGATGGAGATTACAAATGGGATCCATCTGCTATTAAAGCAGCGAAGAAAACGCCTGACTTCATCGCAAAACAAATCGCAAATGGAGCACCTGTAGAAGAGACTTTAAAGAAGTACATCGACCTTGAATTGACTTCAGAAGAAATTGAGTCCGTTAAAGCCGCTCAACAAAAAAGCGGTGATGTATTAGAAATCGATAACGCCATCGAAAAAATCTTTGATTTACGCACAGGAACTGGTTGGACAACAGACGGACATACCGGTGAAGATGTAAACGTCTATGCATACGGACCAGGAATGGAGAAATTCTCTGGCAAGATTGACAATACTGACACAGCTAAAGAGATTTTTTCGATCTTAGAAAAAAGTAAATCTTCTTTCGTAAAATAAATTTTGTACAATTAGGTCAATCTAACCAAAAAAGCATCCCGTTATTCAACGGGGTGCTTATCTTTTAGGAGGTGCTTCCATGCCTTTCAAAGGTTGGATCATGCTGTTTCTTTCAGCTTCGCTTGTAACGGGCTGCGCGTCAGAGGCGGACAAGAAAAAGGAAACCCACACAAACCATCAACAGAATGAATCAAATAAATCTGAAACGAAAAATCAGACAGAAAAACAAACCTATACCGATAGCTCTCAAGCTTCAGATGATACAAACTTAACGGAAATTAATAAAAAAGTGGAAGACCAAGATGGGTCCATAACGTTAAAGAAATATGCAAAAGTTAATAAACAACTGAAGTCTGATTCTATTGCGCTTACGATCGATGAAGTGAAAGTATTACACTATGCACCATCTGTAGATCTGATAGATTTCTTCCATGGCTACACTAAACAAGATGAGTTCCCTTATGTACGAGTAAACGTAAAAATTGAAAATAAAGGGAAGGAAAGTGTTCATTTCAATCCAATCGCTCAAATTGAAACCAATCAAGGGGAAACCGTAACGTGGAAAGAAGACTTTTATCTGGAGGAACTAAACGGAGAGATTAAACCCGGAGAAGAAAAGATGGGTAGCTTAGGATTTATACTAAACAAAACCAATGTTGAAAACCTAAAAACAATTACCATCACATCTAGTGAAGTGGTAGATGATCAGGAAAAAACTATCTCAGATCCTCTAACTCTCACTGTTGATTTATAAACGATAAAAACATCCATGCAGACAAGACTGCATGGATGTTTTATTTTCCGGGAAATTTTTGTCGAATCTTAATGAATGATGGCAGAGCTTTATAGAAGACCTTCCTTCTTCAAGAAATCCTCCGCCACTTTTTTAGGTGACTCTCCTCCAACATTCACTTTATAGTTCATCTCACGCATTTCATCGTCTGTAATTTTTCCTGCAAGCTTTTCCAAAGCATCCTTTAACTCCGGGTGCTTCTCTACAGTTTCTTTACGAAGCATCGGTGCACCTTGATAAGGAGGGAACAGCTTTTTATCATCTTCTAACACGGTAAGCTTATATTGACGCAGTTCGCTGTCTGTAGAATAGGCATCCACCACATCGATCTCCCCTTTTTTCACTGCGTTATACCTTAACTTCGGCTCCATCGTTCTCACATTTGCGAACTGAATATCGTATAGCTTTTGGATGCCTTTATAGCCATCTTCGCGATCCGAAAATTCAAGCGTGAATCCAGCGTTCAGGCTTTGGCTTACACTCTTTAAATCCGAAATCGTCTTTAAGTTGTACTCTTTCGCCAATTGTTCCGGAACAGCAAGCGCATACGTATTGTTATATGCCATCGGGCTTAACAATTGCATATCAAACTTACTTTCCATCCCGTTTCGAGCTTGTTCATATACTTTTTCGCTATCTGTACTTGATGCGTTCTCCTTTAAAAACTCAGCGATTGCCGTACCTGTAAATTCTGGATAGATATCAATACTCCCAGATTTCAACGCATTAAACACAAAGGATGTTTTACCAAGTCCCGGCTTCAGCTCCACATTTAAATCGGTTTCTTCTTCGATTAAAAGTTTGTACATGTTGATTAAAATCTCAGGCTCAGAACCTAGCTTACCACCTATGACGATATCTTCTTGACCGCCTTTAATCGCAAAAGGAACAAGTATAACTAAAAGAGCGGCTATCAAAAATGCGCTGACCGTTGTTAGCGCTCGTTTAAAAGAAAGAAGCTCTAATCTTCTGAGCAGAAAATCAAATAAAATCGCGAGCAATGCAGCTGGTACGGCACCAAGCACGATCAACATCGTGTTATTGCGGTCAATACCGAGCAAGATGATATCACCGAGTCCACCCGCTCCGATTAAAGCTGCAAGTGTTGCCGTTCCTATGATTAAGACCATGGACGTACGGATTCCGGCCATAATAACAGGCATCGCTAAAGGAAGTTCAACCTTCATCAACCGCTTTCTCGTGTTCATCCCCATCGCTCTCGCTGCTTCAATTAATGAAGAATCAACTTCTTTAATTCCTGTATATGTGTTTCTTAAAATCGGGAGCAGTGCGTAAACAACAAGTGCAATAATGGCCGGCACCTTACCGATTCCAAACAGCGGAATCAACAGACCTAGTAAAGCAAGTGACGGAATCGTCTGCAACACAGCAGTCACTCCGATAATCGGTTCAGCCACTCTTGGTTTTTTCGTTAGATAGATACCTAGAGGGATTGAAATAACCACGGCAAAGAGAAGTGCTATAAACGAAATCTGAATATGCTCGATCAATGCACTTGCGAGTTCACCTTTTCGATCTTGAAATACTTGCAAGAAACTATTCATCTCTGCTACCTCTTTCCTGCAAGCGATCTGCAAGATATTGAATAACAGCTTGTCTGTTAAGTGTTCCTATGATCGCACCATGATCTTCAACCGTCACTTCATTTTCACGGGTTAAGATATCGAGCGACTCTGTAATACTCGTTTTTACTGAAATAGAAGGTAATTGATAATCTAATCCTATTTCATCTGCTTTCAATGGAATGATAAGCTTTCGAAGATCCATATTTTCAACAGAACTCATACTCTCTGTTCCTACAAAATTTCTTACAAAATCATCGGCAGGGTTTTCGAGCAGCTCATCCGGCGTTCCCACTTGTACGATAGAACCTTCATTCATCACACAAATCCTGTCTCCCAGTTTCAAAGCTTCCTTCATATCATGAGTCACGAAAACAATGGTCTTCTTAATATTTCTTTGAAGATTAAAAAGATCTTCTTGCAGCTTTTCTCTGCTGATCGGATCTAGAGCGCTAAAAGGCTCATCCATTAAAATAATGTTAGGATCTGCAGCTAACGCTCGCACGACACCCACTCGCTGTTGTTGTCCACCAGAGAGTTCATTAGGCTTGCGGTCTCGATACGTTTCAGGATCTAAGCCGACCATATCAAGAAGCTCATCCACTCTTTTACGAATTCTTTCTTTGTCCCATCCTTTTAGCTCGGGAACGATGCTAATATTCTCTAAAATTGTCATGTGAGGAAATAAAGCGATCTGCTGCAGTACATACCCGATATTCCAACGTAGTTCATCAATATTGTAATCACTGATTCTCTTGTTATCGATGGAAATCGTGCCTTTTGTAAGACTGATCAGTCTGTTGATCATCTTAAGCATCGTTGTTTTTCCACATCCGCTCGGACCGATCACAACGAAAAATTCTCCTGGCTGTATCGTTAAATTCAGATCGCGAACCGCGGACGTTCCATCCCCGTATTCTTTAGAAACATTATCAAAAGTTATCATACACCTGCTCCTTAGTGTGCTTTATCTATTACAAGCAGTATTTCCGTTTTTTCTGTAAACAATAATCAATCTACACTATGTATTGCACAAAGAAAGAGATTATAAACTACTCATGCGCTACATATTTATATGGTTTATTGATTAATTACAAAAACTGTCTTATAATGGGGAACTGTTGTGTTAAACGTATTTCGCGGTTCGAAAACTCCCGCGTTATCAAAACTAGGAGGATTTTTTATGTTTAATTTTTATTTTGGTGTAGCATTTGCACTGGTTAATTTTATATTGTTTTTAACATGCTATAAGTGGTTCGGTCGAACAGGACTGTATGCTTGGATCGCTGCCGCTACGATTCTTGCAAACCTTCAGGTTGTAAAAACGATCGAGATGTTCGGTCTTGTTATGACTCTCGGTAATGTAATCTATGGAACCATCTATTTAGCAACAGATCTAATCAACGAGAAGTACGGGGAAAAAGAAGCGAAAAAAGCGGTTTGGTTCGGTTTCTTCACACTCATTATGACGACGATCATCATGCAGATGGTGCTCGTGTTCCAACCGCACGAAAGTGACATCTTCCAGCCACATCTTGAAGCCATCTTTGGATTTATGCCTCGACTTGTGATCGGTAGTCTGGCTGCTTACTTAATCAGTCAGTATCTAGATGTTAAACTTTTTGCAAAGTTGAAGGAAAGATTTTCACGCCCTGATCAACTTTGGATTCGTAATAACGGAAGTACGATGGTTAGCCAGCTGATCGACACGCTTATCTTTTGTACGATTGCGTTTGCTGGTGTGTTCTCATGGGATGTTTGGATTCAGATTTTCTTTACGACGTATGTGATCAAGTTTGTTGTGTCAGCGGCTTCTACGCCGTTTATCTATATTGCTAGAAGCTTCAACCATCCGGAAGACCTTCAGAAACCAGGGGTTTAAATGCTCTTGAGAGTGGTTGATTTCTTTTCCAGGATGCTCGCTTTCCGCGGGGTGTGCCTCTTAGCGCTATTATAAAAAGGGTAAGACCAACTCGTATAAGGAGAAGGTCTTATCCTTTTTGTTATATCGTAGAACGACCACTTTTATAGAACTTTTATGTAACTTCCCTTTTCAGCACGCTTCTTTGCCTTTGCGTTCATTTCTTTGATTTTATTGGATATATTTGAACCAAGTATTGGTCTTCCTTCTATGATGACTGTTGGGTCGATCAACCGAGGCTTTCCTTTTAAATGAATATTAAACTCAATCTCGTTTTCTTCTAGTTTCACTGGCTTTATAAGTTCTTCATATCGAGCGACTAAGGAAGACTTATTTGATGATCGTACTTTTTGAAGGACTTCTTCATCCGTAAGCTTAAAATCTGATAGTGCAATAACATTCAGCTCTAGAGCTTCTTTGAGCAATTTTGTTAGTCGATCATATCCGTATACATTCAGGGGATTCATGAAAAAATCTAAAACTTCTTTGTAATACGCTTCAACGAACCATTCAGCCTGTTCTGTTCCTTCAATACAAATTAATCCTCTTGATACACACAATTTCTCCATAAAACGATTAATCTCAAGCTTTGATAGGTAACCATATCTATAGAGATCTCTTAGTGTGTAGTCGATGCGATCCGCACACAACAACGGTAATGGTTGCTCTAATAACGAATGATTACCTTGCATAATCTCCTCAATGGAATATCCATGTTGTTTCAATATACTTGGAATCTCTGAGTCCATAATGGTTTCCTCAAAGATTTCTTCATGAAAGTCTTCTGATTCATTATCCAGTACAAAATCGACCACATGAGAAAATGCAGTGTGGGAAACATCGTGAAGTAGCCCAGCAATCTGCTCCTGATGTGTCCCGCCTAACTGTCTGATCAGTAGCATTACACCAACCGAATGCTCATATCGCGTAACGTTCCATTCCTTGTTTACAAGATAAGATGCACCGCCCTGATGAATGCCTTTTAAACGTTGTACCGGTTTAGACAATATTAAATCCTGCAATACAGGTTCAACTTCGAAAGAACCATAGATATCATCAACAATCATGCCTCTTCCCCCTTTTTTTGTTTTTGTCATTTTAACATACATGACATCTCCTTCATCCCACATTTACAGAACAACCATTTGTTAAGATATCCCCTCATATAGACCTTATTTTCTTTAAAATACTAAGGAGGTTCTGACCATTCTTTCCCCATTTTCCTTTGTTAGCATAATGAATGTGATCTTGCTTGTGCAAGAGGCGAGCAGGTTCAAGGACCATACAATGATAAGGGGATGAATAACATGAGCATGAAGAAGACAGCAGTTGCATCATTACTTTCAATGGGGATTATTGGTTCGATCTACAGTACTTCCACACTCGCTTACGACCCGTCTGATCGCGTTCAAACTGTCGCACACCGCGGAGCATCAGGGTATGCGCCAGAGAATACGATGGCCGCGTTCCATAAGGGCGTAGATATGAAGTCCGATTATATTGAAATTGATGTACAAGAAACTAAAGACGGTGAGCTCGTTGTTATTCATGACGTTACGTTAGATCGAACAACAAACGGAACGGGCTATGTAAAAGATCATACATTAGAAGAGATTCGTCAACTTGATGCTGGGAGCTACTTTGGGGAAGAATTTATAGGAGAGAAAGTTCCTACTTTTGAAGAAGTACTCGATGAGTTTCGAGGAAAAACTGGCATTCTGATTGAATTAAAAGCAACCTATTACTATCCCGAGATTGAAGAAAAAGTAGCTGCAGCCATAAAGGAACGAAATATGCATCTACCAGCTCATGATAAGATTATCATTCAATCATTTGAGTTTGGTTCTATGCAACAGATGGACAAGCTGCTTCCTAGAGTGCCTGTTGGCGTACTTACTTCCAATGCAGCTGATTTAAGTGAAGCGAAGCTCGATGAGTTTGCTACATATGCTGAATTTGTAAACCCTAGCAGAACGCTAGTTAATTCTTCAATTGTAGATGAAGTGCATGAGCGTCATATGGGAATCATGGCTTGGACGGTTCGAAACAAGCAAGAAGTACAACCATTATTAAATGCAGGTGTTGATGGCATCATTACCGATTATCCAGACTATACGCCTAAGCATAAATCAAAATAAATGATTATAAAAAGTGTTGAGGCAGCTAATTTGTTGCCTCAACATTTTTTGTTATTGCAGTTTACTTATGCTTAGCCAAAACCTCATCCAACTTAGCGGATTTTTCACTTAGCTTATTATTAATTTTCTCATTAAGGCTCAACCACTGATTCATCTTCTCTAGCGCAAGCTTCTCATTATTTGCTCGTAAAGCTTCGTGCATCGCTTTTTTTGTTTCATGTGCTTGACTGTGCAGAGTCCTTAACTCTTGATGAATCTGTTTCATCTCCTGCCAACGGGCTTTGTTCGCGCTTCGTGTTTCTTTTACTTTCTGCTCCCCAGCTTTTACATGCAGGTCGAAAAGCTGGTCTTTCTTTTTTACGATATCTTTTTGAATCTCTAACCGTTCAATTTTAAGCGCGTTTGCCTTATGAACCTGCTTCTCAAAATTTTTCATCTGCTTAAAGTGCTGACCTCTTTTATGAGCCTCCACTTGAACCTTTTCTTGATTTGCAGCCGACACGGTAACTGCACCACTCGTTAGTACGGAAAACGCAAGTGCAAGAGGGATAAATTTTTTCATCACACAATCACTCCTTTAACTTTTATACAGGTATCATTTGTTAAAGAAGCGAAAATCTTACGTTCATATGTATGTAAAATCTTTTACATTTCATTAAATCTTCTTAAGTGCCCGGTTGACTGTCTCTCGTCTTAAGCCAACAAACTGTCCGATTTCTTCTTGAGTCAGAACTTTTTCAATCTGAATATCAGGAAAATAATTCGCAAACCAGTTTTGAAGCTTTCTGATCTTT
This sequence comes from Fictibacillus sp. 5RED26, assembly GCF_015903895.1. Lineage (NCBI taxonomy): Bacteria > Bacillati > Bacillota > Bacilli > Caryophanales > Fictibacillaceae > Fictibacillus > Fictibacillus sp. 5RED26. The sequence continues at coordinate 132,216 of NZ_JACZDU010000006.1, read as the reverse complement.
CCTTCTGGTGTCAAAGTAGACATCTGATTGATGCGCTGCTGCATCATCCTTAGTTTCGTTTCTAGCATTAGTGCCACTTCTTTGTACTTGTAAGGATCCTCTTCAAGTGATCGATACCATTGCTGGGGTTCGATCCGCGTGATCTCACTAGGTAATAGGGCGATCGCTGTTCCGTTATACTCATTTGGACTCGTTAATGAATGATGCGGAATCACTTCGCCTGAAACAATCAAATTAAGTAAGACTTGGCTTCCATCCTCATGAACACGAACAATTTTTAATAAACCGTTATCTAACCGAAACAATGGCCCTTCTTCTCCTTGCCTGAAAAGAATCTCGCCTTTTGCCATCAGCATGAATCATCCTCCTAACTGCGTTTGTATCACTTTATCTACACATCCTCCATATGCTTGTAGTAAGGAGGCTGAAAGAAATGAAACTTGCTCCTTTTATGCAAGAATTAACCCTATTGTACAGCATTGCTCTACTCGGTTATATCCTTCGAAAGAAAGAGATCTTGCCATCTGGCAGTGAACGCACGATTTCAGCACTTTTATTGAATGTAACGTTACCTGCATTGATCATCTTCGGAATGGATGTTTCCTTTTCCATCGAAAATTTAAAACAGTTCGGTTGGCTGTCCGTAATGTCTATATTCGTATTACTTATTTCCTCCCTCTTTTCTTGGTGGGCGATTAGGAGATTGAAGATCATAGACACACAGAAAAATGCCTTAGAAGGGATCATGATTTTTGGAAATCAAGGTTTTCTAGGCATTGCGGTCTGTTTTTTGTTATTCGGAAAAACAGGAGTACTTTTTGCTACATTCTTTAATTTTGTTTATCTGTTGTGGATTTGGACATACGGCATCTATTTATTTGCTCGTCATTCCAAGACTTTGCCATGGCGAAGCGTCTTTTTAAATCCTGGTGTGATATCTACAATCGCTGGCTTAATCTTCATGCTCCTGCCAGGAACCCTTCCTAGTGCTTTATCCAACACTTTAGAAATGCTAGGAAAACCTACTGTTCCACTTTCGATGTTGTTGATCGGCGTTCTTTTGGGAGCTTTACCGTTACAGCATTTAATGAGCTTTTTTAAAAGTTCACACTTATGGCTAGCGAGTTTTTACAAGCTGCTGCTTTTTCCGTTTCTATTACTTCCTTTTGTTTTCTTATCGTTGCCTCTTCCATTAATAGCAGTTGCCGTTCTAACTGCCGGGATGCCCTCCGCTCCAACCATCTCCATGTATGCAGAGCGTTATGGAGAGGATGCCTCTTTTGCGGCAGCAGGTGTCATGTTAAGCACGGTTCTTTCCTGTCTTACCCTTCCACTGTTATATGCACTGGTATTAATAATCTCGTCCCTTGCCTGAGTCTGAGATCTCAAGCAGAATTTCAGGGTATGGTGCAAAGAACGTCTGACCGAGAATCTCACTGTCTTCAAAGCGTATCGCATGCGACTTTAAAATCGTAGCTACGCTTGAAAACGGTTCTTTTTTGTTCGCATACTTCTGAAGAAGCTCTTCAAAAAAGGCGATTTCTTTTGGAGATAGATGCGGCTGAAATCGTTTGAAGATCTCATTGGCCACTTTACGGTTAGAGTCACTCCTTGCCGTACGATTAAAAAGCTTGTTCATGGCTTTAGCATACAGTTGTATCGTTCGTTCTTCGCCATTTTCCTGCTCTTTTTTCAAGATACGGTTCATCACTTTTAGCGTTGGATTGCTATAGGCCATAAACAGAAACTGATTTTTCTGATGAAAGCTTTTAATCGCTTGGAGTCCCTGCGGCAGAATGTTTCGAAAGGCAGCAAGTGTAAAAAGCTTCGTATAAAAACGATCACGAATCGTAAAATTATTTAACCGTCCTTCTTCTTCAATCGCTAAGTGTGAATAAAGCTCTGCGACCCTTCCTCCAAATAACCCGCTCGAGTGCCCGATGGCAGGTCCTTTTTCAGTAGAGGCATACACCTTCACTTCTTTTAAACCACAAGAAGGAGAACGCGTCTTCAGGATAAACCCGTCTGTATCAATGATTCCAGCCAGATAACCATCTGAAAACGTACGCATCTCAGTCGTTACATCACGCTGGGTTGATGGCTGAAGAAGAAAATGATCTTCACCCTTTTTCACAATACGAATCGTTTCTCGTGGCGTACCAAGTCCGATTTCTACTTCTGGACATACAGGAACAAAGTCTACATAATCCATCAGTTTTTTGATCACATCGTTATATATCACATCACCATTGTATCGGCATGCATCAAATTCAAGACACTTACTTACCACCACACGGGGTCTAGCGAAGTCTTCCATTCCAAAACTCCCCTCGATCTTTTTATTCAGTGTTCCACTTTTAGATGAATTATTAACATGTTTTCTGTAAAATGTTGGTTAGGAAGGAGCGATTTGATGGCTTACTATGAAGATCTTCGGAAATATGTAGGAACCGCACCACTCATCCTACCTGGCTCTGTTGTTATTATTGTGAATGAAAAGGATGAAATATTATTACAACATCGTACCGATGGCGGTTGGGGACTGCCCGGTGGTCTGATGGAACTTGGTGAAAGCTTTGAAGAAACGGCGATTCGTGAAGTGAAAGAAGAAACAGGACTCGACGTTGAAGGCTTGACCCAACTTCATGTCTATTCTGGCCAAGATCATTATATTAAAAATGCAAACGGTGATGAACTGTATGCCGTAACCGCTGTATATACGGCTCATTCTGTAAGTGGCGAACTAACAATCGATCTCAATGAATCACATGATTTTCAATATTTTAAACATGATCAGCTTCCGAAAGACACGTTAGGCGGTGCACGAAAATACATAACAAACTATATAGAAATGAAGAATCAGAACAATGCTTACCGGTAATCAAGCCGGTCGCTCTGTTCTTTTTTCGTTAAATTTCAGTTCAATATAATCACATACCGGCTCATAACCGATATTTTGATAAATTTTATTAGAAGTAGGATTTGAGAGATCTGTATAAAGGGTGCAGAACGTAAATCCTTCTTTCAACAGGTAATCGCTTAGTGCAGCAACACAAGCGCTCGCATATCCCTTACCTCTAAGATTCTTTGGCGTATAGACCAAATTGATGGAGACACCTTTTACATTCGGCCTTGTCTTAGCAGCCATTGAAACCGGCTTCCCATCCTCTTCCCATATAAAAAGAAACTTGCTCTCCACCCGCACTTTTGCATACTCTTCCGCTTCTGCCATCGTCATAATCTGCTTCGTTTCTTCTGTCATCTCTACGATCCAACGCGGCAAGAAAGCTAAGTCGGCTTTTGTGGCCATCCTCAAACGTCCAGGTCGGCCTGCAGGCTGGATAACAGAAGGAAGTGTGTAAAGACGCAGATCCATCAACAATTTTTCTTCTAGATGATGAGCCGTCGTCCACTCTTGAGCAAACGCCTTTCCAATAGCTTTCGGCGACATTACTTTTTGCACATAATAGTCTTCTTGGAGCAAATAACGAACCAAATGCGGGACAGCCGCAACACCATCTGATTCCTCTTTTTCTAAAAGTAATAAAGCGTAAGGCGGAATCAGCATGGCTGATAGCATGATCTTTCCATTCTGTTTAACGGTAGCAAGGAAAGGCTGCTCCCCCTCCCATACTTTGTCTTGAAAACGCAGGCAGTTGCCAAGCATAATTCCTGCCCGATCTTCCTGACACAGCAGGAATTCTTCCACTTCCCTATAAAACTCCGATATAGATGAATAACGAGTTATCTCCATGATCGTGACCCTCTCTTTATCTAATAAGTCTGTAATCCTAACTATTTCATCACTTTTGAGAAGGATTCCTTCTTTTTAGAGATTTATTCTTAGAGTAGTTTTCGTATTCATTGTGTAATCAATGTGTATTCATTGTTGCTTTTGAAAGTAGTTGATTTCCGTTGCAGATGCTCGCTTTCCGCGGGGCAGGCGGTGAGCCACATTCGTACGTTTCCGTATAAGTGTCTCACTTGTCTAGTTGCAATGGCTAGCCCCTCGAGGTCAAAAGTTAAACGTTCAAGAAGGCAAAGTGCGCCTTCATTGCTCATTCAACTTTTGCTGGTCGGAGCTGAACGAGCCATTTCCACTCTTCCGAATGCCTACCTGTCCCGCAGGAGTCTCGCATCTTCCACTCAAATCAACTGGCAGAGGAGACAAGCAACAATCTTTTTACAAAAGTCCACTTTCGCTTGAAGGTTTTTTTTCCAATTCCTCTCCATCAATGCAAGTTGATCGTAGCGGAAGGTTGCCGACTCCTATGGGACGAGTGGACTGGTGGAGACTCCTAATGGCACGTAGTGGCAGGAGGCTCACCGTTCGCCCCATGGAAAGCGAGCAACCTGGAGCGGAAATCAACTACCTTCATATCCCTAAATGAATTTACAATTTTTAATGTTCTTTAATTGGTTAAAGGAAGCCATTTTCTGATATACTGACCATAACGTAAAGGAAGGTGAACGAAATGAGTACACATGTATTTTCAAAACGCGAAGAGATAGCAAATGCCATCACACACGGACTCGGTGTCCTTCTTAGTGTAGCGGTTACTTCCATTCTGCTCGTGTTTGCCGTATGGAAAGGAACAGCGGTTCATATTGTTAGCTTCGCCGTATTCGGAGGAACGATGCTGACGCTCTATTCAGCTTCGACCCTCGTACACGCTTTTCCTAAAGGACGGGTTAAGGATTTATTTGAGATCATGGATCACGCTGCCATCTATCTCTTTATTGCAGGAACGTATACCCCAATCGTGCTGATCGTCGTAGGAGGAGCACTAGGCTGGACATTATTTGGAGTGGTTTGGGGACTCGCAATCTTTGGTGTCGTGTTCAAAGTCTTTTTTACGAAAAAATTCGTTGTGTTATCAACATTAGGTTATGTAGCGATGGGATGGCTGATCACCTTTGCCTTTCAAGATATTTCAGCAAACATGCCACCAGCAGGCATACAGCTCTTAGTTGCAGGCGGAATCATCTATACGCTAGGCAGTATCTTTTATGTATGGCGCAGCTTTCCGTTTCACCACGCGGTCTGGCACCTGTTTGTTCTAGCTGGCAGTGTGATGCATTTTCTCATGATGTTTTATGTGTTGCCTAACTAAGAATAATCTCTTTAAAAGAAGCAGGGAATTTTCTGCTTCTTTTTTTATGCTGTACTTTTAACACCTTTCGTTTCTTCTTGCGCTTCGGATCGAAACAAAACATGATAGATCCATAAACTTGTAAGACCCATCAAACTAAACAGCAAGGTGATCGTATTGGCTGAAAGGAATCCGCTCAGCATAACGAATAGTGCGGCAATCATTCCAGACAGATGAAACGATAAGCCGTAGATCGCCATGTAAGAGCCGCGAGCATCATCCGGTATGATCGAAGCGACATAAGCTTGTTTAGCTGGAATATGAATCAGTTCACCGACAGACGCAATAAACATCGCTGTGATTAAAACAATAGGACTCGTGCTATAGCTGATCACAACAAAACCTAAAGCGTAAGCAAATCCCCCTCCGAGCATTAAGTGGCGGTCTTTAAAACGCTTTACCATAGTAGCTATAACTAAACTCAAGACAACAACTAAGATGGTGTTCTCTGCTTTTAGTAAACCGATCAACTGAAATCCATCTACTTCAAATAATGATGTGAAAGGCAGTAAGACAACCGGGTCTTTCATATCGCTTACAAGTTTTATACCGATATATGTGGTCAAGCTCTCTTCCAACGAGATAAGAAACAACCCTGCTACCGTAAAAAGAATGAATTTTTGGTTCAAAAAAATCTCTTTATAGTTTCCCTTCAAGCTTTTTGTTACGTTAGTATCCTGAGTCATAGCGCTCGGCAGCCTTACATCTTCAAGCCATAACCATGTCACCACCCACGTGAAAAAGGTAACCAACGCGATGCCTAAGAACAGTTCATAGGGATACGTTTTAAAAAGTATAGCCCCTGTTATTCCCCCTGTAGCAACCGCTAAATTCCCAAGCCAATAGGAAATCGTATAAATGGCTTTTCTGTTTTCCTTCGTACTTGAATCAATAATGATTGCACCATACGCAGGGCCAGCCATACCTGTAAAAAAAAGAATAACGATGAACAGGACGAAGTTCACATATGGAGAAAGAGGAAAGAACAGATTGAGAGCTCCAGCAATCAAGTAACCGAGGCCGATCATGCTCTCACTTAGTAAAATAATTCTCTTTCTACCGAATTGATCCGAACGCCTCCCACCAATCAACGCTCCTGTTATTCCAGATAGAATAACCCCGATATACATCAAACCCGTTGAAAACGCCCCTACCTGATCAGAAAAAAAGATTGCTAGAAATGGGATTACGGTTGAAGAAGCAAATGTTGTAATAAATTGGAGCACAAGCCTTAGCTGAATGTTGCGATGAAAGGTAAAGAAATTCATGTTTATCTCTCCTTTTACGATTGATTAATCAATCATTATTAAGATAAAAAGTAACCGAAACACATTTTAGCGTTTCGGATATAACAGTTGAAATGCTGGAATCTTAAACTTTTCTCTAACCCGTGATACCGCATAGTCTGTAAACGTTAATCGAATTCCTAATAGAAAGCCGAGATATGCTGTTGCTGTTAAGTCTTCATCAGATTCTTCTAAGATTCCGCTTTTTTGACCATTTCGTATGATCTCTTGAAGTTTTAAAATAAACTGGATACTAAATTCGTCCAGAACTTTAAACGGTTCAGGAAATTTCGTGTGCTGGCCGATTACTTGCACGACCAGCTGGAGATAGGTACGCATCTCGATAAATATAGTAATATGTTTGTCTATCATGCTCTTAATCTCAGCTAAAAGATCTTCAGCATCCGGATTAAAATCTAACATCGCATCTCTGTATTGTTTTTCTAAAGGCTCAGTAACCGCATGATAAAAAAGCTGATCCTTATTTTCAAAGTATGTAAAGACACTTCCAAAACTAACACCTGCAGCTTTTGCTACCTTCGCAATCGTCGTGCTTTCATACCCTTGCTCTGCAAACAACAGGATCGCCTGCTCTAGAATTTTTTCACGCTTTTGTTCCATCGCTATCATTTGTTTATGTGATAAAGGCAATTGAATAATCTCCTTTTTATGGATGATTGGTTAATCAATCATTATTATAGAGTATATGTTAAAATAAGTAAAATATTATTTTTGGAGGACTAAGAGTGACTATATCGATTGAACACCGACTATATACGATGTGCATGGTTCAAAACGGAAATCATGTTTTATTAATTAAGCGGCCAGACAGCCGTGGCTTTCCAGGTTTTTTAGCTCCTGGAGGTAAAATAGATTTTCCTGAAAGCCTAGTAGACGGGGCTTGTAGAGAAGTTGAAGAAGAAACTGGATTACGTGTCTCAAATTTAGTGTTCAAAGGAATCGATGAATATGTAAATCCACAAAAAAATGTGAGATATATGGTGTTCAACTATTGGACGGAGACGTTTACAGGTGACTTATTAGAAAATCCTCCAGAAGGAGAACTCTTGTGGGTACCCATTAGTGAAGCGTTAGATCTTCCGATGCAAGAATGGTTTAAAGAGAGGTTTCCGTTGTTTTTTGAAGAAGGTACATTTGAGATTCAACGCGTTTGGGATGAACATAAAAAGAAGCAGATTGAACTTACCATTATAAAAACTTAGAGGTGATACGGATATCCGTTTGTCGATAATTGTCTAAGTTTGTAGACTCGTGGATAAATGTCTCAAATATGTGGATTGCAGAACAAAACTTGTGGATTGAACGTCCAATTTTGTGGATTCAAAGACAAAACTTTAGGATTGCACCTCTGAACACCTCCTCTGGCTGCTTCTTTATCCAATAATTAGTAAAGGATGGCTCCCACAAGGGCCATCCTTCATGATTTAACTACTTTTATTTAATAATCTGCAGCTCTTTTGGATATTTCGTCAATGTTTCATGTCCATCTGCCGTTACATAGACGTCATCCTCAATACGAACTCCGCCAACATCATCAATATAGATGCCTGGTTCGATCGTATACGTCATTCCTTCGCGAAGCACGCCATCATTGTTGTCACTCACAGATGGGAATTCATGAACATCGATTCCAAGTCCGTGTCCGATACGATGCGGGAAGTTGTCGCCGTATCCTGCTTCCGTGATGTGGTTGCGCGCGATAACATCAAGGTCACCAATGCGCGTTCCAGGCTTAGAAGCTTCTAACGCCTTCAATTGTGCCTGCAGCACAGTATCATAGATTTCGCGGCGCTTTTCATCTAGATCACCAAACGCTACTGTACGCGTGATGTCAGAACAATATCCATCAAGGACTACACCTAGATCGAATAAAACAAAATCGCCGTGTTGAAGCTTTCTTAATCCTGGTTTACCGTGAGGCTGTCCCGCTTTTTCACCAAATAACACCATTGTAGAAAACGACATCGCGCTGATGCCTTTTTGCTTCAGTTCGTATTCGATCTTCGCGAGTACTTCCATCTCTGTTACACCCTCACGAAGTGCCGCAACTCCTACTTCAACTCCATAATCTGCAAGTCTAGCTGCTTCACGCAACGTCTTTAACTCGCTTTCTTCTTTAATAAGACGAAGCTCGTTCATCAACTCTTCAGCTCCGACCAAGCTCGCACCATCAAACATACCAAGTAGCTTTTCGCCACGCGCGTATGGAAGTGTTTCTTTTTCAACTGCAATCGATGATGCTGTATTCACTCCACGGCTAGCCAACGCTTCCTGTACCTTCGTCCAAGGGTCCTCTGAATCACTGTAGCCAACAATCTCATACGTCCAGCCTGCGTCTTTCGCTTGCGAACGCTCCATGCCTGGACAGATCATGAACGGCTCTCCTTCTGCAAGTACAGCCACACCTAACACACGTTCATGCGGATCAGAATACAATCCTGATAGATAGAACACGTTTGCTGTCGTGTGAATGAACGCGAAAGTATGCCCTTCTTGCTTTAGCCAGTTTTGTACCTTTTGAATACGTCCTTCGTTCATGTATATACCTCCAATAAAAGCCCGAGGGCTATAAATTAATCTCTCATACTCTATTGTAGAATAAACGCCACAGAAAAAACAGAAGCACACATCGCAAGTCGCAAATGTGTGCTAAATATAAAAATTTTGAAAGAGGTTGATTTCCGTTTCAGGTACTCGCTTTCCGGGGGGCGTGCGGTGAGCCACCCCGGCACTTTGTGCCCTTAGGTGTCTCACCTGTCCCGCTGATCCCCCAGGAGTCTCGCACCTTACACTCCAATCAACTTTTCATTGATGCCTTTTGAAGGATATCCCTAGCTTCTTTTAAAGAATTAAAACTGAACCTTAGACTCAATAAAGCTCTTAAGATCTGCAATCTTCACACGCGTTTGTTCCATCGTGTCACGGTCACGTACGGTTACCATTCCGTCTTCTTTGGAATCAAAGTCATACGTGATACAGAAAGGCGTACCTACTTCATCTTGACGACGGTAACGTTTACCGATTGATCCTGTTTCGTCATAGTCCACATTGAAGTCTTTCGCAAGTGTGCTGAACACTTCTGTTGCTTCTTCAGATAGCTTCTTAGATAATGGTAGAATCGCTGCTTTATAAGGAGCTAGAGCAGGGTGTAAATGCATAACTGTTCTTGATGTGCCATCTTCAAGCTGCTCATCTTCATAAGCATCAATCAAGAACGCTAACGTTACGCGGTCGGCACCTAGAGAAGGTTCGATGCAATAAGGAACATAACGCTCGTTTGTTTCTTGGTCAATATAGTTAAAGTCTTCACCTGAGAATTCCATGTGACGCTTCAAATCGAAGTCTGTACGAGACGCAACACCCCAAAGCTCACCCCAACCGAACGGGAATTTATACTCAAAGTCAGTCGTCGCATTAGAGTAGTGAGAAAGCTCATCTTCGTTATGGTCGCGGAGACGAAGGTTTTCTGAAGTCATACCTAATGATTTCAACCATTTTTCAGCTGTATCTTTCCAATAGTTGAACCACTCGATCTCGCTTCCAGGCTTACAGAAGAACTCAAGCTCCATCTGTTCGAACTCACGTGTACGGAACGTGAAGTTACCTGGTGTAATCTCGTTACGGAAACTCTTACCGACCTGTGCGATACCGAACGGCAATTTTTTACGCATCGTGCGTTGAACATTTTTAAAGTTAACGAAGATTCCTTGCGCTGTTTCCGGACGCATGTAAATTTCGTTTGAACTTGATTCCGTTACACCTTGGTGTGTTTTGAACATCAAGTTGAACTGGCGGATGCTTGTGAAGTCATGGCTTCCACACTCAGGACAAGCGATATTGTACTCTTTTACTAACTCTTCCATCTTTTCGAACGGAAGTCCGTCAACGATAATTTCTTTTCCAGCTTGCTCAGCAGCATCTTCGATTAGTTTATCTGCACGGTGGCGCGCTTTACAGTTCTTACAGTCCATCATCGGGTCGTTAAAGTTACCGATGTGACCAGATGCTTCCCACGTACGAGGGTTCATGAGGATGGCTGCATCAAGACCTACGTTGTAAGGTGATTCTTGAACGAATTTTTTCCACCATGCTTTTTTCACGTTGTTTTTAAGCTCAACACCTAGCGGGCCATAATCCCACGTGTTCGCAAGACCTCCGTAGATTTCAGATCCTGGAAATACAAAACCGCGGTGTTTCGTATGATTTGTGATGGTTTCCATGTTTTTTGTCATTTTTATTCCTCCCATTTAGGTTTTGCCTTATGGGTCGGCCGTTTTTTAAAAAATAAAAAACTCCCGTCCCAAGGCGCTATGCCCAGGGACGAGAGTTGTATCTCCCGCGGTTCCACCCTAGTTGATCCGTATGTAAAAACGAATCCTCTTTTCAAAAAGCAACTCCGGATTGCCGTTTCACTAATGTCTCTTACCGGGCTCTCACCATCCCCAGCTCGCTAAAAAGAGTGTACATTTAGCTACTATTCATCCTTCACAGCTGCATATCATCTTTTATAATAAAATAATATTACCAAAAAACAAAAACATTAGTCAAAATATTTTCCTATTATATGCAGTTATTGTTTATTTTGTGCAAGTTCATTCTCAATTTGCTCTAAAGTAGGCAGTGCGGTCATCGCTCCTTTAACAGAAACAGCAAGTGCTCCAGATACGCTTCCGAATAGTGCCATGTCACTTGCTTCATCGAGTGTTAGGTCTTGGAGTGAGCCATCGTATTCATTTAGTTGATGAAGAACACCCGCAACATAAGCGTCACCTGCTCCGGTTGTATCTACCGAAGATACACGTTTTGCCGGAATGTACTCGCCGCCCTCTTTCGTCACCACGTAACTTCCATCATCGCCAAGAGTGATGAAGAGTAAGGGAATATCATATTCTTGCAACACTTTAATGCCTTCTTCGACCTTTTTTAATCCTGTGATGAATTCGAGCTCTTCTTCTGAGATCTTGACGATGTCAGCGTGCTGCAGCATGGAAAGAATCGTCTCACGAGCTTGTGCAGGCGTCTTCCAGAGCGATAACCGCAAGTTTGGATCGTACGACACCCACATGCCGTTCTCTTTTGCGAGTCTTACCGCTTTTTCAGTAGCACTCTTAGAAGGCTCGCCAATCAACGAGATCGAACCAAAATGAAGAATTTTATGTTCTTTAAAGAGACTAGGCTGTACATCTTTTTCTTCTAAGAATCGGTCTGCGCTCGGATTAATATAAAAGTCGAACGATCTTTCACCGTTTGGATCGAGCGTCACAAAAACGGCTCCTGTTCGCACTTCTTCCGTCTTGTACACATGAAACGCGTTCACGCCATAACTCTTTAATGTATCAATCATGAACGATCCTAGCACATCATCTCCCACTTTTCCTAAAAAAGTAGATGCTGATCCTAATCGCGCAACCCCAACAGCTACATTGGCAGGTGCTCCACCAGGACTTTTTTGGTAAGTCGTGTTCGTTTCATCCGTTGGAATAAAATCAACAAGTGCTTCTCCTAAAGAAATTACGCCTTTTTTCATCGTAGCCTCCCCCTTTTTATTGGAAAAAAACCAGGCATGGTTAGCCTGATTTCCTGATTTATTTCATTTTAACCTGCAATAATGAAGTTTCGCCTTTTGTTGCTTCAGATGCTGCACGCTTATCTAAAGATTCAACCGCATCACCATTTGTGATCACGATCGGCGTTACCGTGCTAGCCGCTTTTTCCTTAATCAAATCCAGGTCAAAGCTTAAAAGCTTGTCTCCCGCTTTTACTTTATCTCCTACATTCACATGTCCCTCGAAACCTTCACCGTTCATGCTAACCGTCTCAAGACCAACGTGGATAAGGATTTCTGCTCCAGCTTCTGATTGGATGCCGATCGCATGCTTCGTGTGGAAGAACTGAACGATTTCTCCATCTACTGGAGAGACAACAACACCTTCTGTTGGTTCTATCGCAATCCCATCGCCCATCATCTTCTGAGCGAACGTCGGATCTGGCACTTCTTCAATGTTTACGATTTTTCCTGTTAATGGAGCGATTAGTGTTTCTTCTTTTTTAACTTCTTTTTTTCCAAATAGTTTATTGAACATAATTTTTCACTCACCTTTCAGTTTGCTTTACTTTTATAATTTACACCTGTCTCAATGCTTTAAAACATTTCAGTTTTATTTGGGCATTTTTTTTGGAGTAGTTTCTTGTAAGTTGTTGATTTCCGTTTCAGACGCTCGCTTTCCGTGGGGCAGGCGGTGAGCCACATTCGTACGTTTTACTTTTAAGTGTCTCACCTGCCCGCCTGTCCCACAGGAGTCTCGCATCTTACACTACAATCAACTTGTCTAAGATGTCTAAAATAGCCCCAAAAACAAAAAATTCATTCTGACTAAATACAAAGAAAGACCAAAGAGCAAGAAACAAGTTCAATGCTCTTCAGGTCCTATTAAACAGGGTAAACTTTCCCTATAAAAGTAATGCAGTGCTTATCTGGTTGTCAACGAGAAAGGCTCTTTTATTGATATAGTGAGTTGGACAATAAACGGAACAGATAATCAGTATGATCACGGAATCCTGCTTCGAGTCCGATCAACGTTATATCTTTTTGCGCCTCTTCTACAATGACGGACTGCCCAGCCGCTAGTTGATTGTTCTTCCAGTGGCCTGCAACAAAGAAGTCGTCCTCTCCTAACGTTGCGACCGATTTTGAGTTTCCTAACTCTGTAAACCAGACTGGTCGATAAACAAATCCGAGATCATCCTTTTTATAACCGGCTGTTACTTCATCTTTTTCATAGTCTACTTTTACGATTCCATTGCTGTTAGAGCCGCCCGTGTTTACTTTTATCGTTGTTAATCCGAGCTGACTTGAAGCTCTAGCACCACCAGCGCCAACGGAGATATATTTCCCGCCATTATCGATAAATGTTTGTACGTTGGCTTTGAAACTGTCATACGCCTGCTTGCTGCCGATCACGAACGGCTTATTCGCTTCTCTCACATTCTCGTATTGCAGCAATGCGTCAGTGCCGGCATATAGGAACGCATCGTATTGAGATAGCCCCTTCTCTGCAACTTCTTTTGGTGTCACTTCTTTTACCGAGAAACCGAGTCGTTCTAATGCGAGCTTTGTACCTGCATGACTTTGTGCTTTATTCATGCCACCATCTTTTAATACAGCTACTTTAAGTGTTGAAAGCATTTCTTTTTGAGCTGGCATTTTTGCAGTTTGAAGTTTGATTCCTGACTCTTTCACAAGTTTCTTGTTTCTTGATGAAAGGTTTTCGATATAAAAATTACCTGCATCGTCTTTATATACACGCTCACCTTTTTTCATAAGGTCGTTCACTAGTTTCACCGCTTGGACAGAACTGTTGGGAATTACGTATGGCCCTTTCCCTTGAATAGATCCGTCATATTCGGCCTCTCTAACAGGCTTTGTTTTCGCATTCACTTTTTCATCTACTTCAATTGCTTCAAAGCCCCACAATTCTGGTAGACTCCAGGCTGATATGTCATACATCGCTGGCGTATCGTTCGTGATATCCTCGCCATCCCATAACATCGTGTTTGCAAGACCTGCTTTGGCTTGGCTCATATCAACGATGTACGTGCCCGCTGGATAAGCTTGTCCGTTAGCCGAAAAAGGCTTGACTGCTTTTTCTACAGAAATACCATTTTCAAGAAGATGGTTCACCGCTTTTTCTGTAACCGTCGGATCCTTTTCATTTACAGGTAGAACATAGGCATTCGGGAAAAATCCTTCTTCATGGTAAGGGTGATCAAAATTGATGCCACGTTCAAAGATCTCAATTTGATCTGTAAGCATTCCTTGTTTATTTTGAACAGCAAATTTCAATGCTCCCATCACAGCATCGTTGGCCCATCTCACACCATCCCAATTGTTTGTCGGTGCTTCCAACGTGTAACCGTATGCCCCATGATACATCGCATACATTGGTGTGAAGATTGGCGGATAATCGTCCCAACCAAAACTATCGTCACGCTGCGGAATGTATGTACCCGTCATATTTTTATAGAGATCTGTTTCATAGTTTGCTTTATTTCCAACAATCTCTGCTTCCATCGCTTTCGCTTGATCTAAAGCCCATTTAGAAAACAGATCATATTCATAGTTCGGATTATGAGGCGGCGTACATGGCTCAATCAACCCTGGTTTTCCGTCGTCACTGTTCACATAGCCGTGAAGATCTAAGAAGACCATCGGATTCCACTCTGTGATCAGATCAACGGTTTGTTTCGTTTCCTCTTGCGAAAGAGTGATAAAGTCACGGTTCAGATCTATACCGTTTCCATTAAAGCGAGTTCCGTCAACACGACCATCAGGGTTTGCAACCACATTAAATATGAGTATGTTGCTGTCTAGAATCTCTTTTGTTTCTTCATCATTATCTTTGGCAAAACGATCGATCAGCTGAAGGACAGCATCAGAGCCTATGTATTCAGTACCATGGATAGATCCATTGATCATCACTGGTACTTTAAAATCAGGATTTTCGGCGATCCAATCTTGAGCTTTTTGAGGATTTTTGAACATTTCCTTTCGCAGTTTCTTATAATGTCCATACTTTCCTTTATCACCTGTATTGGAGATTGTGACCACATACATCGGATATCCTTTAGATGAAACCCCTGTTTGTTCAAGGGTTACTCGTTTACTTTCTCTATCAATCTTCTTTAAGATCGAACCAATCTTTGAATACTTCACAAAATCATAATGCTCAGAGTTAAACGGACTTCCATCAGCCTCTTCAAAACTATTAACATTCGTCCACTTTTTTTGCGGTGATTCTGCTGTTACAGCAAATGGCATCGATGTCAGCAAACTTAAACTCATGACACCAGCTACCCAATGTTTTTTAAACATGTTGTTTCTCCCCTTCCTCAATCCCAAAAACAAAATAATTATACTAACTAATGAATTTTTATTCAATAACTTTTATTGAACTATTTCACCAGACTTAATATTCAATAGACCATAGTTGATACCTCTATAAAAAACACACAGGATGATAAATGAGTAAATATTCATAGTTCTTTATTCTTATAAAGAGGCATTCATGAAATGTTAACAATAAAAAAATGTTAAATTCGGATGACAGGAAGAGGTAACAGGCTAATAACTTTTCCCCAACTTCTTAAAAAAGGGATAAAAAAAACAGCCATTCTAACATGGAATGACTGTGATTAAGCCCCTTTAATACATTGCAAAACGGGCGTTTATATATTGTAATCCTACCAGTGTACTTGAAACTTATTGCCATTTGGATCATAAAAGTGAAAAAATGCATGACCATTATCTTCTTTAATATCCTCAACCTTAACTTGATTATCAATTAAGTGTTGATGAAATTTTGATAATTCGGGACTCGTAAAGCCAATGCTAAATTCTTGTTCATTATTAATTGTAAAATGAGCAAATGTTTCATCTTCGGTAGGAACTAAGATAAGTAAGAAAGGTCCTTCATTTACTTTTATAATGGCCAGTTCCTCTGAACTATTTAATAACTGGAGCCCTAATACATCTCTATACCATTGTGCTGATCGTTCTAAATCTTTTACAGGAATTCTTATATAATGTACTTGTTCAATAAACGAATTACTCATATCCTTCTCTCCTTGCTTCGTTTTTTCTATATACCTCATTCTTCCAATTTTCGAATTAACCTGCCACTTTGCTTAATTTTATAAAGAATAAATACTTACAAACCACTTGGAAAAACTTTTTTACTTACTTTTTAAGAAATATTACTTGTAAATGAAACCGTTTTATTTTACAATCACTAATGCAAACGATTGCACCAACATGCATATACAAATATGTAAGCGATTCAACTTTTTTTCGCAATCTATTGAATGCGATTTCAAAAAGACAACGAAAGATATATACTTTAAGGAGGAAATCGTTTTGAAACAACGTGGAAAACTCATTTCATTTGATTTCTGGCAAAAGCTAGGTAAAGCGCTTCTTGTAGTAGTAGCGGTTATGCCGGCTGCCGGTTTGATGATATCACTAGGTAAAGTTATTGCTATGTTCGGTGGCGACATGACATTAGTGCAAACGATTGCTCGTGTTATGGAAGACATCGGATGGGCGATTATTACAAATCTGCATATCTTATTTGCGGTAGCTATCGGGGGATCTTGGGCTAAGGAACGTGCTGGCGGTGCATTCGCAGCCGTAATCGCGTTCATCTTGATCAACCGTATTACAGGAGCAATCTTCGGCGTGAACAGCGCGATGATGCTTGAAGAAGGTGCGAAAGTAAAATCACTTTTTGGCAGCGAGCTCGTTGTTGGTGATTATTTCACTTCAATCCTTGGCGCTCCAGCACTAAACATGGGAGTATTCGTCGGAATCATTTCCGGTTTCCTAGGTGCTGTTCTGTTTAACAAGTACTACAACTATAACAAGCTTCCAAATGCATTAGCATTCTTTAACGGAAAACGTTTTGTTCCATTCGCTGTTATTTTATGGTCTGTGGTTACAGCTTTACTACTAGCATTAATTTGGCCGTTTATCCAATCACTACTGAATGACTTTGGAAAATGGATCGCAACATCTCGTAATACGGCTCCAGTTATCGCGCCATTCGTGTTCGGTACGCTAGAGCGACTATTATTACCATTTGGTCTTCACCACATGTTAACGGTGCCGATCAACTATACGGAGCTCGGTGGAACGTATCAAATCATGACGGGTTCAGGAGCAGGATCTTCTGTAGCTGGACAAGATCCACTATGGTTGGCTTGGATCAACGATCTTAACAACTTCTTAGCTGCTGGAGATACAAAAGCGTATCAAGCACTTTTAAATGATGTAGTACCAGCTCGTTTTAAAATGGGACAAGTTGTTCTTTCAACGGCATCTCTTGTTGCGATCGCACTTGCGATGTACATGAACGTTGATAAAGACAAGCGTAAAAAGTACAAGTCTATGTTCTTATCTGCAGCACTCGCTGTATTCTTAACAGGTGTAACAGAGCCGATCGAATTCATGTTCATGTTTGCTGCTCCACTTCTTTATGTTGTGTACGCGATCACGACTGGACTTGCGTTCGCGGTAGCGGATCTTATCCACGTGCGTGTTCACGCATTCGGTTTTATCGAATTGTTAACTCGTACACCATTGCTTGTAAAAGCAGGATTAACACGTGATTTAATCAACTTTGCTCTAACGTGTATCGTATTCTTTGGATTAAACTTCTCGATCTTCTATGTATTGATCAAAAAGTTCAACCTGCCTACTCCAGGTCGTGCGGGTAACTATATCGAAACAACAGAAAGTGATGCTGCACCTGCTAAAAACGAAGCAGCAACAGGCTCAGACAACTCTCAAGCTTCCGCGATCATCACGCTTTTAGGTGGAGCAGACAACATTGAAGACGTTGACGCTTGTATGACTCGCCTTCGTGTAACGGTTAAAGACACAACGGGTGTTGGTACGGAAAAAGAATGGAAAGAAAACGGCGCACTTGGTCTGATCATCAAAGATAAAGGTGTTCAAGCGATTTACGGACCAAAAGCTGACGTATTAAAATCTGATATTCAAGATCGTTTGGGGATGTAATTCATGAAGCTATTAACGTTAAACGTTCATGCTTGGCAAGAAGAGAACCAGATGGAAAAATTAGAGATGCTTGCTCGCGATATCGCGAGTCAGCGTTATGATGTTATCGCGCTTCAAGAGGTTATGCAATCGATCGACGCTCCTCTTGTAAAAGACAACATCAAAAAAGATAATTATGCCCTTGTTCTTTTAGAGCTAGTGAGAAAACTTGGCGTTGAAGATTATGACTTTGTATGGGATATGGCCCACTATGGCTATGTAACGTACGAAGAAGGTTTGGCGATCATAAGCCGCCATCCGATTGCGTCGCATGAAAGCTTTTTTGTTTCTGATCTACAAGATATGAACAACTGGAAAACACGTAAAATCGTAAAAGCAACGATCTCTTATGAAGGACAAGATATTCAATTCTTCTCCGGGCACTTCGGCTGGTGGGAAGATGACATCGAACCCTTTAAAGGTCAGTTCGATCGTTTGATGCAGTACATTCCTGAAGAAGGTCTTTCTTTTATCATGGGTGACTTAAACAACGATGCGAACGTTTGTGGCGAAGGCTTTGATTATGTAAAAGAAAAAGGCCTTTACGACACATACGAACTGGCTGCAGAGAAAGATGACGGTTTAACGATCATCGGATCTATTGCCGGTTGGGACGATAACGAAGCTGGACGCAGGATCGATTATATCTTAAGCAGCAAGCCTGTTGACGTGCTTCAATCATTCGTGCGTTTTAACGGCAAAGAAACACCGGTGGTCTCCGATCATGCAGGTGTTGCTGTTACGATAAAGATTTAAAGAATTCGCTTTTTATGGTTTTGTTTCTTAATCAGCTTCTTAGATAAGTTGATTGCAGTGGAAGGTGCGAGACTCCTGCGGGACAGGCGGGCAGGTGAGACACTTAAGAGTGAAACGTCCGAATGTGGCTCACCGCCTGCCCCGCGGAAAGCGAAGCACCTGAAACGGAGATCAACTCCCTCAACAGCAACGAAGAGTACGGAAAAATATTTAAATCAAACAAACCATGGGGAGCCGTTTATGCGGTATCCCCTGGCGTGTTGTTAAAGAGAAAACATGGAGGTAACATTATGGAAAAAGTTTGGTGGAAAGAAGCCGTTGGCTATCAAATTTACCCTCGCAGCTTCCAAGATTCTAATGGAGACGGAATCGGCGATCTAAAAGGGATCATTCAACGCTTAGATTATATTAAAGACCTTGGCATCGACGTGATCTGGATCTGCCCGATGTACAAGTCGCCAAATGATGATAACGGATATGACATTTCCGATTATCAAGATATCATGGACGACTTTGGAACGATGGAAGACTTCGATCTCCTTATGGAGGAAGTTCATAAGCGTGATATGAAGCTGATCATCGACCTTGTTCTTAACCATACGAGTGACGAGCACCAATGGTTCATCGAGTCTCGTTCATCAAAAGACAATCCGAAGCGTGATTGGTACATTTGGAGAGACGGTAAAGATGGGAAAGAGCCAAACAACTGGGAAAGTATTTTCTCCGGATCAGCTTGGCAATATGATGAAAAAACAGATCAATACTACCTCCATGTTTTCTCAACCAAACAGCCAGATGTGAACTGGGAAAACCCTGAAGTTCGTGAAGCTCTTTATGACACGGTCAACTGGTGGTTGGATAAAGGAATCGATGGTTTCCGTATCGATGCGATCAGTCACATTAAAAAGCGTGACGGCTTCCCTGACATGCCGAACCCTAAGAACGAAAAATATGTGTCTTCCTTTGACATGCATATGAACCAAAAAGGAATTCACACGTTTTTACAAGAATTCAAAGACCGCACATATGCGAACTATGATGTAATGACGGTTGGTGAAGCGAACGGCGTTAAGATTGACGAAGCGGACCTTTGGGTAGGAAAAGAAAACGGAAAGATGGACATGATCTTCCAATTCGAACACCTTGGCCTTTGGGATGCAGAAACAAATCCAGAAGTGGATATCGTTGAACTAAAAAAAGTATTAACACGCTGGCAGAAGGGCCTTGAAAAAGAAGGCTGGAACGCATTGTTCATCGAAAATCATGACAAACCTCGTGTTGTTTCCACTTGGGGCAATGATGACGAGTTTTGGTATGAAAGTGCAACGAGCTTTGGTGCAATGTACTTCTTGATGCAAGGAACACCGTTCATCTACCAAGGTCAAGAGATCGGTATGACGAACGTACAGTTTGACTCGATCGAAGACTATGACGATGTAGCTGACAAAAACCGTTACCGCATCAAGCGCGAAGAAGGCGTCGCGCATGAAGACATCATGTCTGTGATCTGGGCATCTTCTCGTGACAACAGCCGTACTCCAATGCAATGGAGCAGCGATGTGAACGCTGGATTCACAACTGGAACACCTTGGATGAAAGTAAATCCAAATTTTGCAGAGATCAACGTCGAGAAACAAGAACAAGACGAGCATTCGATCTTAAGTTTTTATAAGAAAATGATCGCATTAAAGAAAAAGAACGAAGTCTTCACGTACGGTGTGTATGATCTGATTCTTGAAGAAGATGAACAGATCTATGCGTACACACGCACACTTGGAGAGGAAAAGATCGTTGTGATCACGAACCTTTCTAAGACTGAAGCGAAGTTCGAAACGGCTTTGAAATTGAACGCTAATGATCTATTGTTAGCGAACAAAGAAGTTGTACATCATGAGGATGTATCAAGCGTAACATTACAACCTTATGAAGCGCGCGTATATCGCGTGAAAGCTTAACAAACAAAAGCGTGCTATCCGATTAGGGAGAGCACGCTTTTTTAATGTGATAACCTTTTTTCAAACCGAATAAAGGAATACAGTCGCAGAAGTACAATCAATGTACCCACGATTGTTAAAACAGGCGATAAATTCGTGAATAACGGTAACCACGCTAAAACAAACGCAACAAGCGCTGTTAAATTTCCTGAAAATCCATTGATCGGCTGAGTTCCTACAAGACCCGCCCCTCGTAAGGAATTTTCATAACACGATCTATGATACGGTCGCAACTTAAAAAAGGCCCATACCGTACGCAGCTCTTCCCTCTCTTTAATCGGCATCAAACAGCTATCACAGTTTAGTTCTTTTTTCATCATTTCTTCTCCTTCAGCAGCAAATCACTCACCCTCTATTCTACCAATCCTTCGATCAATCCTATAGCGTTTTAAAGGATATTTTGTGTGATAAGAAGAATTTTAAATTGAGGAGTGATGCTATGATAAAAAAGATAAGGTTGAAGCCAGTCTATATGAACAAGCTTCAGCTCTTGATGAACCGTTTAGAAGATGATCTTGTTAAACAGAATCTTGAATTAGAAATCGGCAAGATGACGGCCGGTTTTCGCGGTGAAGACTCTATCAACTATTTTTTGAACATGCTTCCGAACCAGAAAGAATGCCACGTTCTGCACGACCTCCGAATTCCCCATGAATCTACTTTTTTCCAAATCGACACGCTCATTCTTAATCCTACGTACATGCTTATTATTGAAGTGAAGAACATCTCCGGAAACCTTTTCTTCGATCATACCTTCAATCAACTAATACGCACAAAAAACGGTATAGAAGAACCCTTTCAAGATCCTATCGCACAAGTTGAACGCCAAAAATACCAGCTTGAACATTGGATGAGTAAAAATAAATTCCCCTCCGTTCCGATCGAGGCTCTCGTGGTTATGACTAATTCTCAATCTGTCTTAAAAACGAACGATGAGTCTAGCCGCATATCGAAAAAAGTGATTCATAGCGTCCAATTGCTAGACCGGATCCGGCAACTACAACGAAAGTATAAACAGCATGTGATTGTTGCTGGAGATATAATGAACAAGATTACTCGCCGGTTAATCAAGGAACACACCCCACGGGATGTGAATGTAATGGAGCGGTATAGAATTAGTAAGGAGATGATTATTAAAGGGGTGCAGTGTGAGGGGTGTTTGGGTTTCGAGATGAAAAAAGGCTATCGAACCTGGAATTGTCCGCATTGTTCACATACTAGCAAGAATCCTCACATAAGAGCGCTCAAAGATTACTCCCTCTTCATCCAAACTACGATAACCAACCAGCAAGCTCGTGATTTTCTGAAGCTTTCTTCTATTTCGGTAGCATCCAAGCTCTTAGTATCTATGAAATTGCCTTATACAGGTGTAACTAGAGGAAGAACGTATGATTTAAGCTCCCTAAATGACCTTCAGGAATAGAAATCTGTCCGATTGAGTTATGAATCTGTCCAATCTTGAGTATAATCTGTCCAATTCGAGCAATAATCTGTCCAATCTTGCATATAATCTGTCCAATTCAGCAATTAATCTGTCCAATCTCAAAACTCACTCCCACCCAAACAAAAAAACACCCAAATTAATGGATGCTTTTCGATGTGCGGCTCACTGGTTTTCGTTCCCGCTTCTTCTCTTCCACAGTTTCCGTCTCATTCATCCCATGCCCAAGTGAAGGATACAGGTTACCAGGTGCTGGATCTACAAACTGAGTCTGATTAAAGTACACGTGCGGCGTCTTCCATAGTGCAACAAGTGCTTTCCAGTGCGGCATCTCGTGATAGCGCTCTGGCCACATTTCTTTAATGTGCTTTTTCACGAGCGGGTAATATTTTGGACTCATACCAGGGAACAAATGATGCTCCGTATGGTAAGAGAAGTTAAAATGAATCACGTCGATCCATTTTGGAACAGTAACCGTTAAGCTGTTCGCTAACGGATCGTTCACGTCTGTCATTGGGTTCAAGCGGTGATTGGTTGAAATATAGCTCATTACAATTGCGTTTGCGATCAATAACGGTAGCAAGACCGCAAAGAACCATTTAACGGGTCCTAGCCACGCCAACAATCCTAGCCACATCGCCCACGGCAATAGCAGTTGAATCCACACTGAAGGTCGTTTACTTGGTTTGAACTCTGTAATAAACCGTTTGAACATGAAAAGTCCATGCAGCGTAAACGAAACAGACAAGAAAGCAAAGCTTACGATCGAACGCATCCACATCGGGAGCTTGTACACTTTTTGTAGCAATGGTTTGTGAGACAAGTTCTCTAATGTTGGCCACGCATCCGGGTCTTTCCCATCATGCTGTGTGTGAACGTGGTGTGTCGTGTTGTGCCACTTACGCCAGAGCTTAGGTCCAACACTTAACGGCCAGAAAGCTACTGCTCCTAAAAAGTCACGAAGCCACGGCTTTCGGATAACTGTGCCGTGCAGGATCTCATGGCCTAAAAAGCCCATACCCGCAAAACACGTTCCTAGAATAACTGCGATTCCAATCCCTAACCAAGGGTGTAAATTATTTAATAACCCGATAACTAAAATACCGGCGATTACGATCAATAGATAGACTAGTCCTCCCCATAACCGGGATGGGACTGGCTTAAAGGCTTCTTTCGGCAGCTTTGGAGCGATCTTTGCTGCATACCAGCCAAACGATTGTAAATCTTTCATTTGCTCAACTCCTCTAATCTGACTCTTTCGAATTCTCGTACAATACAATCGTAACAAGGTTTGTTTTATGAAGCAACTATTTTTGTTACCTGGTAATAATAGTTGGTATTATATACCCACAAAAAAGGAGCCATCCAAAAGGATAGCCCACTTTCTAAAGATATAATCTTACATATATTCAAGTTTTAAAACATTCAACTTTTGATCCGTCTCTCGCTCGATAATCTGCAGCAAACGACGGTCTTTTTGCGCAACGAACGTAACCGCCAGTCCTTTTCCACCAGCACGCCCCGTTCTTCCAATTCGATGAATGTAGCTTTCGGCATCGAGCGCGATGTCATAATTAAAAACGTGCGTGACTCCATCAACATCAAGTCCACGTGCCGCCACATCCGTTGCCACAAGGTATTGAATCTCCCCTTCACGGAAACGTCGCATCACGTCTTCTCTTTTCGCTTGAGAAAGATCACCATGCAGTTCATCAGAATTGTATCCCATATTTTGCAGAGCTTCGTTCAACTTGCTTGCTCTTCTTTTCGTTCGGCAAAAAATGATCGCTAGATAAGGACGTAGCAGTCTGATTGTTTGAACAAGGTCGTTCTGCTTCCCACGATCCGTTGTTTCCACGATTCGCTGCCGGATTTCCTTTAATGTAATCTGTTTCGTTTTCACATGGATATCTTGAGGATCGTTTGTATACATTTCAGCTAGCTTTTTCACTTCATCAGGCATCGTCGCTGAAAAAAGTAACGTTTGACGATCCTCAGGCACCTCATACATGATGTCTTCAATGTCATCTAAAAATCCGATATGAAGCATCTGATCCGCTTCATCTAACACGAACGTTGAAACATGAGATAAGTCGATCGTCTCTCGGCGAATATGATCGAGCAGTCTTCCAGGTGTTGCGACAACCACATGAACCTTGCTCTCTAGCTTATGCATCTGCGCGATCACGTCCTGCCCACCGTAAACAGCGAGCACGTTAATCTCACCGAGAGCTTCTGTAAGTTTACGAACTTCTGCAGTGATCTGAATGGCAAGCTCGCGCGTCGGGGCAACGATCAACCCTTGAACCGCATCCCGTTCAGCATCAACTTTTTGCAGAAGAGGAAGCACGAAAGCAAGCGTCTTCCCCGTCCCCGTTTGAGCTTGTCCCACAACATCTTTACCTTCTAAGATGATAGGAATCGTTTCCTTTTGAATAGGCGTAGGTTCACCGATTCCGTTTTGAAGCAAAATATCTATAAATTCATCATGAATACCTAATTCCTTAAAGCCCATCTATTTTTTCCCCAATTTCTTTACTTTTTCTGTGCAGCTTTCCATCGCGGCTAATACTGCACCACGAAAGCGTTCTTGCTCGAGTGTTGCGACCGCCGCAATCGTTGCTCCACCTGGAGACGTTACTTGATCTTTTAACTCGCCAGGATGCTTTCCTGTTTCAAGCACCATCTGCGCTGCTCCTAAAACCGCTTGTGCGGCTAAACGATAAGATTGATCGCGTGACAAGCCTTGTACGACGCCTCCGTCTGCCATCGCCTCAATCATCATGTACACGTAAGCTGGAGATGAGCCGCTGATCGCAGGAATCGCATCCATCTGAGATTCCACGATCACCTCTACTTTACCGAAGCTTCCCAACAACTTCTCAATCGTCTCTAAGTCTTCATCCGTTATCTCATCATTTACAGAAACAGCCGTCATACCTGCTCCGACAAGTGATGGCGTGTTCGGCATCGTTCGTACCACTTTCACTCGTTTGCCGAAAGCGTGCTCCACGTCTTCCGTTGTAATCCCAGCTGCAATCGTTACGATGATCGCATCAGATTTTACAAATTCCTTTACCTCTTTAATCACTTCAAAATAAGAATATGGCGCTACCGCAAGAAACAGCACGTCAGCTCCTTTTGCAACGTCACTATTAGAAGAAAACGTGTGAATACCATATTGTTTCTCGACATACAGTCTTGTCTTTTCCGTTCGCATGCTCGCAATGATCTGATCAGGACTGATCAAACCTGAACTAATCATACCTCCCGCCATCGCCTGCGCCATCTTTCCAAACCCGATAAAACCTATTTTTTTCTCCATACTCTATGCACTTCTTTCTATCTTTTATAAAGGGAAATGTTCATTTATACAGAATACTCATACCGATAGCTTTACCTTTAGTAAACCACAAATACATAAGGTGTGTGAAATGGATGGAGAAGTTAACTCTCAAAGAATGGCATCGCAAACAGGCTGTAGATACTTTCAACAAAACGTGGGACTTGATCGAAAAGAAAGACCGCACGAAGGAAGATGACTTAGAAATGATACATACCGCCCACGCCTCGCGCTTTCATTGGGGACAAATCGGAGAACCTCTCCACTTTGCTCGTGGAGAATGGCAGCTATCAAGAGTGTATGCCATTCTAAACATGAGCGAGTCAGCAATGTTCCACGGGAAACAATCTCTTGAACTCTGTTTAGAACACAACATAACCGATTTTGACCTTGCTTTCGCTTATGAGGCTGTTTCTCGTGCTTATTCAGTAAAAAATGATGAAAGAAGTATGCAAGAATATTATGATCTTGCACAGCGAGCTGGCCAACAGATACTGAAAAAAGAAGATAAAGAATATTTCATTTCCGAGCTGAACTCCATTAAACTAAGAAGTAGAGCATAACGTACATAAGGAGGATTTTGATATGACTGAAAAAATCGTAAACTATTTAAAAGAAAACCGTGATACGCATCTAAAAGAATTAACAGACTGGCTTGCTGTTCCAAGTGTAAGTGCACTGCCTGAGCACAAAGAAGATGTTCGAAAAGGGGCGGAATGGATCGCAGATAGCCTGACGAATGCCGGAATGGACAACGTAAAAATCTATGAAACAGACGGACACCCTGTTGTTTATGGAGACTGGTTAAAAGCAGAAGGCAAACCGACCGTACTCGTATATGGCCATTACGATGTACAACCAGTTGATCCGATCGAGCTATGGGAATCCCCTCCTTATGAAGCTACCATCCGCGATAACAAACTGTACGCGCGCGGAGCATCAGATGACAAAGGTCAAACGTTCATGCACGTAAAAGTACTACAGGCCATACTAAAATCAGAAGGTACGCTGCCTCTTAACTTCAAATTCTGTATT
The DNA here is from genome assembly GCF_015903895.1 of Fictibacillus sp. 5RED26. NCBI lineage: Bacteria > Bacillati > Bacillota > Bacilli > Caryophanales > Fictibacillaceae > Fictibacillus > Fictibacillus sp. 5RED26. The sequence goes on along the minus strand of NZ_JACZDU010000006.1, from coordinate 105,573 downwards.
GAAGGTGAAGAAGAGATCGGCAGTCCAAGTCTTCCAAAGTTCATTGAGGAAAATAAAGACTTACTAGCAGCAGACGTTATCGTCATTTCAGATACGGGCATGCTAGACCGCGGAAAGCCAGCAATCTGTTACGGCCTTCGTGGCATGTGTGCGATGCAAGTGGATGTGACGGGACCAAATAGTGATCTGCATTCCGGTCTATATGGCGGAGCTGTTCAGAACCCGCTGCACGCGATTACCGAGCTTCTTCAATCATTCCGTGATGAAAACGGCCGTATTTTAGTAGATGGCTTTTATGATAATGTCCAAGAACTAACAGAAGAAGAAAGAGAAGCGTTCCGTGCTCTTCCTCTAACAGAAGAAGCGCTTAAAAACCAGCTTGGTGTTACCGAGCTTACAGGTGAAGAAGGTTACTCTCACATCGAACGTACTTGGGCACGCCCAACATTAGAGTTAAACGGCGTGTGGGGAGGCTTTCAAGGAGAAGGAATCAAGACTGTTATCCCTGCAAAAGCACACGCAAAGATCAGCTGCCGACTCGTACCGAACCAAGAGCCAGATGAGATCATTGAAAAAGTAAAAGCACACATTGAAAAGCATAAGCCAGCTGGCATTGATGTGAAAGTTACCCTTTTTGATAAAGGAGCTCCATACGTAACGCCGTTCGATCACCCAGCCATCCAAGCGGCAGCACGTTCTTATGAAAAAGTGTACGGTGTACCAACTGCATTCACACGTGGTGGCGGATCGATCCCAATCGTAGCAACGTTCGATCAAATGCTGAACATCCCAGTCGTATTAATGGGCTTCGGACTATCAACAGAAAACTTCCATGCACCAAACGAGCACTTCCATCTCGAAAACTTCGACAAAGGCATGGAAACACTGGCAGACTATTGGTTCGAACTCGAAAAATCCATCCAAAAAGAAACAACAACACGCTAAAGCAGAAGAAGCTGACAGGAAAGTTACTTAGGTAACCTCTCTTTGTCGGCTTTTCTTGTTTTATATATTTTGTATGAGTGGTTGAAAGGATCTGGAAATGTCCTTTAATTTTTCTGACACCCTTGCAAAGTTGATTGTAGTGTAAGGTGCAAGACTCCTGCGGGACAGGTGGGCAGGTGAGACACTTAAACGTGAAACGTTCGAATGGGGCTCACCGCCTGCCCCGCGGAAAGCGAAGCACCTGAAACGGAGATCGACTCCCCCAACCACAACACAGAATTTCCCACAAGAGACCTTTTCGTTTTCACCTCTCAGTATGATATAATCAACCAATCACAACAAAGAAACGGAGAGTATAAACCATGCTTTCATTTGAAGATAAAATTGCTTTAATCGAAGAAAACTTCCCAGAGCTCGACATGCACGAGGTATCCCTTGGCCGCTTAAACTTCCACTTCGAGGAAAGTGTACAAGACAAGAAAATCGTCGTGTACCACCTTCACCCGAACGGAAACGGCTTCGTTTATGGCGGACACCTGCCACAGAGCGTAAAAAACGACAAAGGCTATGTGAACATCCGTGACTACGAAGCAGAAGAACTAATCGCTCTGATCCAAGAATCTATGGAGTTTCTATCGAAAAAACATGGTTGGCAGCAGCCAAAGAAAGATCGTTCTGATAAAGAAGAAGAACGTAAAGAAGAACACTGGTACAGCCACAGCCACGAGGAAATTCGCCTCGTAGGAGAAGATGGCATGTGGTTCATCTTTGATGAAGATGATGCACTAGAAGCTGCATTCGAAACATATGCAGAAGCAGAAGGTTATTTAAAAGAAGCAGATTTTAAAAAGAAAAAATAGAGGTGACTAAGATGGCTGAGGAGAAAAAGAAATTAAGCTTTCAAGAAATCGCGAAGCAGCGCTTAGCTGAAAAGAAAGCACAGCAATCAGGCGGATCATTTAGCAAGGGGCCAGTGAAAGTGGCGAACCAGCTAAAAAACCAGCAAACCAAAAAAGCAAACAACCAGGCACGGAGAACAGGTGTTTAATGCATCGTAAGCGAGCAAATATCACCCCTGGTCTTCCTGTGAACGTAATCTTAAAAGCAGATCAGCGTTCTGGCAAGAAAACTAAAGGTATTGTAAAAGATATCTTAACGAACTCACCTACACATCCACACGGCATTAAAGTACGCCTTGAAGACGGTCAAGTTGGACGAGTTATTGACATATTGAATGCCTAACACAAAAACGGTCACCTCCTCGGGACCGTTTTTTCTGTACATGGAATACATTGGATATCCGTATACTAGTTGATAGATTTTTTTTAAAGGAGTTCACTTCATGAACATAGATGCTCTAAAAAAACGAATTGATGTTAGTACAAAAAGAATTCCAGCAGATGTTGTAATAAAAAACGGAAAAATCATTGATGTGTTTAATCTTCGAGTTATGGAAGGCGATGTTGCGATCGTTGATGGCTATATTGCCGGTATTGGGGAGTACGAAGGACTTGAAATCATTAATGCAACGGGCAAATTTATATCGCCTGCCTTCATTGACGGCCATGTTCACATCGAGTCATCTATGGTGACGCCGGCAGAGTTCAGCAAAGTGCTGCTCGCCCATGGTGTTACAACGGTCATAACGGATCCTCATGAGATTGGCAACGTTTCTGGAGCTGATGGGATCTCTTTTATGTTGGATCAGTCTGAAGGGCTTCCTCTGGACGTACGAGTGATGCTTCCTTCATCAGTTCCTGCAACTCCTTTTGAGAATGCAGGTGCTGTCTTAAAAGCATCTGACCTTGAACCTTTTTTAGCTCATCCACGTGTCCTCGGTTTAGCTGAAGTGATGGATTTTCCTGCTGTTTTTAGAGGGGATGAGGATATGCTTCAAAAAATCGTTGCTACAGCTGATCAAAACGGAATGATCGACGGTCACGCGGCAGGTTTAGACGCTAATGGCATCAACGTCTATCGCTCCTCACTGATTACGACGGACCACGAATGTACAACAAAGGATGAAGCATTAGATCGGATCTCTCGAGGGATGCACGTGCTTATACGCGAAGGATCTGTAGCCAAAAATTTAAAAGTACTTATAAAAGCTGTAACTCCGAATAACGCTCGTCGCTTTTTATTTTGTACAGATGATAAGCACCTGGATGATTTGGTAGCAGAAGGAAGCGTAGATCATAACGTGAGGCTCGCAATTCAAGAAGGTATGGATTCTCTTCAAGCCATTCAACTCGCAACCTTGAACGCAGCTGAATGTTACGGTTTAAAAGAAAAAGGTGCTGTCGCTCCAGGTTACAAAGCAGACTTACTTTTGCTTGATGATCTAGATTCTATTGTCATTTCTAAAGTTTTGGTAGAAGGAAAACAGGTTGCGGAGGATGGGAAATACAACGGAGCAGCATTTAAAAGTTCAGAGCCTCCAGCCTCTTTAACACAGTCAGTAAATATGACGAAGATAGATTCCGAAAAGCTAGCTATTTCAATTACAAACGGTAAGCCCATGCATGTGATTGAAATCATACCGAATCAGATCGTAACCAAAAAGAAGATGGTAGCCGCAACAGCAGAAAACAACAGATTCGTACCCTCTACCACCAACGATTTATTGAAGATGGCTGTGATCGAACGTCACAACAAGACCGAAAACATTGGGCTAGGCGTGGTAAAAGGCATTCTTATCCAAAACGGTGCGATCGCTTCAACTGTTGCACATGATTCACATAATCTAGTCGTTGCCGGAACAAATGATGAGGATATGTTGGTCGCGATCGAGGCGATACGCGAGATGCAAGGTGGCTATGTAATCGTGAAGGACGGAGCAGTGCTCGCATCTGTCCCGCTTCCGATCTCAGGGTTGATGTCAGACAGACCATTTACAGAAGTCAATCAACAGATCATCCACTTAAAAGAAAAATTAAAGGAGATTGGATTCAACGGGGATTTTGATCCGTTCCTGACCCTATCCTTCTTAACTCTTCCTGTAATTCCAGAGATAAAGCTTACAGACCTAGGTCTCTTTGATTTCAAAACCTTTCAGCATATCTCTGTGCAGGCAGAATAAGCGTTACACGAGTGAGTGGTTGAACGCATAGATAACAGCTTGCGTACGATCTTGTACATCCAGCTTGCTCAATATATTACTCACATGTACTTTGACTGTTTTTAATGCGATGAACAGATCATCAGCAATCTCTTGGTTCGTCTTCCCTTTCGTCATCAATAAAAGGATCTCCATCTCGCGCGCAGTCAGCTCTTCATGTGGCTCGCGCGTCTGTTTTTTCCGCATCTTGCTCATCATCTTCCCTGTTACTTCCGGTTCAAGAACGGATTTCCCATGATACGTATCGCGAACAGCTTGAGCGATATCACTCGCTTTTGACGTTTTTAACATATAACTAGAAGCCCCCGCCTCGAGTGCCGGATATACCTTTTCATCATCAAGAAAACTTGTTACCACAATGATTTTCGCTTCTGGCCATGCCGATGTGATCTCTCTTGTTGCTTCAATCCCGTCCATCTCATCCATAACAAGATCCATTAAGATGATATCCGGTTTCAGCGCTAGTGCCTTCTCAATCGCTACTTTTCCGTTCTCTGCTTCTGCCGTTACTTCGATATCAGGCTGTGCAGAAAGGTAAGCCGAAACCCCGATACGCACCATCTCATGATCATCCACTAATAATACTTTGATCATTGCTGTCATCTCCCGCTTTTAAAATAGGTACTTTCACTTCAAGCCGCGTTCCTTCGCCTGGCAAACTCACAATCTTAAGTGTTCCTCCAATTTCTGCTGCCCGTTCATGCATGTTCTGCAGACCGTAAGAACCTGTTTTTTCCTGATCCATCTTAAAGCCAACACCATCATCTTCAATGCGAAGGATAATCAGATCGTCTCTTTGGACCAGTAAGATTTGAGCTTTATTGGCCTGTGCGTGCCTTAAGATGTTAGACACCGATTCTTGAAGAATACGAAACAGGTGATCTTCGACTCCTTTAGCAAGAGGAATCGTTTCAATCTTCCATTTCAGTTCGATCGGCACTTTTTGCAGAAGCTCCTGTAAAAGCTCTTCCATTCCCTTCTGCAATGATTTTCCGTTTAATGCAGCAGGACGAAGGTGCAGCAGAAGTGCTCTCATCTCCAGCTGTGTCTGATGGATCGTTTCTTCAACAAGTTTTAACTGTTTGGTTTCACGAGTGTCTTCTTCTCTGCGCGTTTCATTTACAGCAGACATGATCATACTAGCAGCAAAAAGTTGCTGCGAAACAGAGTCATGAAGTTCCCTCGCCAAACGGTTTCTTTCTTGGGAAATAATCTCCTGTATTCGCTTCTCTTGATCGACCGCTTTTTCGGTAGCCATCTTTTGGGACTGACGAATCTTTTCCCCTAGCTGCTTTTGAATGCCTTCCATCCGCTTCGCTATCGTTCGCAACTCAAGACTGCTCACTTCTTTCATGTCTACTTGCCTACCGTCTTCAATCGATTTCAGTGTACGATTGATGGAGTTTAATTGTTTACGAGATGTGATGCCCGAATTCAAACCAAAGAACGCGCCCATGATGAATACTAAAAAAGGCAAGACGAAAGCAACAGGGATATCAAGCAAGTGTTTCTGTAATAAAAAATCCCAGTTATTGATCGGAAATATCGTGTAAACGATAGACCCTAGCACGATCGCTACAGCAAATGCAGCTACGATACCGGAGAACATATGGCGTAAAACAGTACTCATACCCGTTTCACCTCCAGACTTCCGGCAAACATACTTGTCACGATTTTAATTTTTTTATTCGCCTCTCCATACCCTTTCGTTCGATAAAAGAGCGTCTGGTTGAAAAGCTTAGATTCACTTCGGTCAAAAATCCTTGAATTCCCCATAATCATAGAATGGCTGACCGCCGCCTCCATCTCATAAGGAACATAGATCGTAATATTTCCGATCGTACCGCGAACCAGAATAACCGATTCCCCATCAGGTAAAATCGTTTGATTCAAGTCAATGATCGTATCACCAGGGCCACACTGGATGTTAATATCGTTCCATTCATACACATGCTCTGGGGTTTGCTGAGTGCCTAAAAGGATGTTTTTTAATAGCGTTTCTTTTTTGTATACATCATCTTGTGTCATAGTCGGAACCTGTTCGAACTGAGGCGTAACGAAAACAGGATTTTGTTTAGACTGATAAAATTCATAAATCACATAAATAACGAATGCTACTAGTAAGAGCTTAAAGGTGAACATGCTTAATACGTTCATGACAGCGATGAAAACACCGAGCCAGAACATAATTTTACCGGAGCGCCTCGGCATTCGTTTTCGTCCAAAAAACAGGAGTGCAGCACTAAACAAGAGAGAAAATAAGATTCCTCCTCCGTTTAAGGTAGCTTCTAATAACACCAAAACAACCGCTAGTAAAAGCCCCCAACTTATGAAATCACTTCTTTTCCGATTCAGCATCTGCACTCACTCACTTTCTGTCATAAACGAGGTAAAAGGCGCAGCAATTTGCGCCTTGTCTCTTATTTTATCGTATCACATACTGCCTTAAACGGTAGTAGATGATTCTTCCTTTTTCCAATCTTTTTCAAGTTTCGCTAGCTTCGCTTCCATCGAGCTTGCATGATAATCAGCGTTTACTTTCTGCTCAAGACGATCCATATAGCTTTCAAGCTCATCAAAACGGAATGCCGATTTTTTTATGGAGTGAGACGGATCGATCACACGGTCCATCTTCTGGTGAGCACGCGCTACATTCTCACGACCCATCAATTCCATGCGTTTGATCTGCATATCTTTGAGCTTATGTTTCATCTGCTCATATTTTTGCTCGAGCTCTACAAGATCTTTTTCTGATTGCAGCATAGATTCTTTTAAGTGGGCTGCTCGTAGTCCATGCTGTTCTTTTTCTTGAAGTGCGAATTGATACAGCTCTTGTTCGTTCGCTTGTTGAGCGATTTCAGCTTGATGAGCACGCTTCGCTGCTTTTGCCTCTGCTTCTTCCATCTCTCGTACGAACTGGTCTTTTAACAGCTGCTGACGCTCGACTAACTTACGTGCTTTATTGACTTCTAACTCACATTGTCTTAAATATTGATTCAGAAGAGATAACGGATTTTTTTCCTCTTTTTGATCTAAAAGCTCATGTACATCTGCCGAGATTGAGTTTTTGATGCGTTCAAATAAATTCATAATGATTCGCTCCTTTTTAGCGTTTGTTTTTAGCTATTTTTAAGTTTTGCCCATTCTCTTTCAAAATTGGTGAAAGGGTCATTACTGTCGTTCTCTTCTACCGATGCTGATTGATTCCATTTCTTATAAACCACGTAGAGAACATAGATCGCGACAGCACCTAATATCGCAGGCAGATTGCTAACGGACACACAAAGTCCTACGACCGATAGAGCACCCCACCAAAATTTCTTTCCTCCACTATTTGCAGCCATCGCCTTCTTAAATGCGTAATACATGACTGCCAGACCGATTCCAAGGCCAACCATCGGACCTAGATTTGCGATCAAAACGATTGCTGCAATTCCTCCAACTACAAGCAAGCCTAATTTTTTCATTTTGGCTTCCTCCTTTCGTATCTTTAGCTTACCTCCCTCAGCATTTTCTCAAAACTGGCCGTAGCTGTATCTTTACATAAGCCTCAAGGCGTAGTGGGGTCTGACCCCACACAAATACAAACACCCCACTTTGTACAAGTGGGGTGGACATAGACTATTATTTGCGCGGTAACATCACATAGGACGAGTACAATTGATTAGACGGGTTTCCACTTCTTTCTTCTCTGCATACGCTGAGAAGATAAAATGTAAGGGGTGGGTAGTTTTGAAACATAATGATTGCGGAGATGGCTTTCAACCGTTTGTTAGCCCTAATCCTAAGACGACATTTAATCCAATTCAGATCGCACCAACCATTGATCAAAGTTCATTTTTAAGTCCATTTACTAGCGTAATCGGTGATGTAAGAATACAAGAGAACGTATATGTCGCACCACTCGTGAGTATTCGGGCAGATGAAGGAACGCCATTTTATATCGGCTCTAATACCAACCTTCAGGATGGCGTCATTCTTCATGGTTTAACGAATCAATTCGTCAGAGTTGATGGCAGAAAGTATTCCATCTACATCGACAATGAAGTCTCTGTCGCACACGGCGCTCTCGTTCACGGGCCTTGTTTTATCGGAGAAAAAGTATTCGTAGGCTTTAAGGCGATCGTTTATAACGCTACTGTGGAGAAAGGGAGCTTTATTTCCTACAATGCCGTAGTGACGAACGGAGTGCGTATTCGAAAGAATCGTTTTGTCCCACCTGGAGCTTATATCGATTCTCAAAAGAAAGCTGACGCGCTCTCCCGCGTACCAACGGATGTAAAAGAGTTTGCACGTGGCGTACAGGTAGTCAATCAAGAGTTCCCTGCTGCTTATCATCTCTTATTCGGTGATTGTCGTTGCTCTTGTGGATTGGCTTACAACAATAACAGCAGTGAAGAAGAATCTGATTAAACAGGCGTAATAAAGAAAGGTAAGCAGCAAAACAGCTAAACACTCGTTAACCTCGCTACTTACCTTTTTCATTATTCTCGTACCTGTTGAGTTTGCATTATTACTCGTTATGATTGGTCTACTAAGAAATAATCCGGCTCAAAAGAACCTTCTATCAGCTTTTGCTTCACCACTTGGGGATGCAGCACATACTCATTCAAATCCTCTAATGATACCCATTTAAAAACAAGCCGATCTGCTTCTAACACGGTAAATTCTTCACCATCATGAAGTGGCAACGGGTTTTCAGCTGTGATCTTAAAATATAATCCAACCTCGTGTATCTCTTTTTCTGCATATGTAAAAAAGTTTTCAACTGTCCATAAGAAACCATCAACCGTCACGTTCAAATCCAGTTCTTCTCTCATCTCACGCTGCAAACTTGTCTGCGCATCTTCTCCAAGCTTCACCCGTCCACCTGGCAATGACCAGTTTGTCTCCGTTTTTGCTCGATGCATGAGGACTCGACCTTCTTTAATCATTACGGCAGCCACACGATAATTAAAAACTTGATGTTCCACATGAAACACTGCGTCCATTTTTATCTTCCCCCTTTTAAGCCAGCTCCTTATTTTACCACTTCGAGCATTTTTAGTGAAAGCCGTACCATTTACCGTTACACTAAAAAAAATACAAAAATAAGGAGCTTGAGAAAATGTCTGTATACGATTTTTCAGTTGAAACGATCAAAGGCGAGGAAACAAACCTAGACACTTACAAAGGCGATGTGCTCTTAATTGTAAATACAGCAAGTAAATGCGGTTTTACCCCTCAGTACAAAGGTCTTCAATCCATTTACGAAAGCCATAAAGAACAAGGATTATCCGTGCTTGGATTTCCATGTAACCAATTCGGAGCTCAAGAACCAGGATCAAGTGATGAGATCATGGAGTTCTGCGAGTTGAACTATGGCGTTAACTTTCCGATGTTCGCAAAAGTAGACGTAAACGGTGATGGAGCGCATCCCCTATTTAAATACTTAGCTGCCGAAGCACCAGGAATCTTGGGGTCTAAAGCGATCAAATGGAACTTCACAAAATTTTTAGTAGACCGAAACGGACAAGTTGTTAAGCGCTTTGCCCCAACGGACAAGCCTGAAACGATTGAAAAACATATACAAGAGCTTCTATAACACACAAAAATAGCTGCTTAGAGGAACATTCCTCTGAGCAGCTTTTCTTTTAAAACATAAGATGTGCCATTCCCACAACAATCGGAAGTGAGATGAAAGTACGTAAGAAAAAGATGATAACTAGTTCTTTAAAGTTAACAGGAATCTTAGAAGCTAATAGCAGACCGCCAACTTCAGACATATAGATCAATTGAATAACTGACATTGCCGCGATTACGAACCGAGTCAGCTCACTTTCAATACCTGCTCCAATGATAGAAGGAAGGAACATATCCGCAAATCCGATTACGATCGTCTGTGCTGCATCTGATGCATAAGGAACTTGCAGCAACTCTAAGATTGGTACAAAAGGTGCCCCAAGGTACGTGAAGAAAGGTGTGAACTCTGCGACCATCAATGCAGATGTTCCGATTGCCATTACGATCGGTACAACGCCCATCCACATATCAAGTACGTTTTGAATTCCTTCTTTCACTAACGGTGCAGCCTTTTTATTTTGATCAGCGCGTTCAACCGCCTTTTTAAGACCAAATCGAAAAGGTGTCTGACCTTCAGGAATCACTTCATCTGCCACGTTTTCTTTTGCGCCCTCATAATACGTATCAGGCTTTCTGGACAAAGGTGGGATGCGTGGGATAATAATCGCACAAATTAACCCTGCTAAAACGACCGTAAAATAATACGGAACAATCATATGAGCCAAATCTACTTGAGCAAGAACAACAATCGCGAATGTAATAGATACGACAGAAAATGTTGTACCGATTACAGCTGCCTCACGCTTCGTATAATATCCCTCTTCATACTGTTTGTTCGTTAATAGAACACCGATCGTTCCATCCCCAAGCCATGATGCTAAGCAATCGATAGAAGATCGCCCAGGCAGTTTGAAAACGGGACGCATCACCTTAACGAGCATAGCTCCACAAAGCTCTAACAAGCCGAAGTTGAATAACAAAGGTAAGAACAGTCCTGCAAATAAGAACACAGAAAACAATACAGGAATCAAATCAAAAAGCAGAAGCTGCCCTGTATTTTCGGACCATACCGCTTCCGGCCCAAGCTTGAACAACGTCATCACAGCAAAAATCAATCCTACTAAACGAATCAATTGCCATACGATATTCACATTGAACAATGTATTTAAAAACGGTTTATTTACGATTGCTTTAGGCTTAAACAAGAATGTTCCTAAAGATCCAATGACCGTAATCGCTATGATAGCCGTCATGATCTTCGGAATATGTGGACCTATTCCATCCTGCAACATCCCTGCTAAAATCGCTACAGGAATGGTAATTTCCCCATCATATGAGATAGGAATCATAAATAAAAATATTCCAACCAGTGATGGTACTATAAATTTCATTAATCGACTAGAACTTGTTTGTTTCATTTGATCATCAATCTGTTGTTTTGGTAAACCCATAATCTTATGCCTCTCTTCCTACGATGTAAAGCGCTTTCATACACTTTCCATTTCCAAGTATATGTTGATTCTACAATTTTCGCAATATTGTAAGAAATGCTAGTTTTTTTATAAAATACTAGTGTTTCTTTCCTTTTTCACTAAATCTCTAAACCTTTTTTTAGGTCACTAAGCTCGTCATCCCTTAAGTACCGCCACTTCCCAGTTTCCAATGCATGAAGGTGTATATTCATAATGCGTATACGCTCTAATTTCTCTACTTCGTATCCTAGCGTTTTACACATACGTCGAATCTGCCTGTTTAATCCTTGGGTAAGCGTGATTCTAAAAACAAACTTGCTTACAAGCTCTGTTTTCGCAGGTTTGGTTACAGCATTTAAGATGAGAACACCTTGAGCCATTTTTTGAAGAAACAATTCGGTAACAGGTTGATCGACTGTCACTTCATATTCTTTCTCATGACCATAATCAGATTGTGAAATCCGATTTGCCAGCTCTCCATCATTCGTTAATAGAATCAAACCTTGGGAGGCTTTATCTAACCTACCAACAGCAAAAACACGCTCCGACATATCGATATATTCTAGAATGTTTCCATCAATATCAGGATTTGATGTGGTCGTGACTCCAACTGGTTTGTTAAAAGCGAGGTAGATTGCTGACGCTTTTTGAGGAATTACTTTACCATCAATAAGGACAGTATCCATCTCATGTACAAAACTATCTTTATTTGCAATCTCACCATTTATAGAAATCCGGCCACTCTTCAATAGCCGATTCGTCTCTCTTCTAGAACAAAAACCCGTTAAACTTATATATTTATGAATGCGCATGCTGATCCTCGCTTATACGTTGTGATTATGCACAACAGTTTATAATTATAACTCCAAATGAATATAATTTCGATAGTTTTTATAAATATCCATTATTTTTCACTTCTATATACATACTAACATTTTTATTTACTGCGATTTATTGATGCTCTTAGTGTTAAAAACAAAGACCAAAAATTTTTTCATCGAAATTCTTTTCAACCCTCTTATCTAACTTGTACTATGAAGGAGGAAAGGGAAGTCATCAAAATGGAACGTAGAGTATTGTCAGAAACAGAATTTGAAAAATCCATACAGCTTTCTCAATATGCTTTTCAGTACATCGTAAAGAAAGAGGATCTGCCAAAACGTTATGAAATGATGAAAAGACAAGAAATTTGGGGAGAGTTTGAAAACGAAGAGCTTATTTCTAAACTTCACATTCATTCTCTAGAAATCTCTATTGAAAACCAGCGCTTTTCAATGGGTGGAATTGCAGGTGTAGCTACATGGCCAGAGCATCGCAGAAAAGGGTCAGTCACCCGCCTATTACAACAAGCGCTTATTAGGATGAAAGAAAATGGCCAAAGTATCAGCTTTCTGCATCCTTTCAATATTCAATTCTATCGTCGGTTCGGCTGGGAGCTTACTGCCTCATTGAACAAATATACACTAAATAAGAGCGATCTCGTCCGTTATGAAGATGTTTCTGGAACGATTTCCAGGTTATCTGAAGAAGACGGAAATGACTTACTGAATACGGTTTATGAAGGGTGGTTCCATTCATACAATCATCTGCTTGTGCGCTCAGACTATTGGTGGAACAATCATGTGTTCACAGAAGGCTACAACCGTATCCTGTATAAGGATGAAAACGGAGTACCAAAGGGATATTTATGCTGCAAGGTAGCAGATAAATTGCTTGATGTTCAAGAGTTTATCTATGTAAACGATGATGCGCGTCGAGCTTTATGGAATTTTATCTGTCAGCATGATTCGATGGTGGACAAGGTAAAGATAGTAGCGCCATCCGATGATCAGCTTCCGTTTTTACTGAACAATCCACGGATTCACCAAGAGCACTATCCATACTTCATGGCACGAATTGTAGATGTTGAAAGCTTTTTAAAGCAATATCCGTTTAAAAACATGGAAGGTAGACTTATTCTATCCATAACGGATGAAAAAGCTGAATGGAACAACGGTACGTTCACTATCGATGAAGATGGTGTTACAAGAGATTCAAAAACGGGAGCAGAAGCATTAGTTATGGATGTACAAACGTTAGCAGCAGCTCTTTTAGGCTCACAAAAGCCCCCGTTTTTATTTTCATGCGGCAAAATCAAAGGAAAACAAGAAGACGTTGAACGTTTTGAAAAAATTATTACAAACAAGCCCGCAGCTTTCCTTGATTTCTTTTAATAGGTTACTGCTAAAAGTCAGTAGCTTATAAATGTTTTTTCTAATCTTTTGCAAGTTGATTGTAGCATAAGGTTGCCGACTCCTACGGGACGAGCGGTCAGGTGGAGACTCCTAATGGCGCAACGCGGCAGTCCGAAAAGTGGAAGTGACTCGTTCAGCCCCGACAAGCAAAAGGGAAATGGGCTTGGAAGGCGCACTTTGCCTTCTTGACCGTTTACCTTTTGACCTCGAGGGGCTAGTCACTGCAACTAGACAGGAGGCTCACCGTTCGCCCCGTGGAAAGCGTGCAACCTGGAGCGGAAATCAACCACTTTCAAGGACTAAAATATACGCTTAAGCAGCCTCGTCAAAAACAAGCCTTATCCCTCATTGGATAAGGCTTATTTTAATTCAGCATGTTTCAGGGAAAACTGAGGGGGAAAAGGATAAGTAGACCCTTTTTCTAAAATAGGAGGTATTCATTCATGAGCGACAAGACAGATAAACAAAAACAATCCGAGGACATCGCAGAGAAAAACTTTGAACTCGACAAGAAAAACAAATCAAAAACAGATAAGGAATTAGAAACCGTTCACGAGCAGATCAACGATACGTTCAATCAAGGTGCCATTGATCAAAAAGAGATCAATAAAAAGGACAAAAACAAGGATAAATAGCGAAAAGCCTCTCAATCTCGAGAGGCTTTTTCTTATGACGTTCTAAAGGAGTCTGGAAACTGCTTCATGATACCATTCGTTATTTCATCGGCAAACATCACCATATGATTTTTGTTCTTATCAAAGATCACGATCTCGCCAGCATAATCTTTTTTAAGCCTTGCTGCAGCTTCGTCTGTCACATATTTTAGATGTGTGTATAGCATTTCTTTTACTTGTTGTTCTGACCAGTTTGGATTCGCTTTACTCATGAATTTAGCGATATCATCAGCGTTTCGATACCTATCTTTATTGATTTTAGCTGCTTTCGCCGTATCGCCCTTTTTCACCGCATCTACTAACTGCCCCGCGATGACAATATGCTCTGTTAATAATTTCCCGAGTTCGTTCCCGGCTTTATCTCCGTAATAGGGCTTGATGGAGTTACCGATATCGGTTTGATTCTGCAACAGTCTCTTTAATACAGCGTCTTGATCCTTAGCTCCTTCAGTCGCGCTAACAATGTAGGATCTCGTCCAATAAACATGGTCTTTCCACAGCCTTCTTTGCAAAGAATACAAATCAATCGCGTTCTGGCTATAACACGGCCCTTGAACTCTTTGCTTTGATTTGGCTTCTGCTATTAATGGTGTTGTAAAAATAGGAACCGTTATTGCAAGCACCATAATCATACTTAGCATTTTTTTATACATATGAACTCTCCTTCATGTTTGATTCATATGTAGTTTGTATCGTTGCCATTTTTTCATTCTTAGAACATTAAAAAAGAACAGTGAACACGTTGCCCACTGTTCTTTAAATCCTTATACTTGGCGATTCCAATGTCGATGTACGGAAATAGCTTCAGTAAAGTTTTTTACAAACTCATCTTTTCCTTCACCACTTACAACACCCGGTTCTCCAGCTAGTTCTGCTTCTTTTAGCCACTGAAGACCTTCATGAGTACCACCAATCGGTTTAAAATGCGCGAAGGCTTCATTAACGAAGTGCAAGGCATTCTTCTTAAACGTAGCACCATCACTTCCACCTACCACATAAATAGCATCAAAGATAACGGAAGTCCCCGTTAAGAACGTATGCATGACCTCTAGCTCAGACCCATCATCCGCCGTTCGTTTTCCTAACTTATCACTGATACATTCACCTTGAATACCGCTGCTCTTTAAAGATTGCAGGATTTCTGCTACTTCACCACTCACAGTTGACCCAACAATAACCCCTACTTTTCTTGTTTTTGGGCTTTTAACCGTATTCAGCTGGCTTAGAGCAGGTGAAGACTTCGTTACGGAAGATTCTTCTCCTTGTGGAGGTACAGCATCAATTGCTTCGGCAAAAGCAGTCGCAAGCTCCAAGTTCACGTTTGCAAACATATCAACGACTTGCTGTTGAACCGATTTACTTTTCACTTTACCGAGTTCAAAGCTAAAAGCATTCTTTAGATGCTGTTTTTCCGGCTCGCTCATACTGTTCCAGAAAAGTGTGGCTTGAGAGAAGTGATCTTTAAAGCTCTCGCTTCGGCCTCTGATCTTTCTTCCGTCCACTTTCTCTTGATAATGAACATATCCGCCTTCTGCTTCTGGAGTAGGTGAAGGTGTGTTCGCTGCAAGTGAATTCTTATGATAGCTCACTTGCCCTCTGTTGATCGTCTGTCGTGATATTCCATCACGCTGATTGTTATGAAACGGACAAACAGGTCGATTGATCGGAAGCTCGTGGAAGTTCGGTCCCCCAAGACGAGATAGTTGTGTATCTGTATAGGAGAATAAGCGTCCTTGTAGAAGAGGATCGTTTGAAAAATCGATTCCAGGTACAACATGACCAGGATGAAAAGCGACCTGCTCCGTTTCGGCAAACACGTTATCCACGTTTCGGTTCAATGTCATCTTGCCGACAAGTTTTACCGGCACATCTTCTTCGGGCCACAATTTCGTCGGATCTAAGATATCAAAATCAAAGTTAAATTCATCTTCTTCTGCAATAATTTGAAGTCCTAGTTCATACTCAGGGTAATCCCCATTTTCAATGGATTCCCAAAGGTCTCTGCGGTGAAAATCCGGATCTTTCCCGGAGATCTTTTGCGCCTCATCCCACACGAGAGAATGTGTGCCTAAGACTGGCTTCCAGTGGAACTTCACAAAATGTGCTTTTCCTTCGTCGTTCACAAGTCTGAACGTATGGACGCCGAACCCTTCCATCATACGAAAGCTTCGTGGAATTGCTCGGTCTGACATTGCCCACATCACCATATGAGCTGATTCTTGGTTGTTGGCTACAAAGTCCCAAAACGTATCATGCGCGCTTGCTGCTTGCGGCATCTCGTTATGAGGTTCAGGTTTTAACGCATGAACCAGATCGGGGAACTTGATCGCATCTTGTATGAAGAATACAGGAATATTGTTTCCGACAAGATCGTAGTTTCCTTCTTCTGTATAAAACTTTGTTGCAAAACCGCGCGCGTCACGCACCGTTTCAGCAGATCCACGTGAACCAGCTACGGTCGAAAAACGTACGAACGTTGGTGTTTTTTTAGAGGTGTCATTTAAGAAATCCGCTTTTGTAAATTCTCCTAAAGACTCATATAATTCAAACTCACCATGAGCCGCGAACCCACGAGCATGTACGATTCGCTCTGGAATTCTTTCATGATCAAAGTGAGTCATTTTTTCCCGAAAATGAAAATCTTCCATAAGTGTTGGACCACGTTCTCCCGCTTTTAGCGAGAACTCGTCTTCAGCAACTTTTAACCCTTGATTGGTCGTTAATTTTTTGCCTTTGTCATCTGCACGATACTGTTCCAGCTGTTCGTTCTTGCTGTTGCCGTTCACTTTATTCTGATCGCTCATATAACTAATCCTCTCTTTATGTATTTTCACATCACAAAGAGACCTTTCCCTACCTGTGTTGGAAGCAAACTGATATTTTATAAAAGTTCTACTCCTTTAAAATCAAAATAGTTACTGTTTCGTGTACCGAAACTGATCGTTTCATATACCTAGATGGGTATTATTTTATTTCAATCCAGAAGTTTAGCGACCCAATCCAGAAATTTCGGCTGTTTATCCACGAGATTAGTCGCTCAATCCAAAAGTTTTAGTCGTTTATCCGCAAGTTTACAATCCTCGACAAATTACGCACTCTCTATTTCTCTCACATACCCCGAATAACTACTAAAAGCTCATCATCATAAAAAAAACGCAGCTGAAGATTCAGCTGCGTTCTCTAGTTACTTATTCATATGTGCAAGGAAATCCCCAAGCAGATCTTCCATTTCCTGCTCAGGACTTTGTGTTTCTTCTTTTTCTTCAGGCTCATCTCGCTTTGCACTGTTCCAATCGAATTGACTGAGATCATCATCGTCAAAATCATCAGTTGAGTGTTCGGTTTCAAGTGGATTTTCGTACTGCTCCAGCGAATCCACATCGCGCGCTATATCTTCCTGCAGATATAGGGCTTGGTCTATATCGGTTGAGTTGCTGTTTAAAGCCGCCAGTAAAGATGCTGTTCTTACAGGATTGGAAATGAGCTGATACAAAATATTACCTAACAAGGCCTCTGAATGCTCATGCTTCAACCAATCACGCTGCATCTTACTTAAATTTTTCGGCAACGGTATTGTAATCGTCTCTCGATCTCTTTGGATGTCTTGACTAACACCTTGAAGAACATACTCTGAGATCTTGCTCGAAAAATTGCGCCTCTCCGTCTCTTTCAGCTTTTGAAGCTGTTTGATGACGTGATCTGGGGTGTCAGAGGGGATACGAAAAGCAATCGTTTTACCTCTTGTAATCTCATTGGATGCTTTCTTGTCCATTTCATCACCCTTGTTTAAGCTTTAACGGCTTTTTTGTCTTTATCCTCGCTCTTTTTCTCTTTTGGCGCAGTTCTTCTTAAGTGATCAGAGATCAGCTTATAATAAGCGTTTGCCATCATCCAGATACTTTCCTTCTCGTCTTCAAAAAAGTCGATATTGTAGCCATCTAGGTTATTGTTAAGCGTCTTAATATAATCTTTAAGCACCGCAGATCCTCCACCTACAAAATAGCAGATTTCAGTTTGCGAGTTCTTTTGCCAGACGTTGCGAAGAAGACGATATTGTTTTTTCGCTAAGTCGACTAAAATACGATCTGTAATGTCATGTACACTCGTGCGACTACCACGAACCATGATGTGGTTGCGGTTCGTCTTTTTCGTAATGATATCTACTACATCACGTCGGCTGTCTAATTCCACGCCATGTTTAGAGCGGATTTCTTCTCTAATTTGTTCTAGCGCTTCAGAAACACCAAGGTTAAAGCCTTGAGCTTTATCATCATCAACGTTTCTATTCTTGATAACTGCGATATCTGTAGACAGACCGCCGATATCTTGAATAAGAATAGGTTTGTCGATCAGATCTTTGTTAGTAATGTTTAAATCGTTATCCATCACAAGGTTAATAAAAGCTGCGAATCCTTCTGGATACACTTTTACTTCTTCAAACTTTAAGTTTACTTTAATTCCTTGGTACTTAGGCGTTACTAAGAATTCTACTTGGTGAACAGATCCTAGTAGTTTTGAACGGTAACCCGCGTCCTTACCTTCTTTTACTTCACGTAGAGGAAGGCCAGTTCCTAAAATATAGCTTGTATCAATCACATTGTTGTTTTTCGTAAATGTTTTAGCATTATCTTCATTTACAGCATCAAGAGCCAATGCTGCGAAAAGCATGATCAATGTTTGATCTTCTTCTGATTTACTGCTTCCTGGATCTAGTTCAGTAGAGTTATCGCTCTTAGCAGCAAGCTGACCAACACGATAAATCACATTGTTTTCTTTTAGGGCAGGGGAGTGAACTCGAATATGTATGCCTTCTAAAGGATCTTTGCTGTCTAACTCCTCAATCCCGATTACAGGACGATCCTCAATATCTCTAGCAATTACGTTAGGGATGTTTAATTCATGTTCTAATGTACCGAAAATTCCTTTTAGTGAATCGTTACCTACATCAACTGCAGCAATTCTAGAATTACTCATGGGCGTACATCCTTTCTTTTTTCAAATCTTTATTTTGTTGCTATATAAATAGATTAGAGGGTTATTTAAAATTAAACAATGCCTATTTTTCTATTTAATACATTTGTAAACACGCAAACATTTTCTGTAAACTTGCAAACATAGTTGCAAACAATATACATTAATTGCATTAAACCCTTATACACCAACAAGTAAACAGTTTTGTAAACTTGCAAACAAATAAGCAAACAAATGCAAACGTATTTGTAAACTTGCAAACATTTTTGTTTGCATCCAAAAAACAGGTTATTAAATCGACTCTCCCCTACTCTTTTGACATGCTGATTATTTTATTTTAGATAGGGAAATCATGAATTATATTCTATTATTTGAAGGCCGAGGTGATCATTTAATGATTTCACTTGATAAACAACATGATCCACTCACTAACAAAAACTTGATAGCACACCTGAGAAAAAAGCACGCTCGTACAGAATCTATTGATTTAAAATCTTCAGAGAATCTGTTCAAAGATTCACTAAAAAAACATAGAAAACAGAATAGAAATTCTTTTGAATGGATCAAATATGCAACAAAAAGTATGGTTATAAAGAAAGTTCGCTACAAAGACGTCGAAACAACCGATTGGGATAAAGATGAACAAGATCGCATTTATCCTAGGTGGATCTCGAAGTTAAATGACCAGTACGAGATGCTTTATCGTTATATAAAAGAGGAAGTAAACGTAGCAGACTATGGAGCAGTTGGAGACGGAATAACCGATAATACGGAGGCTATTAAAAAAGCAATCGGCAAAGGAAGAGTAATTGTACGTATTCCAGCAGGAAAATTCATTACAAAAGGCATCAAATTGCCTTCGTGGACGATTCTAATAGGGGAAGGAAAAGGTAAAACGACCCTTCAACTGCATGATGATTGTCCTAAAGCAGAATGGTTGATTACAAATAAGAACCATTTCAAAGGGAACCGAAACATAGCTGTAAAAGGGATGACGCTGGATTGGAACATAGAACGCCTTGATCCTAAAGAAAAAACAAGTGCAGGAAACAATCGATCAAGCTGTTTAACCTTCGCTAACGTCACTTATGGCTGGATGTTTGACCTAGAAGCAGTTAATCCAGGGCTGCACGGGTATGATGTGTCTTCTTCGCTATATACTTACCTCGGGGACGGTACTCGTTCAAGAGGAGGAAGTAAATACATCTGGTTAGACAATCTCAATGGCTACGGCTTTGGTGATGATGGCATTACCACACACCACAGTGAGTATATCTTTATTTCGAATTCCCATATGTGTGACCCGAGCGGAAGATCCCATAAGAAAGGATTTTCGAACTCTAATGGCATTGAAATTGATGACGGTTCTCATAATGTTTGGCTTTTGAACAATTCAACAGCGCGTTGCTTTGGAGGTGTTGAGATTAAAGCACATCATAACGCTTCTGCAGCTACAAATGTACACATCTATGGTCATCTATCTGTGAACGATAACCGATCCTACAATTTTCGTCATATCGGCCATCATAAGGATATGGATCCAGAATCGAAAACAGCTCATCATATCTCAGCTACTAATCTCTTTAGCATCGCTCCTATATATACAGAGCTCTACGAAGATTCAACACCTCGCAGCCTAGTGATATCAGGGTATAACCATGTCGTTATAAATGGTTTAACCGTACTCGGTGATCGCACATATAACTATGATGGACACCCGCTAATCGCCATTCAATATCGCGCTCGTAACGTAATCTTAAACGATGTTGTCGTAAAAGATTTTACAACCTCTGGACCTGCAGTAAAAGTATACGGAGGACCGCATCGTGCCAATGATATAACACTAAAAAGCATTCGTTGCGACCATCATTTTGTAAAAGCGATAGATATTGCTTCAGACATCGAGGAAGCTGTAACTGAAGAGATTGTAATTGAAAAAGAGACATCTAGCACTACTTAGATGTCTCTTTCCCTTTGTTATAGGACTTTTTCAAGTTGAATATCTAATGGTTCTCTTTTGAAAATACGCTCATTCACTTCTTCTGCCGGTGAACACCCTACAGCACGATAAAACGATTGTGATTCAATAGACGGATGCGCTGCGATATAAAGTTTCTTACCACCTAGCCTCTTTGCTTCATGACAGCATAAAGCAAAAAGCTTTCTCCCTATCCCCGTACCCCGTATGTCTTTTGAGACATGTAGGTATGGAAGCTCTACATATTGCGCATCTGAACCAAAACGTTCACTTTCAACATTCGCAAAGCCCACTAACTGCTTCTCTAGCCATGCTGCAGCAACTACTCCCCCGCTGCTTACACATTTTCTTAACTCCTGAATGATCTGTAACTTCCTTTCGTGAGACCAGTCATCAATAAAATAATCATCCTTCATTTTGTAGATTTTATCCTCTACATACCAAACCTGCTTTGTTTGCTGATATCGGTTGAATCCATTTAGGAAATCCTCGGTTAGTTCCATCATGCTTATCGTTTTACATGTGACTGAGTTCTTCATTTAGCTCCCTCACTTAGTGATCTTCCCTATCGATAGAAAGGCCTTCAACATGACGCTTTTTCATAGCGTTATCCTTTTTTCTATTTTCCTTTGACTCAAAAACAATGTCCATATCATAATTGTCTGGATACAGCATTTTACTCTCAATATGGAGTTTAAGGCGCTTTTTATGAATGATATGTTTATTTTCTCCAACTAAAACACCTAGTTCACCGTGATCATTCTCTAATTTGTACACAATTCCTGCTGCTTTAAGACTTGATACAAACACGCGATCACCGATATGAAAAACGTTCTCAGGATGCACTGTGTTTTTTTGTATATTCACATGCTGTTTTTTAACATTTGCTTTTGCCTTTTCTCTCAAACTAGCTAGCTCTCCATATTGTGCTGTGGAAAACTTAACATCTCTATCTTTGTCCACATGTGGATAACTATTATTTTGAGTCACCTGTTGTGCACGGTGGATAATTTCATCGTCCATCCCCAACTTTTTTGCGATCGAGAAGGCCTGACTCTTACCAGCTTTACCGATAATTAAAGAATACGTAGGCTGAAGCGTCTCAAGATTAAATTCCATCGATCCATTTTCAAATCCAGGTGTAACGGCAGCAAATTCTTTTATTTCACTATAATGAGTGGTGGCTAAGATCATACTTCCTTTGCTGTACAATCTTTCAAGGATAGCAACGGCAAGCCCCATTCCTTCAGAAGGATCCGTTCCAGCACCTAATTCATCTAAGATGACTAGATCCTGTGGTCCTGCATCTTTTAAAATAGAGATGATTGTCGTCATATGGGAAGAAAACGTACTTAAGGATTGTTCGATACTTTGCCCGTCCCCAATATCAACAAAAACGTCTCTGAATATGGAAAATTCACTATCTTCATCAACAGGTACATGAAGCCCGGTTTGAACCATTAAGGTTAATAAACCTACTGTTTTGATGGCTACCGTTTTTCCTCCTGTATTAGGTCCTGTGATCACCAGTGACTGATAACTTTTTCCTAAATTAAAATGTAATGGAACACATTTTTCACCGATCAACGGATGTTTTCCGTTTATGATACTTATCACGTTTTCTTGGTTCAACTTAACTCCATTAGCATCTAATGTCCTGCTGTACTTCGCTTTCGCAAATATAAAATCGTAATGAATCATCGCTTCAATCGTAATGTGCAATTCTCTCTCATACCCCGCTACCATACCTGTGAGCACGCCTAGAATCATAGAGATCTCAATCTCTTCTTCTGCTCTAAGCATACTGATTTCGGTTTGAAATTTTCGGATATCATGAGGCTCTATAAATACTGTAGCACCGCTTGAAGAACTATCCAGCACTTGGCCGTCAATATTCCGCTTGTACTTACTCTTAACTGGAATGACATAACGACCATCTCTCATGGAAACGATCTGATCTTGTAACATATCACGATAAGCAGAGGACTTCATCATGTTATCGAGCTTCGACTTAATTCTTTCTTCGACAACAATAATCTTTTTTCTTACTTTTAATAAAGCTTTGCTAGCATGGTCATCGACTCCACCGTTACGAATACAGCGATAGATCTCCTCTTTTAAATCACTTAGGTCAAACATAGAGTACGCATAAGAAGATACGCTGGGTCCTACAGAAGTTTTGTCTCTCATGAATCGTTGCATTCGGCTCACGTTTTCTAAAAGTCCAAATATTAATGTGAGTTGTTCAGGGGATAGATTCAATCCCTTTTTCGGTATCTCTAGAACTTGCTCCAAACCGTTTAAATTAGCGATTGGAACACTCGCACTCTTCTCTAAAATACGTTTTGCTTCCGTCGTATCGAGCATCCATGATTGAATCACAGAAAGGTTAGAAGAAGGTTGAAGCTTTTCTATTTGTTCTTTTGTAGCTCTATTTAATGCAAAAGACGCAAGTTGTTCTTTAATTTTGTTATATTCAAGCATGTTCATTGTTTGTGTATTCAATGGATCTACCTCCAAAATTTTTAATAGCATAAAACAAGTACTAAAATATCGTTTTTTATCCCCTCCTCTTAACAGAGGCCAGGAAACGTGCCAATAAAAAAAGACAGAAATGAACATGTCATTTCTGCCTCATAGATAGACTTCACCCTTAAAAAATGCATAAAAAAATCGGCTCATAAGAAGAGTCCGCAGCATCAAGGGTTTGAGTATGATGGCTTGTATCTGACCGCTGTTCTTAACTATTGGTGGCAAACAAAAGACATAGCAAATAAACCGGACAATCCGTTTCATTTTTTCTTTTGTAAACCGATATCCAAATTGTTTTAGTTAAGAACGACAACGCTCACAAACACACCATCCCTTCCATTGAATTACCAATATCATATGTAATTGTTTTACAGTTGTCAACTTAATAAAAAGAGACCAGTTTTTCAACTGGTCTCTTTCCATTAGGCTGTTTTCGAATTCAATACTGCTTTTGAAATATATAATTGGACAGATTATTGGCTGAAATGGACAGATTACGGTGCAGATTGGACAGATTATGTGGCCAATCGGACAGATTAATCTTTGAATTGGACAGATTAATCTACGAATCAGACAGATTACTGTCGCCATCAACAAAACTACCTCTACACAGGGGCAGTTTTAAAGCGTAGACAGACATGTGGGTAGCGAGCAAACACCTCAAAGTGTGCTTACTGTCGACTTTTTAGAAAATACTGTCCACTTTTTGAGTTTTACTGTCCACTTTCGATGAAATACTGTCCACTTTTACACATTTACTGTCTACTTGGCCATTTTTACTGTCCACTTCCATTCACCACGCACTTTTAGGAGTAAACAGTCTTCCATTACGACGTAATCGATCGATCTTTATCCTTCTTGATCTGTTTACTTCTTAACTGACCGCAAGCTGCATCGATGTCTGTACCGTGCTCTTGACGAATCTTACAGTTGATTCCGTTCTTCTTGAGCGTATCGTAAAACGCGAGAACCGATTCTTGGTCACTTCGCTGATACTGGCTGTGTTCATCAACTGGGTTATAAGGGATCAAATTGATATACGTTTTTTTCTTTTTATCTTGGAAAAGAGCTGCGAGTTCCACGGCTTCTTCTACATGATCATTTACATCTTTTAATAAAATATATTCTATTGTAATCCTGCGATTTGTTCTCTCGATATAATAGTTGATCGCATCCATCAGCTTTTCAACAGGGAAAGCTCGGTTGATCTTCATAATTTTCGTACGCAGTTCATTGTTTGGTGCATGAAGGGATAATGCGAGATTTACGGGAATGTTCACATCTGCAAACTCGTACATTTTATTTACGATCCCGCTCGTAGACACTGTAATATGTCTCGATCCAATCGCTAGACCTTTTTGGTCGATCATAATTTTAAGAAAATCAATCATGTTCTCGAAGTTATCAAAAGGCTCACCGATTCCCATTACAACGATATGACTTACCTTTTCTCCTTCACCTGCAGCGTCCAAATGATGCTGCACGTTCATGATTTGCTCAACGATTTCCCCACTTGAAAGATCTCGTGTTTTGGTTAACAAACCACTTGCGCAAAAACTGCAGCCAATGTTGCAACCGACTTGAGTGGTTACACATACCGATAAACCGTATTTGTGTCTCATCAGTACAGTTTCGATCAAGTTGCCATCATTTAATTTAAAGAGAAATTTTACCGTTCCATCAGATGCTTCCTGCTTAACGTGCTCCTGAAGCGTTTGAATGGTAAAGTTTTCGGTTAATAAATCAATACAATCTGCTTTGATATCGACCATGTCCGAAAACGTGGTTACTCGCTCTCTATATAAATAGTTCCAAACTTGTGAAGCGCGATATGGTTTATAGCCATGTTGCCCGAGCCATTCAGTTAGTTGTTCTATCGTTAATCCATAAATGGAATTTTTGTTCATGTAAAAAGACCTCTTTTCACTACCTGTAAACTTATTCTTCTATAGTACTAAACATTTCACTATGTACACAATGGTTGAGCCTCTTTCCCAGCACCTTACAATTTTTTTATTTTTTTGAGCATACTACGTAAGTAAATTTCCGCACTACTTTTATACACTTTTTATACCCTATTTATGCATAGATATAAGCCATTATGCCCATATAGGGTGTAATTTCCATTTACGTATGCATAAGAACCTGTAATAATAGATAAGCCGAAAACTTTTGACAATAATAAATATTTCAAAGTATTATATTTAATGTACTAAGAGGAGGTTGTCATATGTCAGACATCAATAGACAGAAAATTGTGGATAGTGTCCCGCAAAAAGGATTTTTTGGACACCCTAAAGGTTTGTTCACTCTTTTCTTCACAGAGTTTTGGGAGCGCTTTTCTTACTACGGAATGCGTGCAATCCTAATTTACTACATGTACTATGAAGTTTCAAAAGGTGGTCTAGGGATTGAAGAGTCCACTGCACTAGCAATCATGTCCATTTATGGTTCACTTGTATATATGTCCGGTGTAATCGGTGGTTGGTTAGCAGACAGAGTTTTTGGTACTTCTAGAGCGTTATTCTATGGTGGTATTTTGATCATGATTGGTCATATCGTCCTAGCTGTATTACCAGGCGATCTGACTATGCTGTTTATTTCCATGGTCTTCATCGTTTTAGGTACAGGTTTACTTAAACCTAACGTATCCAGTGTTGTTGGTGATATTTATGCTCCTAGCGATACTCGTCGCGATGCAGGTTTCAGTATCTTCTACATGGGGATCAACCTTGGTGCCTTCATATCTCCGTTAATCGTTGGGGAAGTTGCTAAAAAGAGTTTCCACTTAGGTTTCGGTATCGCAGCTGTTGGTATGTTATTAGGACTAATTGTATTTGCTGTAACAAAGAAAAAGAATCTTGGGCTTGCAGGTACGTATGTGCCTAACCCATTAACTCCAGCTGAGAAGAAGAAAGTATCAATTATCGTTGGTATTTCTGCAGTTGTACTAGCTGTTATTTTAGGTACAACCATCCCAGCAGGTATTTTCACACTTGAAGTATTCATTACACTAGTTGGTATTTTTGGTATCGCGATTCCTACTATCTATTTTGTGGTTATGTATCGCAGTCCAAAAACAACGTCAGACGAGCGTTCACGTATTATTGCTTACATCCCGCTATTCATCGCTGCTGTTATGTTCTGGGCGATCCAAGAACAAGGTTCAACGATTCTTGCAGCTTATGCGGACAAGCGTACAGATTTAACATTTGCAGGACTTGAGATTTCACCAGCTTGGTTCCAATCTCTAAATCCACTATTCATCATTACACTTGCTCCACTTTTCGCATGGATGTGGGTAAAGCTTGGGACACGTCAACCGTCAGTACCTAAGAAATTTGCACTTAGCTTGTTATTTGCTGGATTATCTTTCTTAGTCATTCTTCTTCCTGCTTACTTTGGTGGAGAAGATTCACTAGTAAGTCCATTATGGTTAGTGCTTAGTTATTTTATCGTTGTTATCGGTGAGCTTCTATTGTCTCCAGTAGGACTTTCTGCAACAACGAAGCTTGCTCCAGCAGCGTTCTCTGCACAAACAATGAGCTTATGGTTCTTAGCAAGTGCAGCTGCACAAGCGATCAACGCACAAATCGTTAAGTTCTATTCTGCAGAAACAGAAATGATGTACTTCGGTACGATCGGTGGAGCTGCGATTGTGTTATCACTTATCCTATTCGTCATCTCACCTAAGATTCAAGAGAAGATGAAAGGTATCCGTTAATCTTAAAATTTGAAACCACTGATGTGATGGTCCTCCATTATGTCAGTGGTTTTTTTATATTTAAAAGGCTCTTTTTAGATAGTGGCAAGCAGAAACTTTCAGAGGCATCCTTGAAAGATGATTGGAACGCAAGGTGCGAGACTCCTGGGGGATCAGCGGGACAGGTGAGACTCTTAATAGCGCTATGCGCTAAGAGGCTCACCGCACGCCCCCCGGAAAGCGAGCATCCTGGAGTGGAAATTATCTACCTTCTTAACTTAACTTTAGATTGGACAAACATAAAAAAGAAGCTTATCAACTAAGCTTCTTCATCCTTAATTCATCCATCCATGCAACAATCCAAGTAGTGTGAAAATCACTAGGTGGTCTCCGATTGCAATGATAAAAGACTTCCTTGTCAGTAAACCGAAAAGTGTGTTTTTATAATAGACCATCGTAATCAAGATCCCTATGATGAACCCAACCATGAGTCCTTCTACTGCACTATCAGCTCCAAATAATCCGATAAGATAAGACATAAGAAATGAACTGATAAAGGCAACGATTACGGAAAAAATGTATTTAAAAGGTCCTGTCTCACCATTTTCCTTTTTCTTTCCGAGTATCGTTGAATAGTAGATGCCTCCGTAGATCATATATAAAAGTCCCCCAGCGATAATCGCTGTCGTGTTTAATAGCACTCCGTTTAGTTCCATAATGGCCCCCTCGTTATTTTGGTTCAATGGCTAGGGCAATCGCTTTAATCTTACTTTCCCTTTTTAACGTGTCTCCGTCCTGTTGGATCTCTATGACTTCTACTGGATTACTTAAATATTTAAACCCGCTTCTTGGAAGCCAATAGCTATACAGTTCAGAGTAGCAGTCAATTATCAGATTGCGTTCTGAATAATCGACAGGTTCATCAAATTCATATACTACATGCTTTCCACCAACAAACTTGGATGTATCATCAGACGCGATAGAATCAGCTATTGATTCACTGATCGTAATATGACAATCATAACGGCATTTGTCAGGAGGCGTGATGTATGGATTGTTTCGCGGTACGCCGAGAAACAACGTATGTGAATCAATCAGATTTCTTGATTCACACCATTTATGAACTTCTTCCCAAGCTTCAGAAACCCCACTCGTGTACATCCCAAAGTGGTGACCTTTAATCGTAGCGCTGTTTGGAAAAGTTTCAATTCTTATTTTAGATAAATCTAGCCATTTAAACTCATTATAAGGAGCATTCTCCTCTTTTTCTTTCGATGGGTTGCGAACTTGTTTAGATTTCTTGCTATCTTCATATTCCCGAGGAAATTGCTGGAGATAAGCTCCTTCTCTCCAGTTTTTCGGGCTCGTTTTGAAATAAGATTGGAAAGAATACGTGAAATACGATAAGGAAGAGAATCCACACAACATCGCAATCTGCGTGATGGGGATATAGGATTCATAGATCAATCGATGTGCCGCGTTCTCCAATCGAAATCTTTTCACATAGGCAGCTGGTGTTTCACCAACGATACTTTTAAAAATCCGTTGAAAGTGAAAAGGAGAATAAGTAGAGATGCCAGCCAGTTTTTCTAAAGATAAAGAATCCTCTACATGCTCTTCAATATATTCCAAAACTCTGAATATCTGTTTTCGTTGCTCGCGCTCAACATTCATAAACTGTACTCCTTTTTCATGCTAGTTCTTAAATTATAAACGAATCTCTGTATGTATTTGTAAATGTATTTTTTTTAGCATCCATTTTTTAGAATCGTCCAAACCATTGAGACAAGCTTGCGTAAGATAGAGTAGAGAAGAAAACATGACTGATTGTTCTTTTTCTCAACAGTTCGCTTATAGAAGGGGGTGTCTATAGTGAGCTTAATCGGTAGCCTATTAGGATTTAAGAAAAGAAAAAAAGGTAAGAAACAAGCAGCATAAGTAAGTAAAAAGCCGGAGACTCTCTTCGGCTTTTATATGTTTTAAGAACACTATGTTACATAGAGCCTTTTTCACCAGAATTAGGACGGTATCCAGACCCCTTTCAAGGACAAGCACATATAGTACAAGCAAGGGGGATTTTTAATAAATAATAGTTATGTTCTAATGTAACCTATGTGTTTCTGAAGTGAATCATCTTTTATTTATTTCTTTATATCTTCCCTTCGTAAAGTAATATAAGGGGGAATATAATTGTATATTCGCAAACGGGTACCTGGTAAGGATGATCCTTTTTTAGTTGATATGGTAGTAAGTAACTTTCAAGTCCGTAAAAACGTGATTGAAATGATTATAAAAATGGCCAACGAGGTCATGATTGTCTGTGATAGCAATGACACGATTATTGGTTTTGTATGTTATCGATTCAGAATCGGCCCTACGATTTTTGTGGATTATGTTGTGTTAGATACGAAGCATCAAGGAAAAGGGATCGCTACCTCATTTCTTCCCGTATTTGAGAGTCACCTTATGAAACAAGGGATTCGTACTGTTTTTGGTACAGTTGATGAAGAGAACACGGATGCACTAAAAACCTTCCAGCATTGGGGCTTTAAGGTACAAGGTCAACTTGGTTCTAGTATCGTCATTCAAAAGGATCTTTCAATGCCTACTTCTAACCAAACAAATGGAGTTTATTCTAATTCTAGTGTTAGAAAGCTCGCTACTCCTCCATCGCTTCGCTAAGTAATGGATAATAATTAAGCAGATCTTCTTTGTAAGGTCTGCTTTTTGTATTGTTATCGTATTCTTGGATGCTCGTTGACAGTAATTGATTTACGCTCCAGGTTGCTCGCTTTCCATGGGCCGAACGGTGAGCCTCCTGCCTAGTTGCAGTGACTAGCCCCTCGAGGCAAGGTGAATAGAAGGTGCTCTTTACCTTCATGGTCTATTTAAAAAAGCCAACTTATGATTTAACGAAGCGAAAATCATAAGTCGGCTTTTTAACGTTTATAGTAAGAATAAATAAGTCTTTTTTGTTCTTACAGATCTAAGAGATTCTGACGTCTCGTCTTTTTAGATCCATTCACCTGATTGTTGTTTGGATTGAAAATTTCTTCAATGTATCTTTGATTCCAATCACTATTAAAATCTTTATCAGAGCAGATACAGCCACTTAAATCATATCGGAAAAGGCCACAGTGCGGGCAGTTACTCATATTAATCCCCCCTTGAGTCAACATAACGTATTCTATGAGCATTTAAGAGAGTTGGTAACGGCTTTCGTACAGCTTTTCCACGAAATAATAAGCTGATTTTTTATGGAGTTACTTGTTCATCCAATCTGGCTTATGAAACTCTTCAAAATCACTTTGTATGACCTTTTTGAACGAGTCGGATTCTACTGCATCTTTAAGATCTTTTGCTAGCTGTGAATTCTTATCTTTCTCTAGTACAACGATTCGATTGATGATCTTCTCTGGAAGTTTATCTTTTACGAGTGCATCCTTTAGATCTAGACCCGACGATATTGCAAAATTTCCGTTTACCGCAGCTAGATCTACCGAGTCTAGAGTTCTTGGAGTTTGAGCAGCTTCAACAGGCTGGAACTTCAAGTTCTTTGGATTTTTTGTCACATCTTTTTCTGAGACTCTTAACGGGTTTGCTGAAGAATCGATCTCAATTAGTCCATTGTCTCTCAAAACAGTAAGTCCTCTTGCTAAATTCGTAGGATCATTGGCTAGTGAAACCGTACTTCCAGGCTTGATCTCGTCTATAGACTTGAATTTTTTTGAATAGATACCGATTGGTGCAGTGGGTACGGTAACAACTGAAGCTAGTTTCATATCATTCTCTTCTGAAAAAGCGTCCATGTACACTTTATGCTGAAACAGGTTTGCATCTAGCGAACCGCTCTTTAAAGAGATGTTCGGTTGTACATAATCATTAAACTCTTTCACTTCAACGCTGTATCCTTTTTTCTCTAGGTATGGCTTTACGCCTTTTTCAAGCATATCGCTGTAAGGCACAGTTGCGCCGAGCGTAATCTCTTTACTTTCTTTTTCACCCGAAGCGCCACATCCCGCTAAAATGCCGATTAATAAAGCTGCTGTAAGAAATATGTTAAATCGTTTCATATGTTTTCTCTCCTCACTCACTCTCTATTTATTTACTTTCCGTTAGCACCGGTCTAAATCTAGCTGCAGGATGATCGTTTGGCAGCAGCGGCTGTCCGGGTGAGAATAGTTTTTCACGAAGCGTGCCACTGTTGTACTCTTTTTTATAGAGTCCTCTTTCTTGAAGAACAGGTACAACAAGCTCCACAAAAGCTTCTAAGTCTCCTGGTGTTACGAGGTGATTAAGGTTGAAACCATCCACCCCAGACTCTTCGAACTGCTTTTGTATACCATCCGCTACCTCCTCTGGATTGCCGACTATAAAACTACCTCTGTCAGGTGACTCGAAGCGATTCAATACCTCTCCCACTGTTAACGGTTTAGGAGCATCCGTAGTGAGCGTAGCGGCCTTATAATGTCCGCCTTCTGTTGATTTATTGTACGAGAATGGAAGTTCCGGATCTAAATCTTCATATTCCGCGATATCATATCCACTTGCTCCATATTGAGCTTTTGCAGCATCAGCACTCCAAACACTTGCATACTCTTTGAATTTTTCCTCAGCTTCCTCAGTCGTTTTTCCTACCACCACGTTTAAAAAAGAAAAGATTTTAATGTTTTCTGGATTTCGGCCGTGTTTTGTAGCGAGCTTACGGATATCGTCAGCATAAAATCGAATTCTCTCTGGCGTTGGACCACCTACAAAAATACATTCAGCATGCTTGGCCGCAAAGTCTCGTCCACGCTCAGACGTTCCCGCTTGGTAGATCACAGGTGTCCGCTGCAAAGAAGGCTCGCTCAAGTGAGGTCCTTCAACGCTGAAGTATTGCCCCTCATGATTGATCTCATGAACTTTTTCAGGATCCACCAATTTATTGTTTCCAACATCTTCTACAACAGCTCCATCTTCCCAGCTGCTCTCCCAAAGCTTATACGAAACATCCAGATATTCATCCGCGATGTTATACCGTTCATCATGCTTGATCATATTCTGCAGTCCAAAATTCCTCGCCGCGTTTGGCAGATAAGAAGTGACTACATTCCATGCGATTCGCCCATTCGTTAGATGGTCTAAAGTAGAAAAACGACGCGCGTTGCCAAATGGCTGCTCATAGGTTGTGCTCACCGTCACAGCAAAAGACAGGTTCTCTGTTACGCTTGCCATGGCCGACACGAGAAGTGCCGGATCGTTTAATGGAACTTGAAGCCCATCACGAATAGAAGGAGCTTTACTTTGTTTATAAACGTCATAAATCCCTAACACATCCGCAAAAAATACAGCGTCAAACTTTCCTCTTTCTAAGAGCTTCGCATAGTCGATCCAATAATTCAGATCTTTATAGCTTCTATGTCTCTTGTTCTCCGGATGCTTCCAAAGACCATGAGAATTGTGCATGGCACTTGTCATCTCAAACGCGTTTAACAAAATTTCTTTACCCAAAATAATTTCCTCCAACCGATTTTTTTGTACCCGCTCCAAGAGAAAATAAAAAAACCTCTTCAGCGATGAGAAGAGGTTGAAAAAATACGTGAAATAAACATACGTATATAGATCTCCTCTTATCTTTCAAGCTTTCGCCTGCTGGAATTGGCACAATCCTAAAAATAGTTGTTGCCGAGGCTTCAAAGGGCCAGTCCCTCCACCTCTCTCGATAAGGAATCGATATTATTCAATTTAGTAACGAAATATACAGGAATAAAAATAGACTGTCAATGGAATTTAGAGAAATAAAATAATTTTCTTAACAATCAGTTTTTAGTTGACAGTGGTTTGCTTTATCCTCTATAGTGATGACTAATAATTAAATAATGTATCTTATCAAGAGTCAGGGGAGGAACTGGTCCTACGATCCTGCAGCAACCGCTTTTTATAAAGAAAGGTGCTAATTCCAGCAGATGTTTTTTGAATGTCTGATAGATGAGAGAGCGTGTAAGCATATGGAATCTACGTCCTCTTTCGTCTTTGAAAGAGGGCTTTTTTGTTTTGATTAAAAGTAAAGTAGATGATAGCTGTTGATTTCCGTTTCAGGTGCTCGCTTTCCGCGGGGCAGGCGGTGAGCCACATTCGTTCGTTTCACTCTTAAGTGTCTCACCTGTCTAGTTGCAGTGGCTAGCCCCTCGAGGTCAAAAGTTAAATAGACCATGAAGGCAAAGAGCACCTTCCTTGTCTATTCACCTTTTGCTTGTCGGGGCTGGACAAGCCACTTTCACTTTTCGGACTGCCCACCTGTCCCGCAGGAGTCTCGCACCTTACACTCCAATCAACTAATCCCTGAAGATTAATTACAAAAAACCATTTACTGATAAAAAATTTAGGAGGGAACTATGAGCATACCTTTGAGAAAAAATATTCAGGAAAATAGTTTTCAAGAAGCGGTTAGTACCGCTCTAGGACTAAAAGAAATTTTTAAGAAACGTGCAGATTTTGTAGATCAAGAAGGTGTTTTTCCTTATGAAAACTTTCAAGATCTTAAGAATCATGACTTTCTTTCTCTTACCATTCCAAAGGAATTTGGTGGTAAAGGATTAAATCTAGTTGAATTCTTAACCATTCAAGAGCATTTAGCTGAGGGGGATGCTCCTACTGCTCTTTCTCTTGGCTGGCATCTCGGTACTCTTTTAGAGGCGGCAGAAAATCGGCATTGGAATGGTAACTCGTTCGCTGATCTTAGCCGGAAAATTGTTGAACAGAAAGCACTCATTAACTTGGCACAAACAGAGCGTGCGACGGGAAGTCCGTCTCGAGGCGGTATTCCTACTACAACTGCAGACAAGAAAGCAGATGGATGGCTGATCAACGGAAGTAAAGCTTTTACTTCTATGGCAGAAGCACTTGATTACTCAGTCATTACAGCTACCATCTCAGAAACCAATCATAAAGGATTTTTCTTAGTGAATCACCGTGATAAAGGGGTTTTTGTAAAAGAAACATGGGACAGCATCTCGATGAGAGGAACAAAAAGTGATGACCTTCTTTTGAAAGACGTTTATGTACGAAAAGAAAATCTTCTAGTCGTAGAGGATGGGAAGAACCTCATACCTAAAGGCTGGTATCTTCAGGTGCCTGCTGTGTACCTAGGTATCGCAAGAGCAGCGCGGAATTACGCGATTGAATTTGCGTCAGAGTATAGCCCTAACACTTTATCAGGACCGATCTCAGACGTACCAGAGGTGAGAAGAAAGATTGGTAAGATAGAACTTGAGCTATTCCAAGCAAGAACGATCCTTCATGCCGTTGCTGAAAAATGGGTAAACCACCCTGAACAACGTCAAAATCTAGGTACAGAACTCGCTGCCGTTAAACATTCTGTAACAAATAGTGCGAACAAGGTCGTTGATCTCGCGATGAGAATCGTTGGGGCTCGTAGTCTTTCTGTACAAAATCCGCTTCAGCGGCATTTTCGAGATGTAAGAGCCGGCCTTCATAATCCACCAACAGATGATGCGATCGTTTATTCGTTAGCGGATGCAGCGCTTAAGTAAACGAAGTCAACTAACAGATTCATGTTAAACTAAACATTTTTTTATATGATGAGATTTAGATCACCATAGGTTATTATGGATACAATATATTTCCATATCAACTCATAAAAGGGTGGTTTAATTTGAGAGCGCTTCTTACATTCACTTATTTACAAGCACTTTCTTGTATCTTTCCAGTCATCATCTTTGGTGCGTTAGCTCTTTCAAAATTCGTCAGCATCCCGTTCATCCCTCGATACGATTTCATACTCCTTCTTTGTCTCCTTACACAAGTTGCCATGATCGTAACGAAACTTGAAACGATAGATGAACTAAAAGTCATCTGTGTCTTTCACTTGATTGGACTTGCTCTAGAGCTATTTAAAGTTCATATGGGATCCTGGAGCTATCCTGAAGACGCTTATTCTAAGATCTACGGTGTACCTCTTTACAGCGGTTTTATGTATGCAAGTGTTGCGAGCTATATTTGCCAAAGCTGGCGGAGGTTAGACCTTCAGATTAAGGGCTGGCCGAATCCCCTCTTTTCTTTTGGGATATGCGTACTAATCTACTTAAACTTTTTTACTCATCATTACTTATTTGATGCCAGATGGATTCTAATTCTGCTTTTATTCCCTATCTTTTATAAGACGGTTGTTCATTATACGATCAACGAACGTGTTTATAAAATGCCGATCCTTCTTTCCTTTTTGTTGATCGGATTTTTTATCTGGATCGCTGAAAACATTACAACGTTTCTCGGAGCTTGGCAGTATCCCAATCAAGAAGCCTCTTGGTCACTCGTGCATATTGGTAAGATCAGCTCCTGGTTCTTGCTCGTGATCATCAGCATCATTATCGTGGCACAATTAAAGCGCATTAAAAGCCACCAAGACGATATTTTCACACATACGAAACACCTATAAGCTGCGGCAAGCTTATTAGGTGTTTTTTCTTTGTTAAGATCCTCCTCAAGTAATCTGCATGTTTAAGATGTCCTCTCCATATGAATACAGAGATGACGATTGAACCTTCTTATAGAGAGGAGCTCATCACATGGATAACGACAAAAAAGAGCACAAGCAACGAAGACCAATGCAGATTCCTCAGCCGATTCGCAGTGATGGTGCGGGCGCGACCGATTTAGGACCTCGCGACATTATGCGTGATATACAAAATCCGGATATGTTAGTTTCACCTGCAACAGATGCAGGAACTGTCCCAAATTTACGGTTTTCCTATTCTGATACACATATGCAATTAAATTTTGGAGGCTGGTCGAGAGAGATTACGGTTCGTGAGCTTCCTGTCGCAAAGACGCTTGCTGGAGTAAACATGCGTCTGACCCCAGGTGGTGTAAGGGAGCTTCATTGGCATCAAGAAGCGGAATGGGCTTATATGATATTAGGCCGTGCTCGAATTACCTCGGTTGATCAAAACGGCAGAAATTTCATCGCCGATGTTGGTGAAGGTGATCTTTGGTACTTCCCTCCCGGCATTCCTCATTCGATTCAAGGACTTGAAGAAGGCTGTGAGTTTTTACTCGTATTCGATGATGGGAATTTCTCCGATCTGAGCACATTCTCTATTTCAGATTGGTTTGCACATACACCGAAAGAGGTGCTTTCAGCAAACTTCGGTATACCGGAGAGCGCATTCGCAAACATTCCGACTGAACAACGTTATATTTATCAGTCTACGGTTCCCGGTCCGATTGAAACACAAGCCGTACCTGATCCATATGGAACTGTACCGTTGAGCTTCACGCACCGTTTAATGGCTCAAAAACCACTCGTTACACCCGGTGGTACCGTACGAATAGTTGACTCTACTAATTTTCCGATCTCACAGAGAATTGCTGCCGCTTTAGTAGAAATAAAACCTGGCGGAATGAGAGAGTTGCATTGGCATCCGAATAATGATGAGTGGCAATATTATTTAGCCGGTCAAGGGCGGATGACCGCTTTCGCTGGAAATGGAACGGCACGAACTTTTGACGTACGAGCGGGAGATGTAGGATATGTTCCGTTCGCATTTGGTCATTATGTGCAGAATACCGGAAATAAAAGTCTATGGTTTTTAGAGATTTTTAAAAGTGACCGTTTTGCAGATGTTTCATTGAACCAATGGATGGCTTTAACACCTAAAGAAATCGTGCAGAGTAATTTAAATGCTAGCCCTGAACTCATGAATTCCCTCCGCAAAGAAAAATGGCCAGTTGTGAAATATGATTAGCTAGAATACGCGATGCCACCTTTAAACAGCGGTTAGGACTTTCTAATCGCTTTCTTTCATTCTTTCTAGTAAATTACCTTCCCCTACCTCTATTCATACACACCACTTACAACTTGTCCGCATAATCTACTAGTAATAATCTATTAGATTATTCTCTGATCTATTTTCTAGATTAGAGTGAAAATAGGAGGGAAAGTTTGTATGTACTACCATTATGATCAGAATCCGTACGCACATATGAAAAGAGATTGTGAGTGCAAGCATAGAAAGGTTCAGCCTTGTCAAAAGGTTTCTGCCTTTAAAGCGGTTAAAGACCTGTTTCAATTTATTTTAGGCTCCACACCTAATCAAGTCATCTATCCGGTAGAGGTTTTTGATAGCAACAATGAATACAATCCAGATACATCAACGTTTGTTCCAAAGAGCAACGGAATATATACGTTTACAGCTAGTATCTTTTTGCCGATTTATACTGGAACACCCTATTCTGCATTCGTTGGCATCCGTGTAAACGGTGAGATTGTTGCAGGAAATCAAGAAATGATTACATCGCCAAATGCGATTGTCGCTACGTCATCTCTCGTCGAGTTAAGAAGAGGCGATGAAGTTCAAGTAGTCGCTTCGAGTCCATCAGGTGCAACGATAGAAATAGAAGTAAATCCAATTGCCACTCGTTTTGAGGGTGCGAAGATAGGTTAAGCAGGTTTTAAATACAGACATGCAAAATAAACCGCAACGAACCTTGTTGCGGTTTATTTTGCCTAAATTTAATCAATGTCTATTAATTTTTATTAAAGCTTTTGCTGGAGTAATATATTCCGTAGCATCAATCGAAAAATCCGATTGGTTACGTTTTATTTCCGCATACTGTACAACCTTTTCGTTATTAAGAAAGACTAATAGATAGATGTCATCTCTGCTATAAATATTACTACGGTCTTTAAAATTCACGCCCATCTGTTTCTCCATACTTTCTTCTGCTGTATATGGTGGAAATAAATATCCCTTGTCCCATTCAAAATTTGCTAAAGAGTCTATGTTTATCTGACTTTTATTTTTGTCTTTTACAATAGACTGAATGGAATTCTCCAAATCCGTATTATGCGTTACTCTACTACACCCTGTTAACAATAGGAGTATAAGAATTGAAATTGTAATTGTATTATTCCTCAATAAATTATCCCACCCTCTCATTAATTCCATATATTTACTTTAACATGAATGCGACCATAATTTATTGTTTCATGTGGAACATTGATTAAAAATCCTCTCGTAGATCTTGATTGATAAGGTATAATTTCCCTATTACTAACTCTTTTAGGAGTAATCATATGACTGAAAATAACGTACGCAAATCCAATTACATCCTTCATGCAAAGAGCGCGCAATTTCATTGGGATGGCACGGGACTTCTCTCTATTAAAACCTTTTCGAACGGAAGGGCTCATTACAAAACGAACCGAGGATATTTTGCTGTTGAAGAAGGAAGTTATCTGCTACTCAATCAAGGTCCTTACACCTTAACCATAGAAGAACACAAATATGTAGAATCGTTCTGTGTCTTTTTCCAAGAAGATTTTGCAAACGATGTATTCCGCAATTTGTCAGATACATCTCGCCGACTTTTAGATAACCCTTTTAGTAATCATACATCTGCTTCATTTTTTGAAAAAACGTATGAACAAAGCCAGGTTCTGACTCAGCAAATGAACCTCTTAAAACATATGACTAATCAATACTCACTTGACTCCAACATGTTAGATGAACAATTTCATTCCATAATGACCACTCTATTCAGAGAACAAATAAAAACTTTTAAAGAAATCGATCGGTTAGATTTAGTCCGTAAATCAACACGCGAGGAAATTTATAAACGAGTCAGCATCGCACATGAATACATAAAAGCCTTTTTTGATAAACAGCTTACATTAGATAAAATTGCAGAAATCTCATGTTTATCTCCTAATCACCTGTTGAGAAATTATTCAACCATCTACAACAGAACACCCTTTCAGCATATTGCTGAGTTAAGGATCGCAAAAGCCATAACGTTGCTCCAGACTTCTGAATACTCCATGACTGATATTACTTATGAAATCGGATTGAATAACCCCGTTTCATTCAGCAGATTATTTAAACAACATATGGGCATCTCCCCCCTTCAATATCGTAAAAAGGTGATTTTGGATAAGAAATTACTTTAACCTTCATTTATGATGAAGAAAATGATAAAGGAGAGATTCACATGACGATTCAGACTAATGTCATTCAAAGAGTTGGACAAGTTGCTGTACCCGTTCAAGATATCAAACGCTCCATTCACTTTTATAAGGACGTATTAGGTTTACAACTTCTTTTCAGCACAGAAAATATGGCTTTTTTCAATTGTAACGGTCTAAGAATACTCCTCAGTCTTCCTGAAAAAGACGAATTTGCAGGAGCAAGTTCCGTTATATACTTTCAAGTAGGAAACATCACAGAAGCTTATGAAGCCCTTAAACAGAAAGATGTAACTTTCCTAGACTCCCCTCATATTGCCGCTAAGATGGAGCATACTGAGACATGGATGGTATTTTATAAGGATTCAGAAGGAAATACCCATGCTTTGATGAGTGAGGTTGTAACATCATAAGTTTTCTAGAAAAGATGCCTATATACAGAAGGCATCTTTTTTCTGCTGTAAATTTGCATCACTTTTCCTTTCATCATTGTGAAGTTGGTTGGAACGTAAGATGCGAGACTCCTGCGGGATCAGTGGGACAGTTGAGACTCCTAACAGCGCAAAGCGCTAGGAGGCTCAACGCACACCCCGCGGAAAGCGAGCGATCTGAAGTGGAAACCAACCACTTTCAAGAGCTCCGAAGCATATGAAAACCAATTAAAAAATTGCACATCCTAGAAAATATCCAAGTTTTGCTATAGACTGAAAAACATATCAAGTAATGATGTGGTGATAAATGATGTTTAAGATTTTGCTCATTGAAGATGATTCGACACTGTTCAGCGAGATAAAAGAGCGATTGTCCCAATGGTCGTATGAAGTGTATGGCATTACTGACTTTGGACGAGTGATGCAGGAGTTTACAGAGGTTAAACCTGACCTTGTTGTAATCGATATTCAGCTACCGAAGTTTGACGGATTTCATTGGTGCCGAAATATTCGATCGCATTCTAATGTACCGATCATCTTTCTGTCTTCGCGTGATCATCCGAGCGATATGGTCCTATCCATGCAGCTTGGAGCAGACGACTTTGTCCAAAAACCGTTTCATTTTGAAGTATTGATCGCAAAGATTCATGCGATTCTTCGGCGTGTTTATAATTACAATACAGACATCGTTAGTCTCAAAACGTGGTGTGGCGCTCAAATTGATTATGAAAAGAATATCGTAACGAACGAAAAAGGTTCCGTCGAACTAACTAAGAATGAAGTGTTCATTCTGAAACTCTTAATCGAGCAGAAGAATAAGATTGTAAGTCGTGATAATCTCATCAACAGCTTATGGGATGATAAAAAGTTCATTAGTGATAATACCCTCACCGTAAATGTGAATCGTTTAAGAAAACGTCTAGAGGAAATCGAACTCGGACAATTCATCGAGACGAAAGTCGGACAAGGCTATCGTGCAATAGAAGAGGATTCTATATGATCAAACGCTATTTGATCGAACGCAGCAGCTGGATATTTTTGTTTTTATTACAACAGCTGATCCTTCTCTTGATTGCCTATCTAGATCCAGCAATCCCCCTTTCTGCTGTTGGCTATATCGTTTTTATTTCACTTATTGTCTTTGT
Organism: Fictibacillus sp. 5RED26; assembly: GCF_015903895.1. Lineage (NCBI taxonomy): Bacteria > Bacillati > Bacillota > Bacilli > Caryophanales > Fictibacillaceae > Fictibacillus > Fictibacillus sp. 5RED26. The sequence continues at coordinate 64,840 of NZ_JACZDU010000006.1, read as the reverse complement.
CCTCTTTCTTTTTTATCGGTATCAGAAGGAAACAGCTTTTTTCCAACAGCTTGAGGAAAGAGAAAATGATTTTGATCTTTCTAATATGTCATCACCTTCTACACCTTTTGAAAAAATCGTTAAAAACAGCATTACCGAACAAACAAAGCATTTAAAACAAACAGCTTCTGAGAACCGTTTACTGATCGAACAGGAAAAGGACGATCTCCTAGCCTGGATTCATGAGGTGAAAACGCCGCTGACAGCGATGCACCTTATGATACAGCGAATGGACGATACGCCATTAAAAGGAGATCTGACCTACGAGTGGCTTCGCATCCACCTTCTACTCGATCAACAGCTTCATCAAAAAAGGATTCCTTTTATTAAGAACGATCTTTATATGGAAGTGACTGATCTTGAGACGCTGCTTTTTTCCGAACTTAAAACGCTACAGTCGTGGTGTATCCAAAAAGGGATCGGCTTTGATTTTAACCTTGAAGTCACCCATGTCTTAAGTGATACCAAATGGTTAGCATTTATCATTCGCCAGATCTTAACGAATGCTGTGAAATACAGCCATTCATCAGAGATTATCATCAACTCTTATAAGATGAACGACAGAAACTATTTATCGATTCAAGACTTTGGTCGAGGAATTGATGCAAAGGATATGCCTCGTATCTTTGATAAAGGGTTCACGTCAACGACAGACCATCAGGATCAAGCTTCCACCGGCATGGGCTTATATTTAGCCAAAAAAGCGGCAGACTCTTTACATATTCAACTCTCTGTAGGGTCAAAACGGAATGAAGGAACAACGGTCACGCTCGCTTTCCCAAAAAGAAATGAGTTTGATCAAACGATGGGCATGTGACGAAAGTGTCACATGCTTTTCTGTTTTGTTCGTTGAACAGAAGGAAAAGAGCTGAAATGCTTTCTATAATGAAACTATCAGAGAGGGGTAAATAAAATCATGAGTATATTGAAAGCCGTTAAGCTTCATAAGAGCTATGGAAATAAAAATAATAAACAGCACGTCCTTAAAGGCATCGATCTTTCTGTTGAAAAAGGTGAGTTCATCAGTATTATGGGAGCATCTGGCTCTGGTAAAACGACATTGTTGAACGTCCTATCCTCTATCGATCAAGTGAGCGAAGGTACGATTCATATCAACTCATTTGAGATGACAGCTATGAAAGAAAAACAGCTGGCAGAGTTCAGAAAGAACCACCTTGGTTTCATCTTCCAAGATTACAACCTTTTAGATACATTGACCGTTAAAGAAAATATTCTGCTGCCGCTTTCGATAACGAAAACACCGAAAAAGGAAGCTGAAAAGAAATTTGAGCAAGTCGCAACCGAGCTTGGTATTTCTGAGATAAAAGATAAATATCCGAACGAGATCTCAGGTGGGCAGAAGCAGCGAACATCTGCAGCGCGTGCATTCATTCATGAGCCAAGTATCATCTTCGCGGATGAACCAACCGGAGCACTCGATTCCAAGTCTGCGTCTGACCTTCTCAACAAATTAAGCGGGCTTAATCAGAACAGACAAGCGACGATCCTAATGGTGACCCATGATCCTGTAGCAGCAAGCTATTGCAGCCGTGTGGTGTTTATAAAAGACGGACAGATCTACACGCAGCTTATGAAAGGAGAGCAAGATCGACAGAGTTTCTTTAAGGATATTATGAAAACGCAAGGTGTTTTAGGTGGTGTTCAACATGAACATTAATCAGCTCATCTTTCGCAATTTAAAGAAAAACTTAAGAAACTATTACCTGTATGTTTTTGCTTTAGTATTCAGTTCTGCTCTTTATTTTGCATTTGTAACGCTTCAATATGATCCGTCGATGGATGCTGTTGAAGGTTCAGTAAAAGGTGAAGCCGCGATTCGAGCCGCTTCTATCCTGCTTGTTGTAATCGTATCCGTCTTTCTGCTTTACGCGAACAACATCTTTATCAAACGACGCAGCAAAGAAATCGGGCTGTTCCAATTGATCGGGATGACGAAAAGTAAGATCTTTCGCATTCTTTCTATTGAAAACTTATTCCTCTACTTTGGTTCTCTTTTGATCGGAATCTTTGCAGGATTTTCGTTTTCAAAATTAATGATTCTCGTTTTGTTCAAGACGACTGGTGTAGATTCGATCGCATCTCTAAGGTTTTCACCACAAGCACTCCTACAAACCGTTCTGGTTTTTACAGCGATCTATCTGTTAATCATGATCATGAACTACACGTTCATTAAAAGGCAGACCATACTATCTCTATTCCGTGTCACCTCTTCTACTGAGATCACTGTGAAAAAACTATCTCGCTTTGAGATGGTGATGGGAATCGTGGGTCTCGTTCTAATCACGACAGGTTATATCGTATCTTCCAAACTGTTTGGCGGCGATTTTACAACGATGCCTCAATTATTTGGAGCAATGATCTTTATTTTGGCTGCCGTTATTTTAGGTACGTATTTCTTTTACAAAGGCTCTGTCAGTTTTCTGCTTAACCTAATAAGAAAACGAAAAGGTGGCTACCTATCGATCAACGAAGTGATGTCTCTCGCATCGGTTATGTTCCGCATGAAGTCGAACGCACTTCTGCTTATGATCATTACGACCGTCTCAGCGCTCTCAATTGCTTTGTTGTGCCTTGCATATATCTCGTATTATTCGGCAGAGAAAACGGCTGAAAAAAATGTTCCGCATGACTTTTCAATCATTGATAGAGAGTCCGCTGATACGTTCCAATCCGCTTTAAAGAAGAACAATATTCCGTATTCGGAAAAATCGATTGAAGTGGTCCAGGTGACGGTGAATGCTTCACAGCTTATTGATCGAAGCTTAGAAGAACTCGTAATCGATCCAAAAGCGATGCCACTCCCTTTAATCAGTGAAAAGTCAGTATCTGGCATGGAAGTTTCACGGGATGAAGTGGTCTTTACTGGCTATGACGATCTGCTTCAAAAGTTTATGCCATTAAAGAATTCTGGAACCATCAAAATAAAAGGAAAGACCGAAACGCTCACTCAACGTTATGTAGGCTTAGAAGATATATATCCCGTATCTTGGTATTTCACAGCTGGAGGTGTTCCAACCGCAATCGTTGATGATGCTATTTTTACAAAGATGCAAAAAGATATCGATCCTAAGGTACAAAAAGAATCCAGCCTCTATATTGGGGTCGACATTAAAAATAAAGAACAACTGGAAGAGGCAGATAAACTGTTTAAATCAACCGAAACGTATAAAAAGCTATACAATGAATCTCGTCATGAGATCAGCACGAACCAAAAGAAAAACATGGGACTCATGATGTTTATCGTAGGTTTCCTAGGACTGACTTTCCTCGTCACCTCTGGATGTATCCTCTACTTCAAACAGATGGATGAAGGAGAAAGTGAGAAGCCAAACTATATGATTCTGCGAAAACTAGGTTACACGCAGAGTGACCTGTTAAAAGGTATTCAGTATAAGCAGCTCTTTAACTTTGGAATTCCATTAGTGGTCGGCTTGCTTCACAGTTATTTCGCCGTACAATCGGGTTGGTTCCTGTTCGGAGCTGAACTCTGGACACCTATGATCATCGTCATGGTCATGTATACGATCCTCTATTCGATCTTTGGTGTGCTATCTGTTCTTCATTATAAGAAAGTGGTTAGAGAAGCACTTTAGGGTGATGCTTGCTTTTATATAGGTGATAAATTGAATAAAAAGAACAAAACCGACTAAAACATGATGATCTAGTCGGTTTTTTCTATGGTATACAAATCTTAAGCTTCATTTCGTGTCTCATAGGTGATTTTAGTTGATACCATAAGGGGTATATGGCAAGATCATTCCGGAAAATCCGGTCCTGATTCGTAAAATATTAGGATTAATTCCGCTAGTTTCGTCTATAATTCCACAAGTTTTGCTCATATATTGACGAGTCGACATTAATCGACTGCTATCCTCTATCCATATACCCTCAACCCTGATAAATAAAGGCCGCCTCTTACAACACCCAAAAAGAAAACCCCAGCCAATAAAATGGCTGAGATTCATCAAAACTAAGATTATTGAGCAGTATAACCGCCATCGATTACGATTGCTTGTCCAGTCACACTTTTCGCTTTGTCGCTTGATAGGAACATCGCATAGTCTGCGATCTCGCTAACTTCCATAAGACGTTTTTGAGGAACTAATGGATAGATAACTTCTTCAAGGACTTTATCTAATGAAACGTTTCTTGTTTTCGCTAAGTCTTCCATCTGACCACGAACAAGTGGTGTGTCCACGTAACCTGGGCAAAGCGCGTTAACTGTAACACCTTCTGCTGCTGATTCTAATGCTGCTACTTTTGTAAGACCGATTACACCATGTTTCGCACTGTTATAAGCCGCTTTTCCAGCAAATCCAATCAAACCATTGATGGATGAGATGTTGATGATACGTCCGAAACCTTGTTGCTTCATGATCGGCATTACATGCTTTGTTGCGATGAATGGTGCAGTTAGCATGATTTTGATCATGAGTTCGAATTTAGCTGTTGGAAACTCTTCGATTGGTGAAACGTGCTGAAGACCAGCGTTGTTGATCAGAACGTCAACTCGGCCATATTCCTTGTGAGCTGTTTCGATCATGCTCTTGATGTCTTCTTCACTTGTAACGTCAGCTTTAAGACCGATTGCTTCAAGTCCAAGACCTTTTAATTCTTCTGCAGCCTTTTTAACGCCTTCTTCATTAAGGTCAGTTAAGACTACTTTGCTTCCGTTCTCTGCGAATGTTTTTCCGATTTCAAATCCGATTCCACTTGCAGAACCTGTAATAACGACTACTTTATTTTCTACCATACGACTCACTCCTAAAAAGTTTTTATATAATACCCATGCTTGCCATAATGATTCCTACGATTACGGCAATGGTAGGGATAATTAAAGCGACTACAAATACATCTTTGTACGTTTCTTTATGCGTTAACTGTGTTACCGCAAGAAGGGTTAACAATGCTCCGTTATGAGGCAGGATCGATGCTCCAGAGGCAATGGATGCCATTCTATGGAACGCTTCAGGACTCATGCCTGTTGACTGAGACAAATCATAATACGTTCCGCCAAGAGCTTGTAACGCGATTCCCATACCACCTGATGCTGAACCTGTGATCATCGCTAAAAGCTGTACGACTAAGGATTCAGATACGAGCGGGTTGCTTGAGATTCCTAAAAGCATATCAGTGATTTTGTCGAAGTCCGGTACACTCGTTACAACCGCACCGAATCCAACGGCAGCACTCGTATTGATGATGGCCATAACAGAACCTTTAGCACCCTCGTTCATAGAAGGAATGAACGTTTTGTATTGCTTTGCATTAATAAGAAGAATGGCTAGAATTCCAGCTAACAACGAAGGAATTGGAGCGATTTTTAAGAAATTAAGTAAAATAACTACAACGATTAAAGGGACTAATGAAAGAATCCAGTTTGGAAGGTTCTCCTCATTTTCATCTTCATTCTCTTTTGATTTATTTGGTTCTGTATACTTTTCACCAGCTGCTGTTAAACGGTTCTCTCTGAACTTCAGCCAGAAATAGCCGCCAACTGCCATGATCAGCGTAGCTACAATACCGATAATGGTACCCGCCATAGGGGTTGTCTTAAACGTGTTCATCGGAATTAAGTTTTGAATCTGTGGTGTACCTGGTACAGCAGTCATCGTAAACGTGAATGCCCCAAGAACGATCGTAGGTGCGATCAATCTTCTAGAGATATCTGCTTTTTTAAACAATGCCAATGCGATCGGATAGATAGCGAACACAACAACAAACAGACTCACACCACCGTAAGTTAAGACAGCTGATGCTACCAAAACTCCGAGAATCGCACGTTTTTCACCAATAAACTTCGTGAACTGAATCGCAACCGATTTAGCAGCTCCCGTATCTTCCATCAACTTACCGAGTACAGCTCCTAATAAGAAGATCGGAAACCATGCTTTTGCGAAATCTACAAAGCCGGTCATATACGTATTGGTATACGCGTCCATCAAGTCTAAACCACTCATTAGAGCAACAATACCCGCTACGATTGGAGCGACCCAGATGATCGACCAGCCGAGGTACGCAAAAAACATGAGTAGAGCCAGACCTATTATGATACTAATCAAAATCTTTCCTCCTTTTTTATATAGAAAGAGTGCGCTTTCATCTATTAGCACTTACTTTTCAAAAGTTTTCTTTGCACGAAGGACATTTTACTCCTGTGTATTTATTAAGTAAAATGAATTATAACTATAGATAGTATGCACAAAAGTTATAGAATGGAGTTCTCTCTATGGATATTCGACAATTGACCTATTTTCATGCTGTGGCCAAGCACAAAAGCTTCACGAAAGCTTCTACCGTACTGCATTTATCTCAGCCTAGTCTTAGTAAAATGGTAAAAAGTTTAGAAGACGAACTTGAGATGGAACTGATCGATCGTTCTTCCAGGCAGATCGAACTAACAGAAGCCGGCGAGATCGTGTTTGAACAGAGCAAGATGATTCTAGAGTCTTTAGACAACCTATCATCAAACCTTTACGACTTAATGAACTTAAAAAAAGGGAAAATCAAAATTGGAATTCCCCCGCTTATCGGCTTTTTATTTTTCCCTAAAATCATCAAGAAATTCAAAGCTTCTTATCCGGAAATACAGATTCAGCTCGTGGAGCATGGCGCGAACCGTGTTCAGCGAGAAGTGAATGACGGACTCTTAGATCTCGGGGTTGTCGTCATGCCCTTAAATGAAGATAAACTTGAGATTGTTTCTTTCTTAACGGAGCAGCTCATGTTGTTTGTTCATCACTCACATCCGCTCGCAGGTAGAGAAAAAGTAATGATGAAAGAATTGGAGAATGAATCTTTTATTATCTTCAAAGAAGGATTTACCTTACATGATCGTGTAATCGAAGAGTGTATTACAGCTGGTTTTCATCCGAAGATATCCTATGAAAGCTCACAGTGGGACTTTATCAGCGGTATGATTGGGGAGAACTTGGGGGTTTCGATCTTTCCAGAGTCAATTGCAAAAAAGGTAGATCAAAATTTGATTAAAGCCATTCCGATTGTTGATCCTTCACTGCCTTATAAGCTAGGTATTATAAAAAAGAAAGATAAATACGTTACGTATGCGACTCGAGAATTTATTAATATGCTTTCACCATTTAGCGAATAAGATCTAAAATTATAACAATAATGCATACTTTAGATATATTATATGTATTTTACGAATAGTTTGAAGTGAGATAAAGTTGTTCCTATACAGATTATAGGAGGCACTACTCATGGAAAAAGATCGTTTTCAAAATGGATTAGATAAGTTAATGGAGTATACGTTAACGGATAACAAAGACATTTCAACGCACTTAAAAATCTCAGATGACCTGCAAGATATCGCGCCTGATGTAGGGAAATACATTATTGAATTTGCGTACGGCGAGATTTATTCACGAGCAGGACTCACGAACAAACAAAGAGCGCTTGTAACGATATCTTCTCTAGTGACACAAGGAACGGAGCCTCAGTTGGAGCTTCATATCAATACAGGGCTGACGGCGGGACTGACAAAAGAAGAGATCGTGGAGAGCATCACGCACTTGATCCCATATACAGGTTTTCCTCGTGTGTTGAACGCGTTAACGATTGCGAAGAAAGTTTTTGCAGTGCGAGATGAAGAAGTGAGTGAATCAAAGGCACATTAAGAAAAAGTAGCTATCCTTTTACAGGGTAGCCACTTTTTTTGTTATGTCTAGAAGATTTGAAAGAGGTTGTTTTGCGCTCCAGGATGCTCGCTTTCCGGGGGGCGTGCGGTGATCCCCCAGGAGTCTCGCACCTTACACTCCAAACAACTTATCCATGATGTCTTTTAGAAGTCTATGTCTTATCACTAACTCAATTCATTGGATTAGCATTTACAAGAAATCTCCTTCTTCTGTTTGCTCCAATTGCTCTGATTGACTTGGAGCATCTTTATATTCGATGTCGTATTTCTTGCTCAACAACTCCATCTCTGCGTGGTAAGCGTCTACCAACTGAAAGTATTCTTTTAATTTCAGATTAGACTGTGTCATCAGATTTTCATCTTGTTGTTCTAACGCTTGTCTTTGAAGAATTAAGCCTTCGTAAAATGTTTCGGTAGCTTTTACGATTTGCCTTTTCATACCCACTAATTCTTCTCCTTGAACATCGATGGTTTTTGCTTGGGAAACTGCTTTTTCATAGGCAGGAATCGTCGTTTCCACTAACTCCAAATACATCGTTTCGTCGTCTGTATAGTTTGCACCTGAAACGCTAGCTAAAGAATCAAAGGCTTGTACTTCATAGGTAGATACTGCTGCCACGTCCACATTGATGAATTTTAATACAGCCTCTTGCTGTTCTGCCGTATTGATAGGCTCAGAAAAACTCTGTGTTTCCTCTTCGTTCTGAGTTAAGTCATTGCTCGTCCGATTTAAAGCCATTTCGCTCGAGTTCGCACCTGTCACAATCGAACTCACTAAAAAAGAAACTAAGAAAAGTGTATTCACGCTGTCAGCTCCCTCAACATTTTGTAAGTATTAACCAATACCCGGGTTGTTCAGGGGTTATGCCCCTTAACTGTAAAAACAGCGTGTTCGATGTTTCGTTTATTGAAAACAAAACGAGTAAAAACCCCGCTATATCCATAACGGGGTTCAAGTTTATCCTAACTTTATTATAAAATGTTTCTCTTTTTAGGTGCAGCCCATCTTATCTTAGAAGAAGCAAACATTCTCCCACTCTTCGCCACTTTTTTACTTCTAAAAAAGTCAGCAATGATGTCTTTGTCAGAGTGAGGGATCTTCTCACCTTTTACAATTTGAGCCCCATTGATGCAGCCGCTCGTGAGGAGAACAATGTCATTTTCTTCACTCAGAGACAATGCCTTAATCACTGCATCATGACGCGTAAGTTCTGAATGAATGTTAGGTGCGTCAGGATTTTTGAACCCTTTCATCACGTGACCAACGATCTCACTCGGATCGTTGTATCCTGGATGATCGACAGACACGACGATTTCATCCGCTTGGTTCTCAATCGTTTCTGCCATTTTTGGCATCTTCTCTTTATCTCTTATTCCGATACCCATGACTAACACAATCAGTCGACTGTATGGCAGCTTTTTCACTTCTGTTACAAGGTTTTGTAACGCAACCGGTGTGTGCGCGTAATCCAAAATGATCTTTCGTTTTTGCTTATGGATGATTTCAAATCTTCCTTCTGGTCCTGTCATTTCAGGAAGAACTTGAAGCATTTTTTCTAGTGGTATTCCAATATGCATGCCTGTACAGATTGCAGAAAGCAGATTCGCGATATTATAAGATCCGTAAAAAGGTGTTATGACAGAATAACGTTTTCCGTGAAGTGATAAGGTAAATGAAGTACCGTTCGAAACCTGCTTAACATCCGTAGCGATCACATCCGCATCGCTCTCTTCATTCATGCTGTACGTTAGCAAAGGACCAGTAAACAACTCAACGATTTCTTTACCCATACCTTCGTCATCTATGTTCACAACCGCTTTTTTGGCTTGTTTAAACAACTTTAGCTTCGCTTGTTTGTAGTTTTCAAACGTATGATGAAACTCTAGATGTTCTGGTGACAAGTTTGTATGGATGGCAACATCAAAATGGATGCCCGCTGTTCTTTTTTGTTCAATTCCAACAGAAGTAACTTCCATCGCAGCGAGCTGATCACCATTCTCTACAAACTGTTTGAAAATGTGATGAAGATCAGGCGCTTCAGGCGTTGTTGGCGTTGACTGTTTTATGTCCAGATTTCCTGTAGAGGAAATCATACCGGTAGTTCCGATCGAACCGGATTTTACATCACAAAGGTTCATCAACGATCTAACATAAGCTGCAACCGTCGTTTTACCATTCGTACCAGTAATACCAACTGTTATTAATTGTTCATGTATACGTTCGTTAAATAGGATAGATAATTGAGCCATAAATACGCGAGCATCTTCAACGAGTAAGAATGTACGATCTCTATAAACTTCGCTCGCCTCTTTTAAAACCTTCTTATTTTCACCGGCCACCACAACTGCACCGTTCTGGATAGCACTTTCAATAAAGGTGTGACCGTCAAATTGTTCTCCAGTTATACAGACAAAGGAAGAGTTATTGGTTACGTTTCTGGAATCAAAGCAGACAGAAGAAATGGATTGCTGTTTGCTTCCCCAAATTTCCCGAATACCTAATTGCTGCTTTTTTTGTTCAAAATGTATATTCATTCTGCCTCTCCTTTTGCGATCAATCTATGAATAATTACTATAGTAGAATATAAAGGTTTGTATTTAAAATTTTTATGCACACATACTTTCTTTAAATACCCTAAGTATTCGATTGTTAACCTTTTTTTATTTATGTTTCTTCAGCTTTTTTTGAGAAAAAATAGGCGTTAAATACTGGAAGGACAAGGATTAACCAATTAGGATCTTGAGGAGTAGGATTATTTTACGAAAAAAATAACCACCGAAGAATGGTGGTTATTCTGAATCTCTATATCTTTTTTACAAACTCGGACTTCAATTTCATCGCGCCAAATCCGTCGATCTTACAATCAATATCATGATCGCCTTCAACGAGACGAATGCCTTTTACTTTCGTGCCGATCTTAATAACAGAAGATGTACCTTTGACTTTAAGGTCTTTAATAACAGATACAGAGTCACCATCTTGAAGGATGTTTCCGTTGAAATCTTTTACAACCTTTTCGTCAGATTCACTCTCTGTTTCGTGGGACCATTCATTAGCACATTCAGGGCAAATGAGAAAAGCTCCGTCCTCATACACATAAGCAGAGCTACATTTTGGGCAGTTTGGTAGGTTAGACATTCAGTGTTCCTCATTTCTAATTGTTATTGTTCATTTTACCATACTTATTTATGGCTCAAGATTCCTTTCAGAGCGGTCGTTTCATACATAGTCCTTAATGTGAACATCAAAAGTGCATTACGCTTTGAATCCACATTCCTGTCCTCTATAATTGAGTTATCATAATTATCAAATATTTAACATCATGGCTTTTCGTGTTTTGCAATTTTAAGTTCCAAAAAAGGAAGGGGAAATTGTAATGGAAAACAACAACAAGCCCGATCAAAAAGAACACACATCAGCAGGTCAATGTCCTGTCACACACCACAAGGATAGTGCGATTACGACTTCAAGAGCGCCACATGGTACTACGAATAAGGATTGGTGGCCGAACCAACTCAATTTAAATGTTCTTCGCCAGCATGACAAAAAATCGAACCCGTTGGGAGACGATTTTAATTATCGTGAAGAGTTCTCTAAATTGGATTACGACGCACTGAAAAAAGATCTTCATGCGTTGATGACCGACAGCCAAGATTGGTGGCCAGCGGATTACGGTCACTATGGTCCTTTCTTCATCCGTATGTCTTGGCATGCGGCAGGTACATACCGTACAGCTGATGGACGCGGTGGGGGTGGATCAGGTTCTCAACGCTTCGCACCTCTAAACAGTTGGCCAGATAACGTAAACCTTGATAAAGCTCGCCGTCTGTTATGGCCGATCAAACAAAAATACGGCAACAAGATCTCATGGGCAGATCTCCTTGTTTTCACGGGTAACGTAGCCATTGAATCAATGGGGTTAAAAACGTTTGGTTTTGCTGGTGGCCGTGAAGATATTTGGCATGCCGAAGAAGATGTTTATTGGGGAACGGAAAAAGAATGGCTAGCGGACAACCGTTATTCGGGTGACCGTGAGCTTGAAGACCCGCTAGCTGCGGTTCAAATGGGTCTAATCTATGTGAATCCTGAAGGACCTAACGGAAAGCCAGATCCGCTCGCAAGTGCTCGTGATATTCGTGATACGTTCAGCCGTATGGCGATGAATGACGAAGAAACCGTTGCACTTATCGCAGGTGGTCATACATTTGGAAAAGCGCATGGCGCAGGCGACCCTTCTCTTGTAGGTGACGATCCTGAAGCAGCAGACATCGAAACACAAGGACTAGGCTGGCTAAGCCGTCACGGCAGCGGAAAAGGCCGTGATACCATTTCGAGTGGTATTGATGGAGCTTGGACGTCGAACCCAACACAATGGGATAACGGATACTTTGATCTTCTATTCGGTTACGAGTGGGAGTTAACGAAAAGTAGAGCAGGCGCTTACCAATGGACACCTGTCGATATGACGGAAGAGCATATGGCTCCTGATGCAGAAGATCCATCCATCAAAGTGAAAACGATGATGACAACCGCTGATATGGCATTGCGTATGGATCCGGAGTATGAAAAAATTTCTCGCCGTTATTACGAGAATCCAGATGAATTCGCTGATGCTTTTGCACGCGCGTGGTTCAAGCTTCTTCACCGTGACATGGGGCCGAAAGTGCGTTATCTCGGTCCAGAGGTTCCAGACGAAGAGCTCATCTGGCAAGACCCTGTTCCAAGTGTAGATTATGATCTATCACCATCTGACATCGCTCAGTTAAAAGAAAAGATCCTAAATACAGGACTATCAGTGAGTGAGCTCGTTAAAACGGCATGGGCCTCCGCTAGCACATACCGCGTTTCTGATATGCGTGGAGGTGCGAACGGTTCACGCATCCGCCTAGCTCCTCAAAAGAGTTGGGAAGCGAACGAACCCCAACAGCTGGAGAAAGTGCTAGGAATCTATCAAGATCTACAAAACCAGCTCGACACGAAGGTGAGCCTAGCCGATTTAATCGTTCTTGGCGGAAGTGCAGCCGTCGAAAAGGCAGCAAAAGATGCAGGCTTTGATGTTACGGTTCCATTTACACCTGGACGCGGTGATGCAACGCCTGAACAAACAGATGATGTTTCGTTTGATGTACTAGAGCCGGTATCAGACGGGTTCCGCAACTATCAAAAGAAAGAATATAGTACAAGCCCTGAAGAGATGTTTGTAGACAAAGCACAGCTCCTAGGTCTGTCTGCTCCTGAAATGACTGTCCTCGTCGGAGGTCTTCGTGTTCTTGGAACAAACTATAAGAATACGAAACACGGCGTATTCACAGACCGCGTTGGCACGTTAACGAACGACTTTTTCGTAAACTTGCTCGACATGGGCGTAGAGTGGAAATCAACAGGCTTTAACGAGTACGAAGGTCGCGATCGTAAATCAGGAGAAGTGAAGCGAACCGCTTCCCGCTTTGATCTCGTGTTCGGATCCAACTCAGAACTTCGTGCACTCGCTGAAGTGTATGCGCAGAATGACAACCAAGAAAAATTCGTACGCGACTTTGTCGCAGCATGGGTAAAAGTAATGGACGCTGATCGATTTGATGTTAAATTAAAATAATAAATAATGAACGCACCTAATCACAATGCTGATGCAGAATTTGCTGCTTCAGAGCTCTTGAGATTAGGTGCGTTTTTTTGCCCAAAAAAAAGACAGGGTAACTCCCCGCCTTAAATGTCTTGCATATGTTTTCCTACTATTTACCAAACCGCTTACGATAACCACATTTTCTACAAAGTTCTTCAACCGCTTCTCTTCGCGAAAAACCATCTACAAGATTATTCGCTCGGTCACCTTCAATAATAGTTGAGAAGTCTGTTTCATTAATATTTCCTAAGTTAATGACCCCTTCTCCATCTAGGCAGCATGGAATGACTGTACCGTTCGCCAAAATGCCCGCTTGATTGCGAAGGCCGTAGCAGAACCCTTTTCCGTCGTCCTCTTCTTCATGCAGTGCCGGCCATTTAAACTCGTAATCTTGATTGATGAAAATTTGATCCGCTAGTTTGATACCTTTACCCGGCGTGAGCTTTTCTTCAATTTTAAAAGCGAGATTAAATTCATTCTCAATAATCTCAAGCAGCTGACGGTTACGCTGTTTCTCCAAGTTCGTTGCATTGTCTTGCGTCAAGTTCCAAAGCCTTAAAGAAACAAATAACGAAGACTCTCTCGTTGCTTCTTGTACAAATGCAAGGATCGTTCTAACGTATTCTTCTTTATCCGTCATACTCTGACCAACGTGGCCATCGAAGCTATGAAGGGAGAAATTCATCTGTCTGAGCGCAGGCTTATTAATGAGCTTGTCCCAATTCTTTTTAATGAGCGTCCCATTCGTCGTGATGTTAACTTTAAATCCTCTTTCATGGGCCAAGTCCAATAACTGATCAATTTTAGGATGAAGCAGCGGCTCACCTTTTACATGTAGATAGATGAAATCAGTATAAGGCTTGATCTGGTCTAAACGTTTCTTAAAATCATCAATGGATATGAATTGTTTAGCTCGTTCAGTTGGAGGACAAAAATGACACGCCAAATTACAGATGCTCGTAATCTCTATATAAAACTTCTTAAATCTTTTCATGGGTATTCCTCATTTCGCAAACTCTTGATACATACACTAATGCTCATTTAACCCATAGTGTACATAAACTACCTGCTTTTTTAACTCTTTCTTATTAGAGCACAATTCATTAAAAAGATAAACGTGTTATGAGGAAATTAACAGATGAAAACGAAAGGTTGGTCGTTCGGTTGTTCTTTAACTATCTAAACGAAAAAGCAAAAAGAAGAGAACTCCTTTTGTTTCCCTTCTTCGTCAGTCACTATTTTATCAGCCTTTTTCTATCACCTTTGCACTTGTATGATTATTAGATATCTGCGCGTTCTGCCGCTTCCTTCTCCTCGTTTCACAAGAACTTTCTTGATTCTAGCTAAGCTTCTCATCCTCATGTTTTTTCGAGGACAAGCATAAGATGGTAGAACAATTGACTGGGAAAGGAAAGCCTATCTATGATTTCATTTCGAAAAATGCTAGGAGCCTCATTGTATGCCACCATGTCCATCAGCCTTTGGGGAATATCCTTTGTCTCGACTAAAGCGGTATTGGACAAGCTTGATCCCTTTACACTTCTGGTCATCCGTTTTGGTATAGGTGCATTATTTTTATTAGTGCTTATCCTTGTAAAAAAGGAACATTCCATGAAGCTGCCGATACAGTATATCCCTCACTTAATCGTATTAGGGATTCTTGGTGTTTTTCTTCATCAAGTTATTCAGGCAAGCGCACTTTTATCCATTGATGCATCCTCTGCAGGCTGGCTCATTACGTTATCCCCGATTTTTACCGTCGTTCTTTCCATGGTCTTTCTGCATGAAAAGATGACATTTCCAAAGGCTATTGGAATTATTTTGGCCATTAGTGGTGTATTGCTGGTCACAACAGCAGGTGGAGACAGGTCATTAGGATTCTCGATCAACATCGGGTATCTACTGATGGTTCTCAGTACTTTAAATTGGGCCATTTATTCAGTTTTACTAAAAAGCCTAAAAGTGCCATTGCCTGCATTGGTCCTCACCTTTTACATGAGTACTTTGGGACTTTTGCTTACTCTCCCATTCATCTTTCAGAACAAAAGCTGGGAAAAGCTTACTCTTCTAGATGGCGTAGAATGGGCTCATCTTATCTTCCTTGGAGTCTTTGTATCCGGTATTGCCTACTGGTACTGGGCAAAAGCATTAGAGGTGTTGGAGGCCACTCAAGTATCTGTTTTCTTATACCTTGAACCAGTCTCTACACTGATAGCAGCCGTGCTACTTCTACATGAAAAGGTTATTTATACCAGTATTCTAGGTGGAGCAATTATTATCCTTGGGGTTATTTTCGTAAATGGTCATCTAGTTGGACTCATAAATCGATGGAGTGCGAGGAGGTAGGGAAAGCAAAGGGACGGTTCTGCTGCTTCCTAACTTACAACTGTAAACACTAAAGGATTCACCTTTCCATCTAATTATAAAATAAGAAGCACGAGAACCGTCCCCACGCCCCTAAACTAAAAAACAAAAAGATTAATAAAATAACTGAAACAAGCCAGAGATTTTAAAAAATCTCTGGCTTGTTAATCCGATAAATTTCATGTGTCTATTTACAATTTCTCAGTAAAAGCAGCAAGATTTTCTAGCGTGGACTTTAGTCCAGTGTCGTGATCTTCCTTACGAATACCTTCTGGTACGTTTTCACAAATGATTGTAACATTAGTGCCTCCCAAAACATCTTCCAATATCCATTTCTGTATCATCTCACCCGAGAAAGCAGGATCTTCGGAATTGAAGTTAACAGATTGGACAATTCGCTGGTTTGGGACCAGCTCCAAAAATGTTCCTTCCGCCACATCGGTGTTATACGACGTTTTGCCAAGAATCAACTCATCCAATTCATACGTAAGCGTCATTTTATAAGCTCCTCCTTCACGGCAATCATAGGTATCAATTTTACCCGACATCCCTTCAGGCGGAAGCCATTGAATTAGTGAATCCGGATTTATAATAGCTAGATAGACGATTTGAGGTGGAACTGGGATTACTTTTGAAGCAGTGTCTGTTCTCCGATTTCTTGACAAATTCACCCTAAAAACCTCCTTGTAATTAACTCTAAAGGAAAATTCGTCGCTTCCTGCATTTCACCTGCTTAAAGATGCTACTTATAAAATGTAAGATGTCTTTAAGGATCCAGATCAATGATGCATTCCAAATAACCAATCCTTTTATTTCAGCATAGGTTTTTTAAAAGCATACAAGAAAAATAATAAAATAAACCAAATGGGTGTCAGCAATAACGCCGGACGTGTAGCTTCTGCCACGAGCAGCACGATCAAAATTAACCCAAACAGCGCGAGCACCACATAATTAATGAATGGAGCAAAAGGTGCTTTGAACGTTGACTTCTTGTGCAAATCAGATCGTGTTTTACGGTATTTAATATGGCTAATCAAGATTACGCTCCACACCCAGATGAAACAGATGGCACTGATGGTCGTTACGATGCCAAAAGCTTGCTCTGGAATAAGCTTGCTGAGGAGCGCTCCAACTGAAACAACTATAGTCGAAACCCATAACGCGTTTCCTGGCACAGCATTTTTCGTTAGTTTCTTAAAAGAACGAGGAGCCTGCTCACTCTTGCTTAACGTAAAAAGAATACGACTCGTTGAGAACAACCCGCTGTTGCAGGCAGATGCCGCTGAAGTCAGTACAACGAAATTGATAATCCCAGCTGCAAGCGGAATCCCTATCAAGCTAAACGTTTTAACAAACGGACTTTCCGTTGCGTTTAACTCTGTCCATGGATTGATGCAGAGCAGCACGATCAATGCGCCAACATAGAAAAATAGAATTCGAAGTGGAATTTTATTGATCGCAGACGGGATATTCTTTCTTGGATTAGACGTTTCTGCTGCCGCTACACCGACTAACTCCACTCCCACAAACGCGAACACAACCATTTGGAACGAGAGTAGGAAACCAGTCACACCATTAGGAAACAAACCTCCATGTTCCCATAGGTTGCCTAAGGAAACCGTTCCCGCATCCGTCTGGTAACCCATAACGAGTAGAACTACGCCTATCACAATTAACGCTAGAATCGTAATCACCTTGATTAATGCGAACCAAAACTCCAATTCACCGAAAAGCTTTACCGTTAATAGGTTCAGTCCAAGTAAAAGAAGCAAACAAACAATCGCCGGAACCCACTGCGGTATATCAAACCAATATTGAACATAGACACCGACCGCTATCACATCGGCCATCGCAGTCATGATCCAACAGAACCAATACGTCCATCCTGTGATAAACGCAGCTCGCGGACCAAGATAATCCTCCGCAATATCGGTAAACGACTCATAACCTGCGTTTGAAAGCAGCAGTTCCCCTAACGCTCTCATCATAAAAAACAAAGCGACCCCAACGATCAAATAAGCAAAAATAACAGACGGTCCGGCAAGCTGAATCGCTTTTCCTGAACCTAAAAATAACCCCGTACCAATCGTTCCGCCAATAGCAATCAGCTGCACATGACGGTTAGCTAAATCTCTCTTCAACTCTTGCTGTGACACGTATGAATCCTCCTTCTAAGATGCAAATACAACGTAAAAAAGAGACTGGAGGAATCTCCAATCTCTTGTACATTAGAATATGAAAAAAGCATTCACTGCGCTAGATATGACAGGCACAACAAAGTCAAAATTCGATACTCTTCTGTCCGTTTGCCTGAGATTGTGAACCCTTCGGCGCCGCTAACAAAGCGGTCTCTCCAGAAGCTGCTCCTGCTGTAGTACGACCTACAGCGATCATAGCTTGCTATCTATAAATATTTTTTAGTTATGAATATAATTTTCAATACTATTATGGAGTTGGGGTTTTGTCAACTGTACAATACTGGTATTGCATTGAACATAACTGCTTTACGAGTTTATCCTCTACTACCTGCACTAAAGTGATAAAATTATATGAACTAGATTTTAACCCAAAAAAGACTATGACTAAGGATGAGCATACATGAATGAAATTAAACAGCTAATAAACGCTATCAATGAATTTCGAGATGAAAGAGGCTGGAAACCTCACCATAATCCAAAAGATCTTGCCATTTCTCTTTCAATTGAAGCTGCTGAACTATTAGAAGATTTTCAATGGAGAAGCAGTGAAGAGGCTGTAGAACAAAACATAGAAAATATTAAAGAAGAAATCGCTGATGTTTTCATTTACGGACTCATGCTATGTAGTGAACTTGATCTGGATGTTGAGACAATTATTAAAGATAAGATTAAGAAAAATGGGTTGAAGTATCCTGTGTCGAATAGTTAGATACCCAATACAAACTGCAAAAAGAAACAGCACCTTTATAAGATAGGTGCTGTTTCTTATTAAAAGAATTATTATTTATGGTACGGTTCTCCTCTATTAATCCTGAAAGCTCTATAAATCTGCTCAACCAACACCAACTTCATCAACTGATGCGGATACGTAATCTTTCCAAATGAAATCTTCTCATTCGCCCGCTCCATTACAGCGTCACTTAACCCTAGGGATCCTCCAATGACAAATGCCACTTTGCTTTTCCCATAAGTCGCTAGCTGATCTAAATTCTTAGCCAAATCTTCCGATGAAACAGCCTTTCCTTCGATCGCCATTGCAATCACATGAACATCTTGGCCGATCTTTGCCAGAATTCTTTCACCTTCAGCGTTTTTAACCATGATCATCTCTTGATCACTTAATGTTTCAGGTGCTTTTTCATCAGGAACCTCGATAATTTCTACTTTTGCATAAGGTCCTAATCTTTTTAAGTATTCATCTATACCTAGTTTTAAGTATTTTTCTTTTAATTTCCCTACGGAAACGATTGAAATATTCACTTGTTGAAAACTTCCTTTCAAATAAGTTATCCCCAGAACTTATCCACATATGCACAATTAGTGCTATATCTTGTAGGCGTTCATATGTTCGATACTTTATATACACCTTTGTTATCACAGTATTCACAACCTGTTGATAACTCATCATTCTCTGTTAGTAACTCTACAACTGGTGGCGTTTCAAATTCATCCACAATGATGTCAATCGCAAGCTCAGCATGGTCTTTGCAGCAAATAATAACCAAATCTTTTCACTCCTAACTTATCCACAATTCTTCTTATTACACTAACGAATATACAGCTGTGTGTAAACAATCCGCTAAAATAAAGTTGTCCACATGTGGAATCAACATTAGATTTTTCTTAAATGGTAGGGGTATTTGTATTTCTTATCTTTTGTCTTTTATTTTCATTCTTCACCGTCAAGTTGATTGTAGTGGAAGGTGCGAGACTCCTGTGGGACAGGTGAGACACTTATACGTGAAACGTACGAATGTGGCTCACCGCCTGCCCCGCGGAAAGCGAGCAACCTGAAACGGAAATCAACTCACTCTCAAAGTCACCAGAGCCACACCAAAAAGAAAAAACAGGAGACCCTAAAGCCCCCTGTTTCCCTTTTATTGAGATTGATTACCACCGCTCAATTCAACTTTCACGGTCTTCTTCTTCCCATCACGATAGAACGTCACATCCACCTCATCACCAATCTTCGCTTTTGTATAAAGGAACTTACGAAGAGCGATTGGGTCTTTGATCTTCTCTCCACCCATCTCGACAATAACGTCCATTTCCTTAATACCTGCACGCGCTGCTGGTGAGGCTGACGTGATCTCCATAACAACAACACCTTCTTGCACGCTGTCTGGAATCTTCAGTGTTTGCTCACGTTGATACGTGTTCACTTGAGAAAGCGGAATGATGTTAACGCCTAAGAACGGTCTGCGTGTCTCACCATATTTCTCAAGGTCTTCGATGATCGGTTTTGCTACATCAGATGGAATAGCGAATCCGATTCCTTCTACTTCGTTCTGCGCGATTTTAGAAGAGTTGATCCCTATCACCTGACCGGAGATATTAATTAAAGCACCTCCGCTGTTACCAGGGTTGATCGCTGCATCCGTTTGAATAACTTCAGCTTGCCAATCTGGGTTTCCGTCTTGATCCAGATCAACTGGAATCGAACGGTCTGCACTAGAAACAATACCTTGTGTAACAGATCCAGGGAAGTTTCCGAGTGGGTTACCGATTGCGATTGCCGGTTCACCACGTTTTAAGTCACCTGACACTCCAAACTCTGCTACACTATCGACCTTGCTGCCATCAATCTCAACTACAGCTAAGTCCATGAGAGGATCTGTTCCGCGTAAAGTACCTTTAAGCTTCGTGCCGTTGCTTAGCGTGATCTCAATCTGGTTAGCGTCCGCCACAACGTGGTCATTTGTTACCACATACGCTTTGTTGCCTTCTTTTTTATAAATAACCCCTGATCCTGTACCTGCAGGCTGCTGGCTCCAAAAATCAGTCTGCTGAATGTTGATGACTTCCACAACCGCTCCGGATGCTTTATCAACGGCATCTGTTACATTCGTTGTTAAATCGACATCCACTTTTCGCTGTTCCACATTTTCGTCAGTACCCAGACCATTTTGTTCTTCGTTCGGAGGATACAGATTATCTGGTAAAAGACCAGCTCCTCCTAGTGCAGGTACTGTAAATAAGACAAGCAATCCGCCTAGAATGGCTCCTAGCAACGCTGGTAGAAACTTTCCTCCGCGGTTTCCTTTTTGTCGAGATGGTGATTCATAATCATCATCGTAATAGCCCATATGCTCCTCACCGTTCCTTTCAACAATAAAATGGATGAATTCATAACCTAGTATAAGCAATTAGTCCTGAAATTATGGACATTTTGGGTTATTTTTCATAATTTCCCACACTTATTGTTATTTCCGGAAACGGCTTACTTTAAACAAGTAAGTATTTTAGACTAAAGCCAATTTTGTTGGCTGACTCGCATCTGTATCGTGAAGGATCACTTGTTCACCCGCTGAAATATCATACGTTTTTAACGTCTGCTCCACGGCTAAACGAGCAATATCCTTCATATTGTTATCTTTACTCAAGTGAGCAAGGTAGATATGTTTTGTACCGTCACCGATTACATCAGCGAGAGCATGTCCACAATCTTCGTTCGAAATATGACCATGGTCCCCTAGAATACGGCGTTTAATGTTCCACGGATACCGCCCCATCATGAGCATATTGATATCATGGTTAGATTCGATCACGAGCGAGTGGCTGTCACGGATGATTCCTTTCATACGATCACTCACATAGCCTGTATCTGTCATAAGTGCTAGCTTTCGGCCGTTGTGATGAAACACGTAAAACATCGGTTCCGCCGCATCATGTGACACGCCAAAGGATTCAACTTCTAAATCGTTGAACGTTTTCACACTTTCCATCTCAAACTCAAACTTTTGCTCGGTCGCCACTTCACCAATCAAACCGTTCATGGCATTCCACGTATTTTTGTTCGCATAGATCGGCAGCTTAAATTTCCGAGCCAGCACACCGAGTCCCTTTATGTGATCGCTATGTTCATGCGTGACGAGGATTCCATCAATGTCAGCCACCTCACCGCATGCTGCTTTTTCAAATAATATTTGAATCTGTTTGGCACTTAAGCCCGCATCCACGAGCAAGCGTGTTTGTTCGGTTTCAACGTAAACAGCGTTTCCCGAACTGCCGCTTGCAAGAACGCTAAATTTTAAACTCATAACCGCATGTTCCTCTCTACTCTGCCTTTTCCGTCAAAACTTGAATGGAACTGTCAGTCGCATTAACTAAATACTGGCCGTCCTTGGTTTCTATGAACCATGTAGGTGTATAAACCTGAACTTCCCCTTCACCTACAAGGCTATAGTGGCCAAGCTCCACTTTTTGTATATGATCACCTTTTTGAAGGTTTGTTTCTAATAGTTTCTCAAGTGCTTTGCTAGGTGAGATGATTTGTTGGAAAGCTCCTTGTCTCGTAATAAAGAGATAAGTTTGCGTAAAACTAGTAAGGTTTCCTTTATCATCAAGCGTGAACTTGATCATTCCGTTCGGCACATCGTAATCTTTTGCATCCGCAACAATACCAAAATTAGTAGGGTTATAGAAGACCTTTTTCTCTTGGTAGACCTGCGTAAACCAGACGATGTTGCTCTCTTTATCCCATTCGTAAAAAGCATATTCTTTACCGCGTGAGATGTTTTCTTCTGCAAATTGATTAAGCTCTGAAATCAGATCTTTCGTATCCTTTTTCGGAAGATCCATCGGTTTACTAAAATCGTAGTGAAGGGTGATGTCTGTGCTCGCTTCCTTATCCAATGAAACGTTCTTTGAAGGAGATTTCTTTTCTTCCTCAGAAAACTTGTAACGCTGAGCACTGATCAAGGTTTGTTTTTCTTTATATTTTGGCAGCTTCTCAGAAAGTGAAATTTCGTTATTCGCCAAACGCTCTTCTAGAGGCTGATCAGTGAGTCTCGAGATGTTGTTAATGTCGTTCTTTTGATAGAGCTGATACCCCAAAAATAGATTTAAGATAAGAAAGGTAAGGATAAAAATGCTTTTTGTTCTTTGCCAATTCAATTAATATCCTTCCTTTCCCGTCTCTGTAAATAATGGCTGCCATCCTTTAGCATCATAGTTAATAAACCATTGCGGCTCTAGCTTATATACGTGAGGTTCTTTTTGCTTTTTCATCGTAAATCCAATACGAACATCTTGAACATAGTTCTTGTTGTAATCTTTTTCTTCGAGCTCTTTCTTAACTTCTAATCCTGACTGAATGTTGACTTTCTGTGAGAGATAAGACTTTTGGTCGAGTTGTAACTGAACGAGTGAGCGCTGATATTCCTTAAGCTCATTTTCATACCAAACTAGGCTCATCTGCATCTCCGGATCCAACACAGGCAAATTCTCAACAAATAGCCAGAAGTTTGCTGAGTACGTTGATAGAGCGGAAAGGATATACGGGTTTCCCCACCCTGCGTGCGTATTGATATAGTCTAAGGATTGATAGAGTGGTGAAATGTTTGGTGTTGTATTTGGATTCCGATTTCCCGCAAAGTTTGTAAACGCGAAACGATTTTGCACCTCATTTACAACCATTGCAGCTGTTCCATCAGCATACGTGATCTGATTTTTATCAGAAGCACTTTTTACGGCTAACGGATCTTTGAACAGCGCTTTTTTATACATTTCATACGTATCCTCACCTGTTGCTTTTGAAAGGTACGTATAGCGAGTTAAGGCTAGCGAGTCTTTAGGAAAATAAAATCTTCTAAGGATCTCTGCTTGTCCTTCTTTCCCGTCATCCTCAATATCATGCTGGATATAAGGAATTAAGTTCCCCGTATCGACCCACTTATCCATATCTCTTATTAATGGATTTAGCTGGTTATTTGTTGCCCTAATCTTTTGCATCTTTTTATTTTGATAAGAAACAAGATAGCCTTCAATACTATCAGTCATTTTATCTTGGTATAAGAAGATTCGATCAACATTTTGTGGTTTAGTAGCTTGTATCTCGGATTCAAACGAGAAGATCTCTTTGTAAATATCCTGACTCATACCTACTGGAAAAATAATCTCCACGTACTTGTTGTCTCGTAGGAATTTTTCATCTGGATCGAAAGCTCGATTATTTTTTGAACCTGTATCAAACGTAAATTTCGTTTCGTTCAAGCCCATATGAAACTCTTTCAATAAGTTGTTCGCTTCAAGTCCGTATAACTCGTCTCCACTGTGATAGATCACTTGTGTAGGATAGACGAGTTGTTTCACGCCGGCTTCAATATCAACTTCTTGCTTCTTAACGATACGAGCTCCTTCAAGTGATGGATAGCTTGGCTTGAATGTCCACAAGCTCCATGTAAGAACAAGGCTCATACCGATTAAGACAGTGAGCGCGATAGACTTAATATGTTCGTAATTCTTCTTGAAAAAGGTGATCACTTCTTTTGCATGTGTAATCCACTTTAACCAGTTCATTGCAGCCCCTCCTTAACCTTTTTTAAAGGAAGAGTAAAGTGGATGGTCGTTCCTTGGCCCC
Source organism: Fictibacillus sp. 5RED26 (assembly GCF_015903895.1). Classification (NCBI taxonomy): domain Bacteria; kingdom Bacillati; phylum Bacillota; class Bacilli; order Caryophanales; family Fictibacillaceae; genus Fictibacillus; species Fictibacillus sp. 5RED26. The sequence goes on along the minus strand of NZ_JACZDU010000006.1, from coordinate 40,576 downwards.
ATTCACTTTCTGCCCAAATGTCTCCGCCATGCGCAAGTACGATCTCTTTTGCAATCGCAAGACCTAGGCCTGTGCCTCCGATATCTCGAGAACGAGCACGGTCCACCCTAAAGAAACGATCAAAGATCTTAGAAACGTTGTTCTTCGGAATTCCGACGCCTTGATCTGAGATACTTACCTTCACTTTGCGTCCGATAACAGCCGCTGTAAAGGTAATCGTTCCACCTTCAGGAGAATACTTCATCGCGTTCGAGATGATGTTATCAAGCACTTGTGTCATCTTATCGGTATCCAGCTGAACGTTGATCTTATGTGTTGGCAATGAGCGAGATAATTCAATGTTTTCTTTTTCAAGCATCTCAAAGCGATCGATTATGCCGTTTAAGAACTCGACCAAATCAATCTCAAAAAAGTTAAATCGATAATCTTTGCTGTCCATCTTGGATAATTGAAGGAGATCCGTTACGAGCCTTATCATTCGTTCTGTCTCATTCTGAGTAACCTCTAAGAAACGCGGAGCGATGTTCTCGTCCTGCCACGCCCCTTCAGCCAGTGCCTCTAGATAACTTCTCATCGTCGTCAGTGGTGTTCTAAGCTCATGTGAAACGTTGAATACAAACTCTCTTCGTTCGTTATCGATCTGTTCTTGCTCAGTAACATCATGAAGAACACAAATAAGACCATTGATTGGCCCGTCATCTTTTTGTATCGTTGAGAAGTTTGCTCGCACCACATAGTGCATATCGTCTGTACTAAAATCGAGCAACATGGATTCGTATTCGTTATAAAGCTCTTCCCACGTGTATTCCGTATTTAAGCGCAATAGCTCCATAAGAGGCGTGCCTAGCGCGTTCTGCCTGGAGATGTTCAGCATCTCTTCAGAACGGTCGTTCATGAGGATAATCGCTCCTTCACGATCTGTCGCAATCACACCATCTGTCATATACGTAAGAACGGAACGCAGCTTTCTACGCTCGCTCTCTGTAATAGCCGTTGCTTCTTGCAGCTTTGTTGTTAAGTTGTTAAAGGTCATAGCGAGCTGACCGATCTCATCATCTCCGTACAGCTGAACTTTACGAGAAAAGTCCCCTCTCGCCATAACAAGAGCTTGCTTTCTCATATCTGCCATAGGCCGTGTGATCGTACGCGCCAAAAAGACACCTAGTAGCCCTGTAATAATAAGAGCGATTACGGTTCCGGTCACTAGAATGCTATTGATACGAGAGATTTGTTTAAATATGCCTTCAATAGAAGCGACTAAATAGATAGCCCCAATATTCTCACCGGTAGCATCAATTTTGATCGGTTTAGCGAGCACCATGACCCGCTCGCCTTCATGAAGCATGATCTCATCATCGACCGTTCCTTCAAGAGCAAGCTTGATCTTCGGGTTGAAGCTGATCTGCCCCACTAACTGCCGTTTATTGCTCGCAAGTACCATGCCATCTTCATTAAGTACTTGAATCTCTTTCTCTTCAAATTCCTCGTCAATTAACGCTTGAATATCATCTTCAAGCGTTATCGGATCTTCACCATCGTCAGTCTTTTTATCTTTGTACCGATCTTTGTCTTTCATCTTTTGCTCAACGTTAAACTCTAATAAATTCACTCTATCGTAAAGTGATTTAGAGAAGCTCTGCCGAAGATCAGATTCTAAGTTGTTGATAAAATAAACGCTGATCACTTGCATGGCTATTAAAATGAGCAATACATAAATCAATACAAACTTAACGTGTATTGATTTAAAAAAATTGACTTTATCCATCATGACTACTCCTGATCAGGATTTCTTAAGTAATACCCCACTCCGCGTCTTGTAATGATCCATAATGGGTGACTTGGGTTATCTTCAACTTTTTCGCGCAGACGACGAACCGTTACATCGACCGTTCTTACATCACCAAAGTAGTCGTATCCCCATACGGTTTGGAGTAAGTGTTCACGCGTCATCACTTGTCCGATATGTTTTGCTAAATAATGCAGCAGTTCAAATTCACGATGTGTTAACTCGATGGTTTCGCCACGTTTGGTCACGATATAAGCATCAGGATGAATCGTGAGAGAACCGATCGTGATCTCATTGTTCTCGTCTACTTCACGCTCTGATTCCTGCTGATGACGGCGCAGGTTAGCCTTAACACGTGCAATTAATTCACGCGTGCTGAACGGCTTCGTCACGTAATCATCGGCCCCAAGCTCTAAACCTAATACTTTATCAATTTCAGAGTCTTTTGCTGTAAGCATGATGATCGGCATATCGTACTTTTTACGGATCTCACGGCATACTTCCATACCGTCTTTTAGTGGAAGCATGATATCTAGTAAAATCATATCCGGCTTCTCTTTTTCTACCTTTTCTAACGCATTAATGCCATCATATGCGCAACTTACAGTAAAACCTTCTTTTTCAAGATTAAACTGCAGAATATCTGCAATGGGTTTTTCATCATCCACAACGAGAATTTTCTTATCCATGAGAACGCTCCTTCTTTCGGAAACTCTATTTTATATATAGCAGAATATTTTGTAGTATCGATTATATGGTATCTCTACTATTTTATCACAGTTGAAACTTTCTCCATACTACTAGCAAAACCTTCTAATTTTTGACAAAGAAAAGTTGGGTTCACATAAGATCACCGTCGAAAGTTCGCTGTGTGGAATACATCCTGAAAGTAATTCAATTCGTTTTGAGCATGAAAAACCTCCCAGGATGCTATAGATCCTAAGAGGTTTGTTTGTTATTTATCTTCATTGCAAGGTTGGTTGTAGTGTAGGATGCGAGACTCCTAGGGGATCAGCGGGACAGGTGAGACTCTTAACAGCGCAGAGCGCTAAGAGGCTCACCGCACGCCCCCTGGAAAGCGAGCATCTGAAACGGAAATCAACCTACTTTCACATTTTTTTAATTTTCACTTACAAAATCAGCTGGATCTTTAAGCACACCATTCTCGTACACTTCAAAATGCAAATGCACTCCAGTCGATCGCCCAGTTGAACCCATCAGACCAATCTTTGATCCTTTCTGCACAACATCACCTGATGAAACAGAAATAGAATCAAGATGCGCATAAATGGTTCTCATGCCATTGTTGTGATCAATAATGATCTTGTTTCCATAATCTCCATCCCACCTAGCAGAAACAACTTTACCGTTGTCTGCAGCTAAGATTGAACGTTCTGAAGGTCGAGCAATATCCATTCCTTTATGCTCTTTACCCCAGCGCGTGCCTTTATGGCTAGAAATATATCCACCTACAGCCGGCCATGAAAGAGTTCCTGTCCCTTTAGAAGGAATCACTTTCGTACCAATCTTTTGAATTTCTGTAACCGGAGTCTTCACTTGCTTTTTCTCTAAAATTTCTTTTTGTAGCACTTTGTTATCGGCTTTTCTTGTTGTATACGTAATATCTTCTAAGCCAACTTGTCCTTTTTGAACGGTTTTAACCTGTCCTTTTTCCAACGTACTATCTTCTTGCTTCTCAACCTGGAAAGGAAGTTCATTCTGAACACGTGTTGCTTCGTACACAAGGACCTCGGTATAAGGCTCTTTTTCAGTAACGGTTACTGCCTGTCCTGTACGAACAACGGGTACTAACATAAGCCTTGGGTTTAACGTGAATAACTGATCCATCGTTAAGTGATATTTTTCTAGGATGGATTGAACCGTTTCTCCTTTTTGAACCACATGCTCTTTTTTGTGCAGACTGCCTTCTTTCAAAGAAGAAATGGCATCATCTACCGTAACGAGCTTACTGATAGATGTTTGCGCTTTTTGAATAAGAACTGGCGCTGAAAAGTCGATATCAACCACTTTACGTTCTCCCGATTTTAAGTCCGGTACTTCAAGCTTTTCGTTCTCAGCTTTCTTTTTTTCGATGTCATCTAGCTCGGCTTTTGAAACATGTTCGAGCTTTAGCTTCAGCAACGTATCTTTTGCTTCTTTTTTGCTAGAAACATACGCAACAGTTTGTCCGCCAACGACTAAACGATAAGCCTCAACTTCAACCGTTAGCTGCTTCTTCAAGTTCTCTCTTACTTCTTCGTTATCAAACTCTGGTCTGAACATTTTTTCAGGCTTAAGCTCGATAGACTCTCTCACTGCAAAAGCAAAGTTATTCTTTCTACCTTTTGCCTGTTGGAGAATTTGGTCGACTGTCTCGTCGACAACACTTTCTTCACGAACCGTTCCAACCTTCTTTCCATCTACATAAACGTGATAAACCGTCTTGATCAACTGGTTATCGTCGCTACTCGCAGATGTGTTCGATGGATTCATCGTGAATGCTGACACTATTAAAATCACTGCAACGAACGGCAGTGCGATATATTTAATAAATCTTTCAGTGGTTTTTCGACTGTTCACTTTTTCTATTTCCCCCTAAAGATTCTTTCTATAATCTCTAAAATATGCCTAAAGACCTACTACTCTTTATGCCTTTAGCACCTCTAGTATCCTATCATAAGGAATTTCGCTTTGTCAGAATTTCAGGGATTTTGTAATGCAACTGTAAATAAACGACATAAAAAAGAGTATAAATTCACCGATTTATACCCTTATTTAACACCTATTCCGTTAATTTGATGCGCTCTTTTATATCTTCTTTTTGAACATACACAACAAGGAAGCTGATTGGAATCAGGAGTAACGTCTCTAGCCACTGCTTTTCAAACAGCCAGTAGAAGAAAGGAGTGAGCGCAAAAGCAAAAAGTCCCGCTACAGTTAGACTTCTTTTAATTCCATAAAAGAGCAGAAATGCAGCTGCTACAAGAACAGCAGATATGGGGTGAAAAATAATCATCCCTCCGATAAAAGAAGCGACTCCCTTCCCGCCATGAAAACGAAGAAAGATGGGATAGAGATGTCCGAGAATCACCGCTAGAAAACCAAGAAGCTGTATATATGGGGGAAATTGAAATTGTATGCCTGCCCAAACGACCGCAGCCGCTTTTAAGATGTCGCCAGCTAACGTGAGTACGAATCCTGATGGCCCTAATACTCTTCCAGCATTCCGTGCTCCTATATTTCCGCTGCCTAACAATCGTAAATCAACGCCTTTTATAAGCTTTGCTACAAGAAACCCTGTCATGATGCAACCAACAAGGTAACTCGCGATCAAATACAGCGCCCATTCAAATTCCATCTGTATGATCACTACCTTCCTCATCCCAATTGATACACTATATTCGAACGATTGAGTACTTATCCCTCTTTATCAGCATTAAAAGTATATGGTTGGTGTGAAAATGTTATGAATCTTAGTGTGGATAAGCTGATTTGTGCTGTGCATGTCTCTTTGCATGCTTTTTTTGAGGTGTATCGGTGTTGTTTCTGCTGCCGGAAGGGGTCAGTGTTGATACCCCACGGGGTACTTGAGCTGTTAATTAAGTCTAATCTTGATGCAATTAAGTCGAAATAAAAAAAATTAAGTCTAATTCGATGGCAATTAAGTCTTAGAGACAAAATAAAGGCCATTCGATCATTCTCGACAAAGACGTCCTTGCTACATACCCTCCACTAACGGCGACCGACCGTACGCAAAAAAATAAAAAAAGCATGCTCCCTTTTCAAGGAACATGCAACATGTTTTAGGATTTTTAAAGTAAAATGGTGGCTCGAGACGGAATCGAACCGCCGACACGAGGATTTTCAGTCCTCTGCTCTACCATCTGAGCTATCGAGCCATAAAAGTGGCGGACCCGACCGGGGTCGAACCGGCGATCTCCTGCGTGACAGGCAGGCATGTTAACCACTACACCACGAGTCCACTTTTAAATGCTTTTATTTACTTTACTTAAAGAAAAAATGGTGACCCGTACGGGATTCGAACCCGTGTTACCGCCGTGAAAGGGCGGTGTCTTAACCGCTTGACCAACGGGCCACTTTTTTAAAAAAAGTGGTGAGCCATGAAGGATTCGAACCTTCGACCCTCTGATTAAAAGTCAGATGCTCTACCAACTGAGCTAATGGCTCGTGCTTTGTTTTAAAACGTTTGTCGTTTTTTCACGACAAGTGTTACTTTATCACGATATTGAAGCTTTGGCAATATGTTTTCTGTATATTTTTCAAAAAAACTTTGGAATCCTTAAAAATACTCACGAAAGCATTTCTATTTCATCAAAAATAAAGCCCCTCGTTTCACCAAGGGGCCACAAATTTTTAAGCGAATACGCCTCGTACCATGTTTGTTTGGTTACGGTCTGGTCCAACTGAGAAGATAGAAAGTGGAATACCAGTTACTTGCGAGATACGCTCTACATAATGACGCGCGTTCTCTGGAAGCTCTCCAAGATCTTTCACACCTGTAATATCTTCTGTCCAGCCTGGCATTTCTTCGAATACAGGCTCACATTGAGCAAGCTCTTTAAGGCTCGCTGGGAATTCATACGTTAGTTCACCTTTGTATTTGTACGCTACACAGATTTTCAACGTTTCAATACCTGTTAGAACGTCGATTGAGTTCAAAGAAAGATCCGTGATCCCTGAAACACGGCGAGCATGACGAACAACTACTGCGTCAAACCAACCTACACGACGCGGACGTCCTGTCGTTGTACCGTACTCACGGCCAACTTCACGAATTTGGTTACCGATCTCATCATGAAGCTCAGTTGGGAACGGACCATCTCCAACACGTGTTGTATACGCTTTTGAAACACCTACAACATGGTTGATCTTAGAAGGACCAACACCAGAACCGATTGTTACTCCCCCTGCGATAGGGTTTGAAGACGTAACGAATGGATATGTTCCTTGGTCGATATCAAGCATAACACCTTGTGCGCCTTCAAATAGAACACGACGGCCATCATCCAATGCATCGTTAAGAACAACTGATGTGTCGACTACATATTTTTTAATTTGTTGACCGTATTCATAATACTCATCTAAGATCTGCTCTTTCGTAAAGCCTTCTGATTCATAGATGCGTTCGAATAAACGATTCTTTTCCGCTAAGTTGCGCTCTAACTTCTCTTCAAATTCTTCACGATCTAAAAGGTCAGCGATACGGATTCCGATACGAGCTGCTTTATCCATGTATGCAGGACCGATTCCTTTTTTCGTTGTGCCGATCTTGTTAGCACCCTTGCTCTCTTCCTCTAAGATATCTTGACGAAGGTGATAAGGAAGAATGACGTGCGCACGGTTAGAAATACGAAGGTTGTCCGTACTTACTCCGTGGCCGTGTAGATAAGCAAGCTCTTCAAGAACTGCTTTCGGATCGACAACCATTCCGTTTCCGATCACGCAGATTTTATCTTTATAAAAGATTCCAGATGGAATAAGGTGAAGCTTATACTTCTTACCTTCAAATACGATTGTATGACCAGCGTTGTTACCGCCTTGGTATCTAGCTACTACTTCTGCTTTTTCTGAGAGATAATCGGTAATCTTACCTTTTCCTTCATCTCCCCATTGTGTTCCTACTACTACTACTGATGACATGGTTGCACCTCCATGAAATTAACGATTGACGAATTTATCATCTAATCTTGAAAACCAAGCTTAGTTTAGCAATATATCTGATAGAAGTCAATCAAAAACACGAACATTAAAAGATAAATTAATATTTTCGTTCGTAATAATTTTACATTTCTATAGCCAAAAGATCGAAAACCTTATCGTATCCTTTAGTATTCACCTTTTTTAGGAGGTACGATTACTTGCTTATCGAAAAATTAATGGTGGCTTATATGGATACAAAAGCAAACCACATCTATTATTTAGACAAAAATGAACAAACGATACTGCTTGATGCGATCGAAACCGGTGGCCTTCCCAACCTAGAATTTCTAGATACCGAAGAACCAGACCGATTTATTGAGATTCCAAAGGTGATGAACGTTGAATCCTTCAGCTGGATGGTTGAATTTGAGAGCTTTCATCAAGACAGCGAACTGCTTCACGCTTTAAATGAGGATGAGCCTTTCAAACGTTTTACCGATAAAGTGATTGAGCTCGGTTTACATGAAAAATGGCAGACGTTTCAAAAAGATAAAGTGAAAAACAGAATAGAAATGTGGTTAATAGAAAATAAAGTAATAGAAATGCAAAAGCAGCCGGAATAAATTCCAGCTGCTTTTTTTATGCGCCCGGCGGTATGGCACTCTCATCATGCCGCCTATCCAGGTTAACGAACTTATTATATTCTTTTACGAAAGCGAGCTCTACCGTTCCTGTTGGACCGTTACGCTGCTTAGCGATGATGATCTCAATGATGTTCTTCGCTTCTGATTCTTTATCGTAATAATCGTCACGATATAGAAAGGCAACGATATCGGCATCCTGCTCGATGGAACCTGATTCACGGATATCGGACATCATCGGCCGCTTGTCCTGACGGGATTCAACACCACGAGATAGCTGAGAAAGGGCGATAACCGGAACTTCCAGCTCACGAGCAAGTGCTTTTAGTGAACGAGAGATCTCAGAAACCTCCTGTTGGCGGTTTTCGCCTGATTTCCCGCTACCCATAATAAGCTGCAAGTAATCGATCAAAATCATACCCAGACCCTTCTCCTGCTTCAGGCGACGGCATTTAGCACGAATATCATTAATACGAATACCCGGCGTATCATCGATGTAGATACCAGCTGCTGACAGGCTTCCCATAGCCATCGTAAGCTTTTGCCAGTCTTCGGGTAACAAAGACCCTGTACGAAGTCGCTGTGCATCTAGATTACCCTCTGCACAAAGCATACGCATGACAAGCTGTTCAGCACCCATCTCTAGGCTGAATATAGCCACATTCTCCTCTGTCTTTGTTGCAACGTTCTGCGCGATGTTCAGAGCAAACGCGGTTTTACCTACGGATGGACGAGCGGCAACGATGATTAGATCGTTTCGCTGAAAGCCAGCCGTCATTCGGTCCAAGTCATTAAACCCGGTCGGTATTCCCGTAATATCACCTTTACGGTTATGAAGAGCTTCAATGTTATCGTAAGCGTGAACCAAGACATCCTTAATCGCTGTAAAAGCACTCGTGTTCTTCCGGTTCGCTACTTCTAAGATCGACTTTTCCGCTTCGTTTAAGATCGCTTCTACTTCTTCTTCACGCGCATAGCTGTTCGCTGTAATATCAGTCGCTGTACGAATTAACCGGCGAAGAAGAGATTTCTCTTCAACGATCTTGCTGTAATACTCAATGTTCGCAGCCGTCGGAGAACTATCCGCTAACTCCGTTAAGAAGGACAAGCCGCCGACTTCATCCAGCTGGTTCTTATCCTGAAGCTCTGACGTAACGGTGATAAGATCGACCGGCTCGCCTTTTGCGTTAAGATCGAGCATCACGCGATAGATTCTTTGATGAGTAGCACGGTAAAAATCTTCCGGAAGCAGAATCTCAGATGCCGTAATAAGAGCTTCGGGCTCTAAAAAGATCGCACCAAGAACAGCCTGCTCCGCTTCAATATTCTGCGGCGGTATACGGTCAGCAAATAAATCACTCATAGTAGTTCCTCCTTTCCTTAATCCTTTTCGATATTTAACAGTTTTGCTATATTAAAGTATTGGTTTTTAGCTTTTTCTTCTTTGAAAAGTTGATTGGAGCGCAAGATGCGAGACTCCTGGGGGATCAGCAGGACAGGTGAGACTCTTAACAGCGCTATGCGCTAAGAGGCTCACCGCACGCCCCCCGGAAAGCGAGCATCTGAAACGGAGATCAACGCTTTCTTGGCCCGCAAAAAAACCGGGAAAACCCGGCTCTTTTATTCTTCTGTTACGTGTACTTTTACAGTTGCCGTAACCTGTTGATGCACTTTAATCGAAACATTCGTGTAACCAAGTGCTTTAATCGGCTCAGCAAGCTCAATCTTACGCTTATCAATCTTGATCCCTTGCTCTTTCAAGCCATCAGCGATCTGTTTACTTGTCACAGAACCGAAAACGCGGCCACCTTCACCTGTTTTCGTTTTGATCGTAACGGTCATCTCAGCAAGTTTTGCTTTTAACGCTTCAGCCTCTTCTAATTGAGCTTGTTGTTTCTTCTCTTCACTCTTCTGTTGGCCTTGAAGTGTTGCCATAGCGCCTGATGTAGCTTCTGAAGCTAAGTTCTTCGGAAATAAGAAGTTTCGTGCATAGCCTTCAGAAACGTTCTTAACCTCGCCTTTTTTGCCTTTACCCTTTACATCTTGAAGAAAAATTACTTTCATTCCTCTTCTCCCCCTTCAATATACTCATCAATAATACGTTTTAAATGTATCTCTGCTTCATCAATCGAGCTGTTCTCAATCTGGCAGGCAGCGTTCGTAAGATGTCCTCCGCCTTCCAGTCTCTCCATGATCATCTGCACGTTGATGTCCCCAAGCGAACGAGCACTGATGCTTACTTTGCCGTCAATGCGATTTGCAATAACAAAGGATGCTTGAATGCCGTTCATAGTTAATAGTATATCTGCCGCCTGAGCGATCACGACTTGATTGTACGCATCCTCAGGAGAGCTCTTGGCAATGACGATACCTTTTTTATAAACATCCGAACTCTCAATGAGCTTGGAACGTCTTGTATACGTGTTTAAATCTTCTTTTAAAAACTTTTGAACAAGAATCGTGTCCGCACCATGCGCTCTTAAATAAGATGCAGCATCAAACGTACGAGATCCTGTTCTGAGGGTGAAACTCTTCGTATCAACGATAATACCTGCAAGAAGGGCTGTTGCTTCAAGCATACGCATCTTCAGTCTCTTCGGCTGGTATTCGAGAAGTTCTGTTACGAGTTCTGCTGTAGATGAAGCATACGGCTCCATGTATACAAGCACCGGATCTTTAATAAACTCCTCACCACGGCGATGGTGATCGATGACCACGACATGATCAAGCTTGGATAACAGTTTCTCTTCAATAACCATCGTCGGTTTATGTGTATCAACTACGACTAGAAGCGTGTCTCTCGATGCGAGCTCGAGCGCTTCTTCGGGCGAGATGAAAAACTTCCAAATCGATTCTGTTTCTTTCAGCTCATCCATCAAGCGCTGAACGCCGATATCGATATTGGCTTGGTCAAGTACGATATACCCGTCTTTTCCATTCACTTGCGCGACCTTCAAAATCCCGATTGCAGAACCGATTGAGTCCATATCTGGGTTCTTATGCCCCATGATGATGACCTTGTCACTATCTGCCACCAATTCACTCAGAGCATGTGAGATGACGCGGGCACGTACGCGCGTACGTTTTTCAACAGGATTTGTTTTTCCTCCATAGAAACGTACTTTTCCGTTCGTCTGTTTGATCGCAACCTGGTCGCCTCCGCGTCCAAGAGCAAGATCCAGACTCGATTGAGATAGCTGTCCGAGCTCAGGCAGTGAAGATGTTCCAGCGGCAACCCCGATACTGAGCGTAAGAGAGATATTCTGCTTAGCTGTAGACTCTCTCACCTCATCAAGTACGCTGAATTTATTTTTCTCCAGCTCATAAAGGATTCGTTGGTTGAATACAGCTAAAAATCGCTCAGAAGACGTTCGTTTTAAGAAGATGCCGTGTACGTTCGCCCATTCATTCAACACAGACGTAACTTTTGAGTTGATCGTTGATCGAAACTGGTCATCTAGTCCTTGCGTTACTTCTTCATAGTTATCGAGATAGATAATCGCCATGACCGTTTGTTCTTCATCATACAAACGTTCAAGATCTAACTGCTCGGTCACATCAAAAAAGTAAAGCAGTCTATCTTCTTTTTTGAAGTTCACTTGAAATCTATGTGTATTAATCTTTATAACTTCTTCCTTTGCATCACTCTTGATATGAGGAATCAGTTCTTCTGAAACATGGTTTAGAGAATGGCCGATAAAGGACTCTTCTTCAATAAGGGCTCCCATGTATGGATTCGCCCATTCGATCTTAAAATCCTCATCATACAAAATAATCCCGATCGGCATTTCCATCAACGCTTCTTCTCCCACCTTCTTCAAGCGGTGAGAAAGAGTCGAAATATAATCGCCCAGCTCCTCCTGAAAACTAGCTTCGGCTTTCATGGCATAATAAAACAAACCGCCTAGCAGCACGAAGCCTGCCATTCCAATCATCCAATGAAAATACGTGATGATACTTACCAGAACAACAGAAGTTACAAATAAGGCGATGACGGGATAACCATGCCACCGTTTTAGTAAAAACTTTGGCATACTTTCAGCTCCTACTGTTTTGGTTTCAACCGTTTTTTGATCATAAACCCTAAATCAATTATACCTAAGAATTTAACGACTTCCAGAGGAATCGGCAGGAAAGAGTTCAGCAAAAACAAGAGTATAATCAACAATATGATTCTTTTTCTCTTCCAATTCTTTATCCAGGCATAATAAAAAATAACTGTGAAACCTTGTATTATAAGTACAAACGATAATATCATATACAAATTTATCGTTACAATATATAAAGACGTACCCTTTTCAGGCATACTGAATGTTAAAACAATCGCTATAATATAATACCACAAAAACGATTTTGGCAGGTTCCACTCACGAAACGGTGGGAACGACGGAACATCATAACGCATTCTTTTCATCAGCATTCTTGCGGCGATATGCGTTAAAAAGGCAAGGATAACCGCTCCTCCGATAATATATGTCGGAAGCATCATCGGAATTAACTCCGCTTGCTCTTTAAATTTCTCAATCTGGGTAGGATCTTGTCCACCGGATTTATATAAATCCTCCGCTGTTCCTATCGCACTTTGAAACTGAGTCTCTAATTCTTTTACAAAATTGATGCCCATGAATACTTGAGCTATAGCGAGCGTTCCTAACATGTTCACGATGTTCGACAAACTCGCCCCAAGCAGAACCGCAAATGCTGGTTTTTTTCTTCTATAAAGTTCCCCCATCACAATTCCGGTCAAACCAGCAAATAGGGTAACGATGATACCGTTAAGCCCCGCAAATGCCAGCGACACACCAAATGTGACCGCCCATAGGAGTAATCCCGCTTTAAGATCCTGCCGGTACAGATAAATGATAAACGGGAGCGGCAAAATAAATAACGAGACCAAGCTAAATAACGGTATGTACATACTGATCAAAAAAAGAAGCGTATAAATGCCCGAAACAACGGCACCTTCCACCAATACTTTAGTATTGCGCATGATTCACCTCATATAATTCTTCATATGTTCTAATTGTAGTGACATAACCGCTGTAATTCAACTTAAACGATAATTCTAGCATAGACGTACTTGAAGAGAAGTAAACAAATTATGGAAGGTTTGCTTGAGCAGGGTCAGAAATAGGTGATATTCACCTGTTTTCATGGAAATGATGTGTGAAAATGTTATGAGATGGTGTGGGAAGCTACTACGATGGTTCAATAGAGGCTGACTCGGCCATTTCAAAGCCGTTTTTTCATGAGTATAGATGAGAAATCCAAAAGTTTTGAGCTCCAATCCACATATTTCATGCCTGAATCCTAAAGTTTTAGCGGTTTATCCACGAGTTTTAGGCTTTTATCCGCGAGTCTACAATCCTCGACAAAATCAGACACTCACTACTATCTTTGAACACAAAAAACGCAGCCAGGAAACCCAGCTGCGTTCTTTAAACGATCTTATTCAGATACATATGGTAACAATGCCATGTGACGAGAGCGTTTGATCGCACGAGTCAATTGACGTTGATATTTAGCAGATGTACCAGTTACACGACGAGGAAGAATCTTACCGCGCTCAGAAACGAAACGCTTTAAAAGATCAGTGTCCTTGTAGTCGATGTAAGTGATTTTGTTTACAGTGAAGAAACAAACCTTACGACGCTTTTGGCGTCCACCACGACGTCCAGCCATAGTTGGTCCCCTCCTTTAGTTTTATTTTATATATTCCGATTCATAGTTTACGTTAGTTTAAAATGGCAAATCGTCATCAGAGATGTCGATCGGCGTGCCATCATTTGCAAACGGGTCATCGTTGAAGTTATTACGTTTTGGATTCTGCTGTTGTTGCTGTCCTCCAAAGCCGTTGTCACTTCCATAGCTGCGGTTCTGATTTTGCTGCCCAAATCCGCGGTCATTTGATGGTCCACCAAAGTTGTTGCTGTTGCCTTGATATTGCTGGCCTCCAGCATTAGCGTTTTTAGGTTCAAGGAATTGAACACTTTCTGCCATTACTTCAGTAACATACACTCTTTGACCCTGCTGGTTCTCGTAAGAACGAGTTTGCAAACGTCCATCCACTCCTGCAAGCGATCCCTTTTTCAAGAAGTTCGCTACATTTTCAGCGGGCTTACGCCATACGACACAGTTAATGAAATCTGCTTCGCGCTCACCTTGCTGATTCGAAAAAGGTCGATTGACAGCAAGTGTGAAGTTAGCAACTGCCACACCGTTTGGAGTGTACTTTAATTCTGGGTCTTTTGTTAAACGTCCCACCAGTACTACTCGATTTAGCATTCAGAACCACTCCTTAAAGGATTAATTTCTTTCGTCTACGATTGTCATGAAACGAAGAACATCTTCGTTGATCTTCATAAGACGGTCGAATTCATTAATCGCTTCGTTTGGAGCGTTAACTTCCAATAGCGTGTAATATCCATCGCGGAAGTCATTGATTTCGTAAGCTAAACGCTTTTTACCCATTTCCTTTTCGTTCGCGATCTCCGCACCGTTGTCAGTTAGGATGCTTTTCGCACGCTCTTTCGTTGCCTTAAGAGCTTCCTCTTCGATATTCGGACGGACGATGTACATAATTTCGTACTTTTTCATTCCGTTCACCTCCTTTTGGTCTAAGCGGCCCAAAACATTTATTTCGGGCAAGGAGAAAATCATCATAACAAATTTTGTTGACAATTAACTCACAATAAAGAATTATATCAAAACATCTCGCATAAAACAAGCATCTCTCGAAAAAAGCATAAAAAAGAGGAAAAGCGATAACTTTTCCTTCGTTTTTTCTAAATTGCTTCGGATTCGTTTATTTAAAAACTTCACTGACTAGTTGATTGGAGTGGAAGGTGCGAGACTCCTGCGGGACAGGTGGATAGGTGAGACACTTAAGAGTGAAACGTACGAATGTGGCTCACCATCTGCCCCGCGGAAAGCGAAGCACCTGCAACGGAAATCAACCTCTTCTCAGCAGTCTTTTATTAAACATTAAAACGGAAATGAACAACATCTCCATCTTTCATCTCATATTCCTTACCTTCAAGACGAACTTTACCTTTTTCTTTAGCAGCTGCCATGTTGCCAGCAGCCATCAGATCATCATAAGCTACGATCTCTGCACGGATAAATCCTCTTTCAAAGTCCGTGTGAATGATTCCTGCACATGCAGGAGCCTTCATCCCTTTACGGAAAGTCCATGCGCGTACTTCTTGAACTCCCGCTGTAAAGTAAGTAGCTAGACCAAGAAGAGAATATGAAGCACGGATCAGCTTATCAAGACCTGCTTCTTCAATGCCTAGTTCTCCTAAGAATGCCATCTTTTCGTCGCCATCAAGCTCAGCGATTTCTTCTTCCACTTTTGCACAGATTACGATAACTTCAGCATTTTCACGTGCCGCATATTCTTTAACTGCTTCAACATGCTCGTTCGTGCCTTCTAAAAGCTCATCTTCGCTTACGTTAGCAACGTAAAGGATCGGCTTCATTGTAAGAAGGTGCATCGTGTGAACAATCTTCTTCTCTTCAGGTGTTAGATCAACACTTCGTGCAGGAAGTTCTTGCATAAGAGCTTCTTTGATCTTTGAAAGAACAGCAAACTCAGCTACAGCTTCTTTGTCTTTAGACTTTGCAAGCTTTTCAACACGTGCAACACGCTTGTCGATAGACTCAAGATCTGCAAAGATAAGCTCTAGGTTGATAACTTCAATATCATCGATCGGATTAACTTTTCCGTGAACGTGCGTGATGTTTTCATCATCAAAACAACGAACAACTTGAAGGATCGCATCTGTTTGACGGATGTGAGATAAGAATTTGTTTCCTAACCCTTCTCCTTTACTCGCACCTTTTACGATTCCAGCGATGTCTGTAAACTCAAAAGTTGTAGGTACTACTTTTTTCGGCTGTACCATCTCTGTTAATTTTTGAAGACGGTGGTCAGGTACTTCAACGATTCCAACGTTTGGATCGATCGTACAGAACGGATAGTTAGCAGATTCAGCACCTGCTTGTGTAATAGCATTAAACAATGTAGATTTACCAACGTTCGGTAAACCAACGATTCCAGTTGTAAGAGCCACTGTTCATTCACTCCTCTGTTTTATATAAAGCTTAGAAATCCTAAGACTTTTCATTGTAATAAAAAAATATCCTTCCCAATTATAGGTTTTATCATCTTAAAAAACAAGAAGAACCGGGTCGTGTAACCCGGTTCGAACGTTTAATCATTTTATAAAATTATATCGCGTGTTTTTTGTTTCACGTGAAACAGGAATTGTTACTCGCCTGGAGAGGATAAGACTTTCTTAATTTTCTTAGCGAACTCCGCTCTTGGCAACATCACGCTATGCTGACATCCCATGCATTTAATCCTTATATCCGCACCCATACGAATCACTTTCCAACGATTCGTTCCACATGGATGCTGCTTCTTCATTTCTACTTCATCGTGAAGTTGAAATTCTTTTTGCTGCATACTTCAGCTCTCCCTTATTTATTTTCTTTTGGCACCGGTTCTTTTTGATACGTGACCATTTTAGGATAAGGAATCTCAATTCCTGCTCTTTCAAGCTCGTGTTTTAACGTTTTACGGAGTTCACGTGCGATCTTGAAGTGTGTCATCGGAAGTACCTCTGCTGTAACACGGATTACCACTTCTGATGCACCAAGCATCTGAACACCTAATACTTCTGGTTCTTTAACCATCTCAGGATAGTTTGGCTTAGCGTTCTTCACAACATCCTGAATAATATTTTGCGCTTTATCGATATCCTCTTCATAAGCAATACTCAAGTCAACGACCGCAATACTGTTATGAACAGAAAAATTCGTAACTTCTGTGATAGACGAATTCGGCAGGATATGCAATTCTCCTGTCCAGCTTTTAATTTTTGTCGTCCTTAATCCAATTTCTTCAACGGTTCCTTCAAAGTTTGTGATCCGTACCGTATCTCCAACAGAGAACTGGTTCTCGAAAATGATGAAAAATCCTGTAATGATATCTTTTACAAGACTTTGGGCACCAAAACCGATCGCTAGACCAACCACTCCAGCACCAGCAAGAATCGCTTTAATATCTACACCGAACTCCGTTAATATGGTCAAGATCGCCACAAAATAAATAACATAAGAAGCAACATTATCTAACAGTCTAAATAGGGTGTTCTCTCTTCTCTCACTTAAACGCAGAGGAGATTTCAGCCGGACTTTAAAAACATTAGCGATAGCTGCTTTTACGATGTATTTGAAAATAATAGCGAGTAATATGATTCCTACGATCTTTAAGCTCGTCGTAGCAATGCCTGTCCACCATTCTTTATCGGAAAAAATCGTGACAGCTTTTTCTGCTGTTTCCGGTAAGTTAGCACCTGCCAATGGGTCATCTTCCTCTCTTTGATTATGAAATTATTTAATCAGCTTTTGCTAAGAATATCAAATGTAAATATGTGATCTACTTTTGAGAAAAACTTCTAGAGTTACGAGTTCACGTGAAACGGGTATAGACTTTAAACAAAAGTCTGTGATTATTGTATTCTACCATGTATAAGAAAAGGATTTCTTCCGTATACTAGTAGAACCATTATAAAGGAGAGGATGTCATGTTCCTCAAACGGAAGCTGGGATTAGGGAAACCCATTCAATATAAATTGCACCACGAAGACAAGGAAGCGATGCTCAGAATCACCGAACAAATATTACCTATGCTTCCGGAATCAACTCATCAGCCAGTTGTCGTTGTCTGTATAGGAACAGACAGATCGACAGGCGATGCATTAGGCCCGCTTGTTGGTACAAAATTGCATAATAAAGATACTTTTCCGTTCTTTGTTTACGGCACACTAGATGACCCCGTTCACGCGGTTAATTTAGAAGAAAAGCTAAAGATGATTGCGATTGAGCATCCAGGTGCTTTTGTTATAGGAATTGATGCTTGCTTAGGTCGATTAAACCACGTAGGCATGGTCTCGATCAACGATGGTCCTGTTAAACCAGGAGCTGGCGTTAACAAACAGCTGCCTCCAGTGGGTGATATGCACATTACAGGTATCGTAAATGTAAGTGGGTTTATGGAGTATTTTGTCCTTCAAAACACACGACTCAGCATTGTGATGAAGATGGCTGATCTGATCGCTGATTCTCTTCATATGGCTTGTTTACGCAAAAAGATTCAACAAAAAAACATGATAGCAAGCACCGAATCTCGTTCACAAGACATTTATAAAATTCAATAACAAAAGCCGCTTCTACGTTCAAATAGAAGCGGCTTTTGTTACATCAATCCTTGCGAGAACGCTAAAATACTTTCCCATTTTTCAACGATAAAAACTAAAATCGTTGCGATGAGTAGACCCGGGAGAAGGTTCGCGACACGAATCTTAGTGATGCCAAGCAAATTCAGTCCGATCGCGACGATCATGATTCCACCCGTTCCCGTTATCTCTACAATCAAGGCGTCCATCAATTCTTGAGAAACGAAGCGATCAATCTGTGTAGCCATCAAGGCGATTATTCCTTGGTATAAAACGACGGGTATGGCAGAGAACATGACTCCGATGCCAAGCGTTGAAGTAAATAGAATCGCACAGAATCCGTCGATCAATGCCTTTGTATATAGAACATCATGCTGTTGTCTTAGCCCGCTATCGAGAGCACCTACGATCGACATCGCTCCAACAACAAAAACAAGTGTCGCTGTCACAAAACCGGTAGCAACCGATCCCTTGTCTTGCTTCCCTATCTTCGTCTCGAGCCACTTTCCGATCGCGTTCAATCGCTCTTCAAGATTCCACCACTCACCGAGAGCGCCGCCGACCGCTAAACTTGCGATCACGATTAAGAACTGTTCACTCTTCAGCCCCATTCCGATTCCCAAAATCGTAACAGCCAAAGCCATCGCTTGTAAGATCGTATCTTTATAACGATCAGAAATATTTGTCCAAAATAATCCTAAAAAGCTTCCTGCAATAATGGCAATACCGTTTACTATCGTTCCTAACAGTGACATTTTTTTTATGCTCTCCTATCTAAGCAGTTCCTCTTTGATTACTATAACGAAAGAATCAAGGTGCATACTTTCAATTGAATCAATAGTGCTAAGCTGTTAATCAAAACTCTTTTAGAAATACCAAAAAAGAAAACCACCTCAGCGATGGTTTTCTGCTTACTTTTCTAACAGTTCTAAAATGCGTTCTAGATCATCTTGTGAAAAGAACTCGATCTCGATCTTACCTTTTCGTTTTGATTTCTTAATCGAAACAGAAGTACCAAAACGATCTCGTAATGAAGATTCTTTTTCTTGGAAGAAAACGTTCGCTGGTACTGTTTTTTTCTTTGTTCCACGTGAAACATTCATATTAATATCAGAGATTAATTTTTCAAGCTGTCTCACGTTTAAGTTTTCATTCATTACCCGTTCAACGACTGGCTGCATCTTCGTCTTTTTCTTAAGACCGAGCAGTGCTCGTCCATGCCCCATTGATAGTTGTCCGTTGGATAAAAGTTCAAGAACAGGTTTTGGAAGCTGAAGCAAACGAATATGGTTTGCGATATGAGGACGGCTCTTCCCAACGCGGGAAGCTAACTCTTCTTGCGTGAGTTTTAAGTGTTCCATCAGCTTCTGATACGCTTGAGCCTCTTCAACAGGATTCAAATCTTCCCGTTGCAAGTTCTCAATAAGAGCAACTTCCATCATTTTTTGTTCGTCATAATCTTTTACGATTACAGGGATCTCTTTTAATCCGGCTTCTGAAGCTGCGCGGAATCGTCTTTCCCCTAGAACGATTTCAAATCCTTTAATACTTTTCCGTACAACAATTGGTTGAAGAATGCCATGTTCGATAATAGATTCTTTTAATTCTTCAATGGCTTTTTGGTCAAAAACTTTTCGGGGCTGATACGGATTTGGCCTTAGCTCTGATATACTGACTTCTTTTATCTGCTCTTCTTCTCCTGCCTCTGTTGGAGGAAAGAAGGCATGCAGCCCTTTACCTAACCCTTTCACCAATGCCGATCACTTCCTTCGCAAAATCTAAATAAACATCAGCACCTCGGGATTTTGGATCATAAATAATAATCGGTTTCCCGTGACTCGGCGCTTCTGATAGTCTGACGTTTCTTGGTATGATTGTTTCATACACTTTATCTTGAAAATATTTTTTTACTTCTTCAATAACTTGAATACCTAAGTTTGTACGTGCATCGAGCATAGTAAGCAGCACGCCATCAATCATCAAGTCGGTATTTAAGTGTTTTTGTACAAGTCGTACTGTGTTTAAAAGCTGGCTTAATCCTTCTAGTGCGTAATATTCACACTGTACAGGTATGATGACTGAGTCAGAAGCCGTTAATGAATTAATGGTAAGCAGCCCTAATGATGGCGGGCAATCAATAATAATAAAATCATAATTGGAACTTACCTTTTCTAACGCTCTTTTTAACCGAACTTCACGAGAGATCGTGGGTACGAGTTCGATCTCGGCTCCAGCAAGCTGTATCGTCGACGGGAGGATATGTAAACCTTCACAGATGGTCTCGACGATTACATCTTTAACTTCCACATCCTCAACAAGAACGTTGTAGATACATTGGTCAATATCCCCTTTATCTACACCTACACCACTTGTTGCGTTCCCTTGAGGATCTATGTCTACGAGCAATACTTTTTTACCGAAATATGCTAAGCATGCACCAAGGTTGACCGACGTAGTCGTTTTTCCGACTCCGCCTTTCTGGTTGGCTACTGCAATGGTCTTGGCCACGTTGTCACCTACCTCACTTAAAAACATTCATTATCTATTATTCTATCACGAAGAAAATAAAATGACGTACGGAATTATAGAAAAAGAAGGATTTATTTTGTCCGGTTCTCAACTTATTACTTCTAAAATCCGACCACTTCAGGAATTTAAATTAGAAAGAATTGAAGAAATGGCTTTTTAGGCTTCAGAAACTGATTACCACCTATACGGAGAGGGGTATTCCACCTAAAAATCCCTCAAATTCTAGCATCAATTCAAGAAATTTTCGACTTAATTCCGCGAGTTTTGGCGATAATCCAGCGAATTTTTCCTGTTTATCCGCGAGTCTACATCAATCGACAATCACAGAAAACCAGATACCCCACACCCATCCCATTTGAGCATTACTTGGTCCGGCCCTCAGCACTCAAAAAGCCAACAAAAAAACCACCAGCTCCCATTCAAGCTGATGGCCTTATCTTTTTATTTTTTCGGAATGCGAATCGTGAACTGATAGAACTCCTCATGCTCTTCTTCTTCAGTATCGATCGATAGCCCGCTTTGCACGACCATGTCAACCGATTGTCTGACCGTATTGATCGCTAGTCGCATATCTTTGCTATAGGATTTACGACGCGATTGAGGCTTCTTTTCTGCTGTTTCAGATTCGATCATTCGTTTCACACGTTCTTCTGTTTGCTTCACGTTCAATTGCTTTTCGATGATTTCTTGGAGAACGGCCTCCATCTTTACAGGAGATTTCAAAACGATCAATGCCCGAGCATGACGTTCTGTCACTTTTTTCTGCAAAAGTGCATCTTGAATAGACTGCGGAAGCTTTAACAGACGCAGCTTATTTGCAATGGTAGACTGACCTTTCCCTAACTTTTGAGCAAGGCCTTCTTGTGTAAGTCCGTGCAATTCTAGAAGCTTAGCATATGCCATCGCTTCTTCAATAGCGGTTAACTCTTCTCGCTGAAGGTTCTCGATAAGTGCTACAGAAGCCGTTTGCGAGTCGTCCATCTCTTTAATGATCGCAGGAATCTTTTCCCACCCGAGCTTTTGGACAGCACGCCACCTACGTTCGCCCGCGATCAGCTCGTATTTGTCGTCGCCGATACCTCGAACGACGATGGGCTGAATGATTCCGTGAGCTTCGATCGTCTGTGATAACTCTTCAATTCGTTCATCTATAAAAACCGTACGAGGCTGAAACCGGTTGGGTATGATTCTTTGAACCGGAAGTTGAAGTACTTCTTCGTTGTCGTTTTTTTCAGCTGGTTCTGGATCTAAGGTTTGCTGGCTCTTTTCGCCGATGCCGAATAAACGTGAAAAAGGATGCTTCATGCGAATACACCACCTTTTGTAATCTGCCTGTTAACTAATTCTTCTCTCTAGTTCAATAATCCTGCAAGTCTGTAAAAATCTTTCTTTTATGTAACAGCTGTGTTTCACATAGAAACACAGCATCAGATTATGAAATAGGAGATTTGTTTGGCGTTCCTGGTTTACGAGGAAACTTCTTTGGTGTTTCTTTTACTTTATCAATCACAATGATATTGCGTTCGCTCTCCTCGATCGGCAATACGAACGAATGAATATCTTTAACTCTGCCGCCTAAAAGTTTGACTGCTTTTTCTCCGTCTCTCACTTCTTCAGGAAGGTTAGCACCTTTCATTCCCAAGAAGTGCCCACCAATTTTCACGAGTGGTAAACAAAGTTCTGATAAAACAGACAGTCTAGCAACCGCACGAGCCGTCACAAGATCGAACGTCTGTCTAAACTCTGGACGGTGCGCAAATGTTTCTGCACGGTCATGATACAGAGAAACATCCTCCAAACCAAGTTCATCTACTACGTGCTGTAAAAAACCAATGCGTTTATTCAGAGAATCAACGACTGTTAGCTTGATCTCTGGAAATGCAATCTTTAGTGGTATGGCTGGAAACCCAGCTCCAGCTCCAACGTCACACACCGTAATGTCTTGCTTGAAATTAAAATAAAAACCTGCCGTCACAGAATCATAAAAGTGTTTCAAATACACTTCTTCTTTTTCTGTGATCGCTGTAAGATTCATTTTTTCGTTCCACTCAACGAGCAGGTTATAATACGTTTCGAACTGTGATAGCTGCTTTTCTGATAATTCGACTCCCTTTTCTTTTAAGGAAGTTTGAAACAATTCTATATTCATGATTTTCACGTTCCCCCTCAACGGGCGATCTTCGCCAGTTTACCTTGTTCGAGATAGATCAACAGAATAGAGATATCTGCTGGGTTTACCCCTGATACACGTGATGCCTGCCCGACAGAAAGAGGCCGAACTTCGTGAAGTTTTTGTTTTGCTTCTGTAGCTAGTCCGTTGATCGCCATGTAATCAAGATCTACAGGAAGCTTTTTGTTTTCCATCTTGCGCATCTTTTCTACTTGCGCGAGCTGTTTATCGATATATCCTGCATATTTCACCTGAATCTCAACCTGCTCCATCACCGTTTCCGGTAAGGCAGTTTCTGCTGGTACGAGTTTATGAATGACCGGATATGTGATCTCAGGGCGCTTTAACAAGCTAGCTGCCGACATTGGTTCTTTTAACGGAGTCGATTGTGACTCTGCAAGAACTTGCTGCACGATTTCGTTCGGTTTGATC
The DNA here is from genome assembly GCF_015903895.1 of Fictibacillus sp. 5RED26. Taxonomy (NCBI): domain Bacteria; kingdom Bacillati; phylum Bacillota; class Bacilli; order Caryophanales; family Fictibacillaceae; genus Fictibacillus; species Fictibacillus sp. 5RED26. The sequence goes on along the minus strand of NZ_JACZDU010000006.1, from coordinate 17,113 downwards.
GAAACATGCTCGAGTCGGTCTATTTCCTGCGCAATTAATGCTTTCTTCTCTACAAAGCGTTCGTAACGATCTTCTGGTATCAGTCCGATTTCATGACCTTTTTTCGTTAAGCGCAGATCTGCGTTGTCGTGTCTAAGCAGTAAACGGTACTCCGCACGTGATGTTAGAAGGCGATACGGTTCGTTCGTTCCTTTTGTGATCAAATCGTCGATCAATACTCCGATGTACGCTTCAGAGCGATCGAGCACAAGTGGCTCTTTATCTTGAACTTTTAACGCAGCGTTGATTCCCGCCATAAGTCCTTGTCCCGCCGCTTCTTCATATCCGCTCGTTCCGTTCAGCTGTCCTGCTGTAAACAAACCGTTCACGCGCTTCGTCTCAAGAGATGGCCAAAGCTGTGTGGGAACGATCGCGTCATACTCAATCGCATATCCTGCACGCATCAATTCTGCTTTTTCAAGACCAGGAATCGTTGCTAAAATTCGCTTCTGTACATCTTCCGGAAGACTTGTTGAAAGACCTTGAACGTATACTTCTTCCGTGTTGCGTCCTTCTGGCTCTAAGAAGATCTGATGTCTTGGCTTATCATTGAATCGGACGATCTTATCCTCGATCGATGGACAATATCTCGGTCCAGTACCTTCGATCATTCCTGAATACATCGGTGAACGATGAAGGTTTCCGTTGATCAACTGATGCGTTTCGTCACCTGTATACGTTAACCAGCACGGAAGCTGATCTGTGATGTACTCGGTTGTTTCATAAGAAAAAGCACGAGGTACATCGTCACCAGGCTGAATTTCTGTTTTTGAATAATCAATCGTTTTGCTATTAACGCGCGGCGGTGTTCCTGTTTTGAAACGCACCATATCAAAGCCTAACTCTTGCAGATGATAAGACAAGTTGATTGAAGGAGCCATATTGTTCGGTCCGCTCTCATATGCGAGCTCTCCGATGATGATCTTCCCTCTTAAGTACGTTCCGGTTGTTAGTACGACCGCTTTTGCCGCATACTCCGCCCCGGTTTTTGTGATAACACCTCTACATACGCCATCTTCGATGATCAGACGCTCTACCATCCCTTGACGTAACGTAAGGTTCTCTGTGTTTTCCATCGTTTTTTTCATTTCATGCTGATACAGGTATTTATCTGCTTGCGCGCGCAGTGCACGTACCGCTGGCCCTTTACCTGTGTTCAGCATACGCATTTGAATGTGTGTTTTGTCGATGTTGCGTGCCATCTCTCCGCCAAGTGCGTCAACTTCACGAACGACGATCCCTTTAGCCGGCCCGCCTACTGACGGATTACACGGCATATAGGCGACTGTATCTAAGTTCAACGTTAAACATAATGTTTTAGCGCCCATACGTGCAGAAGCAAGTGCCGCTTCAACACCGGCATGTCCAGCACCGACTACGATCACATCAAACGTATCTGCTTTATATCCCATCGTTTTTTTCCTCCTTTATTTATTTTCCTAAACAGAATTGAGAGAACAATTGGTCGATCAGACTTTCTGAAACCGTGTCTCCTATGATTTCTCCGAGTATCTCCCAAGCTCTTGTAATATCAATCTGTACCATATCTATAGGTAGATCCGCTTCAATGCCGCCGAGTGCTTCATCGATATGATGAATCGTCTGCTGCAGAAGTGCGATGTGCCTTGAGTTGGATACGTATGTTAAGTCATTAGCTTCAATTCCGCCTGCAAAGAACAGGTTTGCGATCGCTTGCTCTAATTCATCGATTCCCTCTTCTTTTACTAAAGATGTTGAGATAGCGGGTGAATTCTCTGATAGTTCCTTTATTCGATTCATATCTGCTTTCAGTTCAAGATCTGTTTTATTGATAATGACGATCTTATCGAGTCCTGCAGCTGCACGGAACAAGTTCTCATCTTCAAGTGAGAGCTCTTCATTCCCATTGATAACTAGCAGAATGAGATCTGCTTCTTTTAATACTTTACGTGATTTTTCAACACCGATCTTTTCAACGATGTCTTCCGTCTCACGAATCCCTGCTGTATCAACGAGTCTTAAAGGAACACCTCTTACGTTCACGTACTCTTCAATAACGTCACGTGTTGTTCCCGCAATATCGGTTACGATCGCTTTATTCTCATGAACGAGTGCATTCATGAGTGAGGACTTACCTACGTTCGGTCTTCCGATGATCGCCGTAGACAACCCTTCACGAAGGATCTTCCCTTGACTTGCCGTCTGCAGTATCGATTCCACTTCTTTTTTTACAGTCAAAAGGTTGTTGTTCAATAAAGAATGAGTCATCTCTTCTGCATCATACTCTGGATAATCGATGTTCACTTCTACATGGGCGATTGTTTCTAATAACGTTTGTCGAAGACGCATAACGAGTGAAGATAAACGGCCTTCCATCTGGTTGAGGGCTACGTTCATCGCACGGTCTGTCTTCGCACGGATCAAATCCATGACCGCTTCCGCTTGAGATAGATCAATCCTGCCGTTTAAGAATGCTCGCTTCGTGAATTCTCCTGGTTCAGCTAAGCGCGCTCCCTGCTGAAGAATCAATTGAAGAACTCTGTTCACAGAAACTAACCCTCCATGACAGTTAATCTCAACAACATCTTCCCGCGTAAACGTTCGTGGTGCACGCATGACGCTGATCATCACTTCTTCTACCGCTTGATCGAGTTTCGGATCAATCAATTTTCCGTAATGAATCGTATGTGTATCAACTTCAGAGAGACGTTTTGTCCCGCTGTACACTTTATCTGCAATGGCTACTGCGTCAGGTCCGCTCAAACGAACGATCGCAATCGCACCTTCTCCCATCGGAGTAGAGATCGCTGTGATCGTATCAAATTCCATTGTTGTTTCACCTCGGCTTTCCTCTTTACTTTCGCTCTATATAAATTACCTTTAGTATGGCCTTAAATACTTACTGTGATAAGGTTTTAGTAAAAATGGACATAAATATCCACAATAAAAAATAGTGTATCGCATAATGTGCTCACAGTAAAGAAAACGTGGCTGAAATCAAGCCTTAAAACGAGTTTAAATGTGCTCGTGCCATTAACTTAAGATTAGTAGCTATTAGATGACGCAAACAAAAAGCTCCAGAGGATAAACCTCTGAAGCTTTTTTATCTTTTGCTTGAGGATGTTGGGCGGATAACGACTTTACGAAAAGGTTCTACCCCTTCAGACGTAGTCTCAACATCTCTGTTTTCTTTGAGTGCTAAATGAATCACTTTTCGTTCATTAGCAGGCATCGGCTCAAAAGCAAAGCTTTTCTTCGTAAAAAATACCTTTTGTGCAGAATGCTCAGCTAATCGCTCGAGTGATTCCTGTCTTCTGGTACGATAGTTTTCAGCATCAAGCACAATTTTCACATGCTTGCTTGCAGGATCAGAATTTGCAACCATATTCGTTAAAAGCTGAAGCGCATTAAGCGTTTGTCCACGTTTTCCAATTAAAATCGCAATTTTGTCACCGGATAAATCCAGCACAAGATGATCATTTTCCTGTCGCTGTGTGATGGTAACGGGCACTCCCATTTTGGATGTAACATCCTTAAGGTAGTCGATCGCGGATTTAACAGGATCAGCTTTCACTGTTACTTCAACAACTGCTGGCTTCCCGCCAAGTCCAAAGAAACCTTTTTTGGAATCTTCAAGAACGGATATCTCTACTTGATCTTTTGAAGTCTGAAGTTGTTCTAGTGCTGCTGCTACTGCTTCTTCAACCGTTTTCCCTGTTACCTGTACCTTTTTCACTTTTTAGCTCCCCCATCAACTTGGTTTTCTTTCTTTTTCATTGGGGTCGTAATGAAATATGTCTGTCCGATCATGAATATGTTACCGATCACCCAATATAGAGATAGTGCAGCTGGGAAATTAATCGCAAATACAACGATCATAACTGGCATGATGTATAAAAGCATCTTCATCTGCGGATTAGGGTTGTCCATTCCGCCCATCATGATCTTCTGTTGTAAGAATGTCGTTATACCGGCTACTAACGGTAAGATATAATACGGATCCGGATCTCCTAAGTCAAACCAAAGGAAATTATGGTTTGCGATTTCACCCGTACGCATAATCGCATGGTAAAAACCTAAAAGAATCGGCATTTGAATCAATAAAGGTAAACATCCAGCAAGCGGGTTAACTCCGTTCTTCTGGAATAACGCCATTGTTTCTTGCTGTAACTTCTGTTGAGTGTTCGCATCTTTTGACTTGTACTTTTCACGAAGCTTTTGAATTTCAGGTTGGATCTCTTGCATCGCTTTTGAACTGCGTGTTTGCTTAATCATTAATGGAAGAAGCGCTGTACGGATGATCAATGTTACGATAATGATCGCTAATCCGTAGTTGTCACCAGTTAAGGTCGCAAAGTATGTGATCAACCATGATAACGGATATACAAAATATGTGTCCCAAATTCCAGTGCTGTCACTAGTAATGGGATCATTCATCGATCCACATCCAGATAGGACAGCCATGAGTGCGAAAAGGGCAATCAGTAAACCTATTTTCTTACGCACACTCTTATCCTCCTTAAAATCATAAATCTTATCTCAATTATTTATTGTCCCTTTTTTCAGGCACGAGGTCAACGCCTCCGGGATGAAAAGGATGGCACTTTGAAATTCTGACAAAAGTTAGCCACATTCCTTTAAATACACCGTGACGCCTGAAAGCTTCTATACCGTAATGCGAGCAGGTCGGATAAAAGCGGCATGAAGGCGGTGTTAGCGGGGAAATCCATAGCTGGTAAAAACGAATAATCCCTATAAATAAGGATCTCATTTTTTTACACCCTCTTTTTTAAAACGTTCGCTCTGTTCAAAACATGAAGCAGACTTTTTTCCATCTCGTGAAAGTCCATATTAGCAGTAGGTATTCTCGCGATAACCACGTAATCCCTGCCTGAGAGTAGCTGTTCACTATATTTATGGAAGATTTCTTTAACTGATCGTTTAATTCTGTTTCTCGTAACAGCTTTTCCAACTTTTTTGCTGACAGAAAGACCGATGCGAAAAACAGGCTGATCTTCTTTTCTTAAACTGTATATTACAAATTGGCGATTAGCCGTTGATTTTCCTTTTTTGAAGACTTCTTGAAATTCCTCATTTTTTTTGATGCGTTGTTCTTTCTTCATTCATTTAACACTCCATCAATTATGCAATCTCATTCCAAAGTCTTTTTGTTTCGATCATCACCCAGTATCGGCCTGTTTGGTTCATATAAAACCTTTTACTTCGAAAAAACGACATCGTACAGAAAATACGGACTCGGAGTGAGCAAAATTCTCTCTATAAAAGTAAAAAAAGACCACTGATGTCAGTGGCCTATGCGGATAACACTTTTCTTCCCTTTTGACGACGGCGAGCTAGAACTTTACGACCGTTCTTAGTAGCCATACGTGCACGGAAACCATGTACCTTCTTACGCTTACGGTTGTTTGGTTGAAATGTAGGTTTCATGTATATTACACCTCCCTGAGGATATCTCTTATAAAAGACAGTCTAATAAAGTATAATGACTGACCCATAAATTTGTCAAGCTGGATTTTAAGTTTGTGTTTTTTTGCAAGTTTTTTGCCCTTGAAAGTGATGATCTCTGTTTCGAAATGCTAGTGAAGTTCTTGAAAGTAGTTGATTTCCATTCCAGGCTGCTCGCTTTCCGCGGGGCAGGCGGTGAGCCACTTGCCGCTTTGCGCCCTTAAGTGTCTCACCTGACCGCTTGTCCCGCAGGAGTCTCGCACCTTCCATTCCAATCAACAAACCAACGAAGTAAATAGAAACAAAACACTCTTTTAGAATCAAACCAAAGTTTGCAGAGCTAACGATCCACCGCAGCTTCCCTATTATCGCAGGACAACAAAATAACTCCATATGATCCTTCTACAAGCTTCACCAAAATCTTCACGACCTAACCTGTGGACATCTTTTTCGACATACTTTTCATTATCCACACCAATTATCGACACGTTTTACACAAAATCTAGTGTTGTGGACAACTTTTCTACACAAGGTATGGGCGTTGTGGATAAGTAACAATAACTCGTTGCCAAGCCTGATTATTTTTGATATGCTTGTTGTGTTTTAACTCGTTAACAACCTGCACTGCTAATAAAGTTATTCACAACCTGTGGATAAACTTGTGGACAGTTATCAAAAGCTGTTATAAAGGTTGTCCACAGACATGGTTTTACTGTTCATAATCCTATTATCTACTATATTAATTATCATTCACATAAGGTGTGGACTTTTTATTTTTATTCATAGGTATTCACTGGGTGTACAATTCTTATACAACAGGGAAATGACTGCTGAAATAGGATGATTCGAAAGAGATAAGGGGGGTAAATTGGTTGGAAAACATAAACGACCTATGGTCCAAAGCACTTGCTGCGATCGAAACAAAAGTCAGTAAGCCTAGCTTTGAGACTTGGTTAAAATCAACAACGGCACATGCTTTACAAAATGATACGCTCGTCATTACTGCGCCAAATGAGTTTGCCCGTGACTGGCTGGAATCCAGATATGCAGGTATCATTTCTGAGACGCTGCTGGACGTAACAGGAGCAGCACTTGACGTAAAGTTCATCATTCCACAAAATCAGACAGAACTAGACTTAGATCTGGAACTTTCCATGAAAAAAGCCCCAAAAGCAGCAAACGAGCCTCACGAAGAAGTTTCTCAAAGTATGTTGAATCCAAAATATACATTTGACCGATTCGTTATCGGTTCTGGAAACCGTTTTGCTCATGCCGCATCATTAGCTGTTGCTGAAGCACCAGCAAAAGCTTATAACCCGCTATTTATTTATGGGGGCGTTGGATTAGGAAAAACGCATTTAATGCATGCGATCGGCCATTATGTATTGGAACATAATCCTGGGGCGAAGGTCGTTTACCTATCCTCCGAAAAATTTACGAACGAGTTCATCAACTCGATTCGTGACAATAAAACGGTTGAGTTCCGCAACAAATTTCGCAGTGTGGACGTGCTTTTAATAGATGATATTCAGTTCCTTGCAGGAAAAGAACAAACGCAAGAGGAATTTTTCCATACGTTTAATGCACTTCATGAAGAAAGCAAGCAGATTGTCATCTCTAGTGATCGACCTCCAAAAGAGATTCCGACATTAGAAGACAGACTTCGTTCCCGCTTTGAATGGGGACTTATTACGGATATCACACCTCCTGACTTAGAAACGCGTATCGCAATCTTGCGTAAAAAAGCAAAAGCAGAAGGCCTTGATATTCCAAACGAAGTGATGCTTTATATAGCGAATCAGATCGATACGAACATTAGAGAGTTAGAAGGAGCACTTATTCGCGTTGTCGCTTATTCATCTCTCATTAACCAAGATATGAATGCAGATCTTGCAGCAGAAGCACTTCGCGATATAATTCCTTCTGCAAAGCCAAGAACATTGACCATTCATCATATACAAGAAGTAGTTGGCAAGCATTACAATGTGAAGTTAGAAGATTTCACAGCGAAGAAACGAACAAAGTCTGTAGCTTTTCCTAGACAGATCGCGATGTATCTTTCTCGTGAACTAACAGATAATTCTTTACCTAAGATTGGTGAAGAATTTGGTGGTCGAGACCATACAACGGTACTTCATGCTCATGAAAAGATCTCTACTATGCTGATTACCGATCATGTTTTGCAAAGAAAAGTGCAAGAAATTCACGATCAGCTTAAATCGAATTAAATAAGCGCACTGAATACTGTGAATAACTGCAGTTACTTTATACACAGTCTGTCCACATGTGGATAGGCTGTTCTATCTTTGTTTTCTAGGGTTATCCACACATTCACAGCGCCTAGTACTATTACTACTATTTTTTTAAAAGATTTTAATAAATATCAGGGGGGCAAAATAATGAAAGTTAAGATTCAGTTAAACCAGTTGATTGAAGCTGTTCAAGATGTAATGAAAGCTGTATCTTCTAGAACGACAATTCCGATTCTTACGGGAATCAAAATGGAAGTAACGTATGACGGTGTTCATCTGACTGGTAGTGATTCTGATATTTCAATTGAACGACTGATACCGGTTGAAGAAGGGGATCTAGTACATATCGAAGTGAAGCAAGAAGGAAGTGTTGTACTTCCGGCTCGTTATTTTTCAGAGATCGTTAAAAAACTTCCGAATGATTCTGTTGAGATTGAAGTAGGTGAGCGTTTTGAAACAACTCTACGCTCAGGCGCTTCTGAATTTAGCCTTTTAGGATTAGATCCTGAAGAATACCCTAGATTACCGCAGATCGAAGAGAACTTAGTCTTTGAGATCCAAAGTGATCTGTTGAAAGCAATGATTCGCCAAACTGTCTTTGCGGTGTCCACCTCAGAAACACGCCCTATCCTAACAGGTGTTAACTGGACGTTAACTGACGGTGTTCTAAACTGTATTGCAACAGATAGTCATCGCTTGGCTGAACGAAAAATGCCGATTGATTCTCAAAGTGAAGAGCTTTCCTTCCAGAACGTCGTGATTCCTGGAAAGAGCTTGAACGAACTTTCAAAGATTCTTGATGAGAATGCTGAAAAGGTTCAAATCGTTGTAACGAACAATCAGATCTTGTTCAAAGCTAAAAACATCTTATTGTTCTCAAGATTATTAGACGGTAACTATCCGGATACTTCAAAACTGATTCCTTCAGAGAGCAAGACTACATTCGTGTTGAAGACGAAGGAATTCTTACAAGCGATCGACCGTGCTTCCTTATTAGCTAGAGAAGGAAGAAACAACGTCGTGAAACTAGCAACACTCGATAACCAAACAATCGAACTTTCTTCAAATTCTCCAGAGATCGGTAAAGTATTTGAACACATGATCGCAGAGGAGATTGAGGGAGAAGAGCTGAAAATCTCATTCAACGCAAAATATGTGATGGAAGCTCTAAAAGTGATGGATTGCACGGAGATCAGCATCCTGTTTACAGGTGCGATGAGACCGTTTCTTATCCAACCCGTATCAGACGATTCGATCCGCCAATTAATCTTGCCTGTAAGAACTTACTAAAATATAAAGCTGCCGGAATCACCGGTGGCTTTCTTTTCTTTCTAAGTCCACCGTTTTTTGGAGAAACTAGTAAGAGTGAGATGTTTTTACTAATATTTTCACAACAGATTTTATGAATTTTATTTTTGAATTTTGTTTATTTCACATCATCGAGTATTGATCGTAGTGGAAGGTGCGAGACTCCTGCGGGACAAGCGGTCAGGTGAGACACTTAATGTCGCATAGCGGCAAGTGGCTCACCGCCTGCCCCGCGGAAAGCGAGCAACCTGGAGTGCAAATCAATCACTTTCAAAGCAATAAGCAACAACCAGGAGGTTTTTTAAAAAATGGAAAACGTAAAGATCAACACTGAATTCATCACCCTTCAACAACTGTTGAAAACTACCGATGTCATCCAATCGGGAGGAATGGTAAAATGGTATTTAGCAGAACATGAAGTTCTTGTGAACGGAGAACATGAAACACGCCGAGGTAAGAAACTATATGCGGGTGATGTCGTGTCCATTCCAGAAGTAGGAGAGTTCAAGGTAACAACGGAATAGGGGGTATCCCTTTGCATATTGAAAAGCTTCAGCTTAGGAATTACAGAAACTATAAAGAACAATCTCTGGAATTCGAGAATAAGGTCAATGTTTTTCTAGGTGAGAATGCACAAGGAAAAACAAATGTCATGGAATCCATCTATGTTTTGGCCATGGCAAGATCATATCGAACAGCAAAAGATAAAGAGTTGATATCTTGGGACGAAGAATATGCTAAAATAGAGGGTAGCATCAAAAAGAGAAACAGTTCTTTTGATTTAAGTCTCGTCATCTCACAAAAAGGAAAAAAAGCGAAAATCAGCCGCATTGAACAACGACGGTTAACCGATTACGTTGGACATCTAAATGTGGTTATGTTTGCACCTGAGGATCTTAATCTTGTAAAAGGCAGTCCACAGGTGCGTCGTCGTTTTATTGACATGGAAATCGGACAGGTTAACGCGGTTTATCTAAATGACCTTTCTGTGTACCAAAAGATTTTATCTCAGCGAAACTCTTTATTAAGAGAGATGTATCGCAACAAAAGTCAGCAAAACATGACGATGCTCGAGATCTTAACCGAACAGCTTATTGATAAAGCAGCCAGAGTGACGTTGAAACGTATGAAATACATGGAAAAGCTTCAAAGTTGGGCAGAACCGATCCACCACGGGATATCGAGAGGATTGGAAACTCTAAAAATTCATTACAAACCAACTATAGAGGTATGCGATGAGCTCGACTTGTCGAAAATGATAGAAGCGTTTCATCTAAAGTTTGGTAAAATAAAAGAAAAAGAGATTGACCGAGGAACTTCTTTATTTGGTCCTCATCGGGACGATCTGCTTTTTTCAGTGAACGGAAAAGACGTGCAGACATTCGGATCTCAAGGACAACAAAGAACGACTGCTCTTTCTTTAAAGCTCGCTGAAATTGATCTGATTCATTCAGAAGTCGGAGAATACCCGATACTATTGTTGGACGATGTGTTATCTGAACTAGACGATTTCAGACAATCGCATCTTTTAAATACGATTCAAGGTAAAGTACAAACCTTTGTTACAACGACTAGTGTGGAAGGGATACACCACGAAACACTTGAGAAAGCCGCAACTTACAAAGTTCACGCAGGCTCTATAGAACGTTTGAAATGAGGTGAGGACATTGCTTCTGCATTTAGGTGATGAAGAAGTTATTCATTCAAAAGATGTGCTGGCGATATTGGATATCAATGCGTTAAAGGCTTCTGAGTTAGCTTTAGAGTTTCTTAAAAAGCATGAGAACAATCAGACACTGACCGATTTAAGCGGAAATGCTGCAAAATCTGTAATCATTACAGATAAAACGATCTATCTATCTCCTCTTTCTGCCTCTACGTTAAAAAAGAGAGCCTCTGATCGCCTCGAACTTGAAAATGGCTGGAATATAAAATAAAGGTTTTATAAATAAAGCGTTTTTAAACCGGAATGAAGGTGAACGAATTGACGACTGAACAACAGTTAGAACAACAGCAAAATTATGATGAAAGTAATATCCAGGTACTTGAAGGTCTTGAAGCCGTCCGTAAACGTCCAGGGATGTATATCGGTGCTACGAACGTACGCGGTCTTCACCATCTTGTATGGGAAATCGTCGATAACTCGATCGATGAAGCCTTAGCGGGTCATTGTGACACGATTCGAATTACGATTGAAGAAGACAACAGCATCACGGTAGTAGATAACGGACGTGGTATCCCAGTAGGTATGCATGAAAAAATGGGAAGACCTGCTCTAGAAGTTATCATGACGGTTCTCCATGCCGGAGGAAAGTTTGGTGGTGGAGGTTATAAAGTATCAGGCGGACTGCATGGTGTTGGTGCCTCAGTTGTTAATGCCTTGTCTACGATGCTTGAAGTTACCGTATCTCGTGACGGGAAACTGCACTATCAATCTTATGAACGCGGCGTGCCGACTGCAGATCTTAAAGTTATCGGCGAAACTGACAAAACAGGTACTCGTACTCACTTCAAACCAGACCCTGAAATTTTTACTGAATCATTAGAATATGATTTCCCTACTCTTTCAAACCGTATTCGTGAACTGGCATACTTAAACCGTGGTCTTCGTATCATTGCTGAAGACAAACGTGGTGAAGAGCCAGTTGTAAAGGAATACCACTATGAAGGCGGGATTAAATCTTATGTAGAGCACATCAACCGTACGCGTGAAGTGCTGCATGAAGAACCGATCTTCGTTGAAGGGGAAAAGGACGGCATCTCGGTTGAGATCGCATTCCAATACAACGACAGCTACGCAAGCAACATCTATTCGTTCGCGAACAACATCAATACACATGAAGGCGGTACGCACGAGTCAGGGTTTAAGACAGCACTAACACGTGTGATCAATGATTATGGCCGCAAGAACAATCTGTTCAAAGACAATGATACGAACTTAACAGGTGAAGACGTTCGTGAAGGACTAACAGCGATCATCTCAATCAAACACCCTGATCCTCAGTTCGAAGGGCAAACGAAAACGAAGCTCGGAAACTCTGAAGCAAGACAGATTACAGAATCTATCTTCTCAGAGACGTTTTCATCCTTCATGCTCGAGAATCCGGTCGTTGCGAAATCAATCGTTGAAAAAGGGATGATGGCACTACGTGCGCGTGTTGCTGCTAAAAAAGCACGTGAACTAACACGACGTAAGAGTGCGTTAGAAGTATCGTCACTGCCTGGTAAACTGGCAGACTGTTCTTCTAAAGATGCAAGCATCTCTGAGATCTATGTGGTTGAGGGTGACTCTGCCGGTGGTTCGGCAAAGCAAGGACGTGACCGTCATTTCCAAGCGATCTTGCCACTTCGCGGTAAGATTATCAACGTTGAAAAAGCACGACTAGATAAGATCCTTTCAAATAACGAGGTACGTGCGATCATCACGGCTTTAGGAACAGGAATCGGCGATGAGTTTGATATAACAAAAGCACGTTATCACAAGATCATCATCATGACAGATGCCGATGTCGATGGTGCACATATCCGTACGTTGCTTCTAACGTTCTTTTTCAGATATATGCGTCCGATTATTGAACACGGCTATATCTATATCGCACAGCCTCCGCTTTATAAGATACAGCAAGGTAAACGTATAGAGTATGCCTACAACGATAAAGAACTTGAAAAGTTGCTAGCTGAACTTCCGCAAGTGCCTAAGCCTCAGCTTCAGCGTTATAAAGGTCTAGGTGAGATGAATCCATCTCAGTTATGGGAAACGACAATGGACCCAGAGACACGTACATTGCTGCAAGTGGAAATGAAAGATGCGATGGCAGCTGATGAAACGTTCGATATCTTAATGGGTGACAAAGTTGAACCGCGCCGTGACTTTATCCAAGAAAACGCACAATATGTGACGAACTTAGATATATAAGTGAGGCACGCTTGCGGTAAGCAGTTACTTTAAAGTAAATAATCATATAAAATGCTTAGCGGTAAACATTGCAAAAGCTGAACATAAGAGATACTGAAGCTGGACAAGGTCCAGTTTCGGTGCGTTTAAGAGCCGAATTAGGGGGCTTTAAAAACCTGTTCTAAAGAGGTTATGGAGGTAAAATGAATGTCTGAAATGGAACGTTCCCGGATTAAAGAAATTAATATTAGTACGGAAATGAAAGCATCGTTCATGGATTATGCCATGAGTGTTATTGTCAGCCGAGCTTTGCCAGATGTGCGTGACGGATTAAAGCCTGTTCACAGACGTATCCTTTATGCGATGAACGATCTTGGCATGACGGCTGATAAAGCGTACAAAAAGTCTGCTCGTATCGTCGGTGAAGTAATCGGTAAGTACCACCCTCACGGTGACTCTGCTGTATACGACACGATGGTTCGTATGGCACAGGATTTCAACTTCCGCCACATGCTGATCGATGGTCACGGTAACTTTGGTTCAGTCGACGGCGATGCAGCGGCAGCGATGCGTTACACAGAAGCACGTATGTCTAAGATCGCCATGGAAATGGTACGAGACATCAACAAAGATACGATCGGCTACAAAGATAACTATGATGGATCTGAACAAGAACCGGTTGTATTACCTGCTCGTTTTCCGAACTTGCTCGTTAACGGTGCTGCAGGGATCGCGGTTGGTATGGCAACGAACATTCCGCCGCATCAATTAGGTGAAGTCATCGATGGAATTTTAGCAGTAAGTGAAAATCCGGATATCACGATTCCTGAACTCATGGAAATTATTCCAGGCCCAGACTTTCCAACGGCAGGTGAAATCCTAGGACGTGAAGGAATTCGCAAAGCTTACACAACTGGAAGAGGTTCTATCATTATCCGCGCAAAAGCTGAAATCGAAGAGATGCCTAGCGGAAAACAAGCGATTATCGTAACGGAACTTCCTTATCAAGTAAACAAAGCTCGTTTGATCGAAAAGATCGCTGAGCTCGTTCGTGATAAAAAGATTGAAGGGATCACGGATCTTCGTGATGAGTCTGACCGTAACGGTATGCGCATCGTGATGGAGATACGCCGTGATGCGAATGCAAATGTTATTTTAAATAATTTATATAAACAGACAGCACTACAGACAAGCTTTGGTATCAATATGCTTGCACTTGTTGATGGACATCCAAAAGTTCTTAACATCAAAGAATGTTTGTACCATTATCTGAAGCATCAGCAAGTCATCATCCGTCGCCGTACGGAATTTGATCTTAAAAAAGCAGAAGCAAGAGCTCATATCCTAGAAGGTCTTCGTATCGCACTGGATCATCTAGATGAAGTAATTGCACTTATCCGTGCTTCAAGAACAACGGACCTTGCACGTGAAGGCTTAATGGAGAAGTTTGAATTAAGTTACGAGCAGTCTCAAGCTATCTTAGATATGCGATTGCAGCGTTTGACAGGTTTAGAGCGAGACAAGATCGAGAACGAATACAATGATCTTGTTGCTTTAATCACGGAATTGAGAGCGATTCTTGCAGATGAACAAAGAATTCTTGAGATCATTCGTACAGAGCTTATCGAGATCAAAGAGAAGTACGACAACCCTAGACGTACGATCATCTCTGTAGGATTTAATAGTATTGAAGACGAAGATCTGATTCCTCGTTCAAATATCGTAATTACATTAACGAACAAAGGCTACATCAAGCGCCTTCCGATCTCTACTTACCGCTCACAGCGTCGTGGTGGTAAAGGGATCCAAGGAATGGGCACGAGTGAGGATGACTTTGTTGAACAGTTGTTTACGACAAATACGCACAACTACATCCTGTTCTTCACGAATAAAGGGAAGGCTTATAGGCTAAAAGGCTACGAGATTCCTGAATACGGCAGAACAGCAAAAGGAATTCCGATCATCAACTTGCTGCAGATCGAGCAAGGTGAAACGATCTCTGCTGTAATACCTGTAGAAGACATGGAAAGTGATGAGATCTACCTTAACTTCATGACGAAGCAAGGAATCACGAAACGATCTCCGTTATCAGCTTATAGCAACATCCGTAAAGGTGGTCTTTTTGCGATAAACCTTCGTGAAGAAGATGAGCTGATGGGCGTTCGTTTAACAGATGGAACAAAAGATATCATCGTCGGAACGAAACAAGGGATGTCGATTCGTTATCAAGAGACAGATGTTCGATCAATGGGTAGAACAGCAACGGGTGTTAAAGCGATCACTCTTGGTGATGACGATGCGGTTGTAGGTATGGAAGTCTTAGATGAGACGCAAGATATCTTGATCGTTACAGATAGAGGTTACGGAAAACGTACACCTATGAGTGAATACCGTCTTCAGTCACGTGGTGGTAAAGGAATTAAAACCGTAAACATCACTGAAAAGAACGGTCCAGTTGTTACGCTTAAAACTGTAACGGACGAAGAAGACCTTATGATCATTACAGCAAAAGGAATCATCATTCGTATGAACATCTCAGGCATCTCCCAAATGGGACGTAACACTCAAGGTGTTAGATTGATGACTATGAATGATACGAATCACGTAGCAACAGTAGCTGTTGTAGAACGTGAAGAAGAAACGGATGAGTTGCTGGATGAAGAAGGTAACCCAATCATTACAGAAGGTGAAGAAGGTATAGCACCTGCTGAAGAAACAACAGCTCCAGAAACAGACACAAACGAAGAGAATAACGAATAATTTCTAAAAAGAGGAAAATGTATCTACATTTTCCTCTTTTTTATATGTAAAATAAAATTATGACCTTCCAAATAAAAGGAGCTTTTTTGTATGAAGATAAAAACGAGTCAAGCTAAGGCCGGGCAGATGCTGGTTCAGGATGTCTTCTCGATGACTAATCAGCCGATCGTCAATAAAAACACGAGATTGAATGTTGAGCATCTGCGCGTACTTACTCGTTTTCAGATCGAAGAGATAGATGTGTTGAATGAGTCAACTTTCGGTGTGAACACAACACGTGGAGTAAAAGATTCACTGAATCATAGAAGTGATGCGACGATATCTGAAGAACAAATACATACCCAAGTGCCTCAAAAAGAAGAGCTTTCTTTTCCAGCGCTATATATGCAAACGGTAAAACGTTATAAGCAATTGTTTACAAACTGGCAATCTGGCAGTGGGGTCGATATGCTCGAAGTACGTCAGAGTGTTCTTCCTGTATTAGAGAAAGGATCGAGTGTACCGAAAGAGATCCTCTTGCTACACCACTACGCTACGAGTGCTGATTATATGTACCACCATTCAATAGCAGTAGGCATCCTTAGCACGTTCCTGGCTAAAAAGTTAAACTTCTCTAGCGGAGATTGCATACAGATCGGCCTAGCAGGCGTGTTGTCCGATTGCGGCATGGCAAAAGTCCAGCCTACTTTATTAAAAAAGAGCGGGTCATTAACGACAGCTGAATTTGATGAAGTGAAGAAACACACGATTCAAGGCTACAACATGCTGAAAAAGATTCCCTCTATTAAAGAAGGTGTTCTTCTCGGTGTCCTTCAACATCACGAACGAACAGATGGGTCAGGCTATCCTTTAAAAGTTCAAGGAAACAAGCTTCATCCATTTAGTAAAGTTCTAGCAGTTGCTGATGTTTACTTAGCCATGACTGCCGAACGACCATATCGAAGCAAGCAGTCTCCTTTTAAAGTGCTTGAGATGATGATGAAAGATCAGTTTGGGAAATTTGATCATCAAGTTATGCAAGCTATGATAGCGGGTCTTTCCACCTTATCAGTGGGCAGCCGTGTTAGACTTACAAACTATGATATCGGTGAGATCGTCTTTATAGAAGAAAGCCAACCGACACGACCAATGATCAAGTTAGAAACAAACGGTGATATCATCGCACTTAAAAACCGCAACGATCTCTTTATAGAAGAGCTTTTATCATAGGATAGAAGCTTTTTTAATTTAGGTATTGCCATGGGTTGGTAACCGTGGTAAACTAATCAAGCTGTCTCAGAAACAGCACAATATAAACTGTTAGCACGATGAAATGTTTCACAATGAAATGTTTTTAAAAAAAGTTAAAGAAAGCTATTGACTCTAGTGCTTCAGCGTGATATATTATTAAAGTCGCCAAAACAAAACGGCGAAC
>NZ_JACZDU010000005.1:0-221019 GCF_015903895.1 Fictibacillus sp. 5RED26 | reverse complement strand
CAAAAAGGCTTCTCTTTTCTTACGTCAGTATGTTTATCCATCTGTAGATCGTCCAGCATCCTATGCCTAGATTTACTCCATATAATGCCGCTAGCATGACTTTGTTACGATGAGTAACGAGCTGCACGAAATATAATGTCCCCCATAGGATGAGAATAAGCAATGCCCATATGAGGCTGCGATCATTTCCTTGCATGACTGCTCCATAGCTAAAGATCCATGTATACGGAAGTAAGAGGCTTCCTGTAATAAAGTACATGCTATGAACACCGTGTGTTTGAAGTTTGTTAGCTAGAGGTGCTTCTTTAATCATTAGCCCATAAAGTAAACATATCCCAATGGCGATACCAAGGAAAAATCCGATCTGAAAAATCTCATAAAAGAATACAGGCAATACGGAAAATGCCTCTAACCAAAACAATCTGCTAAAAAAAAGTATGGTTAGTCCGAACAAGATATAAGGAATGGAATAAAGCGTGCGAATCCCCTTCCAAACTGTATGACCTAACAAGAGTAAGCCATAAATAAAAAACAAAAAACCCAGCAGTTTGCTGGAAAAAAGCATCAGGAAACTGTATAAACAGAAAAGAACGGCAAACGCAATATGATAGAAGTAATCATATTTTGTATGCCTAGCTTTTTCGAACGTATTATTTATTAAAATCATGTTGCACCTGCCAAGACTAGTCGTGTTTATACATTTATCGTCAAAGACTGGTTATTTTTCAAGTTAGTCCTTTGGCACTTTAACCACGCCTCGAATGTGCCAGAGATGAATGAGCTCTAATCGTTTTCGATATTGTTTCGCCTGAAGCCTTCCTTTTTTGTATCTTTTCTTCAATAGCTGCATATAATCTTCAATCTTGATATGATAGTCATCCATTCTTTTACCCACCCTCACCAATTATCTCATTGTCATATTCCCGAATTTAGTCGAAATGTAACATGAAATTTTAAATAAATGAGAAAAAGTAAGGAAAAAGGATTACTCGCCTAATTGCTTAATATCGTTCAATAAGTCAGTGTACACTTTCACATCTTCTAGCAAACCACTCTTCTCCAAGAAATCAGGGGTTATTTCTCCATTCTCTACCGCAGTTAAATATTTATCTATTCCATCTTGGAACGTTTGATTCTGTTCCATCACCTGATTATGAATATCTTCAAATACAGACGGTGGGGATAGTTCATTAAATTCTTCAATCGTCGTATTCATGTCTTGTAGTGCCTTCTCTAACTCAACACGTGCATTCTGATCTGAGACAGCTTTCTCAGCTAATGAAGGAATTTCTTTAGAAAATTGTTGAACATCGTTAATGTATTCAGTTGCTTCTGGTACATAATTAATACCGTTCGTTACGTCTTCCACCGCTGAACAACCTGTAAGAACACTGAATGATAAAAGAACTGCCAATAGTGTTTTTTTCATATGATCTCCTCATTTCGTTTGGGTTTACTATATTTGAATCTCTTGTATTCGATTTTTCACTAATTATTTTATACGAGTTTGCCGAAAATAAGTTTCGAAATAGGACAATCTAATACTAGTCCAAAAAAGAAAGGCTGATCAACATGGCTAAAAAAGATAAAGAAAATGAAGGAAAAAAAGATTTATATCTAGACGTTGACCGGATGATGAATGAAGGAATGGCCGGTGGTACGGTGGCTGACAAAAAAGATTTGAATCAGATCGGCTATGATTCTGGAATAACTGAGCAAGAAGAACCACCAGTAAAAATAGATAAAAACAAGTAGAGCCGCTCATGTGAACGGCTCTTTTCTTTATGACCTTAACTTGTTAATCAAGCTTAAAACCTCTTTGTACCTCTGTTCGAGATTTGCTTTTTCCCTTACGTCTAAACATGTGGAAAGCTGACTGATCAGTTCCGTCATCTCAAACTGCAGCTTGAGCAACTTATCGGCATCCTCCTGATCACCGTCGTTCTGATTTTCGTTTCGTTTATTATACTCTGCATAATTTCCTTCGAACCAAAATGCTTTTGGTGGCTCTAGCTCTAAAATGTGTGTAGCTGTCTTTTCCATTAGACGTCTATCGTGTGTGGCCAAGATGAACGTACCGGGATAGGCTACCAAGACTTCTTCTAACGCTTCTCTTGTAAACAAATCCAAGTAATTGGAAGGTTCATCTAACAACAATACATTGTAGTCACTCAAGAATAGTTTCGCTAAAGCGGTTTTCATCTTTTCGCCGCCACTTAATACTTCTACTGGTTTAAAAACATCCTCACGTTTAAACAACATTCTAGCTAAGACTGTTCTCACCCATGTTTCATCGTAAAGACTATGTTCCATCACGTTCTCAAGAATACTTTTTAGTGGATCTAAAATATTTAGATGCTGGTGGAAGTAGCCTACTTTGAGCTGATTGGACTTTACGATCGTTTCATTTCCGTTATAGATTTCTTGAAGCAAGGTGGATTTCCCGGTTCCGTTCTTGCCTGTCAAAACGATCTTCATCCCCGGTTTTACAGAGAACGTAAGATTTTTAATCAGCTGCTTCCCATTAAATCCTAGAGTGAGATCTTTAACTGCTAACACTTGCTTACCATGAACTCTAGAGAATCGCTGTATATCGAATTCAACATTTCGCTGTTTCTTTGGCTTTTCTTTCTTATCGAGCATTTCAATTCTTTTTTCGATTACTTTTGATTTTTTCTCAAGTGAACGCTTTGCATTTTGAAGTTTTCCTTTTCCTAACTTTGCTTCACTATAAGACATGCGTGATGGTTTGTTCTTCATGTCTTTCGCTTTAACCGCTTTTTCAATAGCCGTTTTCTCTAGCCTTGTTTTTTCTTTTACATATTGTTCATATTCAAAATGCTTTCTCTTTAGCTGCTGATCTTTTTGGATCAGATAATCTGAATAGTTGCCAGGGTACGTTGTGAATGTTTGTTGATCCAAATCAATTATCTTTGTACATACCATATCTAAAAATACCCGGTCATGAGAGACGAGTAATAGCGCTCCTTTAAAATGTTGAAGAACTTCTGCGAGCTGATCCATTCCTTCAACATCGAGATGAGAAGTAGGTTCATCTAAGATGAGGATATCTGGATTTTGTTCTAGGGCAGCAGCAATTTGAGTACGCGTTCTTTCACCACCACTCATCGTGTCATAACTTTTGCCCTGCAGATTCCATGCTGCCTCACTTTTTGAAGTAATACTTTGCTCTCCTTGTTCAAATTGACTCACGATCGCTAGGGTTCCGTAATGCTGGACGGTTCCAGCATCTCTTTCCTCCGTTTCTGCCAGTAATTTGAGAAACGTTGACTTTCCAGTACCGTTCAAACCAACTAAACCCACTCGGTCGTTAGCAAAAAGTTGTAGCGGTTCTGTTTGCTTTAAAATTAATTTTCCATCATACGATTTTTCTAGATGCTTTGCTTCTAATAAAAGCATAAAAAAACCTCCCCTATTAACTAGAGAGGTCTGCCCAAGCCAAAATAGATATCACAAAAAAAACGTAGTAGTGTGTTTTTTTGCAAACAAAAAACAGGCCTGTAATGAAGTCCTAAAAATGGGCAGAGAAATCCTATCTAGCGTTCTACTTTTTATTTAAGTAAATGGCTAAAATCAGATTAATTGCGCATTGGACGTATACACCTGTTCCTTCCGTTGTTTTCCTAAATTGTAAGCGAGCTCATAGCTGTTCGTCAAGCTTACACTCACTACTCCTGCACCCAGTTCAGATTGACCTTTCGTTGATTAGCTCCAGGTCGTGTATCTTTTAATAACCGAATAAACAACAACCCTTTTCGATAAAAAGCTTGAACAGGCTCCTGAAGAACTTTTTCAGGTAAATGAATCTCTCGATTAAAAGTACCAAGTTGAAATTCCTCTGAACTTAAGTGATAGGAATCTAGCGTCAATGATAACTTGCCTTGTACGGTCAGCTTAAACGGGTCGACCATCACTTCAACATCCTCTGTGCGATTCAAACCGGGAAGTGCCAACACACAGCATATTTCCTGTGGTGTGTCATAGATGTTACAAAGCGGACTTTCGTTATTTTGATTAGCATTCGACCTTTGATTCTGATTCGGCGTAAAGAACTGATCACCAAAGTATTCTTCGGCCATCCTTTTCCAGTCCATCATTTGTTTCCAAGTGTCCAATTCAATCACCTCTTATGAAGGCGGCCCTAAAGGAACAGAAGGAGTATCTGGATCCGGAATCTGAGGGGCAGGACCTGTAAAACCGCCTGTGTTAAATAATTGCGATATCGGCTGTATAACCCCGGCGCTTCCTATTTGGAGCACAGATGAGTTTTGTATGCCATCCACTCTTATCTGCTGAATAACGATCGTCTGACTAACAAAAAGGTTCATGATTCCTCCTCCTCACTTTCCGGATTAGGATTAGTTAAGAAATTACGAACATGCTTAACACGAGATTGAAGCTTTATATCATGGACTGATCCGATATGAAGGATCGATGAACTGGACACCCCAAGAATATCTATTTTTCCAACTCTGATATATGGGTTCGCATGATACGTTTGTTTAATCTTATACACCGGACAAACTGGAACTAATACCGGCTGTGAAAAAACTTTGTATTTGCTGTATGGAACATTGAAGGTTCCAAACTTTGTACTTTCTCTCTGGATAGCAAGAGCTGCAGAAAAACTATTGATCTTGTCAGTATCTCCTGTTTGTAGGACACCTGAATTAGCAAGTGAATTTAGGATGACACAGTCTACGACAGATGTTCGATACATAGTGCACCTCTTATAGGGGAACGAGTGATGTACCTAAAACCAATGATTCAGGAGGTGTGTCAAAGGCAGAACCCAAGCTGATACAATCTGTATCTCCGATTAATACGACCGATGACAGCCCCACGCCGATGATGTTAATCTCTCCCACAAACAACTCATGATTGGTTACGCAAAATTTCACTTTCATCCCCTCCAGTAGACTTAGAATCTCTCAAATGCACGATAAAAGTTTCGATTCCACGATAGATGTCCTCTTTTGTTTTTTGAATGATATCTCTTCTTCCCCGCTCATCCTTAGGCTCATATTTAGTCAGATAGTGCTTGATTCTTCCTGGAACTTGTCGCTGAACATCTTCTAATATGAAGATTCGATAAGGTTCATCTAAAGGAATATTCATTTTACTTTCAAGTGATTTTAAATAGACAGGAGCTTCTTTCTCAAAAAAACCATCCATCACTTGAATCATCTCACGGTAGTTTGGATTTTCAATCGTACTTCGTTCCATCTTTCCTGGCATCTGAAGTGTATTCTGACCAATATTGAACTGTTCGATCAAGTCTTTGCTATCATCTGAATGCCCAAGTCCAATGTGCAGAGTGCCTTCGAGTTTTTCTATCTTTAACTGATCAAACTTATATTCTACATTTTGAGGTTGGGACGATAGATCGCTCACTTGTTTCTTTAATGCTTTTATCTGGTCTTCTAAGTCTCTTATCTTATCATTCTGATCGAGAATCATCTGTTGAAGCTTGCTCAAGTAATAGTTGCTCTCTTCATTCATACAATCAGCTCCTTAGTTAGATGTATGCCTTCTACCTAAGGAATTTGCTTGTTGTTTAAAAATTTGCTGCTGCGTTACTATCATTTACATCAGGGTCTTGCGTAAACGTAACATTATAGCCGTTCTCTAGACGAAGATTATCCCCTGTATTGAACGATCCTGCCCCGGCATACGTTTTCGCATAACTTACTGGGCATATGGTCTGGACGTCTCCTACATGAAAAACGCTGCCGCTCGATATGGAGTTTACTGATACAGATCCCACAATTGCTGGCATATACGTTCATCCCCACTTTCAAGTACTTCTCACATAATATGCATCCGCCCAATCTTTTGTGCCTAAACCTTCCCATTCACCATTAGGCTTCTACCTACATAACTTATCTGTAAAGGACGACGTCACAATCGTTATTTCTTAGACAAAGGGAGGTGCTAAAAGTGCCCTGTTTAATTGTAGCTCCTATCAATATTAATGCGGCAGAAGGGGTTGTGAATTTTGGCGATACCCTCGTCATCAATCCCAAATCAACAGGCAAAGGATACAACGGCTCTGGCGGAGGAAACACAGGGAATTTTATACAAACAACCAATGTGGTTAACGCAACAAACACATTAGATCCTGATATCTTTGATTCAAATAATGCCGGCAATGCTTAGGGGGTATAAGGATGTTAGGCAAAGGTCCAATCATGCCTTTTTTTAATAACCGTTCTATGGATGACTGGCTAAAATCTTTTGACCAATATGTCAACAAAGGACTCACTCAGTTTGAGAAATTTGCAGACCAGATGTCTTTTGAAGTGGATACAGAAGAAACAGCGGACGACTACAAGATTCGTGCAAATCTAAAAGACTATAACCCAGAAGATCTTCAGATTGAAATCCTCAATCAAGGACTTCAAATAAAGGCACAACGAGAAGAAATCCGATCCACAAAAAATAAAAGAACAGGACATTTTCAACAAAGAAAGTCCATGAAACGAACGGAGCGGTTCGTACAATTGCCTTTTATGTTTAGAAACGAAGATGTAAACGCTCAATATACGAATGGGATCTTAACCATTTCCGTTAACAAAAATGGCGGAGAAGTGATGAATCCGACCGTACCCATACAAGTAAATTCAAACGAGACCAGCGGTACAGTTGCTGAGAACAGCATGAACGCTAATAACACAACGAATCAAACAACTGACAACGGGCAGTTTGAATAGTAGGTGCAGCTTTTAGATCTCATTTCAAGATGTACTTCTTGTGACTTGATGTGTGTTGAGGCTTTAGATCCCAACAAAAAAAATGCTGATACGAAAGGATGAGGCATTCAACCTTTCATGTCAGCTTTTTCTTTTATCTTCCTAGTGTCGGTGCTATCCACACCTCGCCGGTCCCTTCAAAAACGTGCAGGTAACCCTCTCCACTTGTCGCCGAACCGATGATAGAAGAGGAAGCTCGTTTAACAGAAAAATCGATATCCCCTTTTCTTAAAAGTGCAAAGTTACCATCCACTTGAAGTTTTTCATCATGAAGCTGTACCTTCATAATCTGTTGAAGCGGAACAGGACTTTGAAGCACGCAAAAGCCAGAGCCTCTTAATCTCGTTTGAAACAGCCCGTCTTCTCCTTTTATAGAAGAAGTTAGTTTTTGTCTGGCTACACCTAATTGAACGGATGGTTCTGCCGCATAAAACATTCCGCGATCAGCAACTACTTCTTCGTCATTTAAGTTCAACAACAAATAGTGACCATACGACGGCTCTAAGTAGATTTCTCCCGTTCCTTCATACAATGGTTTAAACAAAGATTCTTCCGTTAAAATATTGGAAGCCATCTTCTTCATGAATCCTCCAACTCCACCTGCATTACTTTTCAGTCCTAGATCACCTTTCATAAACTGCAATGCTCCCGCCTCAGCTTGAACAGCTCCTTGGCGCAATGTGATACGAACTTGTTTTAACGATATCCCGGTTTCTTTGGCATAATATGAGGAACTTGAACCTGCACTTGTTACAGGCAACTGCTTATATTCAAGGACTTCAAATGTCGCTCGACGTCCTTCTTCTTTTTCAATAACGGTAAAAAGAGATTCATTCATAACCATCATCCTCCTCTTCCTAGCATAACAAACTCTGACTTTGTTTAAACAAAGCGTGGTATAATTCACACAAAGATAATGACTATTGCTAAAAGAATAAGAGAGAGGCGTGATTAGACGTGCAAAACAAAATCATTCTTGTAACAACTGACTCATTTGGTACTGGCAATGATCCTGCTCTTGGAGAAAATGTAATGGAAACGTATTTTACTGTTTTAAAACAGCAATCTGATCTTCCAGCTGCTATCTTTTTCATGAATCGCGGCGTATATTGTCTCACAGAACAGTCTCTATGTTCGCTGCATCTTAAGGAAATTGAAGAAAAAGGTGTTAAAGTATTCGCCTGCAAGACATGTGTTGACCACTATAACGTTGAAAATGAGCTTGCGGCTGGGGAAATTTCAGGAATGGCACACTTTGTAGAGCTTTCTGCTACATATGAAGTGATTACGATTGCATAATATATAAGTGATTCAAGGTATTTTTTACGCACTCGATGTTGGGATTGAATGTGGTTGATTTCCGCTCCAGGTTGCTCGCTTTCCGCGGGGCAGGCGGTGAGCCACTTGCCGCTTTGCGCCACTAAATGTCTCACCTGCCCACCTGTCCCGCAGGAGTCTCGCACCTTCCACTCCAATCAACTTGCAATGAAGTGAAGAAAAAAATTTAAGGGCAACAATCCTCGAACAAAAAAGAAGATTATCTACTTCCCATCTTCGTTTTTCTTCTAATTAATGTGACATAAAAAAGCGTACACCTAATTTGCCGGTGTACGCTTTTTTAGTTCTATCTTTTTTCTTCTCGTATGATTCTCTTTTCTCTAGTCGTTGCCTCGTCTCGGATAACGGGTTCTTCTCTAATCACCGTTTCACGATGAACGTGATCTGCTTTTCTTACTGAGAAAAGCCTTTTTAGCAGCATGCCCACTACGCCATACACAATGATTGCAACAATCGTAGACAATTCGATCAGAAATCCATTGGCTAGTTCGACGTTTGGAAAAATCGCTGCAAATGGTAATAGAAGCGGTTGGCTCAGACCGTATATTAGCTGTGCGAAAGCTGCTCCTTCATTTGCATTAAACAGCTGGAAAATAAAACGTAAAATTAAGATAAGCTGAATGATACCGACTATGAATGAAATAATTGTGGCTGGAACGGAACGCCTCATCGCAATTCCCTCATTTCATTGGATTTGCTACTAAACATACCCTTCTTTTCACAACATTAAGCATGCTCAATCGGTTTATTACTTTGGTCATACTGGCTTAGCCAATTCTCCGTAAAGTCTACGAGTTCTTTCTGTGGAATCAGTCGACAATCAGCCATCCCAACTTTTCCTTTCTTGACTGGATAACTATTTTGCTCGTAAACCTCTCCAATCTCTTCAAACAATTCTTCTCGATAAGAAATCTGAGTGAACGACTTCCAAACTCTTTTTCCATCGCTAAAAAACGGGCTAGCATTTTGTTCTGTTTTGGGTGACGGTACGCGATGTTCTGCTAAGTGCATGGAGGTATTCGAATCATAGTCTACACCTAATAAAAGAATATGACCTTGAAGTTCGTAAACTCTTCCAAGAGGTGACTGTTCGCCTAAACCGAAATCAACTGAATGATCGTTTATGATCGTTTCTTTATTTTTGCCCCATGCAGCAAAAGATTCTGTTGGATGATTGCTTCTTAAGACACCCGGAAACGTGCGAAATGCTTCTACAATCGCTCCCATAAAATAGGTCGGTGTTACAGCTGGATCAAACGCAGGCATCTCTTCTATGATTGTTGGCCACCAATCCTTTGGAACTGGTGGATTCAGCCACCCTGCCGGATCAGAATAATGAGCCGTGTGTGTAGGCATAACCAATGTTCCTTCTTCTGTAATAACGTCCATTAACGCTTGCACAACTGCAACAGGTCCTCCTACAACCCAACCTAGCGACTTCAAGCTAGAGTGAACGATAACAGTCATTCCTTTTTTTAATCCTAATAATCTAAGATCCTCTGCTAAAGTCACCCTCGTTTTTGGATAATCTGTATGTAATTCTATACTACTCACACTTCTCACAACCTTCAGCTTTTTATGTACCCTCATTATACCAAAAGAAATGGAATACTTTGGCTATGGCTGATTTTGATTATTTTTGATTGTTTATGATTGAAAAATGTAAGGGCTTACGTTAAAATGATGTCAAAGATAAAGAACATTTGGAGGTGTCAGGATGCTTACACCTGAAAGACATCGTAAGATTATTGAAGTTTTAGGCGAAAAGTCAGTAGTAACCATACAAGAACTCGTAGAAGCAACAGCGTCCTCTGAGTCTACGATACGCAGAGATTTAAGTCAGTTGCAGAAAGAAAAGAAATTAAAACGCGTACATGGGGGAGCATCACTTACTCACCAAAAAAGTGAGGAATTGAGCGTTTATGAAAAATCCGAGAGAAACGCTGTAGAAAAACAAAAAATTGCACAGTATGCATGCGACTTAGTTGAGACTGGAGATTGTATCTATCTCGATGCAGGTACGACAACACTAAAGATGATTCCTCATCTAAAGGATAGAGAGATTACGGTTGTAACGAATGCCATCTCACACCTCGATGCGTTAAGTGAGCACGAGATTAAGACGTACTTGATAGGTGGACTCGTAAAGTCTAAAACGAAAGCACTGGTTGGGAGCAGTG
Organism: Fictibacillus sp. 5RED26; assembly: GCF_015903895.1. Classification (NCBI taxonomy): domain Bacteria; kingdom Bacillati; phylum Bacillota; class Bacilli; order Caryophanales; family Fictibacillaceae; genus Fictibacillus; species Fictibacillus sp. 5RED26. Next base: position 210,728 of record NZ_JACZDU010000005.1, on the reverse strand, counting down.
CGATTAAGAGTTTGAGTTCCTATCGATTTGACAAGGTGTTTCTTGGGATGAACGGCATTCATATGGAGGCAGGCTTCACTACGCCAGATCCGGAAGAGGCCGCAGTAAAAGGTTTAGCAATCTCTCTTTCACAAAAAGCATTCATATTAGCTGATCATACGAAGTTTCATGAGACTTCGTTCTCAAAAGTAGCAGACTTAAGTGAGGCTATTATTATTACGAACGAAATTGATGATGACGTCATCTATGACTTTCAAGACAAGACAGAGATAAGGGTTGTGACACCATGATTTATACTTGCACACTCAATCCATCCATCGATTATATAGCTCGAGTGGAAGATTTTAAAGAAGGACATTTAAACCGCACATCAGACACATTTGTATACCCCGGTGGAAAAGGCATCAACGTTTCACGCGTCCTAAAGCATCTTGGAATAGACAGTACTGCACTTGGATACACCGGTGGCTTTACTGGTGCTTTTTTAAAAGACTTTTTAACAGAAGAGCAAATTCTTCATGATTTTATAAATGTTTCAGAAGTTACGAGAATTAATGTGAAGCTCAAGTCTCATAAGGAAACAGAGATTAATGGTCTTGGACCTTCTATCTCTATAGAAAAACAACATGATTTACTTCAAAAGATCGACCACATGAGCGAAGGTGATTTCCTCCTTCTTGCTGGAAGCATTCCACCATCGATCTCAGAGGATTTTTATGCAGAGATCGCAAAAAAGTGTAAAGACCAAGGCATTCACGCGGTCATTGATACGGCTGGAGAAGCACTGCGGAAGACGTTATCGTTTCAGCCCTTTTTAATCAAACCAAACCACCATGAACTGGGAGAACTTTTTCAAACAAACGTTAACAGTAAAGAAGATGCTATTTTTTACGGCAAAAAGCTGTTAGAAGCTGGTGTACAGAATGTCATCGTTTCTATGGCTGGAGATGGCGCAATCTTTCTTAACAAAGATACTGTCCTAATATCAAACGTACCCGTTGGAACCGTTAAAAATTCAGTAGGTGCTGGTGATTCGGTTGTAGCAGGATTCCTATCTCAGATCATCCAAGAGCGTGACCTCTCAACCGCGTTTCAATACGGAGTCGCTGCAGGAAGTGCCACTGCTTTTTCAGAAGACTTGTGCACGCTAGAACAGGTAGAATCGTTACGCAAACAGATCGTTATAGAAGAAGTAACACGATAACGAGGAGGAATGATGATGAAAATCACGGATTTATTAACAAAAGATACAATCTTATTAAACTTACAGTCTCAATCCAAAGAAGCAGTAATCGATGAATTAATTGAGAAACTGCATACAGCTGGAAAACTAAGTGATAAAAAAGGATATAAAGAAGCAATCTTAGCCAGAGAAAGCCAAAGTACAACAGGTATTGGTGAAGGAATCGCCATACCTCATGCAAAAACAAATGCTGTAAGCGAGCCTGCTATCGCTTTCGGCCGTTCAACAGACGGCATCGATTATGAATCTTTGGATGGTCAAAACGCGCATCTGTTTTTTATGATTGCTGCATATGAAGGCGCTAACAATGACCATTTAGCAACACTCTCTAGACTCTCAAGCTTTTTGATGGACCCTAATTTCAGATCGAAACTCCAATCTGCTACAACAGAAAAAGAGATCTTAGATGCGATTGATGCTAAAGAAAAAGAGATGGAGAAAGAAGATGCTCCGACCTCTTCTTCATCAAAACAAAAAATACTAGCCGTTACAGCCTGTCCTACAGGAATTGCTCATACGTATATGGCCGCTGATGCGCTAAAAGCAAAAGCGAAGGAAATGGACGTCTACTTAAAAGTAGAAACAAATGGTTCGAGCGGAATTAAAAACGCACTTACGAAAGAAGATATTGATGAAGCTCATGCGATTATTGTCGCTGCAGACAAACAAGTTGAGATGGAGCGTTTCAACGGCAAGCACGTAATTCAAGTCCCAGTTGCTCAAGGAATTCGAAAGCCTCAACAGCTCATTCAGCAAGCGTTAGATCAAGATGCACCCGTTTATAAAAGTAACGGAGAAACCAAGGGTGTTGATAATAAGAAAGCTGCTTCACCAGGAGGAAGATCTGGTTTTTATAAACACTTGATGAGCGGTGTCTCCAACATGCTTCCCTTCGTTGTTGGTGGAGGAATCTTAATCGCGATCTCGTTTATTTTCGGCATTAACGCAGCTGATCCTAAAGATCCTTCTTATCATCCGATCGCTGAAGCACTGAGCACGATAGGTGGCGGTAACGCGTTTGCTTTAATGATTCCTGTATTAGCAGGTTTTATTGCGATGAGTATCGCAGATCGTCCAGGATTTGCGCCTGGTATGGTCGGAGGATTTATGGCCGCAACAGGCGGAGCTGGTTTCCTTGGCGGGCTGATCGCTGGTTTCTTAGCAGGATATTTAGTTCTTGGATTAAAAAAGTTGTTTAGCAGCTTGCCTCAATCACTAGAAGGAATCAAACCTGTTCTTCTTTATCCTTTATTCGGTATCCTTCTCACCGGTCTGATCATGATGTTCATTGTGATTGAACCCGTGAAAGCATTGAACGACGCATTAACGTTGTGGTTAAAAGGGATGGGAACCGGAAATCTTGTATTCTTAGGTTTAATTCTAGGCGGAATGATGGCTGTCGATATGGGGGGACCTATCAATAAAGCGGCATTCACATTCGGTATCGCGATGATCGATGCAGGTAACTTTGCCCCACATGCAGCCATTATGGCTGGTGGTATGGTGCCACCACTTGGTCTCGCACTATCAACAACATTGTTTAAAAAGAAATATACAAAAGCAGAGCGAGAAGCAGGGAAAACAAATTACATTATGGGAGCTTCTTTTATTACAGAAGGTGCTATACCATTCGCCGCTGCCGATCCTGGTCGTGTAATCCCGGCCGCCGTTATAGGATCCGCTGTAGCTGGTGCATTGTCTATGGTATTCGGCATCGGACTTCCCGCTCCACATGGAGGCGCGTTCGTTATCCCAATCGTAAACGGAAATCCGTTGTTATATGTATTAGCGATTCTGATCGGTTCAATCGTTACCGCTTTTATCGCGGGTATTCTAAAAAAAGAAGTTCAAGAAGACAAAAAAGAACTCGCAGCGTGATGTGAGGGGGAAAATTGAAACAGAAAAAGGATAAAACTAACTCGCCATGACGAGAAGTTTTATCCTTTTTCTTATGTGATGTTTTATTAACTAAATCAATATACTCATCCTAAAACCGTTCCGTTATCAAGTAGAGGTTTAGCAAAAGGTTGTTTTTATGTTTTTCTATTCATATGCAAGTTGATTGTAGCGCAAGGTGCGAGACTCCTATGGGACGAGCGGTCAGACCGAAAAGTGGAAGTGGCTCGTTCAGCCCCGACAAGCAAAAGGTGAATGGGCTAGGAAGGCGCACTTTGCCTTCTTGACCGTTTAACTTTTGACCTCGAGGGGCTAGTCACTGCAACTAGGCAGGAGGCTCACCGGTCGCCCCATGGAAAGCGAGCAACCTGGAGCGGAAATCAAACTACTCGCAAGAGCAAAGATTTTATTTTAAACCTCTCTCGGAATCCATTCACCAAGAAGCTCACCCATCTTAACTTTTCCTTTTTTCCCTGTAAACTTCAAAGCACCTTGTGGAATACATAATACTACGGTAGAGCCGAATGAAAAGTACCCAAATGAATCTCCTCTTTTTACAGCAGGCTCATAATTCGTACGTTCAATCGTATTTACATTCAAAGCACCGACCATAACATGTGCAAGAGGTTGACCACCTGCATTCATTCTAGTAACTAATCTGTAATTCCGTGTTAACGGTCGTAGTCCATGACGTAATCCAAGCTCGTTGACCGGGGCAGCTTCTCTTCCTAGTGTGTATACGGACTCAACTTCAGCATCCACAGGTACATGGACTTGATGGTAATCCGTAGGACTTAAATAGAAAACAAATACTTGTCCCCCACTGTATTTCTTTGCTTCTGATTCAGAACCTAATAACTCAGCCACCGTATATTCCTGTCCCTTTACAGTAAAACGGCTCTCTTCAGTAAGATGATCTACTACTGATAACACAGCATCACAAGGACTTACAAATGCATGAGCATCTGTTGGAACTGGACGAGCATCAGCTTTTAAATCACGGATAAAAACATCATGAAGAGAATGATACTCTTTTAGCTCACGAGTGGCTTCGTTAATGTTTATTTTATATAGTTTCACGAATGAAGGAATGAAAGGTTTGCTTGCTTTTGATTGTGCGAATTTTTTTAATGAACGTGCCACGACTGGGTGGCCATTCAGTTCAAATAAATTTCTGTAAAATCTAGTCATGTTCATGCTCTATCACCTAACTTTTAATTTTATGGAATGTTATCATTATTAATAACGGTATTCATTTGGTATTTTTTGATATGAATACAGTATAATGCATACTGCTAAATATATCAGCGTTTCATCTTCTTACATACTCTTTTTAGGCTCAGGTACCAACATCTGAACGAGCTTAACCCTTTTATTATGCTTCGAAGGTCTGTTTGGCACATATTTGCCGATTAGTTCCTGCATTCCCTGATTAAGTTCTTCCCACTCTTCATCATTTAAATAAAGATCCAACTGGTTATATCCAAAAATGTCTGTTTTAAGATTTGTATTGCCGTTTAAATAAGCTTCCACTTCGCCCGTAACATTGGATACAAACGTCATAAACATTTTCATATGTTCTTCTTTTGATAAGTTAGCAGCTTCTTCAGCAGATATATATGCTGAATTCTGGTCCAGAGCATACGTACGCTCGACCGCACCTCGTACTTTTCTTTCTTCAACAACATATATGATCTCATTTTTACTAAGTAGATTTAAATGTCTGTATAACGTCGCTTGAGGAACTTCAGACACCCATTCTTTTAATTCCATTACGGTAGCAGGACCTTTAGAAAGCTGCTGTATAATTTTCATTCGAACAGGATGTAAGATAAAATCTGCTTTGCTTTGCATGATACAGAATCATCCTTTTTTTATTATTGTTATCGATAATGATAATAATAAACCTCTTTATTGTCAATGAAAAAGAAGCATCCCTCAAGATGCTTCTCATTATTTGTTATGCTGCTGTATGATCATTATCTATTTGATTAGTTTTTTTTTGTCCGATACTCCAACCTGTATAAGCGAGTAATAATGTAAACATTGGAGACAGCCATAAGAATAATGCATATGGAATGTATTCTATAACTGATACACCTAATGTTGATGCAAAGAATGCACCACTCACACTCCAAGGAACGAGTGGATTTACAAGTGTTCCTCCATCTTCTACCGTTCTAGATAAGTTTTTTAACGGGACGCCGGACTTAATGTATGCATCTTTTAATGCCTGTCCCGGTAACAGGATGGAAAGGTACATCTCTCCTGCAAGTAAATTGATTCCTACTGAAGAAGCTAGGGTAGTCGCGATTAACTTGCTTGCTTTTTGAGTCGTGTTTTTCACAGCTCCAAACAATAGATCAAACATTCCTAACGCTTGAATCACACCACCTAAACCTAATGCAATTAGTACAAGTGAGATCGACCACATCATAGACATTAATCCACCTTTGTTTACGATGGTATCTACTGTTTCATTACCAGTCTGTGTTTGTAAACCATTCTGCATAACATTGATCACTTTTTGTAGCGTCAGGTCTGGTACTAAGAAAAATCCAACGATGATCGACACCGTTACCCCAGCTAAAAGAATAGGTATGATAGGCAATTTACGAAATGCCAAAACCAGTACAACGACTGGTGATATCAAAGTTAAAAGATGGATTGGGAATTCGCTCGAAAGTACAGATTGTATTTCTTTGATTTCTTGAAGATTCGCGTTGCCTCCACTTCCACCAAGTATGAAAAAGGCAATAGCAGTCAGAATGAATGCCGGAACCGTTGTCCACATCATGTGTCGAATGTGCTCAAACATATTTACCCCAACGACTCCTGGTGCAAAGTTTGTTGAATCAGACAGTGGTGACATCTTGTCTCCGAAACATGCTCCGGAGACAATAGCTCCTGCAGCTAATGCTGGGTTCACTCCAAGCACGTGACTAATACCCATTAAGGCTACACCAACCGTACCAACGGTTGTAAACGAACTTCCAGTAAAAGACGAAACAATAACAGTAATGATGAGCGCACTTACTGCAAACCATTCAGGCTGAATGATATCCATCCCATAAAACAGTAACGTAGGCACTGTTCCACTTAACATCCAACTTGCTATAACAAGTCCTACTGTTAACAGAATCATGATCGGCTGCAAACCGGCAATGATTCCGTTCAATATTCCTTTTTCTATCGTCTTCCATGGTGCGCCAAAGACAACGCCTACTGCTCCCAATAAGATCAAGCAGGCTAACAATGGTATATGTGGTTCAACTTTTATATACACGAGACTCGTGAACATCACAGCAAAAATCATTGTGAATAATCCAAGAGCCACCGGTAGCTTCATTTGTTTTTTCATGAAAATCTCTCCGTTCATCTTCTTACGCTTATTTACTTAAACGCTTTTACGCGTTGAAGCGTGTTGGTAACTGTTATAATACTAACGAACTTTACAGATGCTGTCAACATTACAGACATGGTAAATTAAAGAAGACATATTTACGGAGGCCTGACAATATGAACAGAATTAGAAGTTCAGTGAAAGCATTAATCATTCATGATCATCATGTCTTAACGATTAAAAAAGGAAACGAATATGAAGCAAAATATGTTATACCAGGTGGTGGACAGGATTTTAATGAATCTTTATCAGACGCTGTGATTCGAGAATGCTTAGAAGAACTAGGTGTAAAAGTAGAAGTTGGTCCATTGTTGTGGGTTCGGGAATTCATTAGCAAAAATCACGTCGTGAATCAAAAAGAGGAGGACCGAATACATATTGTAGAACATATCTTTGAAGCTTTCTTAGAAAAGGTTCCATCACGTTTTCAGCCGCTTTCTCCAGATTCTACTCAATTAGCCATCAAGTGGCTGCCGATCGACCGGCTCTTAGAGTATAATTATTATCCCCATGAAATCATTCCATTGATTCAGGAAAAGAGCTTTTCAAAATACAACGGACCTACTTATGTTGGCGATATAAATTAATTCTAAGGTAAAATCACTTTAATAAAAGGGGGTATTACTTTGTGGTGGTTGCTACTATTCATCATCGGAATTTTAGCATTAGCATTTATCATAGATTATAGAAGAAAGAAAAGAAATGATAAACATACCAATAACGTTGATCCTCGTGTACGACAAGGTGAAGTTGGCAGTCATTGGAATAGCGGTGATGGTCCTAATGGATTTTAGTCACAAAAAAACCGCAGAGGATTTTAATTTCTCTGCGGTTTTTTGTGTGATTCTCCTGCTATCATTCATCTTCCCCGCCTCGCAAAATCGACAAATCGGAAGCGATCTAGGCGATGGCGAGATTCTGTGTATTGAAACAGACTCGCATCTTCCAGGTACACATAGTTTTTTACAACGACAATATGCTCGAAAGTACCAAGATCCAACAATTTCTTATCTTCTTCTGTACAATCTACGACGACAATTTCCTTTTTTGCAAAACTGATTTTCAGTCCCAACTCATGCTCTAAATAAGCGTAAATGGACTGTTCAGCAATTTCTTTCGTGAGCTTGGGTACGTATTTTTTCAAGAAGTAATCCTTGTCCAAAATGATGCGCTCTCCATCAAGCTGTCGTGATCGAATGACTTTCCATGTTAGCTCTTCAGACTCTGTTTGAAGCTGCTGCTGAAGAAACGCATCAGGCTCTATCAAGTCAAATTCATGAACAGTCGTTACACTGTTTTTCCCCATGGACTCTGACAACTCTTGAAAACTTACCAATCCTGAAACAGGAAAGCTAAACTTATTTGTTTCTAGAACGATTGATCCTCTACCACGGATTTTTTGTATAAAGCCATTTTGTGATAAAAGATTTAGTGCCTTTCTTACAGTTTCCCTCGATGTTTCATATTGGTCTGCTAGATCGTGCTCGGAGGGAAGCTGAGTATTGGCTTTTAAGACACCCTCTTGAATTTGATCAGATATTTCCTGATAGATTTCTTGAAATTTATTTTTTCTCATCATTATTCACCATAATTAGTGTAGCATTATTTTTTCAAGTGAAAAACGATAGATTCGTACGGCCGTAATGAAAATGAAGAAAGATCTTTGTGTGTTCCTTCATAGTTACTGATCAACACTTCCGCAGATAGACCTGTAAGATCAATGGATTTTGGCAATTCAAAATCTGTGCTCTTACGATAGAAGTTATTCACGACAAGAAGTTTTTCACCATTCTCTGCGTTACGAACATACGCAAAAATATCAGGATGATTCTCTAGGATTAACTCATAATCCCCGTATGTTACTATATCTAGTTCTTTCCTTAAATGATTGAGCTTCTGATAATGATAGAAAATAGAGTTCTCATCATTTACAGCTGCTTCGGCATTGATTTCATTATAGCTAGACGCAACCGGTATCCAAGGTTCTCCTGTCGTGAACCCAGCATTTTCACTATCATTCCATTGAACAGGAGTACGAGAATTATCACGTGATTTATGTTTAAGAATCTCTAGTACTTCTTCTTCACTATTGCCTTCTTCTTTTAATAGGTTAAACATGTTTAACGACTCAACATCACGATACTGATCGATCTTCGTGAATTTAGGGTTTGTCATCCCGAACTCTTCACCTTGATAGATATAAGGCGTTCCTTGCATCATATGAATCGCAGTCGCAAGCATCTTGGCTGATTGTACACGGTATTCACCATCATCACCGTAACGTGAAACGATTCGTGGCTGATCGTGGTTGCACCAGAATAACGCGTTCCACCCACCGCCTTTATGCATCTCAACTTGCCATGTCGAAAGAATTTCTTTTAATTTAAGAAAATCAAAATCAGCTATACTCCATTTCTCACCATTCGGATAATCTACCTTTAAATGATGAAAGTTGAATGTCATGCTTAATTCGTTTCGGTCAGGATTCGTATACTTGATGCAGTTATCTATCGTTGTGGATGACATCTCACCTACTGTGAGGACATCATATTTTGAGAACACTTCCTTGTTCATCTCTTGCATGTATTCATGCACGCGAGGGCCATCTGTGTAGAATCTCCGTCCATCTCCTGGTGCTATGGAGCCATCATCGTTAGGGAAATCTTGGTTTTTTGAAATAAGGTTGATTACATCTAAGCGGAAGCCATCCACGCCTTTTTCAAACCAATAGTTCATCATCTCATAGACTCTTTGACGAACTTCTGTGTTTTCCCAGTTCAAATCCGCTTGTGTCACATCGAATAAGTGGAGATAGTATTGACCTGTTTCCTCATCAAGCTTCCAAGCCGATCCACCAAATTTTGAAATCCAATTAGATGGTTCTCCACCTTCAACAGAATCTTTCCAAATATAAAAGTCACGGTAAGGATTGTCTTTTGATGAGCGTGATTGTTGAAACCATTCATGCTCTGTACTTGTATGGTTCACTACGATATCCATAATGATCTTCAAATCTCTTTGATGTGCCTCTTGAAGCAGACGATCAAAGTCTTCCATCGTCCCATAATCTTCAAAGATTTTATAATAGTCTCGAATGTCATAGCCGTTGTCTCGTTGAGGAGAGTCATAGATCGGAGTTAGCCATAATACGTCTACTCCTAATTCTTTTAGATAATCTAACTTCTCAATGATTCCGTCGATATCTCCTGTTCCGTTTCCTGTCGTATCGTTAAAGCTCTTTGGGTAGATCTGATACACAACAGATCGCTTCCACCATGGTTCCTTCTTCATACTTTCACCGCCATATATGTTTTAGTAATGAAAACAACCGGAAATAAAATGTTGCTATCCCGGTCGTTTTTGTTTAATTGTCTTACTTAGATTTTTTTACTTTTGCATAAAGGTACGTTAATACAAATGGTACGACAAGTGCGATTCCCATACCGAAAAAGAATGATCCCCAGCTTCCTGGTAAGATTGAAAGGAAACCAGGTATACCTCCAACGCCAATAGATGACGCACGAACGCCCGCAACTGTAATCACGATTCCAGCAATTGCAGAACCAATCATCGCGAAGATGAACGGATAACGGAAGCGTAAGTTCACTCCAAACATCGCTGGCTCAGTGATTCCCAGATATGCTGATAATGCTGACGTTCCAGCAAGCCCTTTAAGCTTTTCATCACGTGTTGCCATAAACATCGCAAGTGCTGCAGAACCTTGTGCAATGTTTGATAGTGCAAGCATCGGCCACAGAAAAGTACCACCTGTATTAGAAATAAGCTGCAGGTCGACTGCTAAGAACGTATGATGCATACCAGTAACAACAAGCAATGAGTAGAAACCACCATAGATCAACCCGCCTAGCCATGCAAAGTTATCAAAGATTGATACGAAAAAGTCCGTAATGCTATTACCGATCGTAAACGTGATCGGTCCGATAACGATAAACGCTAAAAATCCTGTTACTAATAATGTGATCGGTGCTACCAATAATAACTGCAAGGCATCAGGAATACGTTTTTTCAAGAATAGCTCTATTTTTGCTAAAAAATATGATGCGATCAGAACGGGCAACACTTGACCTTGATAACCTACTTTTTCAATCGGTAGACCGAATAAATTCCATGTTGGGATATCCTTTGTCTTTCCATAATCCCATGCGTTTAAAAGATCTGGATGGACAAGCATCAGTCCAAGAACGATACCAAGTAATGGACTTCCTCCAAACTTTTTAACAGCGGACCACCCGATCAGACCTGGTAAGAACACGAAAGCAGTATTGGCGATCAAGTTAATCATTCCAGCAAGATCAGCCCAGTTCTGGTGAACATCAATGAATGATTTCTTATCATAAAAAATACCTGGACCAGTCAGAATATTGTTAATCCCCATCAATAGACCTGCCGTTACGATTGCAGGAAGAATCGGGATAAAAATATCTGCTAACGCTTTTATCGCGCGTTGAAGTGGATTAAGCTTCTTACTCGCTTCATCCTTAATGTCTTCTTTAGACGCGCGCCCTGTACCCGTAATATCAATGAACTCGTTGTACACTTTGTCTACTGTTCCTTGCCCAATGACGACTTGATATTGGCCGTTTGTTGAGAAAGAACCTTTAACGAGATCAATATTCTCCAGAGCTTTCTCGTCTACTTTTCCTTCATCCTTAAGAGCAAGACGAAGGCGCGTCACGCAGTGAGTAGCTGCTGATATATTTTCTTTACCGCCGAGAGCTTCGACGATTTGTTCAGCTGATTCGCGTATTTTACTCATTCTGTTCCCTCCTAGAAACCGTTTCCATTTCATTTTAAAAAAAGTGATATACCTCTATACCCTTAATTAGCATTCAATGAAAACTTGTTCACTTCTTTAATGTGTCTAAGCGTTTTCATAAAAACTAAACTTGTATATACATCTCACAAAAATAATTTAACCTGTATATACAAATATGTCAATCACTTCGATTACTTGGTGGAATTTACCGTTGTAAGCTACTTTTTCTTTTCTCCTTATTTTTTGCTATAATCTGTTACATATAGAGAAACGAGAATAAAGGAGATTTTATGATGTCACCTAAAAAAGCACTTACGATTGCAGGATCCGATACAAGCGGTGGAGCTGGTATTCAAGCAGATTTAAAAACATTTCAAGAGCTAGGCGTATACGGAATGACTGCTCTAAATGTTGTGGTCGCACAAGACCCACATCGTGAATGGTTTCATGAAGTATTCTTGCTTCCTAACGATCTTTTTAAAGCACAATTAGAAACGGTTGTTTCCGGAATCGGTGTTGACGCACTTAAAACAGGCATGCTTGCTTCAATTGAAGCTATCGAGATAACTGCGGATCTGATCGAAAAACACGATCTTCAAAACGTTGTAGTGGACCCTGTTATGGTTTGTAAAGGTGCAGAACCCCTTCACCCTGAACTCGCTAGCACACTTCAAAATGTATTGGTACCTAAAGCGACGGTTGTAACGCCAAACCTATTTGAAGCTGCACAACTTGCTGGTATGGAACCAATCACAACTGTTGAACAGATGATGGAAGCTGCTCATAAGATTCAAGCAAATGGCGCAAAGTATGTAATCGTTAAAGGCGGCGCTAAATTAGAACACGAAAATGCCGTTGACGTTCTTTATGATGGACAAGAATTTGAAGTTTTAGAATCTGAAAGAATTGAAACAACGTGGACGCATGGCGCAGGATGCACATTCTCAGCAGCGATTACGGCAGAACTTGCTAAAGGAAAGCCAGTCCGAGAAGCTATCTTAACAGCAAAAGATTTCATTACAGAAGCCATCGCAGCAGGGTTCGAAATCAACCAATATGTAGGACCAACATGGCATGGTGCTTACCGTGATAAATTAAACAAATAATTATTTAGTGAAGACTGATCGTTTTAGATTGGTCTTTTTTTATTCTATAAATATTTTGGGACTGCTAATCGGATTCGACATCATGTGTGGACCCACTAACGTTGTTCAAGTCTTTAAAACAAACTAACTTAATGATTTTATGTTTTTTGCTTCAATGCCAAAGTGATTGGAGCGCAAGGAGCGAGACTCCTGCGGGACGAGCGGTCAGACCGAAAAGTGGAAGTGGCTCGTTCAGCCCCGACAAGCAAAAGGTGAATGGGCTAGGAAGGCGCTTTTTGCCTTCATTACCATTTAACTTTTGACCTCGAGGGGCTAGCCACTGCAACTAGACAGGTGAGACCCCTTAGGGCGCAGAGCGGCAAGGGGGCTCACCATACGCCCCGCGGAAAGCGAAGCACCTGGAGCAGAAATCAACTACTTTCACAGTTTTACGATCCGCTTTTAAAATGATAGGCATATCATACACGTTATTTAAGAATTTGAATTATAATAAGTACATCTATTCTGCACTGGAGTGTGAAGATATGCAGCTCATACAAACCAACGAAGTCCAGGAAACACTGGATCAGCTTATTGGAAAAGAACTTTATCTACATTTAGAAACAACCAATGGCGCATATGCCAATCATAATAACGAAAGTGTTCTAACCGTTAACGCATATATTCGAAACGGTAAAGTCACACCATTATCAGGAAAAATCATGGGGAGCGGTCCATACCGTGTTGGCTTGAAGATTGAGCTAGGTTGGATTTATGCAGAAGGGTTAACACATTGGGAAATCGACTCAGAGGGAAGATTACTAATGGCAGGTCACGATGCTGAAGGTCGACTTGCAGTAGCTCTTCAACTCAGTTCTTCCCCATTTGACGTATAAGGAGGTTATATAATTGGATGATCATTTACTCGTGATCTTTCCCCACCCAGATGATGAAGCATTCGGGGTGTCCGGGACGATTGCACAACATACAAAGAAAGGCTTACCCGTTACTTATATCTGCTTAACGCTCGGTCAGATGGGTAGAAATATGGGAAATCCACCATTCGCTACTCGTGAATCGCTTCCTCTTATCCGCCAAAAAGAGCTTGAGGATGCATGTGCCGCAGTAGGCATTCAAGATCTGCGACAATTCGGGTTCCGTGACAAAACAGTAGAATTTGAAGATGAGAAGTTTTTAGCTGATCAGTTCTTAGCTGTCATTGATGAGGTTAAACCAACGCGTATCATCACATTTTATCCAGGATATAGCGTGCACCCTGACCATGAGGCGACAGCAAGAGCTGTTGTGCGTGCGGTAGGAAGCTTGCCTGAGATGGATCGTCCGGAACTATTATGTGTCGCTTTTGCAAAAAACTCTGAGGCGGACCTAGGTGCTCCACATGTAGTGACTGATATCTCTGATGTTTTTGAAGAAAAAATGAACTGCATCAAAGCGCATCGATCTCAAACACAATGGCTTGTTGATAGCGTTGATAAAGATCCTGCCATGTTGGCTTGGGTAAAAAATGAAAGATTCTGGCGTTATCCCTTTTAAATTCATAGACTAAGAACCCGCTGTCCTACCTAGGCTACGGGTTCTTTTTTTAGTATTAATACTTGAATTTTCAAAAAAATGTACAAATCCATGTAGCATTTTCCTGATATTGTGGTATACTAATTGTAACAAATCGTTCACAATTTAGACGCTAATTCGTCAAAATTGTAAGCGCGAACAATACTTCAAGGGGTTGATTAGTAATGGATGTTTTTATGGTTTACTTATTCGTAGCGACTGCCACGCCATTATTCTTATGGAATGATAGTCGTAAGTTAGCCTTATGGCAAACGCCGTTCATCGCCCTTTTATGGACTTACGTTGTGTTATTCATGGCTAATGATAGCTTAAGCTTATTCGTTCACAGTTTCTTCATAACCGTATTCATCGCAAACGTTGTTTTTGCTCATTATGCAGCATACATCGTATGGGGCCGTCCATATTTGGCGAAGCGCAAGATGGAAAAAGCTAAATATTAATTTAAATTTTAATCCCCTCTTTTTAGAGGGGTTTTTGCATTTATTGGTATTTTTTCTCATTCAAATATCCTGATATACTCTTTCCTACCACTGTCTAGTACCCCCTCATCTCCTATAACCTATATATCCCGTTTTTCTTCTGTTTTCTTCACTTTTTGCTTGTTTTCTACACTATCTCATCAATACCTGTTGTGTTTAAATCTCACCATGTTATACTCGTTACCGTTGAAATTTTGATCGGAAAAAGTTGATATAACTTACAAAACAGGAGTGATTTTTAACACATATGATATTAAATGAATCAAAAAACAAACGAATTGTTATTAAAATTGGATCTAGTTCTTTAACGAGTAGACTTGGTGATATTAGTAGACATAAATTAGAGCGACTTGTTGATGAGGTCGTGAAATTGAAAGATGAAGGACACGAGGTGTTGCTCGTATCTTCCGGCGCAGTTGCCGCAGGGTATAGACGTTTAGGTTGTTTGAACCGTCCGACTTCCCTAGCCGAAAAACAAGCGGCTGCATCAATAGGACAAGGTTTATTAATGGAATCTTACTCTGAACGCTTTATCTCTCACGGTTATACCGCTTCACAGATCTTAATTACGAGAAGCGACTTTTCTGATCGTGATCGGTATCATAACGCTCGAAATACAATCAACGTTCTTTTAGATCGCGGAATCATACCAATCGTCAATGAAAATGACACAGTTACAGTAGAACGACTTAAGTTCGGTGACAACGACACCCTTTCTGCTAAAGTGGCAGGACTTGTGGATGCCGATCAGCTCATCATTCTCTCTGATATCGATGGCCTGTACACGGATGATCCTCGAAAAAATCCTGATGCAAAACTCCTAACAAAAGTTAGTGAAATCACACCAGAAATTGAGGAATCTGCAGGAGAACCCGGAAGTGCAGTGGGTACAGGCGGCATGCGTTCAAAGATCGATGCAGTTAAAATTGCGATGGCATCTGGCATTTCATCTTTCCTTGGGAATGCAACATCACCAGATATCATTCACAAAGCAGTCATCGGCAATGCTAGAGGAACATACTTTGTCCCTGGTAAAAATGAATTCAACCTGGATACGAAGCGTCAATGGATTGCTTTCCATTCTGGTCCAGAAGGTGAAATTGTGGTCTCAAATAAAGCTAAACAAGGCATTGATGAGCTCAAAAGCCTTTATCCTACAGGCATTCGTTACGTAAGTGGTCATTTTAAAAAAGGGTCTGTGGTTCGTATTAAAGATTTAGATGGAAATGAAGTTGGTCTTGGTGTTTCAAATTATTCTTCTAAACAGTTAATCAAGATTAAAGGTATCTCTCGAGACGAGCTAGCTGATGTAGGACCTGAAGAAGCCATCAATAACAATGATTTAGTCTGCCATACTCGTTTGGCAGTTCCCATTCACTAATATATCGTTACGAAAATGTGATTTAAAAATACAAGGAGGCGTTGGATGAGTACTTTTAAAAGTACAACCAAAAATATCGATGTGAAAGGCCAAGCAAAGTTAGCACAGGAAGCTTCAAAAAAGCTCGCACTGCTTAGTGAAAAAGAAAAGAACGAAGCATTATTTGTGATTGCAGATACGTTAGAAAGAGAAACAGATTACATCTTAGAAGAGAATGAGAAAGATTTAGTTAACGGGAAGGAAAATAATTTTTCAGAAGCCTTGATGGATCGCTTGCGTTTAACAGAAGATCGCGTTAAAGAGTTTGCAAACGGACTACGCGAGGTTGTGAAGTTAAAGGATCCTGTAGGTGAAATCTTGTCTGACTGGACACTAGAAAACGGATTAAACGTAGAGCAAGTTCGTGTACCTTTAGGTGTAATTGGTATGATTTATGAGGCACGACCAAATGTAACAGTTGATGCGACTGGACTTGCATTAAAGTCTGGAAACGCCATCGTACTAAAAGGCGGTTCAAACGCTATACACTCAAACTCAGCGATTGTATCTGTCATTCATAAAGCATTAACAGCAACAAAAATCCCAGATGATGCTGTTCAATTTATTGCTTCTACAGATCGCGAAGCGGCGGGTCAATTGTTTACGATGAAGGAGCATATCGATGTTTTAATTCCTCGTGGTGGCGGTAATCTGATTAAAACAGTTGTCGAGAATGCTACAGTGCCCGTCTTAGAGACAGGTGTCGGCAATTGCCACATTTATATTGATCAGTTCGCTGATGTTAATAAAGCTCTCGCAATCATGGAGAATGCTAAAACAGATCGACCAGCAGTTTGTAACGCTGCAGAGACGTTCATTTTTCATGAAGCATGGCTGAATGAGCATGCGGAACAAGTTACTGCTCTTTTTGAAAAGTACGGTATTGAAGTGCATGGTGATGAAAAAGCTGCAGAGTTATTACCGGATGTGATACCAGCCAATGAAAAGGATTGGGCTGAAGAGTATTTAAGTTTGGCTGTAGCAGTTAAAGTAGTTAGTTCTGTCGAAGAAGCTGTCTCTCATATTGAACGTTATGGCACAAAGCATTCAGAAGCGATCGTGACAGAAAATGCAGAGAATGCCGTTGCTTTCTTAAACAGTGTTGACGCAGCTGCTGTTTACCATAACGCGTCTACCCGCTTTACTGATGGGTCAGCGCTTGGGTTCGGTGCTGAGATCGGTATTTCCACGCAAAAATTACATGCTCGTGGTCCAATGGGTCTACCAGCACTAACGACGATTAAATATCGTATGACTGGTGACGGGCAGGTTAGATAATTTTTATGTGAGCAGTCCCTTTTTTGGGGGCTGTTTTTTGTGTGTTTTTGTAGAAATAAAGAAGGTAAAGTTAGGGTGGTCAGAGAATGTTTTTAAAAAGGAGGTCTTATATGTTAGTTAAAGATCGCGGAAAGTCTATAAGGATAAGAAAGCTTGAAGTTATGCAACGAAGAGTGATTAAGCTTCATCCCAAATATTTAACCATGGAAGATGAATTAAGCGGTAGGTTAGCCGGACATTTTGGCGAGCAGTCAAATGACTACTTTTTAAAACCTTTCCGGGACTTTTCCGTTATGCACGACCTGAGGCTTACAGCGCACGAAAGTTATTTTCAGATCGACACCCTGCTTCTCTCCCCTCGTTATCTCTTAAACCTCGAAGTGAAATTCATTACCGGAACCTTGGTTTTTGACCATCTCAACCAAGTCATCAGAGTAAAGGATGATGGATCCGAAGAAGCTTTTCGAAACCCTATTTTCCAAGTAAAGCGCCAACAATCTCACCTTATTGAATGGATGACAAAGAACCGTATTCCTCCCATTCCCGTTCGCTCGCTAGTAGTCATGAGCAATCCGAGAACCATTATTAAAGCACCACCCTCAAATAAAGATGTACTTCATTATATTACCCATAGTCCCTATTTGCAGGAGAAAATTAAAGTGATTGATAAGATGTATACGGACGAGAAGCTGACGATAAAAGAAGTCACTAAACTCTCCAATATGCTTGTTCGACATCATGTCCCTGAAAACCCTGATCTTTTAAAAAGGTATGGTATTGAAGACAAAGATATTATCAAGGGTGTTTATTGTACGGAGTGTTTTTATTTGCCTGTGGTGCGAAAAAAAGCTGTTTGGCTTTGTCCTAAATGTTTGAATAAAAGTAAAGACCTTCACCTTTCTTCACTTTCTGATTATGTACTTTTGTTTGGGAAAAACATCACTAATAAAAAGTTATGTGAGTTTCTGTGTCTTTCATCCAGACATACAGGGAAGCGACTACTTAATGAAATGAACTTACCTCATACTGGTGGAAAGAAAGGGAGAGTTTACACACTACCTGATCCGTATTGAGATTATTCATGAGTCGATGACAAACTTTTTAAATCGCTCACAAACTTCTGGAATCGCTCATAAACTTCTCGAATCGCTCACAAACTTCTCGAATCGCTCATAAACTTCTGGAATCGCTCATAAACTTCTCGAATCGCTCATAAACTTCTCGAATCGCTCACAAACTTCTCGAATCGCTCACAAACTTCTCGAATCGCTCATAAACTTCTCGAATTGCTTATAAACTTCCTGAATCGCTCATAAACTTCTCGAATCGCTTATAAACTTCCTGAATCGCTCACAAACTTCTCGAATCGCTCAGAAACTTCTCGAATCGCTCACAAAATTCTCGAATCACTCACAAACTTCTCGAATCGCTCACAAACTTCTCGAATCGCTCATAAACCTCTCGAATCGCTCATAAACCTCTCGAATCGCTCATAAAACTCTCGAATCGCTCATAAAACTCTCGAATCGCTCACAAACTTCTCAAAATGCTCACAAACTTCTCGAATCGCTCACAAATCGACAATTTACTTAATACAAACACGTCCAAGAACCAATAAACACAAAAAACCTCTTGCTAAAAGATCAATCCCTTAGCAAGAGGCTTTAACATACAAATTCTTATTAATGACTCCCATGATCACCGTGATCACCAGAATCATGTTCACTTCCGCCACCATGAGAACCGTGATCTTCATGATTCTCAGTGTTCGGTGCGTGCTGATGCTTATCGTGCTTCGCGTGACCTGCTGTCATAACCCAAACAGAACCGATTACGATAACAATCGCAACGAATGCTGCAAAGAGGATGTTACCGATCTGTACGCGGCTTGTAAGGTTACTCTTCGTAGAGTTCTCTGTTACGTGCATGAACATCAAGAGCTGAAGAGCAGCTTGTAGGAACGCAAAACCAAAAATGATAATTAAAATCCAAGTCATCGAAAGATCTGTTTCAAGCGCAATCCATAGTGCGAATAATGTTAGCACGATGGATAACACAAAACCGATTAAATGTTTCCACGGAAAACCGTGGTGTTCATTAGCTGCAGTTTTACTAGCCATTATGCATCACCATCCCCATCAGATAAACGGCTGTGAAGATAAAGATCCACACTACGTCTAAGAAATGCCAGTATAGACTGGTGATGAAAACTTTTGCAGATGTAGCTGGCGTTAAACCGCGCTTCGCTACTTGAATCAAGACCATCGTTACCCAGAAGATACCGAACGTTACGTGGGCACCGTGAGTACCGACAAGAACGAAGAATCCTGACCATGCTGCACTTGTACCAATATTAGCACCTTCATGAATGAAGTGTAAGAACTCTTCAATCTCAAAGTAAAGGAATCCAAGACCAAGACCTAAAGTGATGGCCATCCAAGTGATCAAACCTTTTACATTTTGACGACGCATCTCATGAACCGCAAGTCCACAGGTAAAACTACTTGTTAAGAGCAAGAAAGTTTGGATCAACAAACTCTTTACTTCGAATAATTCACCTGGTGATGGACCATCAGCGATACGATGTTCTAAAACCATATAAGTTGCAAATAATGTTGCGAACAACGCAATTTCTGCCCCGAGGAAAATCCAGAAACCGAGAATATTTAAACGCCCAGTCTCCGAACGATACTCTAAAGGCGTGTTGGGGTCGTGTGTTTCTGCATGTGCCATTTTTTCACGCCTCCTTATTTAGAAATCTTTTCTGTTTCGATTACTTCTTCAACACTTACATAATAACCATCATTATACTCAAATGAACGATAGATCAATGTTGCAAATACACCAATCATTCCGGCGATCGCCATCCACATCCAGTCGAATACCATTCCGAAGCCGGCAACAAAGAAGAAGGATGCCATGATGAATGGAACACCAGAGTTACTTGGCATATGAATCGGTTTAATATCTTCAGCTTTTAACTTCTCAACTTTTCCAGCTTGCTTCTGTCTCCAGAAGTGATCAAGACCTGTTACTTCAGGAATCTTAGCAAAGTTATAGAATGGAGGCATTGCTGTTGGAGTAGACCATTCTAAAGTACGGCCATCCCAAGCATCTCCAGTTGTTTCACGCTTCGCGTAACGGAAGCTGTAGTACATGTTGTAAACAAGGATTAAGAACGCAATTCCCATCATGAATCCACCGATTGTAGATACCATGTTCAATGGACCCCAGCCAGACTCTTCGCTGTACGTGTAAACACGACGAGGCATACCGTCTAGACCAAGGAAGTATTGTGGAAAGAAACATACGTTAAATCCGATTGTGAATACCCAGAATACCCATTTACCGATACGTTCGTTCAGTTTGTAACCAAACATCTTCGGATACCAGTAGATTAAACCAGCGAAACAAGCAAATACTGTACCTGCGATCAACACATAGTGGAAGTGAGATACTAGGAAGTATGTGTTGTGGTACTGATAGTCAGCAGCAGCCATAGCTAGCATGACACCTGTAACACCACCGATTACGAAGTTCACGATAAATCCGAGTGACCAAAGCATCGGGGTCGTAAACTGAATCTTACCTCTGTACATCGTAAACAACCAGTTAAAGATCTTAACCCCAGTCGGTATACCAATCGCCATCGTTGTGATGGAGAATACAGAGTTAACAAGTGCTCCTGAACCCATCGTAAAGAAGTGATGGACCCAAACCAAGAAACTGTATCCTGCGATTAAAAGCATAGACCAGATCATGGCTTTGTAACCAAATAGCGTTTTTCTAGAGAACGTAGAGATGATCTCTGAGAACATACCAAACGCCGGTAGAATTACGATATATACCTCTGGGTGGCCCCATAGCCAGAAAAGGTTCGCCCAAAGCATATCCATTCCCGCTCCTTGCAGAGTGAAGAAATGGCTGCCGAATAAACGGTCAAATGTCATAAGTGCTAGTGCTACAGTAAGGATCGGGAAAGCGAAAATAATGATTACCATTGTTACAAGTGATGACCAAGTGAACATCGGCATACGGAACAACGTCATTCCCGGTGCACGCATCTTAAGGATCGTAACTAAGAAGTTAATCCCTGTTAAGAGCGTACCAATACCTGCAATCTGCAGACCGAGCAGATAGTAGTTCTGCCCAGGTCCTGGACTGAGCTCGTTACTCGCAAGCGGCATGTAACTCGTCCAACCTGCTGATGGAGATCCACCAATAACGAATGAGATGTTGAACAACATCGCACCAATAAAGAACGTCCAGAAACTAACTGCGTTTAAATAAGGATAAGCTACGTCACGTGCTCCAATTTGCAATGGAACAACAACGTTAATCAAACCAATCAAGAACGGCATCGCCATGAAGATGATCATGATCGTACCGTGTGTTGTAAAGATTTCGTTATAGTGCTGCGAATCGAGGAACTTAGCCTCTGGAACTGCAAGCTGTGTACGCATTAAGAGGGCATCTACCCCACCGCGGAACAACATTAATACAGCGGAAACGATATACATGATACCAAGTTTTTTATGGTCAACTGTTGTAAGCCATTCGTCCCACAACCATTTCCACTTTTTATATTTAGTAAGATAGAACAGGATACCCACCATCGTTAATACGATGGATACGTCAGCACCATATATCATCGGGTCGCCTGTTACGAAAAATTCATCCCATTTCATATTGAAATGCCTCCTCTGTTAATGGGCATGAGAATCCCCATGAGACTCTGATTCTGATTCTTCTAGCTTCTTCATCTCTTCTTCACGCTTTTTCTTTTCTTCCTTCGCTGCTCTTGAGTGAGGAATCTTCTCTTCATAACCTAAACGTTCGCGAGCATCTAGCGCGTACTCAGCGTTTGTAGCATGGTCTACCCAATCTAAGTGAGTAGAAGAGAAAGTCATTTCTTTCACGTGACCAGGAAGCATCAGCTTGTCATACTGCCCCTTTGAAAGTTCAGGAGCATCAGCCTTCGTTTCACTCGCCCATTTTTCAAACTCTGCATCAGACATAGCCATCACATCAAACGTATGATTAGTGAATCCTTCTCCTGTAAAGTTGGAGTTACGTCCTTCATACGTCCCTTGCTCGTCAGCTTGCAGATAAAGCTCTGTCTCCATGCCAGCCATCGCATATTTCTGACCACCTAATTGAGGTACCCAGAATGATGCCATTGAATCGGCAGAAGTCAGCTTGAACAAAACAGGCCGATCTTCAGGAATATGAAGATAGTTAACTGTTTCAATATCTTGCTCTGGATAAGAGAATACCCATTTCCAGTTTACAGATGTTGCATGAATCACCAACGGCTTTTGATCTTTCGATTCTTCAGGAGGTCCTTCAAGAGAATAGATACTCTTTACCGTTGGAATCGCTAATGCAATAACGATGATGATAGGAATGATCCACCAAATCGTTTCAAGAAGATGACTTCCTTCATTATCTGGATCATAGCCTTTATGGTTTTTGCGATCACGATATTTATAAACAATAAAAGCAGTAAGTGCGTAAACAACTATTAGGATAAATAACATAAACCAGATGGAATACATGATCAGATCCCTCTGTTCTGCTCCTACAGGTCCTTTTGGATCTAAAACAATCATATCGCTGCAGCCGCTAAGCATAAATACGGCCATCAATAACCCGAATGTAAAAAACGGCTTCAACCGTCGCATCACCAGGTCCACCTTCCTTTCTCTATTTACAAGCATTTACTTTTGCCTAATAAAAAACGAACCAAGAGTGATTATAGAGCATTGTGAATTAAATCACAATGTAAAACATAGGCAAAAATTTAAATGACAAAAACCTTTGCTTTCATAGTACCAGAATCCTAATAAAAGTGACTCTATCCACAACAAATGTCACGATTACTTCAAATAAAGCTCACAACTTTATCACAGTTTCGACATAGAATGTTCACGATTTTGGAAGAGACTTCTTTCATTGGTAAAGACTCATGAGCTTTTTAAAAGTTCAGTTTTTACTTTTTACCCTAAATTCCACCAACGTACACCTGCCTATGTAAATTTTTCAATTAAAAAACGACCTTGCCTATATAGACAAGATCGCTCATTTTTTTATATCTTATGCACTTACTTCAACTTGATTTTCGGTGTCATTGTAAACATTTGTATCAAGCTGATTTTGCACCTTACTTGTTAATAATCCTGATGTCATCGAACCACTTACGTTAACAGCGGTACGGCCCATGTCGATTAATGGCTCAACTGAGATCAATAGACCTGCTAAAGCGATAGGAAGATCCATTGCGGAAAGTACAAGTATGGCCGCGAACGTTGCTCCACCACCAACACCTGCTACACCGAACGAACTTAGTGCTACGACTACTACAAGCGTCAACAAGAACGATGGAGACAACGGATCGATTCCAACTGTCGGAGCGATCATAACGGCTAGCATCGCTGGATAAATTCCAGCACATCCGTTTTGTCCGATAGAAAGACCGAATGAACCTGAGAAGTTTGCGATTCCGTCAGGCACACCCATGCTCTTTTGCGTACGAATATTTAACGGAAGTGCTCCTGCACTCGTACGAGAAGTGAAAGCAAAGGATAGTACCGGGAAAGATTTTTTCATATAAGTAATCGGGTTTAATCCTGCAAACGTTAAAAGCAATAAGTGAATGCCGAACATGATCAACAAAGCTACATATGAAGCAATAACGAACTTACCTAGCTTTGCGATTGCATCCATATCACTCAGTGCAACTGTTTTCGTCATGAGCGCGAGAACCCCATACGGAGTTAGACGCAGAATCAACGTTACTACTCTCATGATAACCGCATAAAACGCATCAACAATCTTAGCAAAAAGCTCTGCATGCTCCTCTTGCTTACGTTTTACCCCTAAATAAGCAACGCCCAGGAATGCAGCAAAGATAACTACAGCGATGGTCGAAGTCGGACGAGCTCCTGTGAAATCTAAGAATGGATTAGCTGGTAATAATGATAGAACTTGTTGCGGAAGCGTCAGATCTTTTACCTCTGCAAACGTACCTTCCATCTGCTCACCACGAGCCGTTTCTGCATCTCCTTGCTCGATCTGCACAGCTTCAAGATCAAAAACCGTCGAAGTTGCAATTCCGACAACAGCGGCAATTGCAGTCGTACCTATCAAGATTCCTATGATCAATCCACTAAGTTTTCCGATATTTCCTTTTAAGTTCAGACGCGTAAACGCTGAAAGGATTGAAATAAATACAAGTGGTACAACGATCATTTTTAAGAACGTTACATAACCGCCACCGACTAGATTGAACCAGTCAGTCGATTTAGCAGCAACCTCAGAGTCTGCTCCATATCCGTACTGAAGTCCGAGTCCGAACAAAATCCCTAGACCTAGCCCCGTAAAAACACGCTTAGAGAAAGAAACGTGCTTTTTTTGCATGTAATACAAAACACCCAATAGTATAAGCATAATTGCAATATTCGATAAAACTAAACCAGTAGTCACCTACAAGCCCCCCTTTAGTTAACTAAATTAAATTAATACAATAAAACCTATCTGTCAAGTAGGGATTACGAGCAGGATATTTTTAGCAGCCACCTCCTCAAACAAAAAATGACAAGCTTTAATAAAAGTAAGCGAGTCATTAGTGTGTTTATGCTTTAGTCACAGGTGAAATATTTAGTTGTGATTCAGATATATTCAACTTAAAACTAAGATATGCTTGTTTTTGTAACAAATTCTTATGACTTGGTGCTAAATGTAATATCTTCGCGTGCTTTATTTCATTCATAAACACACCTCTTCATGGGCAAAATATTCTCTAAAGAGATGAGGAGTGAAAAATATGGCACGCGGAAAATCGTTTGAACATAAAAAACAAGGTCATCCAGGAAGGTTTCCTGATAACACCCTTCAAAATCGCCTGGTTGAAAAGTCTGATGAAACAGATTCAGTAAACCTTGCAACAAAAGAAGCATTCAAGAACCGAACTGGTGAACAAGAATAGATCGCATCATGGCACTCTTGGAAAATCTTCCATGGGTGCTTTTTCTTTTATAAGATTACGCATGCACCTATTGAGTTCCTTCCCCATTCAATACTATAATCAAGAGGGTACAAATTACTGACAGAAAAGGTGTTATATAGATGAGTATTTTAACGGTGCAAGGCTTAAGCCATGGTTTCGGCGATCGTGCCATATTTAATGATGTTTCCTTCCGCCTGCTTAAAGGTGAGCACATCGGATTGATTGGTGCGAACGGTGAAGGTAAATCAACGTTTATGAATATTATTACAGGTAAATTAAAGCCTGATGAAGGTAAAGTAGAGTGGGCAAAAAAAGTACGTGTAGGCTATCTTGATCAGCACACGGTCCTTCAAAAAGGCATGTCGATTCGCGATGTATTGAAAAGTGCATTCCAATACTTGCTCGACATGGAAAACGAAATGAACAGCATGTACGAAAAAATGGGTGAAGCAACACCTGAAGAGCTTGAAAAGATGCTTGAAGATGTTGGTGTCATTCAAGATACATTAACAAACAACGACTTTTACGTGATCGATGCAAAAGTTGAAGAGATCGCGCGCGGACTTGGTCTTGATGATATCGGTTTAGATCGTGACGTACATGATTTAAGTGGTGGACAGCGTACGAAAGTATTGCTTGCTAAGCTTTTATTAGAAAAGCCAGAGATTCTATTGCTGGATGAGCCAACAAACTATCTGGATGAACAGCATATCGAGTGGCTGAAGCGTTATTTGCAGGAGTACGAAAATGCGTTCATCTTAATTTCGCATGATATTCCTTTCTTAAACAGCGTAATCAACTTGATCTATCACATGGAAAATCAGGAATTAAACCGTTATGTAGGAGATTACGATCACTTCAAATCCGTTCATGAGATGAAAAAATCTCAGTTGGAAGCAGCATTTAAGCGTCAACAGCAAGAGATTGCCGGATTGAAGGATTTCGTTGCACGTAATAAAGCACGTGTTTCCACTCGAAACATGGCAATGTCTCGACAGAAGAAACTCGATAAAATGGATGTTATTGAACTAGCCAAAGAAAAGCCAAAGCCAGAGTTCAACTTTAAAGAAGCTCGCACGCCAAGCAAACTGATCTTTGAAACGAAAGATCTTGTTATCGGTTATGACGAGCCACTTTCTAAACCGTTGAACCTTCGTATGGAACGCGGTCAAAAAATTGCTTTAGTCGGTGCGAACGGTATCGGTAAAACGACATTGCTAAAAAGCATTCTTGGTGAGATCACGCCTGTTTCAGGTTCCGTTGAGCGCGGTGAAAACCTGGAGATCGGTTACTTCGAGCAAGAAGTAAAGTCAGCGAACTACAACACATGTATTGATGAAATCTGGAGCGAGTTTCCTGGCTTCTCTCATCATGAAGTTCGTGCTGCTCTTGCGAAGTGTGGTCTAACGACAAAACACATCGAGAGTAAAGTAGAAGTGCTGAGCGGTGGAGAAAAAGCGAAGGTTCGTCTCTGTAAGCTCATCAACCATGAAAACAATGTTCTCGTTCTCGATGAGCCGACAAACCATCTAGACGTAGAAGCGAAAGACGAGTTAATGCGTGCACTGAGAGCTTTCAAAGGCAGTGTGCTGTTGATTTCCCATGAACCTGAATTTTATAAAGAAGTGGCTAATGACGTCTGGAACTGTGAAAGCTGGACTACAAAAGTATTTTAATTCTGAGACCCTCACATTGGTGGGGGTTTTTATTATGTAGATTATTTGGGCAGAGGGATGGTATAGGTTGCGGCTTTTCTTGAGCCGTTGGGCTTCAGTTTCATACTATACAGGAGTTTTTTTACGGATGATTGTGATTCCATGTGTAGAAACGAGCGTAGATCTTTGTTTTTGACCACAGGACTAAACAAAAGTGCATAATCAATGATTGCTTTTTTATGAGCATCCATATAAGTTTTGGAACACCTTGTACACAACCAGTTTCTTTTTATTCTAATTAATGCGACCTGCGTACAGTTCGGACAAAAAACGCCTGTTAAAATTTCATGGCGATAAATATTGAACAATTTTAGAATGTCAGGATTATGCGAAGTATGTTCTCTTAAGAGCAGAGAAGAAATTCTTTTTATATCTCGCTTTTGAAGAATAACTTCAGATTCTAACTTTTCAATTTCTTTTATTTTGTTAGGTAAGGTCCTACCTCTTATAATTTTTTTTGCGTTTGATCCGTACTTTGGAGAAATTCGAATATAAGATTTTGGATTCGTGATTACAACTAGGGTATGAATCGGCATTAGAGGAAATTTGTGTCTGAATAGCCATTTAGACAAATGTTTCTTTTGTATTTCAACTTGATTTATAGGGTCTGGGAAGGTTTCATCTATCCCTTCTCTAGTACGTACAATCTGATCATATTGATGATCAAAATACAAATTTCCTATTAAGTTCTTAATTTCAATTATGATACAAAATCTTGGGTGGAGAATTAATGCGTCTAGTTGGAAATAAAGTTGGTTGTTATCGTATCTGGGGATTCGCAAATCGTGGAAAATGTGGTAATCATCATGTGGTAATTCAGAAAGGAAATAATCTAGCGTTAACTCTCCTCTAAAGCCTGCTAGGTATTTTCTATAGTTGGTCTCAATCAGTTGCTTCTGCGTTTGACTTGGGAGAATTCTTTCTAGTAAAACTTCAAATTTTAATAGTTTAAGCGGTTTCGTTCTAGGTTTTTTAATCAATTTATCTCTCCCTCTTATACTTGGACATGAACAGTTGATTCGCTAACTATGGTGTAGAATCCTTTTTTAGTAATAGATATTTTTATAGGCCCTAAATTTGGTTTTATAGGCCGTAATTTTCTATTTATGGGCCTTCAAAAAATTTTATGGTCCTTCAAGTAATTTTATAGGCCTTCAAAATCATTTATAGGCTTTTCGACAAATAACGCCAACCGCCGCCCCTTCCCACAAAAAAACACCTCCTGCTAACAGCAAGAGGTGCCCACCCAATCAACTATCCAACTCTTCCACTAACAGAGAAAGCTCTTCCCATCGCTCCATTGCGGCTTCAAGCTCGCTCTCCACTTTTTTCTGCTCTGCCATAAGCTCGCTGATCTTGCCAAAATCGCTGCCAGCAGCGACGATCTCAGATTCAATCTGCTCTTTTTTCTCTTCTAAGTTCATGATTCGTTCTTCAATCGTATCCCAATCTTGTTGATCTTTGTACGACAGCTTTTTCTTCTTTTCCTTACGATGCTGTCCAACTGTTTCCGTCGGTTTTTCAGAGGCTTCTTTCTTCACCGCAGCAGCCATTTCATCACGCTCTTTTTTCTCATCCATATAGTCCGTATAGCTGCCTTGAAATCTTTCAACCTCTGCGTTCCCTTCGAATGCGAGAAGATGATCGACAACCCGGTCTAAAAAGTAGCGGTCATGGGAAACCGTCAACACTACACCAGGAAAATTTTCTAAATACTCTTCTAAGATCCCTAAAGTTTGAATGTCCAAATCGTTTGTTGGTTCATCCAAAAACAGAACGTTCGGCTCTTCCATTAACACTTTGAGCATGTATAAGCGGCGTTTCTCTCCACCTGATAACTTCCGAATATACGTATATTGCATATAGCGAGGAAACAGGAAACGTTCGAGCATCTGTTCAGCTGTAATCGACTGGCCATCTACTGTCGTGATAACCTGTGCGGTTTCTTTGATATAATCGACAACCCGCAAGTTGCCGTCGAGTTCTTCGTGATCTTGTGTGTAGTAGCCAATCTTAACCGTTTCCCCTACTTGAACAGAACCAAAATCAGGAGTCATTCTACCTGCTAACATATTTAACAAAGTAGTTTTCCCGCTTCCATTCGGTCCGATAATTCCAAGTCGTTCACCCGGAACGATCAGATAGTCGAGGTTTTTAACTAGCTCTTTTCCATCTAAACTTTTACTCAACCCTTCAACTTCAATCACTTTTTTACCAAGTCGTTGAGACCCGATCGCAAATTCAACAGAGCCCTTAACTGCTGGACCAGTTTCTTCCTGCAAACTCTCTACACGTTGAATTCTAGCTTTTTGTTTTGTCGTTCGTGCTTTTGCACCACGGCGCAACCAGGCTAATTCGCGGCGTAGAGTATTTTGCCGCTTATCTTCGTTCTGCAGAGCGATTTCTTCTCGTTCAGCTTTTTTCTCCAAGTATGTTTCGTAATTTCCCTCATATACATATAGCTTCCCATTATCGAGCTCGAAGATATTGTTAGTTACGCGGTTTAAAAAATACCGGTCATGGGTAACCATCAGTAAGGCGCCTTTATAGTTTCCTAAGAATGTTTCTAGCCATTCAACTGTTTCGTTATCAAGATGATTTGTTGGCTCGTCCAAAATGAGCAAATCAGCAGGTTGAATGAGTGCTTTTGCAATCGCTACTCGCTTCTTTTGTCCACCGCTTAAATGCTTCAATTGACGAGAAAAATCACGAAGACCAAGCTTAGTAAGCACTGTTTTCGCGATGGTGTTTGCTTCCCATGCCTCATTTTCATCCATCTTTTGCTGACTGTACATTAAACGCTTCAGCTTCTTTTCGTTGGACGGATCCGATTCCAGATCGAGTAAGGCTTGCTCATATTCACGCATCGTCTTCATGATGAGAGAATCTCCATAATAAATCTGGTCTAAAACGGATAACTCTTCATCAAGTTCTGGCTCTTGGGCCACATATTCGATCTGAAATGAATTCGCATGTGACAGCGTACCTCGCTCAGCTGGCTCGAATCCTGCTATTGCTTTCAATAATGAGGACTTACCTGTTCCATTCGGTCCGATGAGTCCGATTCTTTGCTTGTCGCTTATCGAAAAAGTAATATCGTCGAACAGCGTTTTTTCACCATATGTTTTATATAAATTTTCAACTAATAAAATACTCAAAACCATATCATTCCTTAGGCTAATGTCTTTGTTATCTATTGTATCTTAACCGTGTCAGAATAGCATCTCTCGGTTATGATTTGCATTCTTTTCGGAATTTTTGTTATAGTGATAAACATGTTCTGAAAAGAAGTGGGCACGTTTTTTGCTCAAAACGGATGCCACCTATTTTCAATTCACACATCGGCTTTGCTTTTTTCTTGTAGTTGATGCTGGGTTTATTTAATCCAGCAAGTTTTTTAAATGCGTTTTTCGACCGCGCTTTTGACTTCAAGTTTTTTTCTGCTATTCCCCGCAAGCTCTTTTTGCAAATAAAAAGCTCTAAGAAACAACCTGCCAACTTTTTCATAAACAAGTCATCCGTTGAGCAAACTAACATGACCCATTTCATGAAAAAAGAAAAGGAGAGAAATTTTTACATGCAAACAGGAGTTATTATTTCTTTAGTTATTTACATGGCCGGTATGCTTTATATCGGGTACTGGGCTTACAAAAAAACATCTGATTTAAATGACTACATGTTAGGTGGACGAGGACTAGGTCCTGCTGTTACTGCACTTTCAGCTGGCGCATCTGATATGAGTGGTTGGATGATGATGGGTATTCCGGGTGCGATGTTCACTGACGGAATAAGCAGTATTTGGATCGCTGTTGGACTCACGATTGGTGCATATTTAAACTATCTTCTAGTAGCACCCCGTCTTCGTACGTATACAGAAGTTGCGGATGATTCCATTACGATTCCTGATTATCTTGAGAATCGCTTTAATGATACACAGAAAATTCTACGTATCGTTTCAGGGCTCGTTATCATTATCTTCTTCACACTTTATGCATCTGCCGGACTTGTTTCTGGTGGTAAGCTGTTTGAAAGTGCATTCGGTACAACTTATCTAACTGGTATGTTAATTACGGTTGGGGTAGTTGTAGCTTATACACTATTTGGTGGATTCCTTGCAGTAAGTTGGACGGATTTCGTTCAAGGCTGTATCATGTTCATCGCTTTAATCTTAGTGCCAATCGTTGCATTTACAGACATTGGTGACTCACAAACAGTAATTGACACAATTCGCGGTGTTGATCCATCCCTTCTTCAAGTATCAAAAGGATTGACCACTCTTGGATTAATCTCTTTACTAGCTTGGGGATTAGGTTACTTCGGTCAACCACATATTATTGTTCGTTTTATGGCTATCACATCTGTTAAAGACATTAAAACAGCAAGAAGAATCGGTATGAGCTGGATGATCATCTCTCTTATCGGTGCTTCTCTTACAGGATTGATTGGTGTAGCTTGGTTTGCTAGAGAAGGAAGAGAACTTGCTGATCCTGAAACAGTATTTATCGAATTTGCGAATCTGTTATTCCATCCGCTTATTACTGGTTTCTTATTAGCTGCCATACTAGCTGCAATCATGAGTACCATCTCATCTCAGCTGTTAGTAACTTCGTCTTCTGTGACAGAAGACTTTTACAAGCAATTCTTAAAGAAGAATGCTTCTCAGAAGGAACTTGTTATGATCGGACGTATTGCGGTACTAATTGTAGCTGTAATTGCAGTATTGTTGTCCTTGAACCCTAGTGATACTATTCTTAGCCTTGTAGGCTATGCATGGGCAGGATTTGGTTCAGCATTTGGACCACTCGTCCTATTAAGCCTGTTCTGGAAGAAGATGACGAAGTGGGGAGCTCTAGCAGGTATTATCGTTGGTGCTGTAACAGTTCTTACTTGGGTTCAGTTCCCTGATCTAAAAGAACAAGTGTATGAAATGATCCCTGGATTCTTCTTAAGCTTAATCGCCATTATTATTGTAAGCTTATTAACGAAAAATCCATCTAAAAAGGTTCAAAACCAATTTGATGACATGGAAGAAACACTTGATGAATTAAAATAAATACAAACAAAAGCGTTCCTGACTACTCAGGAGCGCTTTTTTAAATTTTCTTTATGAGTCGATCTGAATGTGCAAGTTCTTCTATACGACTAGCACCTATACCAAACATAGCCGCACGCATCTCAAATTCGATTCGTTCCATCTGTATGAGCAACGCTTCAACATCATTTTCTACAGCTGATGGCAGTAGCAGCCTTCCAAAACCAGCAAGATTAGCACCTAGAGCAATCGTTTTTGCAGCATCAACACCGTTTTTTAGTCCTCCACTTGCGATCAAGGGAATATCAAAATTGTTCTTTCTCACAGCAAGAATACTTTCAGCAGTCGGCAGTCCCCAATCTAGAAAAGCTTCAGCAGCTTCTTTTCGAATGCTGTCGTTTGAACGATAACTTTCTACTTGTATCCATGACGTTCCACCTGCTCCAGCTACATCAATGAACTGAATACCAGCGGAAGTAAGGCGATCTGCCGTTTTATCATCGATACCCATTCCTACTTCTTTCACACCGACCGGCACATGAAGAGAATTTGCGATTTCTTCAATTTTAGAAAGCAATTTCGAGAAATTCGTATCTCCTTCTGGCTGAAACACTTCCTGTAACGTGTTTAAGTGCAGTACAAGCATATCTGCTTCAGCCATCTCCACCGCTTTTTTACATTGAACTGCCCCAAAGTCATAATTCAGCTGAACCGCTCCGATGTTCGCGATAATCGGAATATTAGGAGCATACTTTCGAATCTGAAACGTATAGGCAAGATCCTCGTTCTCTACCGCTGCTCTCATTGAACCGAGGCCGATCGCCCATCCCTTTTCTTCGGCAGCCATTGCTAAATGTTGATTGATTTGATAGGCGGTATCTGTTCCACCAGTCATGGAAGAAATCAAAAAAGGCGTCCGCATCGATTTATTTAAAAATGTAGTTGAAAGCGTAATTTCATCGAATGATAATTCAGGCAGTGCGTTGGGTACGAACCGATAGCTTTCAAGCCCTGTCGTAATGTTCTTACCTTCCACATCTTCATTCAAGCTAATTCTAATATGTTCAGTTTTCCGCTTTTCCGTAAGGTCCTTCGAAATATCCAACAACTTTCCTCCTCTTTCGTTCAAGCGTTTTGTTCTTAAGGTTCAGGATTCGAATCAGCCTGAACCTGTTATATCTCTGGATAAATATAAAAGGAAGATTGAACAGAACGGCATACAGAATCATGATGTTGCCGATCCAAACAGGGTTCCATAAGAAAAACAACAAAGCTGGTGGCATGGAAAGCCAATGCGTTAGTTCTGCACGACGTGTTTCTGCTAAAAAACGGGCTAGATACTCTAGGGAATCCCCCTCCAGTGTTTTCTTAGCGAAACCTCCCCGATAAAAATCTCCACCATCAGGCAGTATCGTTTTCCATTTGCGTATTCCTATTTTTTCATACCATCCTCCACTGTTTTCCCAGCCAAAAGCCGTATCCCATCTACTCTCTTTCGTGAAGGAAGAAAAAGGAATTCGATGAATGATATAAGCTACAGTTAAATGAAAGATGAGCCAGGCAAGAATATTGATCGTTACCGTCCAAAACGGAGAAAGTTCAATCAGCATTTACGCATCTCCTTTTTCAGAAACCGAGATTTCTCTACCTTTCCACTTTACTTCTTTTTTGATCATACTCAAAATAAAAGACCAGATGTACACTAAAGAAAAAAACAAGAAGTGAAACGGGTGTGATAGAGCTGACAGTATTGAATTCGTTCCTATTTTCTTCATTAAGGTCTTAATCTGAATCGCAAAAAGCAGATAGAAGATTCCCCACATCAAAACTTCGTTGATTTCTTGAACCAACAAGAAAGGAAGCTGAATGGCTAGACTTATTCCGCCTGTTATCCATGCTACTGTCAGCACTAAGGGCAGGAGAGGCGTTTTGGCAGAACCAAGTGCAAAACTTTTACACCATCCGAAAAATAGTGCTGTTAGACCTTCTGAATACATTCTGAAATAAACCGCCTTGTATCCTGAGAAACAAGTAACGTTTACATCTTGATTCATAGCCACTCTTCCCATTTCCATATGTTCAAGAACTTGGTGCTTAATCCCTTCATGGCCACCGATCTCTGTATAGGTTTTTCTATCGATCATTAAGCACGGACCAAACGCACCAGCAGGTTTTTTACGAAATAGTGTAAAACATTGCATGGCCGCCATTACGATAATGTTAAATAGAGAAGATAATTTTTCTCGTGCACTCTTCATCTGATGAAAAGGCTGGACACTGATCATTCCCCTGTTTCTTTCCCATTCTCCACATAAGCGTTCTATTCCGTCTCTCTCAATTTCTAAATCTGCATCTAAAAATAACAATAGAGAACCTGTTGCATGTTTTGCTCCATTCCAGCATGCCCATGGTTTTCCAAGCCAACCGATCGGAAGACGCTCTGGTTTCACAACAGTTACACCGAATTCCCGAGCGACTTCTTCTGTTCGATCATCAGAATCATCGTTAACAACAATTACTTCATGAAGTTTCATACTTTGGTTACTCAACGTGGGCAATAAATTTTTTAAGTTTGCTTCCTCATTCCTTGCGGGAATAATAACTGAAACAGAGTGTGGTTCATAAGGAGTTTTATCACTTAGAGTGCGAATATTCCATAGCATGAACCATCCACAAAGCCACATGATTGATAGATACAAAATGGTAGAAAGCATGTCGACTGTCTCCTTTAGAAAATAAGTTGTAGTTACAGCTTGGGCTTTGTATTCTTTTTTCAAACAATTCTTAAAAAAAGAGGAGTTTTTATATTCAGTCAAGAACTGAAAATAAAGAATGACTTTCTGAATATGTTGAAAAAGCGTTCAATAATTTTACAATGGTTGTACATAAACTATACAATACAGAGGAACAGTCGTACAGCAACAGCTAAGAAACAACCTTAACCTTTCATTCCCAATACCGAGGAGGATTTTGATGAAGAAAAAAGTGTTAGTTGTAGGCGGCGGACTTGGAGGACTATCAGCAGCTCTTCGATTAGCAGCTGATGGACACGAGGTAACTGTACTCGAAAAAAATGAACGTATTGGCGGCAAATTGAATCAGCGTTCTGGAAAAGGCTATACCTTTGATACAGGGCCTTCCATCTTAACCATGCCATGGGTGCTTGAACAGCTATTTGAATCTGCTGGAAAGAACATCCACGATTACATAAACATTCAGCGTATCGAGCCACAGTGGAGAACGTTCTTTGAAGATGGCACGGTAATTGATGTGACGAGCGACCTGCCAGAGATGCTGAAAGAAATCAGTAAAGTAAATCCGCAAGATGCTGCTTCGTTCTTTAAATATCTGGATTATTGCAGCCAAATGTACGAACTTAGCATGAAGAGTTTTTATAAGAAAAGTTTAACTGGATTAAACGATCTGCGCACTCTTCACAGCTTTAAAGAGCTTCTTGCGATGGATCCTGTAAAATCAATGGACCAAGCAACGAAAAAGTTCATTAAAGACAAACACCTTCAACAACTATTTAATTTCTTCATCATGTATATCGGTTCCTCCCCTTATCAGGCACCAGCTGTTCTCTCTCAGTTGATACACGTTCAGCTCGGCCTTGGTATTTATTATGTGGAAGGCGGAATGTACAAAATTGCTGAATCGATCTTAAGTGTTTTAAACGAATATAACGTTGATGTTCGAACGAATCAAAAAGTAGTAGGTATCTTAACAGAAGGCACTACGGCTAAAGGAGTAAAGCTTGAGAACGGCGAAGAGATGTATGCAGATATCGTTGTTTCTAACTTAGAAGCGATACCAGCATACAAGACACTTCTCTCAAATCATCCGCAAGCTAAAAAAGCAGCAGAAGATCTAAGTAAATACGAACCTACTGTTTCAGGTCTCGTCTTATTGCTTGGAGTCGATAAAAAGTATGATGAATTTGCGCATCACAACTTCTTCTTCTCTCAAAGTGGGGAAAGAGAATTTGATCAAATCTTTAATACTGGTATTCTTGCAGATGACCCTACAGTCTATGTGGGAATCTCATCAAAAACGGATCCGACTCAAGCACCTGAAGGTAAAGATAACTGGTTCGTCCTAACGCATGTACCACCTCTTAAAGAAGGCGAAACGTGGGAAAGCAACCTTGAAAGCTATCGTGAGCTTGTCTTGAACAAACTTGAGCGCATGGGAGCTAAAGACCTACGCCAGCACGTGGAGTGGGAATACACGTTTACACCTGACACTTTAAAAGAACTGTACGGACCGAACGGAGGATCTATCTACGGCATTCGAACAGACCGTAAGATGAACGGCGGATTTAAGATTCCGAGCAGAAGCAATCAGTTTACAAATCTATATTTCGTAGGCGGTTCTACACACCCTGGCGGAGGCGTTCCAATGGTAACACTATCTGGACAGCTGACAGCTGATTTAATAGGGGAAGATTTAAAAAATGTTTCAAAGGAGATCGGGTAATATTGCAACCAGCACAGCAGCATGGCACCATCGATAAAGTACTTTTTCGGTTCTTTATCTTTTGGTACAGCGTAGGATTAATACTTCTTGTTTTTGATATTCTTCCTCCTTCTCTGGAGTGGGCAAACAGCGTGTTTCTAATCGCATGTGGTATACTCGGAGGGTTTTATTTTTACCGAACTTACGGAAATTTTGGCGCTATTTTTGCTTTATTCGTTCTGTTTGGAAGCATCGTAGCTGAAAGTATCGGCGTCAAAACCGGCCTGATTTTCGGTCACTATAATTATAGCGATCAGCTCGGTTTACAATGGTTAGGTGTTCCTGTTGCCATCGGATTCGCGTGGGTGATGATTATCGCTGTCTCACACGCGATTGCTGGTGGAATCGTTAATCCATATAAAGGTCAAACAGCGATAAAAGTTCCACTCTATGTCGTTACAGGTGGTCTCATCGCTGTTGTCATGGATGGGATTATCGATCCTGTCGCTTACCTTGTTAAAGGTTACTGGTTCTGGGATGGCTCAGGGATGTATTACGGAATACCGTTGCAGAATTTTGTTGGCTGGTTTCTTTTGGCTAGCTTCTTTCATATCGTTTTAGTTACAGGATTGAACATTACAAAAAAAACAGCAACCACTCCGCATCCTTATTGGCATTCTCGTACGGTCGCTGTGTTTTTAATGGTCACGAGCATGTTTGTGGTACTAGGATTAACATCAGAGCTGTATCTAGCTTCAATCGGTGTGACTCTCGCTAGTATCGTCTTGTTGAGTTTATATCGCATTAACAATAAACCACTTTCTCTAAATCGCAGTATAGCTTATAGCCCGGGGAAAAGGTGATAATGATGGTTCTCTTATTTATTGCAGCTGCCATTCTCTTTTTAGCGGCAACCCTATTAAATAGTCTCTTTTTACCCTCTCTAAAAAAGCCCTCTTTACGGGCTACTCATTCAGAGAGGGTTGCTGTTTTTGTACCGATGCGTAATGAAGAGAATAACGTAGCTGGTCTTGTTAGCACTTTAAAAGGACTGACTCATCGTCCTATATCTTTTACCATATTGGATGATCATTCAGATGATGAAACCTATAACTTGCTGTTGAAGCACATTGATAACGATAGCCGTTTTACTGTTCTTCAAGGAAAGAACCTTCCTGCCGGTTGGGCTGGTAAAGTTCATGCCTGTCACCAGCTTAGTCAAAGTGCCACAGGTGATTATCTTTTGTTTATCGATGCGGACGTTCGACTCCATCCTCATACGATTGAGACTTCACTAACACTATTAAAAAAGCGGAAAGCTAGTCTATTGTCTGGATTTCCAAAGTTTCCTGTAACTTTGTTTTTTGAGAAGCTGATTGTTCCTCTACAGCATTTTGTTATCCTTTTTCATCTTCCGCTTCTTTTTGCGAACTTTACAAAATGGCCACCCGCAACAGCTGCACATGGTGCGTTCATGTTGTTTAAGAGTAAGGATTATCATGCTATAGGTGGTCATGCTAGCATTAAGGATTCTTTAGTTGATGATGTAGACTTAGCCAAAACCATGAAACGAGCACGTTATAAGGTTGTTCTCGCCAACGTAACGAACTATGTTTCTTGTTATATGTACACGACAAACAAAGAAGTTTGGAATGGATTTACGAAGAATCTGTTTCCTGGACTCGGACGTTCCATCTTTCTTGTAGTTTTTTTATCTGTTTTTTATACCGTATTTTACATAGCACCTTTGTTTTTCTTCATATATGGCATACTCACTGAGCAATTTTTATGGCTGCTGCCTTATTTGATCACGGTCATCCAAAAAGCTTATGTCGACCTCTTCACGGGACAAAAAGCTTACCTTGCCTTCACTATGCCGTTATCTGCAATCGGTTTGGTCGTACTAGTGAATGCATCGATGTGGAAAGCACTGAAAAAGCAAGGCTACGAATGGAAAGGACGTTCTTATCAATGAGAAAAGTTGCAATTATCGGCGGCGGCCTTGGCGGATTGTCTACAAGCATCTCACTTGCTAGTAAAGGTTGTGAGGTTCATGTCTATGAAAAAAACGAGCATTTTGGCGGGAAGCTGATGCCTGTAGCATTAGGTACTCACACGTTTGATTTCGGACCGAACACCATCACGATGCCTCAAATATTTGACGAAGTGTTTCAGGATGCCGGTGAAGATCCTAGAAACTATTTTGAGTGGATTAAATTAGATACGCATACTCGAAATATTAGCAGCCACGGTGAAATTTTTGAGATGTCGACTGATGTGGATCATGTGATGAATCAATTAAAAGAACTCGATCCCTATGCGGCACAACGATATTCAGATTACCTTGCAGAAGTGACTCGTTTGTATCATCTAGCAGAGAAAGAATTTTTCCCTAGGACTTTTACGAGTATGAAAGATTATCTTTCTCCCTCACTTTTTAATGCTTTTACAAAAGTGAGACCACTGCAATCTATGGACAGCTTTCATCGTAAATATTTTAATCATCCGCTATTGCTGCAAACCTTTAACCGGTATGCCACTTACATAGGTTCATCCCCCTTTCAGGCACCTGCTACATTCTCTTTGATCGCTTATCTAGAGATGGTTCAAGGCGTTTTTTACGTAAAAGGCGGCAACGTGAAGATTGCTGAAAGTATGGTCCGCCTAGCAAAAAAGCTTGGGGTTCATTTACATGCAGGGGTAGAAGTTACAAAAATAAGCGTTATGGATGCTGAAGCAAAATCTCTGATCCTTTCAAACGGAGAAGAAGCTACGTTCGATGCTGTCGTAATGAACGGAGATCTGCTCGAAGCGTATCCTAAGCTCGTAGAAGAACGCTACAGACCTTCTATGAAAAATAATAAGGTCGAGAGCTATTCTCCTTCAATTTCTGCATTTGTTCTCTTAGTCGGCTTAAACAAACGGTTAGATAACCTATTGCATCATCAAGTGTATTTCTCAAATGATTATAAACGAGAGTTCGAAATGTTATTCAACGGAGAATACCCTGATGACCCAACCATCTATATTTCAAATTCATCTGTAACCGATCCATCCGTCTCCCCTGATGGAGATAACCTTTTTATATTGGTTAACGCACCACCTATAAAAGCTACTGCTTCTAAAAGTCTTGATGCGTATGAGCAATACAAACATTTAGTATACGACCGTCTAGAGTCGTTCGGTCTACATTTAAGGCCGCATATCATGCATGAGAAGATGATAACCCCTCACGACATACAAGCTAAGTTTGGAGCTTTTAAAGGGGCATTATATGGTATTTCAGCGAATGAACGTAAGAACACGTTTTTACGCCCTTCTAACCGCTCTAAAGACATCAGCAATTTGTATTTCGCTGGAGGTACAACCCATCCTGGTGGCGGCTCCCCGATGGTCGTCATGAGTGGTCGCAATGTCGCCCGTGAACTGCTGAAGGGGTCAGTCCCCAAACAATTATCATAAATTCATAAAAACGAGCAAACGCCCCTAAATGTTTGCTCATTTTCACATTCATATTTCATACTCTTTCCATTTTGTGGTACACTAATTTTTAAAAACATTGGGGGATATCGTATGGAAGTCCGTCTCTTAAAACCCGAAGATGCAAAGGCATATTGGGAGCTTCGACTTGAAGCATTAAAATCAAATCCAGAAGCGTTTGCTTCAAGCTATGAAGAAGCAATTCAAAGAAAAGATCCAATAAAAGAAGTAGCGAGCAGATTACAAGAAGAAAGCAGTTATACGTTCGGTATGTTCGATGAAGATCGGCTGATCGGCAATGTTACGTTAGTTCAAGAAAAAGCTTTAAAGATGCAGCACCGCGGAAACATTTATGCCATGTATGTGAGCACCGAGAACAGAAAAGCCGGCGTTGGCCGCTCCCTCATGGAAGCAGTTATCCAACACGCAAAAAATATATCTGTTCTCGAGAAACTGAACTTAACAGTAGAAGCTAACAATGAAAAAGCAAAGAACCTTTACACTTCACTCGGCTTTAAAACATACGGTTATGAAGAAAAAGCACTTAAAGTAGATGGTCATTTTCACGATGAGGAGCACATGGTATTGTTTTTATAATCATTGGTAAAGATTTTTTTCTGTTATTTTTCTCTCTGTTTAGTACTTAACAAGCACTCGCTACGTTGGTTTGACGGTTTGATTAAAATCTGAT
This sequence comes from Fictibacillus sp. 5RED26, assembly GCF_015903895.1. Taxonomy (NCBI): domain Bacteria; kingdom Bacillati; phylum Bacillota; class Bacilli; order Caryophanales; family Fictibacillaceae; genus Fictibacillus; species Fictibacillus sp. 5RED26. The sequence continues at coordinate 170,170 of NZ_JACZDU010000005.1, read as the reverse complement.
AAATATACAAAAAAGCTGATAACACAGGCATAACCTGGTTTTCAGCTCTTTTCCTAATAACGGGTATTTATTTCACAGCAATCTGCTTCAACAGATCCCCTTTTTCAGCACTTGATACAAACACTCTTCCGCTAAACACTTTATAATTCTGCTTACGAACCTTGTTTAGAATCTCGCGATAATAGATCGCTGCTAGCTGCACAGGCATTCTTGATTCGATCGGATAGTGTTCTAGTGTTTCATTAAATTTTGCATAAAAGACTTCCGCACGAATCGCTATACTCTCCCATGCCGCAATAAAGCGATCATCAACGATTTCCTTTTTCAGATCTTCTTCTGTATAGCTGTGTTCAGCCATCACTTTCGCTGGAACATATACTCTGTCACGATCTAAGTCTTCTGCGATATCCCGCAGTACATTCGTAAACTGCATACCGATGCCTAGTGAAATCGCTCCTTCGCGAAGCAGATCTTTTTGTTCAGGAGCTAATATCGGCAACAACATCAAGCCAACTGTACTAGCAACATGATACGAGTAGTATTCTAGCTCTTCCACCGTATCATAATGGGTCTTATATAGATCCATTTCCTGACCTTTAATCATATCTAAAAAGGCTTGATGATCCATCTCAAAGTTTTGAAAAACATCCTGCAGTGCGATCCACATTGGCTCGGCTGCAGGAATCACGCCGTTAAGAAACTGGTTGAACTCTGCCTTAAAGACAGCTAGCTCTTCCTTTGGGCTATCTCCCTCATCTACAATGTCATCTACCGTTCTGCAAAATGAGTACACGGCCCAAACGGCACGTCGCTTGTCTTCCGGTAAAAATGAAAATGCTTTATAAAAGGTTTTAGAATGAACTTTAATGATACTTTCACAATAAGAATAAGATTCCTGAACCGTTACCAACTGTTTCACGCCCTTTCAAGATATTTGGCTAGATGTTTTGCACTCTGCATAACGATGGGAACGCCACCACCTGGATGGATGGATGCACCCACCGCGTACAGATTTTCGTATGGAAGAGGTTTGATCTGAGGCCGGAAGACGCCAGATTGTTTGAGAGTCGGCGCGATACCAAAACTGCCACCTTGGTACAACCCATCAGTGAGTGCATCATTAGGTGTGCGGATTTCGCTCCACACGATAGACTGCTTCAGACCTGGATATCCTCTTTTTTCCAAAGAATCAATAATAAAATCAGCATAAGCTTGTTTTTCAGACTCCCAATCTACTGTGTCTCCTGATGGAACTGGAACAAGTACGTACAAAACGCTTTTCCCTTCTGGTGCGAGTGTCTGATCTATTTTTGAAGGATAGAACGTATAAATAGCTGGATCCTGAGGCAACTTCTTTTGTAAAAACACTTCTCGCATATGTTCATCGAAGTGATCAGTCATAAAGAACTGATGAACATCTGCCTCATCAAACATTCTGTCTAGACCAAGATATAAAAGGAAACAGCCAGAAGAAGATTCGTAGTTTTTCTTGACCGGCTTTGGTCCTGGAATGAGATGGTGAATACCAGGAAAGTCACCATTATAAATGACCATGTCATGCAGGTGAGTGCCTTCTTCTGTCACCACCCCGTTACAGAAATTGCCTTGTAACGATAATGCTTCTACTGGGGTACTCAATCGAATCTCCACCCCTTGCTCGACTAACTTTCTTTGCAGCAAGTCTACAACACTTCCATACCCGCCTTTTACATACCAAATCCCGTGAGCATGTTCACTAAATGGCACTAGCGAATACATGGCTGGGGAGTTTTCGGGTGATCCTCCGATATATAAGGTTTGAAACGAAAAAGCTTCCTGCATTCTAGGATGGCTGAAATATGCTTCTGCTAATCTTTTTACAGATTGATAAGCTTTTAGTTTTGTAAGTGTGTGCAGATTTTTCGGTGTCCAGAAATCCCTTCGGTTTACGAAAGAACGATCTAAGAATGCTGTTTTCCCCTGGTGAAAACGCTCGTACATATCCGTAACGTACCGTAAGAATCCTTGCTCTTCACCTGGAAACATTCTCGTGATCTCGTTCAACTGTCCAGGCAGGTCACTCGTTTTATAAAAATGAGATCCGTCTGGATAATTCAGCTTATACATTGGACTGCATAAGATCAGCTCTAGCTCATCGCGCTCAATGCCAACCTCACTTAAAATTTCATAGATCATTTCAGGCAGCAGCACGATTGTAGGTCCGCTATCAATTTTGTATCCTTCTTTTTCAAAAAAGTTCAGCCTGCCGCCAAGTCTGGAACTTTTCTCGTAGATTGTAACCTCTTTACCTTGTTTTCTTAAGTAGAGTGCTGTAATTAAGCCACCTATACCTCCGCCAACAATTCCAGCATTCATACGGATCGAACCTCCATCGAGCTATGTTTCTCTGCCATCATCGTAGTTGTGATACGGGCAGATTCCATAATCGTAGGAAGGCCGCTTCCTGGATGGGTACCTCCGCCTACGAGCCACAACCCTTCAATCTCTTTTTGCTTATTATGTGGTCTAAAGTACATCATCTGGGTTAATTGATGCCCAAGGTTAAACGTTGCACCTTTGTATACAGAGAGTTCGTTTTCCCAATCAAGCGGTGTAAACATATATTCTGTTTCGATATGCTGTTCCAAGTCTTTAAAATCAGTCCGTTCTTGAAGCTGCTCTAGAACAAGCTTTTTAAAAGCATGCTTATGATGTTCCCAGTCGATCAAACTAAAATTGTTAGGAACAGGAGCTAAGATGTAAAGAGCAGACTTTCCTTCAGGTGCAAGGGTCGGATCAGTTACAGAAGGATTATGAATATAGATAGAAGGGTCTTGAGACAAAATCTTCTTCTTCGTAATCTCTTCAACATTCTTACGATAATCTTCAGAAAAAACGATCGTATGATGCGGAAGGTCGTATTTCTTATCCACACCCACGTATAGCATAAAAGCAGAACAAGAATAGCTCTTCTTCAGCAATTTATCGCTCGTATACTTTTTAGTAGATCCTTTAGGCATCAACTTTTCCATCGCATGAGCGAAGTCCGCATTAATCACTACTTCATCCGCAAGTACCTTTTCGCCTGAATCCAGTTGAAGGCCCTTCACTTTTCCTTTTTCGATAATAAGTTCCTTTACTCCTGATGAGGTTGCTACTTCACCACCATATTCTTTAATCACTTTAACCATTGCTTCTGTAATTTTGTTAACACCACCTACAGGATGGTACACCCCGTAAGCATGTTCCATATAAGAAAGAATCGTAAACGCACCAGGGCATTCCCAAGGAGACATTCCTAAGTATTTTGCTTGGAACGTAAACGCGAGTCGCAGCCTTTCATCAGAAAAATACGTTGAGAGCTGATCGTGCAATGAATCGGTTATCGTTAACTTTGGCAGTGCTTTAATAAACTTAAACTGCAAATAATCCAACAGAGAGTCATGCTTATTTTGTAGAATGGGCATGAGCGCTTCAAATTTTTCTTTTTCTTTCTTCATAAAACGTCTATAGCCTTCGCCGTTTCCAGGAAAGACTGTCTCAATATTCTTATACATCTCGGATTGATCTGTTGTTGAATCAATCGTTGCATCTTTAAATTTCAGTTGATACATTGGTTCAAGTTTTTTTAACTCGATATAATCTTCTAAGCGTCGATCCGCAAGCTGAAACATTTCTTCCAAGATGTGAGGCATATTTAAAAAGGTCGGACCCCGATCAAACGTATAACCATCTTGATGAAAAGCAGAAGTACGCCCGCCGATAAACGGTTGTTTTTCGTATACTGTCACTTGATATCCCTTACTGGCTAATAGCATGCCCGCTGTTAGACCACCAGGACCCGCACCAATTACAGCTACAGATTTCATACATACATACCTACCTTCTACTTTTACAAACTTTATACAAAATATTATACAAAAATTATACGACGCGTGTTCTATGATTGGCAAATTTAAAAGATATAAAAAAGCACACTCAAAAAAGTTTCGTTGATGTGTGCTTCTTCACATATGATGTGTATGTAACTTCGACGTAAGAAATAGAAAACCTTCCCAAAATTTTAAATAAAATAAACTTTAAACATAAAACATAAAAATATGTCAAATTACCAAAAAAGCCTGTAGGTTCTACAGGCTTTCTGAACATCATTCTTTTGAATGTTTTTCTTTGTGATTAAGATAGTCTTCTTCTTCATTTTTTGGTTTTTTCTTTCTAGCTTGGCGCACGATTAATATAACAATAATGACAACTAACAATAAGCTGACATTTAAGAAGCCTCCAAAAAACTTAAAGAGTTCAGACATAAAGTTATCCATGCTGCTTCACCTCTTCTCAGCATTTTCCCCTTTTTTACGGTTTTTAAACCGTTTCTCTACTAAGAAGGTGAGTGAGAGGCAGTGTTATACTGACTTTCGTACCTTTACCTAACTTACTCGTATAATCTACTCTTCCACCCATTGATTCAATGATTCGAGTAGATACCATCGTTCCTAAACCGGTTCCTTGCTCTTTCGTGGAAAAGAAAAGTGAACCCACCCGTGCAAGCTGTTCTTTCGTCATTCCTTTACCTGTATCCCTCACAATAATCTTTACGCTGTCATCCTCTTCTATTAATTTTATAGTCACGCGTCCTTCTTTCGGTGTTGCCTCTACAGCATTTTTCAAAATATTTATAAGTGCTTGTTTTAACTGATTGCGGTCCGTAGTTATGACAGCGTCTGATTCAATAGTGTGTGTGAGCGAAATTCCTTCCTTTAACGCATAAGGGTTTAATAGAATGCTTAATTCCATTACTAATAAGGGAAGAGGGAATGTCTCAATCTTTTTAAATTCAGGTTTTGCAAAATTCAAGTAATCGCTAATAATATTTTCAGCTCTTCCTAGTTCACTAAGGATGAGTGGATAGTAATGCTTATGTCTCTCGTCTTCCCCTTCCATCAACTGAAGAAACCCTTTTACAACAGTTAGCGGATTACGAACTTCATGTGCGATGGATGCAGCGAGCTCTCCAAGCGTATGCTGCTTCTCAGAACGACGGATCTCATCCTTCATCAAGTTTCTTTCAATGACAGATTCATTAAGAACAGCTGCGAAAACAACTGCTAAGATCTGAATGGTGCCAAACACACCTATGTATAGTACTAATTTTTGATCAAACACTAAAAAATCCTGATTAAAAGACAAATAGATCAACAAGATGATCAACTGGACAAGCGCTGGCCATGACCCTATTATAATTGAGAGATGAACCCTCTTCTTCGGGGTGGATTTCCAGAAGTATTTATAGATGAAAAAAGGGACTGAGCAAGCAATTACTGCTACGATATACGCTAAGAACAGGGTTTCGCCACCCATAGCTGTTCTAGTCAGCATAAGAGCAGCTATCGTTATGATTCCAGAAATCGGACCACCATAAAAAATAGACAGAACGACCGGAACATACCTTAGATCCCAGTACAGTGAAGAATCATAATACGCAAAATACATACAAAGCGATGCGGCCGAACCATATAATAAGCCTAAGAAATATGGTGACCTGCCTATTTTCCGATGTTCGAACAAAAAGCTATAGCTTAATACGGGCGCAAGAACAATTAAAACATGTAAAAGCAGCTTCTCAACGATCATTCTATACTCCTTAGTCCGAGTGTCTTATGTTTTATCAATACGACAAAAAAAGGGCAATTCCTTCAAGAATCGCCCTTTTGTTATGACTAAAGTCTCATTCACCAATCATATTCACTTATCATGCATCTTGTTTTAATTGACTGTGATAGAGAGAATAATAGAATTTCTTGTTTTTTAACAGCTCTCCGTGTGTCCCTTTTTCTAGGATACCACCATCGTGAAGGACTAAAATTTGATCAGCCTGTTGAATCGTGTTCAATCGATGTGCAATCACAAAGCTCGTTCTACCCTGCATAAGACGCTGCAGAGCTTCTTGTATCTTCATCTCAGTAATCGTATCAATGGAGCTAGTCGCTTCATCTAAAATCAGTAAAGACGGATCTGCCAATATCGCTCTTGCGATAGATAAAAGCTGCTTTTGGCCCTGACTAATGCCGCTGCCTTCTTGGTTCAGTATCGTTTGATATCCTCTAGGCAGCTTCTGAACGAAAGAATGAGCATTCGCTAGTTTTGCAGCATTCATCACTTCTTCATCCGTCGCATTCAACCGTCCATACCGAATATTCTCAAGGATTGTTCCCTCAAACAAAAAAGAATCTTGAAGAACAAACCCCATATGACTACGGAGCGAGCTTCTTTTCACTTTTTTAATGTCATGTCCATCGATTAAGATCTGACCACTATCGCTTTCATAAAACCTAGAAAGCAGATTTACGATGGTAGTTTTTCCTGCACCAGTCGGCCCCACCAAGGCAACCGTCTCTCCCTCTTTCACAGAAAAACTCAATCCACTCACGGTTTTTTCATCCTTTTCATAAGAGAAGGAAACATCTTTAAATTCTACTTTTCCTTTTACAGAAGGCAGTTCAGCAGCCCCGGTCTCATCCTTCTCTTCTTGTGATTCATCAAGGATTTCAAAGACTCTCTCTGCTCCAGCAACCGCAGATAGTAGCGTATTAAATTGGTTGGCTAAATCGTTGAGTGGTCTCGTAAATTGTCTCGAATACTCAACAAATATAACGATTACACCGATTGAAACTTTTCCCTCTAGAGCAAGCATGCCACCGATTCCAGCAATTAATGCAAAGCTTCCATTGTTGAGCACGTTCATCAATTTCGGTATAAAACCGGAGAAGGTTTGAGCCCAATATCCAGATTCTCTCAACCGCTCATTCTTAACCATAAATTCTTCCATCACTCTTTTTTCCTGCGAAAAGGATTTTACGATACGCTGACCAGAAGTGATCTCTTCGATATATCCATTGATCTCACCCAGATTTCTTTGTTGCTCTTTAAACCGCGCACCTGTTCTTTTTGTAATCCACTTTAGACCAAAGAACATGAGTGGAACGATAGATAAAGAGATCAGCGTTAGTATGGGACTTAAATAGATCATGACACCGACTGTTCCAACAAGGGTGAGTATGCTTGAGAATACTTGAATAAACGAACTGTTCAGCGTGGAACTGACATTTTCTATATCATTCGTCACCCGGCTCATCAGTTCACCATGTTGCCGTTTATCAAAAAAGGAAATCGATAATCGGTGAAACTGGTTAAACAGATCGTTTCTCATTCTTAATACGGTATCTTGTGCGATGCCGATCATCCAATAGTTTTGCAGCCAAGTCGAAAGAGATTGACCTACAAATACAAAGATAAGACCGAATAAAAGTTTGTTTAATCCATCTATATTTTCTTTTACGATATACGAATCTATAGCCATACCGATCAAAAAAGGACCGAGTAAGCTTAAAGCCGAGCTTATGATGACCATGAGCAACACTAGACTCAGAAGGAATTTTTGATCAGAAAAATAACTTCCGATCCGTTTGATCGTACTTGCCCAATTTTTAGGTTTTACTTTTTTTCCAAATAAATGATTATGTGGATGAGGTCTGTTTGAATCCTTTGACATGCTGAAAGTCCTCCTCCCCAAACTGTGATTGAACGATTTTTACATACAATGGTGAGGTATTCATCAATTCTGTATGTGTTCCCCATGCCTCAACTGCTCCATCGTCTAAGAGCAGAATATGATCCGCTTCCATCGCAGTACTGATTTTTTGCGTAATAATAAACGTTGTGCAAGAATACGTTTTTAGCGCTCTTAACAGCTTTGCTTCCGTTTTCAAATCCAATGCACTCGTACTATCATCCAGCATAAGTATCTTAGGTTTGCGAAGTAGTGCTCTTGCGATAGACAAACGCTGTTTCTGTCCGCCAGAGAGGTTGACACCACGCTGACCCACTCGGGTATCATACTGATTCGGCAATTTTTCTACAGTCTCATGAATTTGTGCGTCGACTGCCGCTGATACAACTTCATCAGAAGTAGCTCCCTCTTTTCCCCAGCCAATATTCTCTGAGATAGACCCAGTAAAAAGAACCGCTTCTTGAGGGACAACACCGATTGCTTTTCGAAGCGTTTCAATCGGATAGTTCTTTACATTTATCCCATCAACAAGTACTTCACCTTCTGTTACATCATAAAGCCTAGGTACGAGTTGAAAGAGTGAAGTCTTACCAGAACCTGTAGAACCAAGAATCGCTAACGTCTGTCCTGGATTTACAGAAAAAGTGAGATTTCGAAGAACAGGTATATCGCTTTCTGGATAGTGGAAAGAAACATTCTTAAATTCGACTAATCCGTTACCTATCTTCAGAGAGTGATCTGTATCTTGAGATTCAACAAGGTCAATCTCTGTATCAAGCACTTCTCCTATTCGCTGTGCAGATGCTTTCGCACGGGAGAAAGCCATAATAATAAATGAGATAATCGTAAGTACGGAGGAAATACGGAATGAGTAGTTTACGATCGCTACCACTTCTCCAACCTCTATAGATCCCATGCTTACTTGTCTGCTGCCGAACCAAAGGATGAACAAAATTCCAATATTCATGACAAACAATAAGACAGGAATTGATACCTCAATTAAGCGAAGAGATGAGACTGTCTTTTCCTTCAATCCTCCGCTCGCTTGTTCAAAGCGATTTTTCTCGAAATCTCTTCGTAAAAAGGCTTTAATCAGACGCATTCCCATCAGATTTTCACGCATCACACGATTCACGCCATCTAGCTTGTCTTGAACATCCCTAAACATACTGCCCGCAGTCTGGAGAACCCATTTTAAGAAAAATAACAAGAACGGTAATAAAACGACTAGCACTAGAGCAAGTTTCCAGTTCACAATTAAAGACATGATCACGCCACCTGCTAGTAACAGAGGTGCTCTAAGCATGATCCGCAAACTCATAAATACTGTATTCTGAAGTTGTGTCACATCATTTGTCATTCGTGTTATTAACGATGAGGCAGGGAACTTATTGAAATTCACAAAAGAAAAAGACTGCACCTTCTCAAAAACACGCCGTCTAATATCAAAACCATAGTTCTGACTAACATGTGCTGAGAAGAACGAATTCGCAATACCAGCTGCAAATGCGACTAGAGCAAGCCCAAACATGACAGCTCCCCAATACTTAACAACGCTTAAATCACTTTTTAAGATACCATCATCAATAATTTTCGCCATAATTAACGGCTGCAGAAGTTCAACTCCAAGTTCAGTTAACGTTAAAAAAAGAGCAACACCTATCGCGACACGGTACGCTTTTAAATACGAAAATACTTTCCACATAATTTATCCCCCGAACATTACCGATGTTTAACAAACTTAACCATCTATCATTATATTATCCTTTTTCTTAAAAATATTTAACTATTTCGACTTCTTATCCTATTTTTTTCTAAATGAAAAACCCGCCAATATGCTTAGCGAGTCTTCTCCACCTTATCTTCTTTTCCGTTCACTTCAATTTCTGCTTTCTTTGGCCATGTTTTTACATGGTCAGTTTCTAAGATCCCCATCGTAACATCACCAATGTCGGTATCTTCTAAAAGCTTATCTCTCACCCGATACTTAATATCATCAGCATCAGCCAGAGTAAATCCTTCTTTTAATTCAATATAGCTTTCTACGTGATACCTTCTACCTTCTTGTAGGATTCTTAGCTCTTTTATGTCCACGACATCTTGGTCTGAAAGAATCACATTCGCAATTCGATCTTCAACTACTTTTGGTGCAGCAACACCAATCAGCCCTCGTGTGTTTTCAATCCCTAACTTAAAAGCTACAACGACCAAAAGGATTCCGATCAATAACGTACCGATACCATCTAATATGTACGCCCCGGTTAGGTCGGCTAATACGATAGATATGAGAGCTAACAAAGCCCCAGAAGTCGCGATTAAGTCTTCGTAAAAGACTAAGCGTGTTGGTGGTGCAGCTAAAGCAACATTCTTAAAAGACTCCTTTACGATCCCGAATCCTTTTGCATCACTTCTTGTCTCGTGAACAATCTCCTTCATCGCCTTTATGAGGATAAAGCCATCAACTAAGATCGCTAGTATCATAATTGATATATTCAATAATAGATTCGTTGAAGATTGTGGATTCTGTATAAGCTTCCACCCTTTTAATATCGTTTCGTAAGCCATGATCGAAACTACGATTACAGCCACTAGAACGAACAGATTCACCACGCGGCCAAAACCTGCCGGAAAGCGTTTAGTCGGTTCTTTTTCAGAAAGAGCACTTCCGAAAAATACAAACGCCTGGTTTAATGCATCTGCAGCCGAGTGCAGAGTTGTTGCGAACATAGCACCACTTCCACTGACTGCGGCAGCAATCCCTTTTGCAATAGCAAGTACTGTGTTTCCTAATGCGGCAATGCCAGACGACTTATTTCCTTTTTTAAGTAGTTCAATCAAAGGTCTGCCTCCACTCTTGTTTTGTTTTTAACATAAAAAAATAGTCAGGTATTTCATTTATCCTTATTGACTACGTGAGCGAAACGTATTGCGTGTCCACATCAATAGCTAATTGGGTTAGGAAGCTTTTGCCTCTCCTTAGAAAGCAAGTATCTGGATACGGGAACAATACTTCCAAAAACAACAAAGGATATGAAAACATCTTTTTAATAAGAATTCCTGTAATGCTTCTTATTTAAACCACAATAAAAAAACAGGCTGCTACAAACAGCCTGTTCATAATTGTTCACTATGATACTTTCTCTTCGTTATTACCTTGTGACTCTTTATATCCGCCTTCCCAATACTCAGCATTCTTAATGCCCAGTTTGGTTGAATCAAAAACTGGATCAAGCCCAGCTTTCTTTTGCTCCTCGTAATCTTTTAATACACGAAGTGCTGGCTTAGCTAAAATCAGGATAGCGATCAAGTTCAGCCAAACCATGATACCTAGGCCGAGGTCTCCTAGTGCCCAAGCTAAGTCTGCTGTTTTCACTGCTCCGTAATACGTCGTTCCTAACATTACAATCTTAAGCAAGAACATAGGAATTTTGTTGTTACGGCCTCTCATAAGGTATGCGATATTCGTTTCTGCAATATAGTAGTACGCCATAATCGTTGTGAATGCAAAGAAGAATAATGATATAGCAACAAATCCAGAACCGAACCCAGGAAGAACAGATTCAATCGCCTCTTGAGTAAAAGCAGTTCCCGCTTCTACGTTAGGAAGGTTCTCAACAATAAACGACTTGTCTGCTTCATTTTGAACATTGTACATTCCTGTAAAAAGAATCATGAAAGCTGTTGCTGTACATACAAGCCATGTATCAATATATACAGAGAACGCTTGTACAAGTCCTTGTTTAGCAGGATGAGATACTTCAGCTGCTGCAGCTGGATGAGGCCCTGTACCTTGCCCCGCTTCGTTTGAATAGATTCCTCGCTTAACGCCCCACATGATCGCAGAACCTACAATTCCACCAAATGCAGAATCAAAAGAGAACGCACTCCTAAAAATTAAAGAAAGTACTTCAGGAATCTGAGGGATATGGAAAGCAACAATGATTAATGAAACAAGCACATAGCCAATTGCCATAAATGGAACCACATATTGCGCTACATTGGCAATCCTTTTAACACCACCAAAAATGATAGCGGCTAAAATAACAATTAAGAAAATACCCGTTACGGACGGATTGATGTTAAAAGCATTATCAAGTCCAGCAGCAATCGAGTTAGACTGGATACCCGGCATCAGTAGTGCCATAGCAGCTAAAGCTGATATGGCGAAAATAATCCCGTACCATTTCCAACCTATACCCTTTTCAATATAATACGCAGGGCCACCACGATATTCCCCGTCCTGTTTCACTTTATACACTTGAGCAAGTGCTGATTCAACAAAAGCACTAGAAGCACCGATAAATGCGATCATCCACATCCAGAAAACCGCACCAGGGCCACCAAATCCGATCGCAGTTGCTGTTCCTGCGATGTTACCCGTTCCTACTCGGCCTGATAACGCAATCGCCAAAGCTTGGAAAGAGGAAACTCCCGCTTTCGAACTTTTTCCTTCTAACATGAGTTTGATCATTTCTTTAAAATGACGAACTTGCAAAAATCTCGTTAAAATTGAGAATAATAGCCCTACGCCTAAACAAAAATAAATCATCGGCTGACTCCACAGAATCGCCACTGCATCTCCTACAAACGTTTCAAAGCTGTTCAAAAACTTTACCCCCTTGTATTTGACTGAAAATTTTCTCTATTTGTAATTATATGATAAATCATATATGATTACAAATTGTGACCAGAAACGCCAAAATTATTTACGGTTTTTTACCTATTATGAAGTTAGTCATGGTAAGAAAACAAGATAAAATTCTTTCCAGTATGGACATTTGTATCTTTTGTCGTGTACAGTTCCTAGTTGAATCTCAAATATTCAGAAAAAAATAGTAGAATATAAGCATGAATAAATGTGCAATAAAAAAAACCACCTGATCATCAGATGGTTTTACATAACTATTATTAGGGTTAGTGTGTTTTGTTTACAATCGTCTTAAGCTTTGATTTCCGAATAATCTGGTTGATGACTTCAGAGAAAACAAGACCGATCGCAATAGAACCTGAAATCATAAAGGCTTTAGCAGCTAGATTAATTGCAAGATTATAATCATTCTCCACGAAGCTTCTCATTGCATTGTATGCAATACCGCCTGGTACTAAAGGAATGATGCCAGCTACGCTATATATGATAACGGGTGTCTTGTACTTTTTGGCAAAGTATTGTGAAGCGATAGCGATCGTAAACGATGCGATAACCGTTGCTAATACCATATCTACACCATTTGTTTCTAATAAAAAATAGAAAATCCATCCGATCATTCCTACTAATCCACAGTGAAACAGGGAGCGCTTCGGACCGTTAAAAATGATAACAAACGCTGCTGACGCTATAAAACTTGTAATGATCTGTTCAACAATTGTCATCGTGAACGCTCCTTCTTAAAAAAATGAAAAGATAACAGCGATTCCTGCACCTATTGCAAAAGCTGTTAAAAAAGCATCTGCGCCTTTAGCCAGGCCCGAGATAAGGTGTCCTGCCATTAAATCACGAACAGCATTCGTAATCAGCAAACCCGGTACCAAAGGCATAACGGACCCAATAATAATTTTGTCCAACTCACCACCAATTCCTGTCGAAACAAAGAAGAGAGCTTGTAATCCAATTAAAAGGGAAGCAGAAAACTCCGAGAAAAATTTTATAGGAACTAGCTGGTGAAAATAAAGCAGGGACAAGAACCCTAGTCCACCTGTGATAAAAGCGGGCAAAAAGTCTCTCCATTCCCCTTGAAACATGATTAGAAAACAGCCTGAAGAGACAGCTGCTGCTAATACGTGAATCCACAAAGAATAAGGAGAACCTGATGCACTAATCATTTTTAGCTCTTTATATGCTTCTTCGATCGTAAATTCACCAGCGCTGATTCTACGCGATATACCATTCACTTGTGCGACCTTCTCTAGATCTGTTGTTCGTTCGACAATTCGAATCAGCTTCGTCTTTGTAGGCTCATCACCTTCTACAGAAAAAAGAATTCCTGTTGGTGTTACGTAAGGGTGCGACTGATAAGCACCAAAAGAAGAAGCGATACGCATCATCGTATCCTCCACACGGTACGTTTCAGCTCCGCTTTGCAGCATAATTTTGCCTGCTAGTAGACAAACTGCCATTATGTCGTAGGTTTCTTGTTTCTCCATTTCCATTTAGCATACTCTCCAATTAATTACTTACCTTCATTCTACCCAAAAGTAGAGCGTTAATATTTTTACAGTTTAACTGATTGTGACTAATTTCGGCAATGGAGTTGAACAAGTTTACAGATGTTACTACAATAAATTTAATAGGTTAGTCACCATACACATCAAACAAATAACTGAACTGATCCTTTTTATCCCTTTTCTTTTGGGGCAGTCCGCTTTTTTCCTGAAGTGAAACTGTAAATGAAGACAGGGACAGGACTGAGAAGCACATAAAACTAAGACTAACAATGCCAGTTAAAATCACCATACGGCATACCTCCTTTTGGATATATACAAAGGGTATGGTATGAAACGCGTTTCAGAGCAAGAAAAACTTTTTTAAAAGAAAAGGTGAAGGCATGACCAACATAAGAGATATAGCAAAGATGGCCGGTGTTTCTGTTACGACAGTCTCCCGCGTGATCAATAATCATCCGTATGTAAGTGAGGAAAAAGTATCAGCCGTTAAAGCTGCTATGAAAAAGTTCAATTATCACCGTAACATCAACGCCGTTCATCTGAGCAGAGGAAAGACGCACTTGATAGGTGTAGTCGTCCCTTTCTCTAACCACCCTTATTTTGGTTTATTGATCGAGGGAATCGCGAACGCAGCATTGAACCACAACTATAAGCTTGCTCTTATTCAAACCAATTATGAAGAAGCGAAAGAAATGGAAGCTTTAAGGATGCTTGAAGATAAGCAGATTGATGCACTGATCATCTGCTCTAGGATCTGTGAGTGGGACGTCATTGAAAGTTACAGAAAGTATGGACCAATCGTCCTTTGTGAAGATTCAAGAAACGATAAGATCTCTACTACATTTATTGATCACTATAAAACATTTACAATGGCTCTAGATTATCTGTACAAAAAAGGGCATCACCATATTGGCTACACGATTGGGAGACAGACTGGAACTAACAGCAAGCAACGAGATGCTGCTTATAAAGAATTTCTAACAAGGTATTCCTTACGTTATGAACCAAATTATATTTTCACAAGCCGTTTCGATGTAGAAGATGGGGTCAGTGTGGTAGAGAATTTATTGGATATGAAAAATCGTCCGACCGCTTTACTTGTCACGAGTGATCAAGTAGCTGCAGGAATCTTAACAGCATGCAGAGAAAACGGTTTGTTTGTACCTGACGACGTCGCAATCATGAGCTTTGATAATCAACCCATCTCAAAAGTAATGCATATTACAACACTTGAAATACCTTTTGTTGAAGTCGGCAAAAAACTTTTTCAGCAAGCATTGAACGGTCAGGAAGTTTCGCATGAAGAGATCCAGGTACGATTGATCGAGAGGAAGACGGTTTAAATAAAAAATAAAGAAAGCTAGCTCTTAGAAGGTAAATAACCTCATAAGAACTAGCTTTTTTGTTAAGGATGACTGTTTGCTCCTGATCTGGTTTTTCTCATACCAGGTATCAGTAGTGCTAGTAAAACAGCGACACCTAGAATAATTAATGCAGAATAAATCACCGAAATAGAAAATCCCGATTTATTAACATTCTGCTCTTCATCATCTACAGAGTTAGAGAGAGTATCTTCACTTCCTGCGGAGAAAAGTCCCATCGTTTTAGCTTTTGATGCAGTACTATTATCCATCTTAACAGATTGGTCAAACAAACCACCCTGCAAATCTTCCAATTGGTTATCCGCCGTCTTCGTGAACGTTAAATCTTTCTGCTCTTCTGGAAGCCGCTCTTTCTTATCAGACAGTGATTCCTCTTGAAGATATTCCGTACTCTCTTTAATCTGGTTTTCTTCATATAGATTTGGCGCTAAATCTCTAATGGTTGCACCTGCAAATACTGTTTCTGGTCCAATGCATATGAGAAATAGTATCATGCCCGATAAAATCTTTTTAATAAGCTTCATGCGCCTGATCCGTATTTGCTTTCTTAGATGGTTTTTTCCATAATCGAACGGCATATGGAATTAAAGACAATAAAATTGTCAATCCAACTAAGAAAAAGCAGCCTATTAAATAATCATTATCTGCACCGTATTGTATGGACAGATATACAGCAGACATTGGATCTTCATATTGGAAGTTAGGTGCTGCTAGAGCAAGTAAAGGACTAACAAAGAATAAGATTAAACCTACACTAGCAATCCATCCAATGAATTGGCCAACATTAAACGCTGAGCGCACTAAGGTTGATGCAGCTGTCAGCAATAATATGGTGAATACAGAAAACTGAATCGAATTTGTATTTGATAATGAATAGATCTCTAATCCAAATAAACTAATAACAAGACCTACGATCAAGTTCAGCAATCCGAAAACAGAATTTTTCACTAAAAACGGAAGTGGGCTAAAGTAGTAACTAAAATAGCCAATTAGTAAACTACTAATTAAAATGACGATAAGAATTGCCACTGGCGGTACAGCTTTAACAGCTTGTGAATCTACCTGTGGATTATCTCCCGAAACTTTTAATGGATTAGCTAAGTAATCATATACGTACCCATTACTTTGCCCATCTACGTAAGTATTGCCGAGTACATCAAATACATCATCTCTTACCAACTTTGTAGATTCTACATTCGTTGTCCATTTTTCATTTAATACAGTTGCATCATTCTGAACACTGCTTACTTTTGTTTGTATATCACCCGTATAATTCACGACTGAATTTTGTCTTTCACTTAACGAGTCCATTAAAGTATCGATCATACTGACCTCTTGGCTAATACTTTGCTGATTTGTTACTAACAGTGATCCTTCTCCAGCTTGTTCAGGTTCACTCATTTGCATCTCTTGTAACTTTACTAAAACAGTATTTGCGCTTTCCTCAATAGAACCTATGTCAGTCATTAATGCTTCCTGCTGGCCTTCAAGGGTAAATTGATAATTCTCTTTAAACTGAGAAAACGAATTCCCTAATCCTTTCATCTCCTCTTGTGTAGCTGGAAATGAACCATTTACAGCATCCCATTTCTCTTGTTCTTCTCCATTTACACCAAGAGTCTGTTCTACTCTCTTATTAAATTCTTCATTAGCTAGTACAGTTTCCTTATTATCATTCTCAGCCCCCACTAAGGTCGTGTGATACTCAGAAAGTAAAGCATAATACGCAAGGGTACCATCGAAAGAGTTAATCGTAAGAGGGGTACTAAACAGACCTGTAAGACTATCGTTTAAATCTAATATTTCTTGTTCTTTTTTACGAATTTGATTATATAGATTGAAAAACTCATCATTCAAAGTGGTTGTGTTGATTACATTCTGATAGTTAGAAAGAAGTTGATCGTAAGCAACTTTTAACTTATCATACTCTTGCTTCCAACCAGATTGATTGGATTTTGACTCAATCTTTCCTTTGACAGCAATAACCCGGTTATTTAAGTTCGTTAATT
The DNA here is from genome assembly GCF_015903895.1 of Fictibacillus sp. 5RED26. NCBI lineage: Bacteria > Bacillati > Bacillota > Bacilli > Caryophanales > Fictibacillaceae > Fictibacillus > Fictibacillus sp. 5RED26. Next base: position 153,071 of record NZ_JACZDU010000005.1, on the reverse strand, counting down.
CAGTTATGGCTTTATTAACATTTTCTGGTTTAGGATCAGGGACAAGCTTTAACATCTCAATGATTTCTGAAGTTTTTTGGCTAATTGATTGTAATTCGCCTAATTCTTCAGTAAAATCTGTTGGATTTGGCTGACCAGGAGTTCCAGGTGTTCCAGGTTGTCCACCACCACCAGGATTACCTCCACCTACTTGACCACGAGTTGCTTTTATCTTCTCTTCTAACGTAGCTAGCGTTGATTGTTTCTGCTGAAGGATAAAGGCATCTAATAAATCGTTGTGGAGGACCTTCATATCCGTTATTTGTCGTTCAACTTGTTTCATTCTTTCGTCGTTCAGACTAGCAATAGACTGATTATTTCCTTCCAGTAAATCGTTCATAGAATTCATACTCGATACAAAATAATCACCTTGTTCACGGAAGTACTGGTTGGTTTCAGCTTGTTTATTTACTAAACTTTCCTTACCTGCCTGAATAGATTGTAGATTTGTTTGCTGAGCTTCTCCTAATAGCAGCTGCTGCTCAGATTGATAGTTTTTATATTGTTCCACATAAGTAACAAAGGATGTTAAATTTTGTTCGAATTGCTTTAAATTATTACTTCCTTGCGCAGACGAATCGTCCGCTTGCTTCATACTTGATTGAAGCTGAACCAGCATATCTTTCTGCCTCTGCAGTTCGCCGGCAAGTTCACCGGAACTAGGCTTATAAAAACTAATCATCGTCGTTTGGAACTCAATCTCTTTCTCAAGTATACGGTCAAACTCTGTTCTGACCTTTTTCATATCCTGAGAAACATAATTCCAATAAAGTGAAGTCATCTGTTTATTTAAGCGATTACCTGCATAATCCAATTCACGTAATATTTTTTCTTTATTCACAGCCGTTAACTGCGATTGAACCGTATATTGAAAATCTGCTTTAGTTGGCTGCTTTTCATCATATGTCATAACATTAGATGTAAAGTTTGAAGGAATATAAACTACAGCATCGTACTTCTTGTTTTTAAGACCGCTATCTGCTGCACTTCTGCTGATAACTGTATACTTATAGTCGGATCCATCTTTTAGAATAGCTGGAACTTCCCTGCCTAACTGTAATTGATTCTCCTTTTCTTCTGAACCGAGATCTTCATTTACAATTGCTATAGAACGGGTACCGTTAGCTTTTACTTCCATAGGATTCTCTCCCAAAAAGTTCATAAACAGTTGGGGGAATACTAGAATAATAGCCACAGCCAAAAGCATCTTTATCCTATATTTCCATGAGTTCATCATGTGTATATCTTCCTTTCGATGACACTTAGAGGAATTTGAATTTTTGTTTCTTTTCCATTTTCTACGTAATAACCGTACCCTGCATGAACATCTTCTTCTTTCCTGTTATACGGTAAGGTAAACAGGCTTTGTTCCGATTTTTTCATCAAAACGAGTGCTTGTCGAATTTGTTTGATCTCGTTCGTAAACAAGTCAAAGCCTTTTGTGATTTCGTTGTTATTTCCTGAGACAATAACATTGAACCCAAGATGACTGTAATTCTTCATGTACTTAGATAACCGATCTTGAAGTAGACTGTCAGTAGATTGAAGGAATCTTGAATATCCATCAACAACAAAATATAAAGGTGCGAAAGATTGATTCAATGTTGTACCATTGGATAAAGCTTCTACATATTCCCTCTCTCTTTGCTTAAGTACTTCTTCTGTTTGATCTAGCCACGCAGAAATATTTTCTTTCGTTTCGAGATACACGACTTTTTCCTCTCCAACATAATTCGAAAGTCCACGATCCACTGAATCGAACATACCTATCGTTTCTGTATCTTGAAGCAAAATGGTATTTAGCATAACCCTTAACGCATTTGTTTTTCCTTTTTGTGTTTGTCCAACAATTAAACAATGCTTATTCTTAAGGAAGTTCATATAGACTGGCTGCACAAATTCCTCATCAAGCCCAATCGGTATGATACCTGGTCTTTGTTTTCCTTCGGTATATTGCGTAAAATTCACCATCGTAAGTTCAGATGGCAGCATTGGAATTGGTTCTGGACTCGCACTATCTTTGTACTTTTCAACAATTCCCATAATATCTTGTTTCATATGTTCTAATAGTTCATAATCGTCATCGCCACGAGTAGGCAGATAAACTTGTGAGAAATATGCTTCTTCTCGCTTGATAATCGCTCTTCCTGGGATAGGTTCTAATGAAAAAGGCACCTTGCCGAGAACAGTATACGATTCTGAATGATCCATTAAATAATGAACAATTTTTGTTTTTAAGTTGTTCATGAGAGACTGTCTGATTGAATTGATTCTTGTAGCAGTAAAGATCATATAGATTCCTAGTGCTTGTCCATCACGTGCAAACTGAGTCATCTGCATTTCTAAGTCTGGCATCTCTTCTTTAACTAAATCAAAGTTATCAATCGTTAAAAAGATGATTGGTAACTTTTGTTCGTGAAGTTTGTTATACATTTTAATGCTGCTTACTTCACTTTTTTGGAATTGCTGCTTACGCTCTGCTATTTCATCTTTTAAAAATCTCATGAACTTTTCTATCTTTCTTTCTTCGTCCATCAGGAAGTAATCTGCTGTATGAGGAAGCTGTTTTAAAGGTAGAAGAGCCCCATTTCCAAAGTCAAACAGATAATAGTGTAACTCTTCAGGACTTAACTTTGTTGCCATAGACATTAAAATTGTCATGACAGAGTGCGACTTACCATACCCCGAAGAACCAAAAATCCCAATGTTTCCATCATCCATTAATTTGTATACATAAGGAGTTTGTGACTGTTTCTCAGGCTCGTCAACTAAACCTAAATAAATATCTGAGTCTTTTTCCTCAAACTCTATTTTATGAATTAAACGATTGTTTAATGGAGGCAGCCAAGGACTGTTGAGCTTTTTAATCCCCATTTCTTTCTGCAGCTCTTCAATTCGGTCAACAATGACATCTATTTCTGCTTCTGCATCCTTTTTCTTTTTAGAATCTGATGATAGTCCAGATAAAGGTACCAGACCTAAATCTGTTACAAGCGCGACTTCATCTTCACTTACAACGTTCTCTTCCAAGTATGGTGCGCCACTCCAAGCCGATTGGAATAATTCGTATACTTCATTATTACCGACCTGAAGGTACCCTCTGCCCGTTACTGTTATGGATGAAGCATCAGCATTTTTTAAAATTTCTCTACTGTCTGCGGCATCTTGAACCTTTAAAGCTATTTTAAATCGTGCGTTACTCCAAATCTGATCATCAATAACTCCGCCTGGTTTTTGTGTGGCAAGTATGAGATGCACACCTAAACTTCTTCCGATCCTCGCCGCACTAACTAATTCCTTAATGAATTCTGGTTCTTCACTTTTCAACTCAGCAAATTCATCAGAAATCAAAAACAAATGCGGCATAGGCTCGTTGGTTTCACCACGTTTATACAGATTTGTATATTCATTAATGTGGTTAACTTCGTATTTATCAAATAATCTCTGTCGTCTTTTTAACTCACTTTTGATTGAAGCAAGTGCCCTTGCAGTAAAGTTACGACTTCCCTCAATATTAGTAATCGTACCCAACAGATGGGGCATATTCTTAAAAGGCTGGGCCATTCCTCCACCTTTATAATCAATTAATAAAAAGGCAACTTCATGAGGATGGAAATTAACAGCTAAAGATAAAATGTAAGTTTGTAAGAATTCACTTTTACCAGAACCTGTCGTTCCTGCTAAAAGACCATGTGGACCATGTGCTTTTTCGTGCAAATTAAGTTCAACAAGATCTTCTTTACCTTTTAACCCTATTGGGACTGCAAGTGATTTAGAAGATTCTCTCGTTGTCCAATTGTGCTGAATCGGCAGATCAACAACTTCTTTTGCGCCAAATAGCTCGAGGAATGAAACACTATTTGGTATTGAATTCGTCATTCCAACAAGGTGATTCAAGGTCCTTAAGGTTCTTGCATATCTTTCATTTCCGTTTTGCTTATGTGCATCGAGTTTGAAGGGTATTTGTACAGCTTTTTTATCCTCGATTAATATGTCGCCTTCTGATTCATTAATATAGCGGACAAGAGTGTGAATATTATCAGTTAAACTTTCTTTTGTTTCTGCTGCAAATACTACCGAAATGCCTAAATGAGAGTATTCTCCTTCTAAATATTCAAGCAAAACATGTTCTGAAAGCAACTGTTGATCGAGTATGATAAAAACCAAGTGAGGGGAAAACGTCATTTTTTCTTTTTGACTACCAGTATCTAAATCACGTTCTCGAATCAACTCGTAAACAGAAGATAGTAACTGATCTCTCGTCTGCTCATTATAGATCAGACCTTTTGCATGAGAGTTAGGCAGCTGAAAATGCGGTAGCCATTTTACCCATTCCCATTGGCTGTAGTCTTTTTCATTAAAAATAAAAATTAACCTTACGTCATGATAGCTATGGAAAAATGCCAATTGGCCAATGAGTTGATGAAGTTCATTCTTCATCACCGATTCTTTGCCAATAAGCCCCATTGCTCCATTTGATAAATTAACTGTTATCGGAACATTTTTAACTTCTTGGTATACTTTTTCCATCTTTTGTGATTGTTCTAGCAGATCATCAATTTCTCTATTCGCCATATCTCCACTGTTTAAAGATAATGTATAGCTTGAAGGAACGTTCCCTAACCCTATTCTTATTTGAAGAAGATCATGGCTTTCAAGTGTTCTTTCCCAGATTCGATCAGATATTTCTTCTGTGTAATATTTCATTTGTTCAAACGATGGATAATGATACTGAAGCACGTTCCTCTGCTTTTCCGCTAACTCTTCAAGTTCTTTTCTCTTGTTATCGAGATACAAGTTGTAAACTTTCTGGCGTTTAATTTTTCTTTTCTTGAAGTTTCCACGTTCTTTAAAATACTGAACCGAAGAAGTAACAAGTGTAGTAGCAAACATCACCATTGAAACGATAATAAAAATCCCTCTAGGTTGTATGATTGCAACAATACCCATAACAAGCATCATTAATAGAGGAGGCATGATAATTAACCAAAGACCTCTATTGGGGTTTTCACCCTCTTGTGATGGAAATGACAGCGTTACTTTATCTTTGGGTAGATCAAAAACCATTCGTGGTGTTCTTCGATAATTAGGATATTTCTTGCTCATTTCTGAAACGGGCTTCTTTGATGCAGGGAGTTTGGTTATGAAGTCTTTTCTACTGATAACCTGAATTAAGTCTATATCTAATAACTTAATCGACATAAATGGCCAAAATAGAAGATCCCCTACCTCAAATTTTGTAGGACCTGCTATCTTATGGCCGTTCAGATAAAGCTCTCCTTTATTCGGTGAGATCATCCATCTCTCTCTAGCTTTTATTAGAACGAATGAAACTTCTTCAGAACCAAAGCTCTCTATAGATTGATAAGTGAGATCAGCCTCTGAGCCTGTTGCAGAAAAAGTGTACTCTTTTTCAAAGCCAATATAATAAGACTGTTGAATCTCACTATCATTTGTAAGATAGATTCGTAATGTTTGATCTCCATCTGATACCTGGAATAGGTTATCTACCATTACATGACCGATGACTTTATCATCTTGGTAAACCTCTATCTTTTCCTTATCTCGACTGATCGTCAAAATACCTTTGCTAAATGGAAAGTTTCTAACCGTAACGGAATCTGAAATGTTCGGACCTATCGTTATAGATTTAAGAGACTCGTTATCCAGGTTGATTTGCTGATAGTTGTTATTAAAAAACACCCATAGTGTGCTCATACTTCACCCCCTTTAATTCGCATTGGCCGGTTTCGGTGGTGATGCTGGCTTTTGCTTTTCAGCAGCTGCTGCTTCTTCCTTAGCCTTTTGCTCCATTGCTTCTTGTTCTTTTTGCTTTTCTTCTTCAGCTTTTCTCTCTTCTTCTTTAAGTCGCTCTTCTTCTTCTTTAATTGCTTCTTGCTCTTCGAGATACTCATCTATTTCTGCTTGTACTTCTTTAATTTTTTGCTGTTTTTCCTCACTGCTTAATTTATCATCAGACTTTAATTCTTCACGATATTTAATAAGTGCGAACATAATAAGATCCTTGTCTTCTAACGAACGTGCAATATCGAGCGCTTCCTTCGCATTACCTCTTCCGATATGTATCCAATATTGAAAATAGAGAGGTTCTGATTGTAGGGAAACGGTGTTTTGAATATTTTCCTTTTGTTCTTCAGTAAGTGATTCATTGATTATGTAAGATGATGCTAACTGGTATTGAACCACATTTGGCATATCCTCGACATCATAATCGGACATCACTTCAACGACTTCACTATATTCCTTACCTAGAAAATGTTCGTTACTGCTAACAAATGCTTCTTGTCTAGGCTGTAAAAAGAACAGGGAATAAATCGTATATATGATAGCCGGGATGAAACATATCAATAATCCCAAGGAAGCATATTGTGTAATCTTCCATTTCTTTTGTGGAATATTTAGCATCAATTTATCTTTTTCATCTATGTCATTTAATTTTTTTTGTATGAAAAGTAACAGTCCATTCAAATCGTCAACTTCTAATACCTCTTTAGCAGTGGTTGATAATTCAATGGTTTCATGAAGCTTTAGGTAATCATGAAAGGAATGTTTACCGTCCACTAAGAAAACAATCGTAGCTTTAAGCTCTTTCCAAACTCTTTCATGATCTGCTTCGTAAGGAGGAATACTTTCTTTCACTCCATAATGTAGGAAAGCTGGTGATAGACTTTGATCAAATACTATATTTTCAGGACATACCACCAAATGTAAACGATTCAATGTATGTTCTTTTACTCTCTTTGTGAGTTGAAACGCAAACATCCATTTACTTCTATCATTTTGGTTTGTTAACTCAGGAAAATACCGGTAATTAGAATGGGGGAGGATGGTAATCTTAAGCTCGTTTTCATCAACGATAATGGATCGTTGAATATCTGTATCCAATTCCTTTAATAGTTCTACTTCAATAACGTCATCCAGCTTAATTTTTTCTTTTTGGAATGCAAAAGTAATAGAATCCACATCTCTACTAATCTGGGATTCTAAGATTTGTTCCAAATATGTTTTGTTTTTTTCGGTCATTGCTTAGACCCCCTCAAAGAATTTCAAAACGATCACCTGTCAATATTCCACTCTCTATTAATTTTTGGTTTCCCGAGAGTACAATATTTTTATTTGGCACACGTACCCAGTAACCGTCTCTAGGCGGAGAGTCAATTTCTTTTGTTTGCCAAACGATATCTATCACTTTTTTTACAGTATGGAAGTTTGAAAGTCGAAGGTCAAAGGCTTCCCCTGTATAATTTTTTAAATCTACGGTAACTTCAATGTACATAATCATCACCTCAAAAAATGAAGAGCGCCTTTAATAAAGAAGGCGCCCCCATGAAACAAAAAACCAAAAGTTAAAAAGCTTACCCTCTAATTTGGCTTGCAATTTGGTTATCAGCGTCTTCTAGAGCTCTAGATGTATTGTTAAGTTGAGCAGAGATATCTTCAAGCAACTGTTGCATTTGAAGGAAAGATGGCTTTAGAGCCTCGTATTGTTGGCTGAAAGCTTTACTAGCTTCCCCTTCCCACATTCCTTCTAATTGGCTAATCATTGCATTTAGACGTGAAACTTGTTCCCCGACTTGGCTACTTTCATTGGAGTAACGACCTGACATATCTACTAGTTCTGCTGGTGTAACGCGAATAATTCCTGACATTTTCTTCTCTCCCTTATCTTTTAAAATTTATAAACAACGATCTTTAAGATCGGTTGCTTCTAAGTGGAAATGGATAAATACACCTATATTTGCCCTATTATGGAAATTATGAAACCATAAATTTGTAAATTTTTGATACTATTTACTTATCACTACCAAAACCCTTGATATGAGTGATGTTAGAGCAACGGAATATTTTCTACCCAAACCAATTACTACCATATTTTTACACGATATTTCAATAACTATCTTATCTTTTGTTGAATTTTGAATCCTTGTAACCATGAATAAAGTCCCGAAATATTTTATCGCGTGTATTTCCCCCTCTCTTTTATACTACAAAATTACCTTTAATTTAAAACGTTGAATTGTATTCTCAAATAATATTAAATGAGATTAAATCCCCATATTGCAAATAAAAAGACGCAGAGGCTTTAACCCCTGCATCCTTTTGTTTAGATTCTATAATGATCCGCTTTCCAGTTCGTAATCGCTTCTTTTATTTCCTTTGGTTTCATGTTCTCAGCTGCTGCTTTCTCAGCCAGAAGTGGAAGTTCCTCGTCTGGTGCGAATCGAAGGGCTACGATCTGCCCTGCAGTAAGTCTTCCATCCAACAACTTTCCTGTTAAAACATAATAGCGCAAGTTCTCTTCTGCACGGATTGCTCGATCTTGAGCTTTTAATGGGTACATGCGAAGTAAAGCAAACGTCACTAACAGGCTGAGAGACATCACGATTAATATTACGCCTAGGAACTTATCTTCTGCTTTAACCAAATAAACAATGCTTGTAATTAGTCCTCCGAGCACAAGCAATGAAAGTACATAATGATAGATGGGATGCATACGTGCATGATTGTTATAATTTTGTGTATTCATTTCGTTCTCCTCTTTCTGTTATTTATCTATTCCCACTTAAACGTGAAACTTGCTACGATAAACGCTCCAATTAACCAGCCTCCTAGAATCAGCGCTTCCATACCGAGATCTAAGAACGAAGCTCCAACGTTCATCGTCTCACGAAGAGCATGGCTTAAGTGAGCGATCGGAAGAATTTGTACAAACGGCTGCAAAAACTCGGGCATGTCTCGTATCGGAAAGAATACTCCTCCTAAAAACAGCATCGGAAACGATAGAAAACCAGCAATCGGTCCCGCACTCTCAGGAGTCTTGGCAATACCTGCGATGATAAAACCGATTGCCATAAAGGCTAACGTCCCAAGGGTTACAAACGCAATTACGGTGAACCACGAACCTCTCACTTCAATGCCGAACGCCGCCCAAGCGACAGCTAGTACGATCATCGCTTGCAAACCGTTCAGCATAAAACGAGCGGTAATTTGTGCCGCAATAAATGTAGATGCTTTTAGTGTTGTTCCTTGCATACGCCGTAAGATTCCTCGTTCACGCCATGACGAGATCTGGCCTGCCACACCATTCATATTGTTGCTCATGATCATCATCGCCACGATTCCCGGTACTAGGAAGTCGATGTAACGAAGGTTCAGTGCTTCTACACCTTTTGACTCTGTTACAACAACAGGCTCGTAATTCACAGATTTTTTACTGATCGTGTCAACCGCATTATTGACAAGCTGAAGACCAACTTGGGACATCGCCATGTTCGTTTCATTATAGTAAACAGGCAGCTTGAACGGATCTGCTTTATTTCCAGCAGAAAGATTTTCACCATAGCCTTTTGGAATAGTAACTACGAGCGTTAGGTCACCTTGTTTTAGCTGACTTAACACATCTTTTTCGTTTGAGCTTTTTTCAAGAGATACCGCTTCGTTTTTTTCTATTTCTTTTACTAAGTTCTTCGACTGTTCACTCTTATCCTGATCAACAACAGCTGCCGTAATGGAAACCCCATTACCGTTTCCTAAGAATGAACCTAACATAACCATCAGTACGATCGGAAAGGCAAGGGTCCAGAACAGTACTTGTCTGTTTCTAAGGAAGATGCGAAGCTGCGCGAATGTTAGTAAGTAGTAAGATCTCATCCTTCTCTTAACCTTCTTCCTGTCATGTGGATAAACACATCTTCAAGTGTTGCCGTTCTCGTTTGGAGATCTACAAGCTTCAACTGTTTTTCAGAAGCAATAGCGATTAAACTCGTTAAAGTCTTCTGTAGATCATCCGTATATAGAACGTGTACATCTTTCTGACTGCCCACTTGTTTCACTCCGTCAATCTCTGATAAAGCTATATCTACTTCATCGTTAAATTTAAATTCAACTGCGCTATCCGACTGAAGATTTCTCACAAGTTCACTAGGCGTATCGAGAGCTATTAGCTTTCCTTGGTCCATAATGGCGATACGATCGCATAGCACGTGTGCCTCATCCATGTAATGAGTCGTCAGTACAACGGTTTTGCCACGTTCCTTCAATCGTAAAATAATGTCCCATAACGTACGGCGTGCTTGTGGATCGAGTCCAGTCGTAGGTTCGTCCAAGAAAATAATCTGCGGATCGTGCACGAGTGCAAGCGCGATCGCAAGTCTCTGCTTTTGACCACCAGACAAACCTTTTATTCTGCTATTCTTTTTCTCTGTTAAAAGCATGTCATCAATTAGTTCAGGAATCGAAATATGTTCGCGGTAAAAACTGCCGTAAAGATGAAGGATCTCATCTACGGTCAATAGCTCAAAAAGAGTAGTAGATTGGAGCTGTACACCAATTACTTCTTTTACTTTATCAAGCTCTTTTGTAATATCGAATCCACCAACGATGGCAGTTCCTTCATCCGGCTTGCGAAGACCAACCAACATCTCAAGTGTAGTCGTCTTCCCCGCTCCGTTTGGTCCCAGCAAACCAAACACCTCTCCATTATGTACAGAGAATTCACTTCCATCCACGGCAGTGAAATCTCCATATCGTTTCACAATCTTTTGCACCTTTATTATTTCATCCTGCGTTTCCATTGTTCACTCTCCAAGCATATGCTTCACTGCTTTTTTTGCTTGCTGCAGCAAAACATACCTTCAAATTTTGTCCAAAGCTCTTTAAGCGTAGAAATCCATTCACATGCTTCATCCATTGAATCCGGTTTTATTGCGTAATAGCGAAAACGTCCCTCTTTTCGGTGTGTGACAAGACCTGCATTCTCTAAAACTTTCAAATGCTTCGAGATCGCAGGAAGCGACATATCAAAAGGCTGGGCTAACTCTTGCACACTCCTTTCTCCTTTTGATAGCTGCTCGATGATCGTACGCCTAGTCGGATCAGATAGAACTGAAAATACATCATTTAAATGTTCTGCATTATATTTAACCATTTGGTTAAGTATAATGCGCAACATATCAGACTGTCAATTTGCACCTGTCCTTTCTAACTAAACGTATACTGAATTTTTACAGAGGCTGTAATCTTATTCTCGCCTGGCTGTATAGGGGTTTCCGCACTTTGTGCATACATTACGGCTTGAAACGGAACAGGTCTAGGAGGTAAGGATTGAGATACCTCTTGAACGTTGAGCGGTACCGGCCGAAGTGTAACTTGTAATGCCCTTGCCATCGAAATAGCTTTTTGTTGAGCATTTTGAATTGCTAGTGACAACGCTTGATTATAAAAGGCATCTGGGTTTGAAACGGTGAATTGAATGGACGATACAGAGTTAGCTCCGTTCGCTACCGCTTGATCGATTGCCTGACCTGTTTGCCGAATATCTTTTACCGTGACCTGCAGCTGGTGCTCTACACGATATCCTCTAAATTGTTGCTGTCCATTTTCATAGTTATATTGAGGTTCAATTCGAAAACTAGAGGTTTGAATATCACTTTGAGAAATACCTAGTGATATCAGTGTTCGAATAACAGAAGCCGTTTTATCAGCGTTATCCTTTTGAGCCACACTTAAATTTTGGTTTTCTGTAATGACTCCTATTGTAAGCAGAGCTCGATCTGGCACAGCAGAAACAGAGCCTTCACCCGATACAATTAGGCGATTCATCATTGTGAGGTCGTCTTGGTGCCTCATTCCTGTATTTTGAAAACCTGGATGGTTGTAATACATATACAGACTCCTTTCGTTTACTTGTTCTATATAAGCTATGAGAGTTTATAGGAGAAAAGAAGAGCATATGAAGTGGGCTTTTGTGGAAGTTTTGCTAGGTAAAGATGACTTATGCTCGGTCGTGTGGTTTTATGAGATTTATGCTCGGCGACGGACTTTTATGATCGTTCCCGAAGATTTATGCTCGCTTATAGATCGTTCGCGGCAATTACGATCGTTCGCAGCTAGCACTCCTATCCTTCTCCATAGAAAAAAGCTGACATCCCGGGAGAATGCCAGCCTTTACATCGAAATTATATTTTAGATATAAAATTCATGAAGTTTTGAGACGCAAATCCACGGACTTCTTCTTCTGAATAATGTTTTAATAGCTCATTGATTAAGTTTTGAGTCATAGATGCATCTTCTAAACCTGTAATAAGTTGCGAGATGCCGTCAAAATCAGAGCCGAACCCAATTTGTCTTACCCCGCCAAGTCCACAAAAATGGTCGATGTGCTTAATTAAGTCACCAATACTTGCTGATCCTTCATTCTTCGTAAATGGCGGGTTATACACAACGTGCACCACTCCACCTTTACCAAACATCTCTTTTGCCATCTCATCCGTCAGGTTACGTGGATGGTCACAAAGTACGCGTGAATTAGAATGGCTGGCAAGCGGATAATCGGCAATTTCCATCACATCCCAAAAGGCGCGATCACATAAATGAGATACATCGGTTAAAATTTTATTTTTATTATTGAACGCTACAATTTCTTTTCCAAACACCGTCAAACCAGCTCCACGCGGTTCTTGTGCACCATCAGCTGCAAGATTTGCGTGATTCCATGTTAGACCGATCAAAAGAACACCGAGTTGATGCAGGATGCTTAACTTCGTAAGATCGTCCCCAATCGCGTCCACTCCTTCAAGCGTAAGCACTGCTCCAATTTCTCCATCCTTCAATGCTTGAAAGTCATTCCAGTTCTTCAAATGCTTCATCTCTGGATTTTTACCAAGAACCTCTTTATAAAAATAATCCACTTGTTGAAGAGCAGATTGGAATTTCTGATCACTCGGAATAAAGGGTTCAATAAAAATCGCAAAGAACTGTACGTTCACCTTTCCTTTTTGCAGTCGTTTCTTATTTGTAGCAAGCTGTGGCGCATCTGCATAATTCAGCCTGCCGTCCGTTTCCCATAGTTTTAATAATGCATCGCAATGCAAGTCAATGACATTCATGTTGATCCCACCATTTCTTTGATAAATAATCTCCATATCCCTAAAAGAATACGTTTAGTTGAAATTTATTTTTGTTATAATGTAAAGTATATCTTAGTTTACATATAAGGAAAGGCTTGATACGGGATGGAGAATAGTTCTTCTAATTTTATTAAAACAATCATCCAAAACGATCTGGAATCAGGAAAGCATAAGAAAATCGTTACTCGTTTCCCTCCAGAACCTAACGGATATCTTCATATTGGACATGCAAAATCAATCGTAATCAACTTCGGACTTGCAGATGAGTTTGGCGGAGAAACAAATCTGCGCTTTGATGATACGAACCCATTAAAAGAAGACCAAGAATACGTTGATGCGATTAAGAACGACGTCGAGTGGCTTGGGTTTGAATGGGAGAACCTTCGTTTTGCTTCCGATTACTTTGAAGAAATGTATGCGCGTGCTGTGCTTTTAATTAAAAAAGGAAAAGCATATGTTGATGACCTTACTGCTGATGAGATTCGTGAGTACCGCGGAACGTTGACAGAGCCAGGTAAAGAAAGCCCTTATCGCAACCGTTCTGTAGAAGAGAACTTAGATCTATTCGATCGCATGCGTAAAGGCGAGTTCGAGAACGGTCAAAAAGTACTTCGTGCGAAGATCGACATGAGTTCACCTAATATTAACTTACGTGACCCAGTCATTTATCGTGTCTCTCACGCAACTCATCACAATACAGGTGATACGTGGTGCATCTATCCAATGTATGCATTTGCTCATCCGATTGAGGATGCGATCGAAGGCGTTACACATTCGCTTTGTACAACAGAATTTGAAGATCAACGCCCTCTTTACAACTGGGTTGTGGAAGAGTGTGAGATGAATAGCCAGCCACAGCAGATCGAATTCGGCCGCCTAGGATTGACGAATACGGTAATGAGTAAACGTAAGCTTAAGCAGCTAGTAGACGAAGGCTATGTAGATGGATGGGATGATCCACGTATGCCGACAATCTCTGGATTACGCCGTAAAGGCTACACGCCTGAGTCAATTGTTGAGTTTGTAAAAGCAGCTGGTGTTTCTAAAGGGTCTGGTGTAACCGACACAGCGATGCTTGAGCACTTCATCCGTGAAGATCTTAAGGTAAAAGCACCTCGTACGATGGGTATTGTTGATCCATTAAAAGTGGTCATCACAAACTACCCTGAAGGACAGGTTGAAATGTTAGATGCTGAGATCAACCCAGAGAATCCTGAAATGGGATCACGTCAGATTCCGTTCTCGCGTGAAATCTATATCGAGCGTGAAGACTTTATGGAAGATCCTCCGAAAAAGTATTTCCGTCTCTTCCCTGGTAACGAAGTACGCTTAAAGCATGCTTACTTCATTAAATGCGAAGATTTCATAAAAGATGAAAACGGTCATGTCGTTGAACTACATTGTACGTATGATGTGGAGACGAAATCCGGCTCAGGTTTTACAGGCCGTAAAGTAAAAGGTACACTTCACTGGGTTGAAGCGACACAAGCCGTACCTGCAGAATTCCGTATTTATGAGCCACTCATCTCTGATGAAGATATGGAAAAGGAAGAAGATAGCGAAGGCAAGACATTCTTGGATTACGTGAACAAAGATTCACTTATCGTAAAACAAGGATTTATTGAAGCAAACATGAAGGACGCGAAACCTCAAGATAAGTTCCAGTTCTTCCGTCATGGCTACTTCAATGTTGATCCGAAGCATACAACAGAAGAAAAGATTGTGTTTAATGAGATCGTTTCACTGAAGAGTTCGTTTAAATTATAGACAATAAAAGAAGGATCCGGCTGGATCCTTCTTTTTGTGTATGTATATTAGTTCTTTTTAACTTTATCTCTTTTTCGAGCTAAAAAGAATCCCTTAGATAGAAACAAGCGCAATTACTATTAAAGTCGAAACAAAAGTTTTGTATTCTTGTGTTCATTTTATAAGGATTTTTAACGTAAACATACTAGTATGCTAAATTAGCCCAGGTTAAATATCCATTATTTTTATTTACTAAAACATGATGGGTACTTCTCCCAAATTTATCAGTGTGTTTCGCATCACCTTCACATACTATAGACGGATGATTATTTGCTACTGATAAATATAAAAACTTCAGATCTACCGGTTCATCCTTTTCAAAAATTAGCTTTCCATCTGTTGAATACCCTAATAACTTTGTTACACCATTAGTATTACTTGTAATACACAGCACAAGGTTTTCACCTTTATAAATTTTCGCATTGTTTATAGAATTAAGGACAAGATCTACTTTCAAACCATTATGTAACCAAAATGTTTTACCAGTGTTTTTGTTATAATAAAATTGAACAATTCCTTCAAATGATATATTGAACACTTCATCCTCTGAGTTTTTCTCTCCACATACCACATTAATATAGTTTTCCTCTACATTTGCATGCATAATATTGGAGATGCAAAAAGTTTTACTTTCACCTTTGAAAGTCCATCCGACTAATGAAGAATTCCAATTTAAATCATCAATAATCATTAATAAGCTCCCTGTTAGTAAATACACTTTATTAAGACCTAGGATATAGATAATTGCATATCGAAAAAAAGAATCAATCTAGTCTGTTGTAATTGGTTTAGTAGTACAAAAAATATTTAGACTCGATTATTATATAGTATATTAATTTGTGATTGATGGGATCTGAAATCTTCCCATTGAATGATTTTTCCCCAACTAAAAGAGTTTTCATCTAACAATCCTTGAGGATATCCAATCTGTTTACATAACCACTCACCATGTTGATCTGCTTTAGCCACGTAATCCCAATCGTCTAAAGTAAAATCTGAAACAACAAGGTTAACAGACGATATTTCTTCTTTGAATCTCAAACTAACTATAAAATATTTACTGTCCAGTAAAACAGCTTGTTTGAACCTAACTGCTTCATTTTTTATAATTTTAATTTTTTCACTAGGAAAATATGTAATAAAATCAATCATCTTTGTATTAGGAGTTACCATGAAGCCTTCGATAATAATAATTCCATCTTTCAAACTACCCTTCATGAGACACTCCTCTATTTTCATATTATTATTCATATATACAGGACCTAGTCATTCTCAACCGATTATCTTACTATTTAGTACACATTATTTGTACTCAATTGCAATTCCCACTTCTCCGCTCTTCTGATCGATGTATGAAGTAATTTGACCAAAAGGAAACGAATAAATTGTAGACATTTCTTTTATATAAGAAGGTTCTCCAAGATTCCTTTTCAACCAATGATCATGACTGTCTTTCTTTTTTTCTATATTAGAATTAGACCAGTCGTTGTAATTATTTATTAACGACTCTTCAGCATTTTCCAATTCAATCCTTGAAACAAAGTCTTTTTTAAAATGTACAATTATCCAAAAGTTCATCTCATTCATAAGGATCGGTTTCTTAAACATGAATGTGCTAGATTCAACATTATTAACCAATAAAAAACTCGAAAATATATTGAAAAATTTCTCTTTTGAAATCTTGTTATCAAGAAGTTCTCCATGAACATTTATATTAAAATTATTAGTAGTCAAGTTATTCACCTTATTAAAGCATTCTGGGTTAATTTAGCTCAATTCAAAGGGTGTTTTACCCTCAATAATATCTACTTCGTCCCACTCAACATTCTTTGTATATAGATATTTATCTGATCTTTCAAAACCAAATTTTTCTGCTATCTTGGCATCTGGTGTAGATAATTTTAACTGTCCATTACCTAATTTCATACCTTTAAACTGCTCACCTTGATAATTAATGAGTGGATCAATATAATACATTTCATCTACATCGTTTACTTCCACTTGTTTAATAAATACTCCCGGAGAATATAACACAAAGCCCTTTTCTGTTTCATTAGGGTCATAACTAATTAATTCAATTTTCTCTTGTTCTTCTGCTTCAGTAAACTTATATTCTTTCCCTTTATAACTTGCGTAAGTTCCTTTACGAAACATAAATCTCAACCTTTAAAAATACCTGGAATTTTTTTTAAAAAAAAATTATTTAATAAATAATTCAATTTCCCAATCACTAAATGATTTATTTATAATGTTTTCCTCTAGTAACCTCTTCTCTACTTGCTTAAGCAAAAATAGAGAATATGTAAATCTATACATTGCAAAAATACCCCTTTTTGTCGGCAATGGCATTGTAGTAAAACTCTTTTGATTCAAACTGTTAATAAAACTTATCTTTATGTGATGATTGCTATCCACATCACCATAAATTTCAATTGGTTTAACATGGTCAAAACTAAAATATTCATCTGTAACGCCTAATCCATATAAGTATTGTGTTAATGCATTTAAATCATTAATTTGATGTGCTGGATTATTAGGAGGAAATATCTCTTTGAAATAGGATTTCTTTAATAAGTGTATAAAGAAATATTGTAAAGCCTGCTCTTCATCATTGAAATTAGCGATATTTTCTTTTTGAGGACCTGGTTTTCTTTCAAAATTAACTTCAGAATACTCCCAAGAAAGACCATCCTTCAATACCTGAAGATAGTTTTCATAAGGCTGTTTAACCTCTACTATATTTCCATTTGTAATGTTAATCTTTAAACCTAATAGATTTGTAGCTGCAATAAACTGAAACTGATTCATCTTAATCATTCTTTCAAATTGCAAATTTTATCTGTAAAATTTCTGTTCAATATACAATAGATGCTCTTGTTATTTTTTTCTGCAGTAAGATTAATCATAATTTATCTAGCTAAATAGCACGTGTCTCACCATAATTGTTGTTCAATACCATCTCCTATTTTCCTAGATATAACCTTTTAATTTTTTCTTCTGTTATTAAATTTAAGTTAACATCATTTTTCCACTTTGCACACAAATCATGAAAACGTTTTAACTTTAATGAAAAATTATATATAACTAAGAAAGCACTTGGTGCTTCTCTGTTCTCAACTAAAATGATTTTATTTTCATCGATGGACAAATAGTATACGTTAAAGCTCCCGTTGTTTAACTTTTCTAAATTAATTAATCCTTTTTTTTCTATAGAAATGGAGTAATACTTTTCACCAACTTTTAACTTCAATATCTGATTTAACAAATCTAATTGATTTTTTTCCAAATTTAATATTTCATTTTGTGTTTTGTGATCTCGTGTATAATCACCTAATACAGATTCAGCATAAATACCTAAACCGCATATACTATCCAATTTATTTTCAAAAGTAGCCTTTTCGAATTTTTTTCCTTTTTGTACAAGAAATAATCTATATTCATTTTTTACATCGTTCATTTTAAGTTCTAGATACACTTCTTGTGAAAGTTCATCTTTTATTTTTTTATAAACATGAATACTATTATCCTCATCTTGTTGTTGTAGAACTGTATACTCTAGTCCAAGATTACTCTGTAAAATCAGAATCATTTTTTTGACATCGTTTACTTCCGCTTTTTTCATTGATACTCCCGTGGTCTTATTTAACATCTTCTATATTTGGAACTTTTCAAGTAAAAATATTACCTATTTCTTTCTTTTCTGTTTTTTCTCATCACTAAGTATTTTAGTAATAATTCACATGCATCACTTTCATTTTCAAAAGTTTCTATAATATTTATTTCCGCTTTTTCCAAGGATTGATATACCTTCCACTGGTTAGTATCTTTTATTAAACCCATTTCTAATTCACGAAACGGTTTTTCTGCTAGATTATAATCATTATTCTCAATTCCCAAACTTTCAAGTTTATCTTTTAGATCATTTTTATTCATACCTTACCATCTTCCAATATGATATCCATATGCTTTAGCATCCATGTAAAACTCTTCTTTTAATAGCAATGCTGACCAATTTTCATTTGTGCGTTTAAACTTACTATAATTATCTAAGCAACTCTAACAAAAAAGTCTTAAACCTAATTATTATAGAGTATATTAATTTGTGTCTGGCGAGACCTGAAATCTTCCCATTGAATGATATTTTCCCAAACTAAAATAGTTTTCATCTAACAGTCCTTGATGATATCTAATTTGTTTACATAACCACTCACCATGTTGATCTGCTTTGGTCATGTAATCCTAAACGTTTAAAGCAGAATCTGAAACAACAAGGTTAACAGAAATATATCGACATGATGCCCTTGCTATTTTTTATCTCGTAACATCAATTCTAATTTATCAAGCTCAATAACAAGTGGCTCATCGTAACTTTCAACGAGATCCGTATCAAAATAAGCACGCAACACTCCATTTATCCCCGAATTCACACTTGTATCTTCAATGCCCTCTTTACCAATTAAACCTAATAACTTTTCTAATTTCTCCAATAATGTATCAAGAAATTCATGCTCTCTTATTGTGTTTTTTTCAATTACTATGTCAATTACTTTTTTAATTTGTTCTTTAACCAATATCATTTCCTTGATCCAATCTAGAGGATAATTTAAAAGTAATAAAACTTGATCTTCATCTCCTTTAAGCATTGTACCTGATTTAGTATATTATTTTCTGAACCTGCTCTCTTAATCTTTCATATTGATGGGCTCTTTCTTCAGTTGCAGCATTTAAAGTTGAAGCTTCAAGTACATGACTTCTCATTTTCCAGATGCCCTCTTTCTATTTATTTCTAAAAATCGCTTCGTCCTGATTCTTTAGTATCTCAATATTCGCTTTTGTATCCTCAATATTTTTTGTTACTACATTCATGTACTCAAGTATCATCTTATGAAGATTTTCTTCACGCTCTAGAAATTCTTTCGTAAACTGAAGTTCGTTCTTTCCAAGTGCTCCAGCTGAAGGGCTTGGAAGAGTTAGAGCGTCAAGCGCTTTCTGTGTTTCACCCAGTTGTTGAGTAACATCATGAAATTGTAGCTTTATGGTCTGCATTAAAAGATCCTCCTTTTCAGATCATCAATTCTGCTTCCTAGTTCCTCAAGAGCATCTTCACCCTTGTCTAGCAATTGACTAGCTTCATTGGCTAAGCCTCCAATAACACTTAAAGATTCTCTTTCTATTTTTAATAAGCCGATTACAACACCTATCTTTTGTTGATAATCCTCATAGTCATCGTTTACAATATCTTGCATAATCTTGTATGCTTCTTCTCTCGATTGATCAAAGGCATTCGCTCGATTTCCCATCCACAAACTACCAAGCTCTGGTTCTAGTATCTTTCGAATTTCTTGCATACTCGTGTTTTGTTCTTGATTAATCTCACCTTTAGCTCGCTGCAGCCTAGAGATTTTTTCATCTATGGCCGCGGTGCGACTTGAAAGACTACTATAGATAGCACTTAAATCATCTGAAAATCCCACACCTTTACCTCCCATAACGTCCAGTTACTTATTCATCAGGTCAAATTCCCTATCATTATATAAAAATATCATTAACAGTTATTTTTTTCCACGTAAAATATACCCCTTTTCTCCTAAAATAAACCAATAAAAATAGTTCTTTTTTCACCTTCTTTAATCTCCAACAAAAAAGGAACTAAGGTTTCCCCTAATTCCTAATATTCGTTGGAGGTCTTTCCCCATACCGCAACTCCCGAATACTCAACCCAAAGTCCATCTCAAGGTGTGGGTAATCCTTAAAACCAGCCCAATCTCCACCCCACTCGAAACCTAAATCTTTGGCAATCGCAACTACTTCCATCCAATCCGACTGCCCATTCCCATTGTCATCTCGTTCAAGATCCCAGACGACAGAATCATCATCCAGTTTAAGAGCAAAATCAATCGCTAGACCGTAGTTATGATAAGATTCGCCACCTTCTACATGAGTCACAATGGTTCCTTCTCTTGAACGGCCTTGTTCATACAGCCGATCCTGTTCTGCTGCGGATCGAAAATCATCGGTTATTACAATATTAATTCCTTTTTCGGACGCTTTTTGTATTAAAAGATCACGGTTTTCTGCCACGATCGGATGCAATTCAGTAGGCAGTGGTGTGTTCCTCTTTTTCCATTCCAATGTGATCAGATAAAAGATAGATGCAAGGATCGCGAGAAACAGTATACTTTTGAATATTTTCAATGAAACAAACTCCTTTTGTCATGCAGCACTCTACCTACATTTTATATCAACGGATGGATTGCGGAAAAGCAAACACTCTTTTAGGATCGTATTTTTGATTGATTCGCTGAAGTCTCTCCACATTTCTGCCAAAATACTCTTTTTCATAGTCATTCAGTTCGCTGTATGGAAAATTAACAAATGACCCTTTCGTGATGGTCTTCAAATATCTGAACCTTTTTTCCACCCATCTTCTATTTTCTTCTGCGACGGCCGGATCTTCCCATACAGATTGAATGCCTAAGATATAACGTGCTTTTCGGTAATAAAAAGCAGACTCTGTTTTACCAACATTTCGAATCTGACCTCCCATCGCATACACGGTGAGTGCTGCAAACACGGAACCTTCCGCACGCTTTTTCACAAGATTCACGATTGCTTCCACTTCTTCTCGGTCGTATTCTTTGTATACGAAGCGTCCGGTCGATTTAAACTTTTCATATGGCGGATAGGTAGATTGAACTTCCGTAACAGCTTCTAAAAATGTTAAAGATTTAGCATTGATTTGAAATCCATCTATTTTTCTATATACATCTAACAGTTTCAACGCTTCTTCCTTCGTTCCATAAAAAAATCCTCTACCAAAGATAGCAAGCCCCTCAGACACAGCGTTATACATGCTAGCATTCAAACACATTCGTTCATCTAAATTTACAAGCCACTTCTGCCAAATTCGCAAAAACTTACCTAGCTCTTTTGTTGTGGCATCAGGCTTATATAGCTCAAACAATGTCACTTGTTCAATTTTAGGTGGCAGTTTGAACGTCATAGAAACGACAACTCCAAAGTTACCTCCGCCTGCACCTTTGCATGCCCAAAACAGATCACTATTTTCTGTTTCATTCACTTTTAATAACATACCTTTATAGTTGATTAACTCTAGTTCCACCAAGCTGTCACAACCTAAACCGAATAATCGACTAGAAAAACCCCATCCTGCACCAAGTACAAAACCACTTACGCCTACAGTCGGACACGTTCCTCCTGGAAAAGGGTATTCTCTAGAACCTACCGCTTGATAGAGATCTTTGTTCTGAATCCCTCCTTGAACGGTAACAATTCCTTCCTCTTCATTAAAAGCCGCACCATTTAATCGACTGATATCTATGACCAAAACACCATTACCCGTCGAATAACCTTCATAGTGATGACCCCCTGATCGAATTCGTATATCCTTACCATACTTTTGCGCCCACAAAATAGCTCGGCTTACATCTCCATATTCAGAACAATAGACAATAACACTAGGGAATTTTTGAATGGCTCTGTTCCATTCTTGACGTGCAGCGTCATATTGCGGATCATTTGGTAAAATTATTTCCCCCGTTAAACCTTGAAAGATATCCATCCTCAACACCCTTTTAAGAAAATGAATTACATTTTAAAGTTTATGAGAAGGTGGCATGGCCCAATTCTGATATACAAAAATAATAAAGACCAGGTTCCCCTGGTCTTCATTCACTCATTTATTCGTTATTGTTGTGAACCGATTGCTTGAGCGAGGTTCGATTTAATGGAAACTTTCTCAAAGGATAAACCTAATTGAATAGCGGTCATTGCAATTTCAGGTCGGATGCCAGACAAGGTTGACTTTACTCCGATCAGACCAAGCGTTTCAATAAGAGAGAAAATCTGCTGAGCGACCATCGTATCAATAATTAGTACACCAGAGAGATCGATAAAAAGATGTGTGATCTCTTTTTCGGTACACTGCTCGAGCGTATTTTCAACAATGTACTTTGCTCTTTGTGTATCGATCACACCGATTAATGGCAACAGGCCCATATGATTATTCAGTGCGATGACTGGTGAACTTAGCTCGTTGATCATCTCTTGCTGCGCGATTAATTTCTCTTCACTATACTTTTGGTTTTCTTCAACAAACCATGTCACAATTTTATTAAATGTTTCAATAATAATCTCGTTCCAAGCATCGATGATGGTTTGAGGATATTCACCTTGATGAATATTAACAAATTCTTGAACCAGATTTAAATACTGTTTTTGTACATTGAAGAATTCTTTCATGATCACTGTAACAGGTGTGTTTAAATGCTCATCATCTTGAGCAATCATAAGCACCCATCTTTCAAAGTCTTTTAGAAATTTACTTTCTTCTGTAACAAAAACCTCACAAAAATGTTCATGAAATTCATGATTTTGCTGTTTAAGCGTTTCGATCGTCTTGGGATTTGTGGAAGCGTATACCCCCGTGGCCTTTGATTTATCAATTGATTGGTACCAATCTTCCGTCAACTGCCATGTTTTTTCAATTAAAAAAGAATGCAGTGCCTTATCTCTATGCATCTCTTTTCCACTCTCCCCATCTACCCTAATTTATCATTGCTCTAATCTTCGTCTTTTGCATCCCAATCTTCTGGAATGGGTTCACTCAAGTACTCCTCAACCATTTTCTTATATTTTTCTAACTGTTCAAAATGAGTATTGAACTGTTCTTTGTTAATAAGATGCTGGTTACCGTCAAAAATGGTACGGATTTTATTCTGCTGAACTAAGCTTTCAACTGCCGCTTCAGGCATCGATAAATATTCAGCCGTTTCTTTTATTGTAAGATACATACTCATACATCCTGTCTAACTTTTGTTTAATCTTAGCTTACAGCAAGTACGGTATGGATTCAATATACCCTAAATAATAGCTTCTAAAATCTAATTGAAGGATTTTTTATTTTGTATTAAATGTTTTCTCATTAAAATGACAAAAAGGAGTAGGAGTACATCTACAAATCCATATACCAAACCGTAACTACCAAGATGATAGAGAAAGCTGCCTAACAGGGGTCCGATCGACATCCCCATGTATCTGAAAAAGTTATAAGCACCAATTGCTGTAGCACGATTGGCTTGGAACTCTTGTGTAAGGAGAGCTGTCTGTACGGGTAATGACATACCTAAGAATAGACCAAAGAATGAGATCGAAATGATCAATAAGATGAGCGAGACGTTTGAGACTAGGATAAACAACAATAAAGAAATGACGTTTAAAAAGGCAGAGTATACGATCACTTTTCGTTCATTGTATTTTCTCATTTTGCCGCCAATAAAGCTGCCCACTACGATGCCGAGAGATAATGGTAGAAATACTAGACCTTTTTGTTCTACAGACAATTCGTACCTTTCACTCATAATAGCAGGTAGGAACACTAGGAAGTTATACAGAGCGTAATACTGAATGAATCCTAAGCCGATCACAGTGTAACCGATACGGTTTTGCAAAATAGTAAGGAAATCTGAAAACCTAAAGTTCTGCTTCTTTGACGTACTTGGTTTTGTTTCGTGCAAAAAGATAAAATTTCCTGCAAAGATAATAAATCCAACACACATTAACGCAATAAAAATCATATGAAAATCGAACGAAGCACTTAAAAAGCCACCAACTACAGGACCTAAAACAGGGCCAAGCGAAACCATCATCTGAAATGTTCCCATCGGCTGAATCCGATCTTTCCCTTCGAACAGATCCCCAATAACAGTTACTGCTACAACAGAACCCGCAGCAATTCCGATGGCTTGCATAGAGCGAAACACTAAAAGAAATTCAATGGATGAAGAAAAATAACATCCGATCGTAGCCGCTAAGTAAATCAGGATACCTGTTAGCATCACTTTACGCCGTCCGATCGAATCCGTAAGTGGTCCATAGACCATCTGCATCAAAGCCAGGAAAATCGTATAGATCGAGATCGAAAAATTAACCAAGAAAGATGTTGTATGAAGTTCTTTCGTCACCTCAGGAATAAGAGGTACGTAGATCGTTTGAGAAAAAGGACCGAGAAACGCAGCAAGTGCAACAAGGTAGACTAACAATCTGCGGTGCTTCACAAATAAAAACTCCTAACATTTATAAAATAAAAAAGTCTGCTGAAAAAATTCAGTCAGACTTCCCTTACATTAACTTTTTAAATTATACACCTTGTGAAGCACTTTTAATAAGATTTAGCTTGCAGCGGTATCTTTCCCTCGATTTAACTTTTCAAGATCATTGCGATATTTTTCGTGGTAGAGTGCTGGTCTTATCGCTCTAGCCAAGATAGCAACTATACTTATAATAGGAGAATAAAATACAAAACGAAAGATATCAAAAAATATACTAGCGATAAATGGTTCAACTAAGCTTTGTATGATTAAATCTACTAAAAGTAGAGCTATAATCCATTGAAGAACAAAAATGCCTGCGAATTTTAGAAAAGCCAAAAATTTTATTTTTGGTACTCCGTATAAATAAAGTATGAAAAAAATAGAAAATGAAATGTAAAATATGATTTGCGCTGGTAACTTTAATGTTTCATCACTGTTATATTCTTTGTAAAAGAGACTTAGAAAAACAATCATTGCTAAAAATTGCACCGTGAAAATCTTTTTGTTTGCTAATTTATTTTTTACGAACTTATTAGCATCTAACAATCTTTTGGTCATATGCAGCGTGTAATCGTTTGGTTTATTTGTTGTTACAGTCATTAACCCAAAATCTTTTAATGTATCCCCTAAAGTATAAGGTATGCGCTCAACCTCATGTTGAACAACTGGTAAAAGGTCAACTGCTGATACCTTTGACAATTCATAATCTGTAATTTCTAGTGGAACATTGTGTTGCCTTAACTTTACTAACCATGGATAAAGTTCCGCTTCGTCATAATGAGAAAATTGGAATACATCAAGTACTCCATCATTTTTCCGATAAACAATGTTTAGCAAGATATATTTATTATAGCGTGTCTTCGCAGTGGAGTTTGCTCTGTAAACGCTGACGGATAAAGGAGAGATCAGACATTGTACGGCTTGTGAAAATAGAAACTCCGAACTGGTTGTCTCCTTTGTCTTTAGATCAGTTTGTGTGGTCTTATAGCCCTTTTCGGTTAGTTCCCAGTCTGTTACTTTACGAAATCCAAAGAATAAATGGTATGTTAGATATATCACTAAAGGTGTGATTAGTAAAATTGAAAAAGCGGTTAGGAGAGTCAGCCCAAAGTCCCTGTCATTTGAATCAACAAAAGCTTTTACTAAATAATACAAAACACTAGAAAGAAAAAGAATGAAAGCAATCATAATCAAATATGAATACCATTTTGGTCTATCCGTATACTTACCATTGTTTCCGTACATAGCAACCTCTCCAACGCTAACTTATTTTATCTCCATCACTAGTTTATCTGACTTTGCTCGTGAAACACAGGGCAAAATACAATTTTGTGCATTCTGTTGATCCTCACTAAGAAAGAAATCAAAATGATCAATATTACCTGCTATGACCGATAGCTCACATGTTCCGCATCGTCCTACTTTGCATGAATATGGAACATTTAAGCCATGCTGCAGTAAAGCATCTAACATGGATTGCTTTTCATCTACCCATATTTCATTCCCGCTTTTGAGTGAGACCTTAAAGGGTTTTACACGTTTTAGTTGAGGTGGTGAAAAACGTTCTTGGTGTACAGACTTTTTAGGATAGCCTAAATCTTGTGCCGCCTTTACAAAATGCTCTATAAAAGTTTCAGGGCCACAAAAATACACATGCGTACCGACGAGGTGGTTTTCTAAAAATAAAGTAGGAATTCGGTGGTTATCTTCTGAAAAATAAAAATGACTTTGCTCAGAATAATGCTGGGTTATAAACTCATAAAAAGAACAATATTGTTTTGATTTGGAAGCGTAATGAAGTTCAAACGTTTGCCCTTTATCCCTTAGCTCTTGCATCATGGAAATAAAGGGCGTAATTCCGATTCCAGCAGCGTAAAATACGTGATGCCGCGCTTTAAAGCTTAATGGGAAATGGTTTTTCGGATAACTAATCTGTAGATGATCTCCTACTTTCATTGATTGATGCCAGATTCGCGAACCGCCTTTAGAAGCTTCACTTAACCGTACAGCAATCTCATAGTGTGAACAGTCGTCAGGATGACTGGTTAAAGAGTATTGCCTAACGAGTAACCCTTTTGGCGTTTCAAGGTAAGTTGAGATATGCGAACCTCCACTAAACCGCGGAAGTTGTTTTCCCTTTGCTATCTCTAGGGTAAATCTCTTAACATGCTCCGTCTCTTGAACAATAGAGGAGATTTGAACTGATAATGTAGATTCTTTATACAATTAAGTCCACCTCCTATAGTTTTGCAACATAACCTAGGAATGCATTGTGCATAGCAGAATAATGGTCTGATACTTCAAGTTCTAAAGAACAGCGATCACAAAACAGTCTGTTTTGCTCCTGATTGGACATATTGATTTCATGACAACGACAGCAAAAGACAGGAATTTTTCTTTCTCCATATCCAATGTATTGGACGTCTTCCTCTAAATAACCGATATCCTCTAGAGCTTTACGAAATTGTTGAAGTACTAAGAACGGGATAGCCAAATAAACAAAGGTGCCCATCTTTTGAGACTTCAAGAAATCTTCCAACAAGGTCATTTTAAGATCTGACAGTAGATACCGGTCATAAGTAAGCCCTTCTTCTTTTCCCTTTTTCAACACATTGCTTAACAGTTTTAAACCTTGCTCATCTCCACAAAAAATATACTTTCTTTTCCCATTTATAAAGACAGCTTCCTTTTTCATGTGGCCTTCACTCGTTCCAGCTGTTCCTCCAAGTAATGCATCAGTGAAGCTTTATAATGAGAGATTCCTTTGTATTCAACAATATGTGTGGGAAGTTCGGACAGGATTTTGTTAAATTGCTGCAGCCATTCTCTGTTTGTTGATAGTTGTTCAAGGGACAGCAAATGTGTGTGAATGGAAAAGAGGATGCTATTCGTTCTTGGCAGTCTGAATAACTTCTGCACCTCTACTCGTATATGAACAAGCTCACCTGCGTTCTCCCTCGTTACGTGTTTGCGCAGCTTACCCCACTGATCAAAGGTTTCAAGAGATGTATCAAGTCGATCACCTGCCATAAGCGACCAATTCAAACGTTCCCAAGGTGTTCCGGCTTCAAGCCTCATTAGAAATTGTAGAATTCGTTGATCTAGCCCCTCTTCCTTAAACCCAGGGATAGGATGATGAATGTTTTTAAATTTCATTCCTATGTTAAAAGCGAGAGACCAGTTAGCAGGAAAACAAAGCTGTCCTGCATCCAAATACAGATCATCGTCACGCTGTCTCATATAAATAAGATCTTCTTGCACATGATGACTAATAAAGAATAACGGTTCACATGAAAGAGAGTTTTCATCACCAAAGATAAATTCTACTTTTTCGTCCAATATCTTATTGAAAAAAATCCAACTATTATTCTCTTTCTCTACTGAAAAATGTTGTGGGTATTGTGAAACTAAGTGATCGATCAAGAGCTCTACAATCTCCCACTGCCCTGTAATAGAATGTGGCAGCGATTGATAACAACGCTCGGGGTGATCACTTAATAATTTCCGCTTTAATAGCATCTCTTTTTTGTAGCTCGGGGTAACTTCTATGCAAAAAGGCTGTTTCATGGGGATTGAATTGTTGGAATAACGATACGTTGAACCTTTAAACGGATAAGGAAAATGTGCAAGATCACCTGTCCATTTCATACCTTCACCCTTTACAGAATATTCTTATAATTAATTGTAAAGAAAATCTATTGTTTTGGAAAGACAAAAAAGAGAACCGACTTTTAACAAGTCAGCTCTCCTTCTTCTTGTCCGGATAATCACACAGCTCAATAATCTGCCCTTGTGAATGTGCGGGGTTCATATAAATTAACCTTCTGCCAAAAGGATTTGTCCGATACGTATCTTTTAAAAAGGTATACCCTCTAGCTTCAAAGTCATCAATCGTTTGAAGAAGATCGTCCACTTCATAAGCCAGGTGATGCACACCCTTTCCCTTCTGTCGGATGAACCGCTCGATTGGAGATGTCTTACTCGTAGGTTCAAGAAGTTCAATTACCTGATTTTCAAGCTCAATCACGGCAATGTGAGTCTCTACTCCAGGCTTTTCACTTGTATATCGTTCAGTTAGCTTTCCGCCTAGTACATTCGTATAAAATTCAATGGCTTCATCTATTCGTCTCACGGCAATTCCGGTATGGTCTAGTCTCATCACGTTCACCTCATTTAACTAGCATTATAGAGGGTAGTAGGGATTTAAGCAAAAAGATAGCCCTTTATTGAAAGGACCACCTTCATAGATTATTTAATTCTAATTTTTTCGTTACCCTTAATCCACTGAGGATAGTAGCTTAAGTCAATGGTTAAAGGATTTTGAGAGCGATCTATTGGGGGCAGCTCTATTCCTAGTCGAGTTGTGCCTTTTTCTTCTTCAGTACCCATGGACTGTGAGCTCAGTTCAATTTCTTTACCTTGTGCATCAGTTATTGTACTAAAAATCGCCGAACGGAAAGGTTTTTTTGTATGCAGATCAAAGACGAGCTGCCCATCTTCTTTCCTTAGATTTCTTAACTTGTTTCCATTAGGCTGTTTTAGAATCTTCATTTTTTCTGTATCCACCACAATGACTGCATTTTCTTTATCGATAGCTTGAGCACTATTTAAAGCTAGATACAATTCTTTCGGTTCTTTAAAGTAATTGCTTTGAAGATAAATTTCTTGAACAGAGTTTTTATCACCTGTGCTAGTAATTCCATCAGCAATTTTGCCCCACACTTCATTGTTTTCATCTACAATTCGAAGATCATCAAGTTGAAGAATTTGCATTTCATTCTCAGCATTCATTCTTAGCTTTACAGCTGCTCTTAAGGGATAGATGGTTACTTTTTCAATATCGATTTTTTGCCCTTGGAGTTCCATCGATTTGCCTACAGCATATTCCCTTTTTTCTTTAAATTTATTAAGCACCAACGGAATAGAGTAATCTTTGTTTTTTAGCTTAAGATCTACAATATATTCTTTTGCTTCAATAGGCTCTTCAAAGAAATATTCAATTTCGCCGCTAAACTTGGTCTCGCCTTTTTCTGATGAATGGACATCTCCGAACGAATTATATGCTTCATCCAGTGCGGTTCCGTCTTTTGCTCTGATCTTTACATCATCAAACATAACCTCTTTTAATTTTTCTTTGGATTCAATCGAATAAAAAAGCACCATGCCCATCTCATCAGCAATCGTTCCATCAATGGTAACTTTTAACCCATCTTTTTCATCTGATACGCCTTGTTTTTGATAATATTTTTTTTCAACAGCTGCTATTCTTCCTTTATCATCACGGATCATACTCACTATTTTTTCCATGCCTGGTAACTCAGAAATGTAATTAGCTAAAGCCGGTGACATCTTAATAGAAGAAAATAATCCAATGAGTAAAAGAGCTGCCGCTATAAAACCAAAAGCACTTCTCTTCTTCTTAATTCTAGATTTTCGTTCTTCTGTTTTTGCCTTCTGAAATCCAGTTGATATCGCCTGATCAATAGAATCTAGTGAAATCGGTATATTTTCATATTCTTTCTTCAAATTGTTTAGTTGTGCTTTCTCTCTTTCAAACATGTAGATTACCTCCTTTCTCATCTAGCTTTTCTCTTAATGCTCGTAATGCCTTATTCAGCCACGTTTTAACTGTACCTTCTGGACACTGCATCATGATCGCTATATCTTTAATCTTTACGTCATTAAAATATTTCAAGGTAAGGATTTCGCGTGACCTGTCGTCTAAATCTAACATCGCGTCCTTCAGCTCTAATTGTGTATGGTTCTCTGAAACACCTAACGAATTCAACATTTCATCATTCACGACGACTCGCTTTTTTAGTTTCAACTGATCATTACAATAGTTGATCATAATTCGAATCAGCCACGTTTTGAAATAGAACTCGTTCTTTAACTTTTTTATGTTTTTGTAAGCACGATACGTAACTTCTTGAATCGCCTCGAGTGCTTCTTCTTCATTACGCAAAAAAGATAGAGCAGTCTTATATAAATCGACTTTATACGTTTGAATCAATTTCAAAAACGCCTCGTCGTTTCCTTTTATCGCTTCCTTCACTAGCTGTTCTGTCTCCAATTTCTAGCCTCCTGACCCTTACCTATATATTAGACCGTGGAAAGTAAAAAAAGTTTTATAAAAAATAAAAAAATCAGCCTTTTTAACAAAGACTGATTTCATGATCTATTTTTTTGCAAGCAGGTACATAAAGTACGGAGCACCAATGATGGTCACAATGATTCCTGCTGGTATCCCACTTGGATCTAATACTACTCTTCCGATCGTGTCAGCTGCCAGGAGTAAGATGCCTCCGATTAATGCTGCAACGGGAAGGAAGACTTGGTGTCTCGGGCCGACTAGTGAGCGTGCGATATGTGGAGCCATCAATCCTACAAAAGCAATACCACCACTGACTGCAACAGAGGCTGACGCAAGTGCTACCGAGATCATGATCAAAGAAATTCGTTCTCTACTTACATTCACACCTACACCGACAGATACGTTCTCGTGCAAATTCAACGTATTTAATACATTGGATTTAAACATCGTATAAGGGATAAGCAACAAGATCCATGGCAGCAATGATAAAACAAACGTCCAATCATCGCCCCAAATCCTGCCTGCCATCCAGTTCGCCATGAACGAATAATCTTCCATATCTAATCTCGTAGATAGTGTCAATGTTGCTCCATATAAGGCGGCTGCTAAACCTACACCGACTAAGACGAGCCGGGTCGGTTCAACACCTTCACCTTTTATGTAAGACATGATGTAGATCACAAACGCTGTTAGCATACCGCCAAATAGGGCAAATAACGGCAGTACGTATAAAAAGCTTGTGGTTTCCACTGTAAAAAACATGATATACACCACAACCATCAGACCAGCACCAGCATTTATTCCTAAAATGCCAGGGTCTGAAAGCGGGTTCTTCGTGATACTTTGGAGGATGGCACCAGATACAGCGAGCCCCATCCCCGCAAGAATAGCAACGATGATACGTGGTAAACGGAACTCAAAAAGAATAAGATTCTCTCTCGGTGTTCCTTGCCCCATTATGGTTCGAAATAATTCTGAAGGTGTTAATGAAGCAAAACCAGTTGCAACACTTATAATAAAAACGGCTATCAGCAACAAGATCGCCGCAATCGTCGTTACTCTTACTCTCTTCATCTGGTGTGCATTCATCATGATAGTTTTCTCCCTCCCTTTCTTGCAAGGTAGAGGAAGAACGGTACCCCGATCATAGCGACTACTGCACCAACTGGTGTTTCATAAGGAGCGTTTACCGTTCGGGCAAACGTATCTGCTAGCACCATGAGCACACTCCCGAATATCGCGGAACATGGAATGATCCACCGATAGTCCGTTCCAACTAAGAACCGCACGATATGCGGAACCATAAGACCTACAAATGCAATAGCACCAACGAGTGAAACGGCAGCACCCGCTAAGATCAACACCACCGTCATGAGAACGATTTTCGTAAATAGAGTTCGTTGACCAAGGCCGCGTGCTACTTCTTCACCAAAGCTTAATATAGTTAACTGCCTTGAGAACATGACAGCTACAATGATTCCAACCAATACGACAGGTACGATAATTTTCAGCTGTGCCCAGTTTGTGCCTGATACACCACCTGCCGTCCAAAACGCAAGGTCCTGAGAAAGCTTAAAATATAACGCACTGCCTTCTCCTAAGGAAGAAAGCAGTGCAGAAACCGCTGCACCTGCTAACGTAATCCGGATTGGAGTCAATCCACCTCGGCTCATAGAGCCAAGCCCGAATACTAGCATCGCACCTATTCCTGCACCTATAAAAGATAGAATCATCACGGTAAGATAGTTCGCTCCTGTATTAAAAGCGAACACACAAGCGAGAGCAAGGCTTGCTCCCGCGTTCAAACCAAGTAGACCAGGGTCTGCTAACGGGTTTCTAGTCATCCCTTGCATGATTGCTCCACTTACAGCAAACGCCGCACCGACGATTGCTGCACCAAGCTCTCTCGGTAATCGTAGACTCATAATGATACGGTCAGCTTCCCTAGTAGGATCATAGTTGATCACAGCGTTCCAAACTGTCAGAAACTGAATCTTAGCGGCTCCCACAGATATCGCAAGAACGATACTCAACAAAAGAAGTGCGAACCCTAGCAATAAAATCGCTGTCCCTACCGCTGGCCTAGAATACACTTTATTCTCTTTTATAAGCTTGGTTTTTGTTTTGAACATAGCGTTTGTCCCTTTTTATAAAGTGCTTATTATTTCTTTTTCGTTAACTCTTCAACGATAATATCTAATTCTTTTTCTAGTGAAATCGGGTCATTGAAATAGAATGACTCTGAATCAAACTTAATTGCGTTACCGTTCTTCACAGCCGGCAATTCTTTCCACACATCTGACTCCATGAATGAGTTATCTGGATTTCCTGCTCCTGTTCCTACAAAGATATAATCTCCAGCATATGTTGGGATCACTTCGGTTGAAATGGCTTTCCAGCCTGGGCCAAATACATCTTCTTCTAACTTCTTAGGAGCTTTAAGTTCTAGCGCTTGATAGATAACTTCTGTACCACGGCCCCAGTTCTCACCGTATACATACATGTCTTTTCCGTATGCTTCCATTACCATAAACGTCTTGTCTTCACCGATTGCCGATTTTACTTTTTCACGAGCATCAGCGGCTTTCTTCTTCCACTCTTCTACCCATGATTTTGCTTCTTTTTCTTTGTTAACCATCTTTCCGATCTCTACGTGCTGTTCCATATAGTCATACTTGTCATACGTCATTGTAACCGTTGGAGCAATCTCTTCATATTTCTTAATATTTTTGTCATCAGAATACGTAATGATTAGATCTGGATCTAATTCTAGTAGTTTTTCATATGAATCAGCAGTTACCACTTCAGCTTTGTCTAATTTGTTTCCATAAAACTTGTTTGCTTTTGGGTATTCATTTACTGCTACTGGTGTGATCCCTAAGTCTAGCAAGTTACCTGCATACGTTGCAGCCATCATCGCAACACGTTTCGGTTCAGCTGGCACTTCAATCTCTTTACCTTTTTCATCTTTATAGATTCTCGTTTCTTTTTTCGACGATTCCTTCTCACCAGTGCTTGCGCCTTCTTCTGATTTATTTCCGCATGCCGCTAGTACAAACACTAAAAGTAATGTCATAAAGCTAACGAGTAATTGTTTTGATGTTCTTTTCATTTTGTTATCCCCCTATATTTGACAATAAAAATCATTCTCAATTAACTGTAAAAAAGAAAGGCGAATTTACGCCAAGTTCTCAACTAACTTTACATTCTTAATCAGATCATACGTAAGACAAACAGGTTTTCTCGTCCTCGGGTCAACACCGATCTCTGCATCAATATGAAATACATTGCGTAGGACCGTACGTGTCATTACCTCTTCAGCCGTACCTTCTTTTAAAATAGATCCGTCTTTCATCGCGACCATATGATGAGCAAAGCGAGCGGCATGGTTCAAATCATGAATGACCATTACGATCGTTCTTTTCTCGTCCCGGTTCAACTGGTATAACAACTCTAGAACTTCCAATTGATGAGACAAATCCAAGTATGTAGTCGGTTCATCCAACAAGATAATATCCGTTTCTTGAGCTAGAGCCATCGCAATCCATACCCGCTGGCGTTGCCCACCTGAAAGCGCGTCTACAGAACGATTTTTGAACTCAAGGACACCTGTAACGTCTAATGCCCAATCTATTATTTCAAAATCTTTTTTCGTAAGCTTTCCGAAGCCTTTTTGATAAGGAAATCTTCCGTAAGAAACAAGTTCACCGACCGTAAGTCCTTCTGGTGAATCTGGTGACTGAGGAAGAATCGCCATCTTTTGAGCAATCTTTTTCGTAGATTCTTTGCTGACGGCTTTACCATCTAGATAAACCACACCGGATTTAGGACTAAGAATACGCGATAACGTTTTCAAAACCGTTGACTTCCCACACCCGTTAGGTCCAATGATTGTCGTGATCTTACCGTCTGGAATGGAAATGTTAAGATTCTTTACGATGTCTCGTTCACCATATGAGATTTGCAAATGCTCAGCATACAGTCTAGACACTTTATTCGCCCTCCTCTATAACAGTAATTTGAAATATATTTAAAGCATCGAACTTAATTGAAAATGATTATCAATCTCGTTCTCATTTTATTGGATATCGAGGAGTGTGTCAACGGGAATTTCATTTTAATAAAAAAATCAGCCCTTTGTCTTTCAAGGCTGATCTCCCATTATTAAAACATTCCGAGCGCTTTTTTAGTCGCTGGACCTACCACACCATCAACTGTGAGCTTCTTAGCTTTTTGAAATTTACGAACGGCAGCATCAGTGTTGGCGCCAAATATACCGTCGATTCCTTTTGTGCTGTACCCTAGATTCGTAAGCCTACGTTGAAGCTCCATGACTTCGGCACCACGGCTACCCTTTTTTAGATTAACGACTGAGAAGACAGGCACCGTCGAACTGTTTGTTACCTTGTATCCATTCGCTGCTGCTAGAGCAGGGAATGATTTACCTGAAGTTGTGATCACAACAGGGGTATTAACCGAAATCCTAGCATATAACCACTGCACCTCGTTGTTGTACATACGGATACAGCCTGCACTTACATACTTACCTATGGAACTTGCATTATTGTTTCCATGGATGGCATACGTTGTGCCCCATGTTCCGTTTGCGTTTAAGCCTAACCATCTGTTTCCTAAG
Organism: Fictibacillus sp. 5RED26; assembly: GCF_015903895.1. Taxonomy (NCBI): domain Bacteria; kingdom Bacillati; phylum Bacillota; class Bacilli; order Caryophanales; family Fictibacillaceae; genus Fictibacillus; species Fictibacillus sp. 5RED26. The sequence continues at coordinate 117,455 of NZ_JACZDU010000005.1, read as the reverse complement.
GGATTGCGCGGATCTCCACCTGGGATATTACCTGTATAATAAGGCCGATTCGTGATCTTGTTTACAATTTTAAACTTACCTTCTGGTGTGTAAGATGGCAGTTTACCTGTAGCCACTTTGAAAACCTTCGATAATTTATTATTTTCAAAATACGCTAGCTGGTTTGTTGATTTATTTATGACGATAAATGATGAAGCTGCTGCCTTTGCTGGTTGAACGAGTAAGAACATGAAACCAAACATCAGTAATGCAATTAGTATCTTTTTCGTTTTCATTCCTTCTCTCCTATTCTTTATTGAAATAACAAATCCTCATATTCTATGCGAGGGTATAGGAGATGCATTACTACTTTTGTTAAAAATTTAATCAAAAAAACATGAATAATAAGCTTGTACGATGAATAGACTGGTAGGTTATATTTGTCTTATACATATGAACAGAAAGAAGATGGAATGATGCGAAATGTTATGTTAAAAAACACTCATAGAGTGGAAATTCGCGAAGCTGTAAGTGATGATGCAGTGAACATCATCGATTTTTATAATGTGGTTGGCGGTGAAAGTGATTTTTTATCCTTTGGAGCTGGTGAATTCAAACGAGAAATAGAGGATTATAGTAATTACATTGTCTCTGTCTCAAATGAATCGAACTCTATCATGCTGCTTGCGACAATCGGTTCAGAGATTATTGCGATTGCAACCATTAACTCATCGCAGAAGGAAAGAACCAAACATGTTGGAACATTGGGGATTGTTGTTTCTAAAAACTATGCGGGGTTGGGTTTAGGCAAAGAATTGATGAATGAACTTATAGAGTGGGCAAGACAAAATGGAATCACTAGAAAGATTAGTCTCGTAACAAACGAGCATAATACGAAGGCAATCGACCTTTATAAAAAGTTCGGTTTTGACGAGGAAGGTTTGCTGAAGCAAGATAACTTTATTAATGGAACCTATCAGAACACGGTAATGATGGGGTTGATTTTATAGTAAAAGGTACCTGCATTTAAACAGGTACCTTCTTTTGTTTATTCACCTTTAATCTCAAGCAGCTTCTGCCTTAAACCGATTTCCATCGTAGCCAGCTCTTCTTCTGCAAGACGTCGCTTTACTCGTCCCTCTTCTTGAATACGGAGTGTCTCTTCTAATGTTGAAAGAAGATTTTCCTGCGTTTTCTTTAGCGTTTCAATATCAATCAAGCCACGTTCGTTTTCTTTTGCAGTTTCGATCGTATTCGTTTTTAGCATCTCAGCATTTTTCAGTAAAAGCTCGTTCGTCGTTTTGGAAACTTGTTTTTGAGCTTCTACCGCATTACGCTGTCTGATTAACGTTAATGCAATAGCGACTTGGTTCTTCCATAATGGAATAGCTGTCATGATGGACGACTGAATTTTTTCTACCAGCGCTTGGTTCGTGTTTTGAATAAGGCGAATTTGTGGTGCACTTTGAATCGTAATCTCACGACTTAGTTTTAAGTCATGTACACGTTTATCTAAACGATCGGCAAACTGAACCATATCATTTACTTCTTGGAACTTCATCTGATCGTTCGTCTGTTCAGCTACTCTTCTCATCTCAGGAATCGTAACCTGGTTTAGCTCATCCAGCTTAAGTTCTCCCGCCGCTATATATACGTTCAACGCTTGAAAATACTCTTTGTTGTTTTCATACAATTTTTCAAGCATGACGATATCGGACATAAGAACATTCTTGCTGCCGTCTAGCTTTACCGAAATACGATCAATCTGAGCTCCTGTTTTTTGATATTTTGATAGGACCTCCTGAACAGAGCCTGAGATCTTTCCGAACATGCGGCCGATCAATGTTGGTTTGTTTGACTTTAATTCTTCAGGATTCACATCTTGAAGCTTTCTCATCAAATCACCAATGATCTCACCAATCTGTCCTGTGTCTTTCTTTTTCACATGATCAAGCATCGTGTTCGAAAAGGAATGAAGCTTTGCCTGTGCAGGTGCCCCGTACGTGATCATCGTCTGGTGATTCGTCGGATCGATCTGTTTCGCCAGCTGATACGCTTTTTCTTTATTTTCTTCTGGCAGAACATCGATTAATCGTACCTGCTTGTTTTCACTAGAAGGCACAGTAGATTCTTGCTGTTCGCCAAAAGGATTTGCCAACAAGTCATCCATTAGATTTGTCGGTTCATCTGAATGGTTAAGTGGTGCATTATTTTCTTTCATTTATATCTCCTGCCTTTTTTATGGATTGGGAGTCATTTTGAGATTTAATTGAGTACTTCGCTACATCGATCTCATAATGTAAGTCATCTATATCATTTGACAATACTTGGTATAAATCCTTTTCGATCTGAACGATCAGTTCGTCTAGAGTTCTTCTCGTTTCTACTAAAGAATGTGTCAATTCCCTCGATTTTCTTGGCTGTGAGGATAGAAACATATATTTTTCAGTGAGCTCTACGGCTGAATCCAAATGAGAAAAATAGAACTGTTCAGCTTGATAAAAACGTCTTGGCTCTTTTTGGGTTAAACTCTGGATCTTTCTAACTACACGTACAAGATCCGCTCTTTGTTTTAAAGTTGGCAGGTCACGGACTGAAAACATTGCTTTTTGTAGTCTGTAAATTTTAGGTTTTGCTTCATCTAAATTTTTTCTGATGTATTTATACTCTCTTCTAGATAAGTGATGTTCACTTAGAAATCTCTGTTTTTGAAGAAGTCCTGTTGCTGTGTATGCGGCAGCTCCTCCAGCTACTGCGATTCCTGACGACAAAAGGTAGGTCTGGTCATACCCGATAATACTTGCCAGCCATACTCCTACTGAAGCTGGGATAGCAACAAACATGCGGATAAAAAAAGCTAAAAATCCGTTCATTGTAATCGACTCCTGACATAAACTCTTTACTATTCATACGGATGTAACGGTTTCTGAGTTTCGTTTAAATAAAAAATTCATCTATACTATGTTTCTATTATTACCTTATCGAAACCTTCCTAAAATCACCATGGCTTTAAGAAGTAATGTGTTCTAAGACTTGAGGCGTATATATAAAAACTCATAATGGAGCTGAGTATTCAAATTTAGGATATAAACAAAACAAAGACGCTGAATATGTATACATCACATAAACAGCGCCTTTAGCTTAAAATCACTTTATTCACTTAAACGTTCTTTCCTTTCTTACTAATACACAAATGCTAGTTATTGTCCCTAACTAGACTTCAATTAATTGTTCGTTCAATCAATTGCCTTGCATTAGATCTTATTTTTCCTCTACTTCTGGTAAATTCCCACACGCCCACATGCTGCGAAAATAGTTTTCACCGGCTATTTCCATCTGCAACACGATCTTAGCATGCTTCGCTCACATACGTCATTGGAATCATCCTCTTTCGTTATGTGTATTTGCGCGTTCCCACATATCCACACATCTCGAAATCAGTTTTCACTGGCTGATCTCTAACTGGATGTGATTTGATATGCTTCGCTTCCTTATTTCATTGGAATCACGCCTTCCTTTATTTGAAGTAGTGTTTCTTTGTTAACTACATATTAACCCATTCTAAATTTTATTTAAATATTCAGAATAATCAATATTATGTGATTTAGGGTGTATTTATTCCACTTTTTTAAGCCATACTCCTTCATTCGTAAAATTTCTTTTTATTTCATCATATTTCAACAATTTAAATAATAAATGTGTTTTTTAGGCTTTCACCTATTCCAGCTTCCCAACATAACATGCATGTAGAAACACAACTACAAAAAAGAGGAGTGTTTTGAACCTTGACTGGAAAAATTCTGAATTATTATGCTGGTGGCAATACAGCTAGAGGTTTTCACAACTTATTTACATCAAATCTTAAAGGTCTTGATCGCCTCTTTATTTTAAAGGGCGGACCTGGCACTGGTAAGTCTACACTCATGAAAGCGGTCGGGGAAAAGTGGAACAAGGAAGGCTACGATATCGAATACATCCATTGCGCTTCAGACAACGGATCCATTGATGGCGTGATTATCCGAGAACTAGGAATAGGAATAGTGGATGGTACTTCTCCACATGTTATTGAACCAAAAGCACCTGGGGCAATCGAGGAATACGTAAATTTAGGTGAAGCGTGGGATTCTAAAAAGCTGGCCAACAAAAAGGCGGAAATTTTAAAGATTACTGATTCCATTTCTGCTGATTATCAAAAAGCATATGCGACTTTCCATGAAGCGCTCCTTATCCATGATGAATGGGAAGAAATTTATATTATGAACATGAATTATGAAAAAGCAAACGACCTTACGGATGAACTGATGCATCAATTTTTTTCTAAGAAAGTAAATAAACCCGCTAATGTTTATCACCGTTTTCTAGGTGCAGCTACCCCAAAAGGTGCTGTCGATTTTGTGCCTAACTTAACTGAAGGTCTGGAAAAGAGATATTTTATTAAGGGAAGACCTGGGTCTGGAAAATCAACTTTATTAAAAAAGCTGGCCGCAAATGCAGAAGCTTCAGGTTATGATGTTGAGATTTATCATTGTGGGTTCGATCCCAACAGCTTGGATATGGTGATCGTGAGAGAGCTCGGCTTCGCGATTTTTGACAGTACAGCACCTCATGAGTATTTCCCTGAACGTAAAGGTGACTCCATCATAGACATGTATGAAAAGACGATCAAAAAGGGTACGGATGAAAAATTCTTTGATAATTTAAAAGAGATCAGTGGGCGTTATTCAAAAAAGATGAAAGAAGCGATCGGATATCTAGCAGACGCAAAAAGTAAGCACGATGATTTAGAAAAGATTTATATTGCAGCGATGAATTTTTCAAGAATCGACAAAATTCATAAGAAGATTGATCTAGAAATCGAAAAACTAACCGCTGCACAACAACAAAAATAATATTTGATGCAGCCACTATTTTGAGGATGGTGGCTGTTTTGTTATGATGAACATAAGACACTTTTACATATGGAGGACAGGTTGAGTGATGCAAACAGAACATACAAAAGCTGTTGAAGATTTATATTTTAACTTCTTACATGCGTGGAACGAGCGGAATTCACGTGCTATGGCTGATTATTTTACTGAAGACGGTGAGATGGTTGGATATGATGGGAGTCAGGCATTCGGTCCTGAAGAGATTCATGCTCATCTCGAGCCCATTTTTAGCAGCTTCCCAACTCCACCTTATTACGCAAAAGTGAAGAACGTATCTTTCTTAAGCGATGAGGCTGTCATGGTTCGCGCTATTGCTGGCATGATACCAGTAGGGAAAACGGAACTATCTCAAGAGTTAAACACACATCATACGGTAATTGCCGTTAGAGTTGAGGGTAAATGGTTCATTAAACTTTTTCAAAACACACCTGCTCAATTTCACGGACGTCCTGAGCTTTTAGATCAGATGACAGAAGAGCTTCGTGATTTGCTTCCTAAATAAAAACAAGGAAACCCGCTTAAGTTTCAGCGGGTTTCTTCATGTCTATTTTCTTAATATTTCCTTGAGCCCTTTATAAATTAATACAGCTCCAAAAACAAGAACCGTTAAAATCGCGATAATTTTAACAGCTGGACCGAATGCAGCTAAAAACGTGCCGCCTAGTGGAAGTGCAAGTAGAAAATAACCAGCTAACAAAGCCCCAATCAGTGTTAATACATTTGTATTAGACATATTGCGCCTCCTTATAACAGTTTTTCTTCTCGTTATAAGGTATGCGCTGATGTGGAGAGTGGTTAATTCCTTATCATGCAGATTTTATTAGGTAATCTGTCCAATCTAGGAGTTAATCTGTCCAATGTCCCTAAAAATCTATCCAATCTAAGAATTAATTTGTCCACTCTTAAATTTTCAGAAGTTTCGTATAATCCTTCTTCGGTACGATGCCTTCTTCTCCAGCCCGGTTCAATAGAGTCGTAATGGCCTCGAAGCCCTTCTCTCCAAGATCAGCGGTAAAATCATTCACATACAGATCGATGTGGGATTTCGCTACATCCTCAGAGAGTTCGCTCGCATGCTGCATCACATAATCTTTAGATGCCTCAGGATTACGCCACGCATACTCTACTGATTCACGAATCCATCCTGAAATAGACTCTAAATCTAGTGAACGGCGCGCGATAATCGCTCCAAGTGGGATGGGCAGACCCGTATCTTCTTCCCACCAGCTACCCATATCAGCCAACAGATTTAGTCCATAATTTTGATACGTAAAGCGAGCTTCATGGATAACAAGACCTGCATCAATCTTGCCGTCTTTTACAGCAGGCATGATTTCATTAAACGGCATAACAATGATCTCGCCTACTCCGCCTGGTACATTTTGAGCCGCCCATAAACGGAACAGCATGTAGGCTGTAGAACGTTCACTTGGAACGGCCACCCTTGCTCCAGATAGCAAGTCAGGCGTAACATCACCTGGCTCATTTACAAGAACTAACGGACCACATCCTCGACCGAGTGCACCTCCGCATGGAATCAGAGCATATTTATCCAAAACATAAGGAAGCGCTGCGTATGAGATCTTTAATATATCAAGCTCATCTGACTCAGCAGCTAATCCGTTTGTGATATCTATATCTGCATATGTAACATCAAGTTCTGGAGCACCAGGGACAAGCCCATGAACCAATGCATGAAAAACAAACGTATCATTGGGACAAGGTGAAAACGCAATACTCATTTTACTCATAACAAAACCTCCGCGATAACTTTACTAGCTCTCTCCAGTGTATCGAACGCTTCCTTCATACGCCAAGAAGAACGATCTCGCGGACCAATCGGATTTGATATGGAACGTATCTCAAGTACCGGCTTTCCAAATTCTTGTGCCGCAAGCGCTACACCATAGCCTTCCATCGCTTCTGCTACAGCATCAGGCTCACGATCCTGAAGATTCTTCGTTGTTTCAGAAGTTCCTGTCACAGTAGATAGCGTTAGAACGTGACCGAGTTGAACAGGTACTCCTGCGAGTTTTAATGACGTTAAACAGTGCATGACCAGTTCGCTGTCTGCTTTTATGCGCGTTGAAGCACCAAAACCAAGCTCTTCTAATGTGATGAACGCTTCAGGAGATTCTGCCCCAAGATCTCCTGAAATCATCTCATCTGCAATCACAACTGTCCCAACATCTGCTTTATCACGAAAGCCTCCAGCAATCCCCATGTTAATGACAAGGTCATAGTCTTTTGTTAATAAAGCTTTTGTTGTTTGGATACCAGCTGATATCGGACCAACTCCAGCTAATACCACATCAACGGAAGACGTTTGGCCAATTCCTTTTAAGATTGCCTCTTTTTCAGCAGCTACAGAAGTCATAATTAAAATACGGCGTTCGTTATTCATCGACATGAAGATCCCCTTTCGCCGGTTAGCTTAATTTTTCAATGAACACTACTTTTAAATAGTTACCCTCTTTGAACTCTTTGTGTGTTTTAAAATCTTGTGGAAGCTTAAACTCTTCTAAAATGTTATACGTGCCGCCTGTTTGTTTAAAAGCTGATGATATCATCTCTTTAAACTTTTTCATCCCAAACGTTGAGCAGTTAGAAGAGGCTACGATTACACCGTTTCTTTCTGTAATCTGGATCGCTTGTGCTAATAAATCAGGATAATCTTTCCCAGCACTGAACGTGTGTTTCTTAGAACGTGCAAAGCTCGGAGGATCTAAGATTACTAGGTCGAACGACAGCTCTTTTCGAACAGCATATTTAAAGTAGTTGAATACATCTTCTACAATGATGTCGTGGTGCTCATAGTTCAGACCGTTCACACTGAACTGTTCTTGCGTCTTGCTTCGACTTCTATTCGCTAAATCAACGCTTGTCGTTTTCAGAGCACCACCAAGAGCTGCCGCAACTGAAAACGCACCTGTATAAGAGAACGTGTTCAGAACGGTTTTCCCTTTCGCATATTGATCACGAATGGTTCTTCGCACATCACGCTGATCCAAGAACACACCGACCATTGCACCATCATTTAGATAAACGGCAAAGTGGATGCCATTCTCTCTCACGATCAGTGGACTCGGCGCTTGTTCACCTTCAACAAAATCGTCATCATCAATATATTTTCCTTTTACAGCAAAACGCTTCTTTTCATAGATCCCTTTTACTTTAACAAGTTCTTTAAGAGAGGCGATCACTTCCTCTTTAAAAGAGTAGATGCCTTCACTATACCAAGTTAGAACGTAGTAGCCGTTATAGTGGTCGATCGTCAGCCCACCAATTCCGTCTCCCTCACCGTTAAAAACCCGGAATGCTGTTGTTTCATAATTGTTAAAAAGATCTTGGCGATGGTTGATCGCTTTTTTTATTTTCTTTTCAAAAAATTCTTGATCGATGAGTTCTTGTGAATTTTGCGTGAGTACCCATCCACGACCTTTGTTCTGTTTACCGTAGTATCCCTTACCGAGGAACACATTCTTTTCATCAAACAGTTCAATGATCGTTCCTTCTTCTTTTACGTTGCTTATATTTTGAACAGCATCTTCCGTGATCAATGGAAAGCCTGTTTTTAACCCTTTAACATAAGATGGTTTTACTTTTAATCGGACATTCTTCTTCATCTTGTCACCCGTTTCTTATTTTCGTTTTGCAGCAAGTACACTTTAATCATAAAGTAACTTACTTCATCAGGAAGTAATTCTTTGATCGGCTTTAACTTTTCTCCGCCAGCTTGTTGAATGGCATGTTCGATTTCTGAGACATATTCATCTGGAATGAGATCCTCCATATGAACGTCCATTCCATCTTGTATGCATTGAACGAGATGACTCTCGACCGTACTCACGGCTAGATTGCGGTGTTCAGCAATCTCATCGACTGACATCTTCTCTTTATAGAGAGTGTATGTTTCAAGATGAGAATCAGGTGTTGTCTTTTTGGCAGGCTCTTTTGCAACGGTGCTCTGATCCGTACTTTCTCTTCGCTCTGGATGCTCAGCCAAATAAGTAGAAATAGCAGAGATAAACTGCTCTCCGTACTTCTCAAGCTTATTTTGACCAACACCCGTCACACTCAAAAATTCAGTTCTTGACTCAGGCAGCTTCACACACATATCTTTTAATGCGGTATCTGCAAATATAACGAACGGTGGAACGTTCTCTTGTTCAGCTATCGTCTTACGCACGATTCGAAGCTCTTCAAATAACGGATCATCTGCAGCCACTTGTTTCGTTACGACCGCTTCTTTACGCATGATCTGTTCTTTTCCGAGCAGGATGTCTTTCCCTTTTTCTTTTATATAAAGAGTTGGGAACGTCCCATGCTCAACAGCGATGATCTCTTGTGAGATAAAAAACTCGATGAGATCTGTAATTTCTTTCGTGCTTTTATTTTTCAGCATGCCGTATGTTGGCAGCTTATTAAATCTCATCTCTAGAACCTTTTTATTCTTAGACCCGGTCAGTACTTGCGCAATCAACGTCTTACCGAACCGCTTCTGTCCCATCCGCACGATACAGGACAATACGATCTGCGCTTCTCTTGTTACATCGATGCTATCGCGATTATCTGTACAGTTGCCACACCGGCCGCATAGTGGTATTTCTTCATCACTAAAATAACGGACGATTGATTGCTGCAAACAGCTTTCTGTGTAGCAATAGTCCACCATGAGCTGAAGCTTCTCCAGCTCTTGCGCCATACGATCCTGTTCACTAGACTGATCGATCAGAAAACGCTGTACCTGAACGTCTTGTGATGAATATAGCAGGATACATTCACTCGGAAGTCCATCACGGCCAGCACGACCGGCTTCTTGATAATAACTCTCCATGTTTTTAGGAAGCTGAAAATGGATAACATATCTGATATTCGATTTATCGATACCCATCCCAAACGCAGAAGTAGCCACCATGACTGATGACTCATCTTGAAGAAATTGTTCTTGTTGTTCCATACGCTCGTTGTCATTCATTCCTGCATGATAACGAGATACGTTGATACCATTTTTTTGGAGTGTTTCATAAAGCTGATCAACCGTTTTACGTGTTGCTGCGTATATGATTCCCGCTTCTTTCTCGTTCTTTTTGAGAAAATCTTTTAAGTAAGAAAGACGATCTTGTCCCTTAATCACAGAAAAAGATAAGTTTTCACGTTCAAATCCTGTTAATACCGTCTTGTTCTCATCAATATCGAGCGACCAACAGATGTCCTGGCGAACACGTGGTGTAGCTGTTGCCGTTAACGCGAGCACTACCGGACGATTCGGCAGATTCCCGATCATTCTTTGAATACGTTGGTAGCTCGGTCTGAAGTCGTGTCCCCATTGCGAGATACAGTGGGCTTCGTCTACCGCGATTAAAGGTATATCGATCTGTCTCAAATGATCCATAAAGTCATAGGATTCTAGGCGTTCTGGTGCAATATATAAAAGTTTATACTCACCGCTTTTCGCCTTTTCAATTCGTTCTCTCGCCTCTGCTGCTGTAAGTGAACTATTGATGAAGGCCGCGGAAATACCTAACTGCAATAATGTATCAACCTGATCTTTCATTAATGAAATTAAAGGAGAAATAACAATTGTTGTTCCTTCAAAAACAAGGGCAGGTATTTGATAGCAGATCGATTTCCCACCACCTGTAGGCATAACACAAAGTGTATCGTCACCCGCTAAAACCGATTGTATCGCTTGCTCTTGTCCATTTCTGAATGAAGAATAACCGTAATGCAAATTCAGCATTTGCTTTGCTTTTTCTATCAAAACTTAAATTAGCCTCCCTCAGGTAGAGTCATCTCTTGATTATAAAGGTACTGACTCAACATAGCAAAGACACATCTTACCGTTTTCTTCCGATAAAAATAGACAGACTACTTAATAAAGTGTGATACATTAGGAATTGGAGAAATGGAAAAGGAGTTTTTACATATGACAAATCAAGAAAACAACAATTTACCACCAAAAACATGTTCAATTGAAAGACTCGTAACGATGCCAGCTGATGTTGCTAAAGTTCTAGAAGGCAAGAAAACGGCAACTCGCCGAAACGGACGCTATGCTGACATTGGGGAAATCATGGAATTAGAAGGGCATTCGTTCGTAGTGAACAACGTATACCGACAATCTCTTGGTGAACTAACTGACCAACACGCCGAAGACGAAGGCTTTGCAACGGTTGAAGAGTATAAGAACGCTATTCTTTCATACCACCCTGGTATGCCGTGGCTTCCTCATATGCAAGTATGGGTTCACGAATTCAGTCCTGCTAAAGGCTAGATCGTAACTCCATGGATGTTTTGTATCCTATTTTCTTGTATATCCATATTTTAAGCGTGATTATTTCAGTTGGACCGTTTTTTATCCTGTTCCCACTGATTAAAAAGCTGCGAACCGCTAGTGGAGAGGAGATGCAGGCTCACCTCGGCACATTTCGGTTTGTCGTTTGGCTGGCTAAACACGCGGGTCACGTCTTAGTATTGTCAGGTTTATTGCTCGTGTTCACAGGACCTTGGACGTGGGACACACCATGGATTCTCATGACACTAATCATCTTGTTTTGCTCACTGTTCTTTTTAGCGCGCGCCTTTTCACCGACGCTTAGAAAGTTTGATGATGAAACGCATGATAAAACGGCGCTAGCTCAAAAACTGCAGCGTGCCGTTTGGATATACCTCGGATTATTGATGATTATGCTTTGGTTTATGGTCGGAAAACCATATTTGTGGTTTGGATAGGTTGGCGGAAGCTGCACCCTTGTGTTGTGAGGGTGCGGCTTTTTTCGTTGCGTCCATATGGAGTGGACAAATTTAACTTGGTAGACAAAAAATGTGGATTGGAGCCTAAAACTCGTGGATTAAACAGCTAAACTTTTGGATTAAGCATGCAAATTTCTGGATTCAGAAGCTATTTTTGTGGATTCATTATCTCGGTGTCCAGCTGGCATAGAAATGGCCGCCTATGTAAGAAGAAATTCGCCTCTCTATAATAGAATAAACTGTGAGACAGCACGGTCTTAGCATGCCGGATGGTTCTGAAAGAATAGAAGGTAAACATCAGCGAAAAGATTGGTAACAAAAAATAAAACCTCCTTTGGTTGGAGGCCTTACGGTTACAATGAATCTCGTGTTGTTATAGTCAGTTCCCAACCTCTGTTAATGGCTCCTACGTCTTGAGTAAATTGATCATATACATACAGTTGCCATGCGCCATTTGGATTCGTACCATTAAAAACGCTAAGCGTCGTTCCATATGGAAGACCTGGCGCACCTGGTAATGCTGTAACTGGAGGAAAAGTGCTTGGTTTATAAATGCCTGGTGGAGGAATTGTATTTTCTGTCATTGAATTTACTGCTGTATCACTGAACGTATACGTAACATTTACAACTCCAGGATTAGTGCCTCCAACAGTAGACATTAAGATGACATTCTGTCCTTGAGGACCGACAAGTAGTACCTGCAGATCTGATAGATATGAATGTGTAAGGTTACGAAGAGTTACCGTTACATTTGTAATTGTCCCACTTAAACCTGATACATTAATAATCGATGGATACGGTGTTGCTGCTCCGCTATCAGGAATTGTAATGACGGTAGGATTAGCAAACTGATTTGTGTTTACTGCAGTCCTTCCACAGATAATGGCTGTTATACATCCGCAGTCTAAAGCTAGCACTTGATTACCACTCGTGATTCCTACGACACAATTCCCTCTAATCCCTTGAAAAATAAAAGGAACTTGCCTACCACCCACTACTAACACAACGACTTGTCCGTATATTAAGCATTTTAACGTGTGACAAACACATGAATGAATCATTGTTTCCCACCTCCCTCTTATACGGTTACTTCTACTATATGCTAGTCTCCGATTTTCGCTTAGGTAACACAGTATTTAATTTCACAGCTAATGAAAACCCTTTCTTTGTCTAATAATATTAAATATTTAAAAAATTTATATAATTCCCCTTGTCCCTATCTTTTTAAGCTGTTATGATTGTGAACATTATCTTTCTAAAAACACCACAGAAGGGACACATGCAGCATGAAGAAATTATTATTGATCGTATTGATCTCCGCTCCATTTATCGCACAACTGGTCGTTCTACCGTTCGTAAACAGGATCGATCCTATCATTTTCGGACTACCGTTTCTTCAGTTTTGGTTGTTTTTGTGGATTGTGCTAACTCCTTTTTGCACATTAGGAATCTATCAACTTCAGAAATCAGAAGGGAGCCTGGACTAAATGCAGCAAGGTAATCTTACAGCACTATCTATCACGATTTTTATTATCTTAACAGTCGTTCTGATCGGCTTTCTTGCCGGAAGGGACAAAGCTACCCGAAGCTCAGTTGAAGAATGGTCTGTTGGCGGAAGACGCTTTGGCGGCTTACTCGTTTGGTTTCTAGTCGGTGCAGATCTTTACACAGCTTATACGTTCCTAGGATTAACAAGTACCGCTTACACAGCAGGAAGTCTCGCCTTCTTCGCGATTCCCTACTCGGTTCTAGCCTATTTTATCTCTTATTTTTTCCTTCCGAAGTTATGGAAAGTGGCGAATGAGCATAAGTTAACCACTCTAGCAGACTATGCTCGCGAACGTTTTGACTCTAAGTTATTATCTTCACTCATCGCCATCGTCGGCGTACTTATGCTGATTCCGTATATCTGTTTGCAGCTGAGTGGTATTCAAGATACGCTCCAGGTTGCTGGGACAGGCTTTATCAATGTAAAAGTGGTCGTGATCACCTCTTTCTTGCTTGTTGCACTTTATACCTTTTTCAGTGGGATCAAAGGACCGACTTATACAGCGATTATTAAGGATGTTTTAGTGTGGGCAATCATGTTATTCATGGTCGTGTCTCTTCCAATCATGCACTTTGGTGGCTGGAATCCTATGGTTGATAAAATCGTAACGGAAGCTCCTCACCTCTTAACGATTCCAGACTCTGGGCCAAAAGGTGTTACATGGTTCATTACAGCAGCTTTTGTATCATCACTCGCTCTTTTTATGTGGGCACATGCGGCAACAGGCGTTTTCACAGCAAAAAGTGCAGATGCCATTCGAAAAAATGCACTGTTTCTGCCGCTTTATAATATCGTTTTAATTCTTGTTGTTTTCCTTGGATTCATCGCTTTTCTTGTTTTACCAGATGGGACGGACCCTAGGTTTGCTCTTCTTGCATTGATTCAAACGTCTTATGGTGGAATCGGTCAGGGTTTAGCGTACTCAACAATCGCACTGGCTTCACTCATTCCTTGTTCCATCATGGCGATCGGTGCATCGAACCTATTTGCAAACAACATCTATCGTGACCTCATCAATCCGAAAGTAAAAGGACCGAAACTAACGATGATCACTCGCGGCATGGTTTTCGTTGTTATCGGACTTGCGTTATTGTTCGGTCTTGTGTTTCCACAAGCGCTCGTTTCCCTACAGTTGCTTGGTGTATCAGGAATGGTGCAGATTTTCCCTGCAATCGTTATCAGCTTGTTCTGGAGAAATCAATCTAGAGAAGCTACCATTATTGGCCTGATTGTCGGACTCGTGGTTACCTTCACAGTCTACTCAACAGGTACAAGCCTTGGAATCTATGAAGGTTTCTGGGGATTGATGGCTAACTTTATAACGGTAGTTGGGTTGAACCCTTTCTTCGTTAAAAAAGCGAAGCATTCCTCGAACGCTGTAAAGAAATACTTGTTTGATCAGTCATCAAAAGAAGAACAACTTGTACGAAAAGGAGCATAACAAAAAAGCGTGAGTCCAAATCGTTTGGACTCACGCTTTTATAGCTCATAGAGAACTTGATGCTTCACTGACGAAAGAAGCCAGTTGTTCGGAATCAATCGTGTCACCTTTCCGCAGCTTAATAGTTTTACGTTCTGGCGGGCCACTGAAGAGACCTTCTGGAAGTTTTAATGAATTTGCATTAAAAATCGTAAAACTTACGGCATCTTTGGATGTCGAGATCACTGCAGCGTATTTTCCGTTTTTTAAGAAGTGAGGCTTTTTATACTGAATCCGCTCATGAACGTCAGGTATCGCCTGGTGAACAACTCCGCGTAGATTCGTAGATAACTCTACCTGCCAGGATTCTTTTAATTCGTCAATAAATTGGGTCACATCGTTATTCATCGTTTACTGTCTCCTTTATTTTTGTCCTATCGGCCTTTTGCAACATAAATATATGTTCTTCTAAGTCCTTTTTCAGACTTTCTTTACTTGGACTCGAAAGTGGTGGCTTTCGACGTAATGAATGATGTCCCTTGCTTTCTACTTTACCTCTCTGATATCGCATCCATCGTTTCCTCCTTTGGATTGTGATCAGCTTTCCTACCTTTACTACGAAACTGAACATCTATAATCGACTAGGTTTGAAAAAAAACTTCGTTCAAGACTCACATTCTTTTACTCTGGTCATCAGAAGGCTTTTCTCTTTTTCATTCTTAGTCATAGATGCAGCGCGTTTAAATTCTATACGAGCGTCATCAAATCTTTTCAATTTAAAAAGAAGATCTCCACGCACGCTATAAAGAAGGTGATACTCCTGTAAAGAGGATTCCCCACTTAATTCATCTACAAGTTGAAGTCCTATAGAAGGACCAAATGCCATTGAGATGGCAACAGCGTGGTTTAATTCAACGATAGGTGAAGGAGATACCCTGTATAACGCCTCATAAAGCGCAGCTATTTTTACCCAGTTCGTTTCTTCAACGGAATGAGCCTCTGCATGACAAGCAGAGATTTTCGCTTGAATCGCATATTGTCCGAGTGGTACACCTATCCTTTTACTTCGCTCGAGTGCAGCTAATCCACGACGAATCAGTAAACGATCCCATTGTGCTCGATTTTGATCCATGAGTAAGATTGGTTCCCCTTTTGCATTTATCCTAGTCTTCAACCGTGAAGATTGTATTTCCATTAATGCTACTAGACCATGTACTTCTGATTCACTTTGGGCGAGCTCAGCAAGAACGCGCCCTAATCTCAATGCCTCCTGACACAATAAAGGACGAACCCAATGATCGCCTGATGTTGCCGCATACCCTTCGTTATACATCAGATAAATAACTTCAAGCACCGTTGATAGACGTTCTTTTCGATCTTCTTTTGCTGGAACTTCAAAAGGTATATTTTCAGATTTAAGTGTCCTTTTGGCACGTACAATTCGTTGCGCTACAGTAGATTCTGACAAAAGAAAAGAACGGGCGATCTCATCAGTAGTTAAACCACATAATAAACGCAATGTTAGTGCAACCCGAGCTTCTTGTGATAACACCGGATGACAGGTCATAAAGATTAAACGAAGAAGTTCATCTCCAATTTCTTCGTTTATCACATGATCAACATCTTCTTCCGTGTAAAGATCAGTTCCTCTGGCCAGCTCGGAATATTTTTGTTCACGTTTTTTTGTACGCCTTATTAAGTCAATCGCACGCCTTTTGGCCACAGTCATCAGCCATGCCCCCGGATTATCTGGAATACCGATATTTGGCCATTTTTCTAATGCGACGATTAATGCATCATGAGCAATATCTTCAGCGATACCTACATCTCGCAGCATGTGCGTTAAGCTTGCGACCAACTTCGCAGATTCTATTCTCCATATCTCTTCGATCCCTCGATTTACATCCACCACTGTCACGCTTTTTGCTGCTCCTCAGCCTTTTTTCGAAGTTCTCTTTCTTTCATTAAATGAATAGGGTTTTCCATTATTTCCTCCGCTTCAAAAACCTGTCGCAGTTCAATCTCACCATGCCCATACCCATGTGGATCCGGCATACGCAGAGCCCACTGGATTGCTTCTTCTCTTGACTTCACTTCAATGAGCGTATAGCCTGCAATTAGTTCTTTTACTTCTGTAAACGGGCCGTCAATTACTTTAGGACGACCGCCCCGTTCCGGGTAAGAAATTCGTATACCACTTGAACTAGGTTGTAAGCCGTCTGCAGCAAGTAGCACACCTGCCTTTACTAATTCCTCGTTATATTTTTGCATGGCATCTATTAATTCCTGGCTCGGCATAACCCCAGCCTCTGAATCTGCTGTCGCTTTAACGATCATCATAAATCTCATGTGTAGTTGCCTCCTCATTTTTAACTCTTCATTTTAATGATCTGCACGATAAATCTATAAAAAGGTTTCGGTATTTGTTAAAAAAATCCTTTAGTAATTTTCTCTAGTTTATACAGCAGAAAAAAATAAGACGAGCTCAGAAGAAATACTTTTAACATTAAGCTGTTTCGTATGTCCAAGCCCCTTCTTACTTATTAATTCAGCATTAGGAAGCACTTTTACTAAAGCATCTGCTCCGTCACGAAGCATTAAAGGACTTTCTGTGCCTTTAAGTACAATTGTTGGCACTGTAACGTTATTCCAAAAATCTTCAGGCAATGACTTTCCCTCCATATATCCTTCTAATAATGTCGCATCGTACGGAAGGGTATGTGCAACCGCCATAAGCTTGGACCAAACACCAGGCATCATACGCATCATAGTTACAACGAATGAAGGAGCCCCCATGCCCTTCGTCATGAAATATTTAATCGTATCGGCACTGCGATCATCAGAAACAAGTTCACTAACCTTTTTTGAAAAATCCCTTGGTGGTACATGATCTTTGTCATTGACGATAAATGGCGGTTCGTGGAGCGCTAATTTTGCAATGCTCGCTCCATGAGCAGCTGCTTGTAAAGCAAGAACAGCTCCTGATGATAACCCCCAAACGAATGCCGTTCCTCCTGCTTTTGAGATAATTGCATCCAGATCTTCATACTCTCGTACGGGTTCATACTGTTCTGCGTCACCGCTATCACCACGGCCACGTCGGTCGTATGTGTAAACTGTAAAATGGTCTGATAATAATTTTGCAAGTTTAACCATGCCTGGGAACTTTCGATAACTGAATGCGCCTCCGATTAAGATGAGTGAAGGTCCATTTCCTACCTTGTCATAAACAATTTTTGTTCCATCTTTTGAAATTACAGTATTCATATGAATCTCTCCTTAGCATTTCAATTGTTTTTTAAGCTGATTTACTTATACGACGAAGAGGAGACGATAATATCGACACACTTTTTTAATACTTTTCTGTTTTTTTACAGAAAAAGAATAATCGCAACGAAGTCGCTGCGATTATGATTGTTACCCCACTATACTCTTAAAAAAAATTTTATAAACTAGCGAACTTGATTCTGCTTTCGATAATGCTGCATCTTCTGATTGAATTGAAATCCTAGCACTTTAAAATAGATAGTGAACCCAAGTATGCCGCCCAGATAAAGAATGTGAAACAGAACCAACATCATATAAAATGTTTTACTTCCCCACTCGAACCAGTTAAATACTTGGGACATCCCTATTAAAACGAAGCCGAGAATAAAATATTGTATGATCAGTTTCCAACTATTTGTTAACTTTACTTTAGTGTCCTCCGTCCAAAATAAGTAATGCAAACCAGTAACCAGAATACTGATAAAAAAGATTTGAACGATCATCTCGAAGGCGATCTCCCTTTTTCCGAGCATATAGCCGAACACAACATAGATGATGATTCCTGCCGAAAAGAATAAGCTCATAATTGTTTTAAATGCTACCGTATACGCCATTACTTTTTTAAACATATCATCGCCTCCTTTAATTTAAAAACCTAACTTTGCCTTTAAAACAGGCACATACTGACGGGACACTAATAGGTTCTCTCCGTTCTCCATTTTCACTTCTAACCTGCCTCCAATTCGTGGGGAAATGGATTGTAATCGATCGAGATTCAATATACTTGCTTTTGTAGCACGAAAAAAATTCACATCACCGAAGAGCTCTTCAATTTGATACAACCTTAATGACACCTCATAGACCGATTTTTCGGTATAAGCAAATGTCTTTTTATCAACTGACTCAAAATAATAAATATCATTTGGTAAAAGAAGATAGACCTTTCCATCCTTTGTACCCAATACTTTTCTTTCAAGGGACCTCAACGAAGTTAGAACTTTAATAACTTCATCATTTAACATTTTGCATTTCACAATGATTTCCAAGCCTTCATGATCATCACTTTCAAGTATTGTTAGCTTCATCTCACGCCCCCTTTATGTGTTTCACTTTATTTTTAACCAGTATATGTCATGATCTTCTCATCGTAAATCCACTTCTGACCAACCTGTCACAAGCCGTTACCAAGTTGCACACTCAGCTTCATGAATAACAAAAATAATTACCGTTCAGTTTATTAGAAATGCTAGTTACTCCTAATCCATAATATTAATCATTAAAAAAACACTTGTAAGTTACACAAGTGCTATCTATGTCAATTATTCAATTCTCTTCTTACAATATCTAAGAGGACGGTGTTCTGATCCGTCTGGATATCACCTTTGTTTTCAAGGTTCTTCAAGTAGTACGGTAGTTCCAACACATCCTTCAGTCTTCCTTCTGTTAAGAATGGAACGGTAACTTTTAATCGGATGTCATCTCGCTGTACCGGTAATGTCGAAGCGAGGACATAACCCCAATCCACACCCGTCTTGTTAGAGAAATTATGAAAGGGAATTGTGAAAAGTCCACATTCTTTTAACGTCTTTTCGATGCTCCACATATATTCTGGCATCAGGTTGACGGTTGAACAAGCAATGGATACAACACCACCCGGGTTTAAGTGTTCTTTTAATTGATGATAAAATTCTAAAGAAAACAATTGGGATAGACTTGGACATCTTTCAGTCGGTTCTGGTATGTCTACAATGATCACATCCCAAGTTTCTAGGCTTTCTTCTACAAAATGTCTGCCATCTTCAATCACCGTTCTCACTCTGTGATGATTTAAAGAACCCTCATTGAATGTAACTAAACGATCGAAGTTCTTTCCAAGATCCATCATCTCCGCATCAACATCTACAGCGATAATTTCCTCAACGTTCTCATAACGCAAAACCTCTCGCACACTGATTCCGCCTCCGCCACCGATGATTAAGATGCGTTTAGTCTCTTTCGCTGCGGCCATCGGAACATGTACGATCACTTCTGCATACTCATTTTCATCTTGTTTCGTGCCAAACATGATTTCACCATTGCTGTAGACCCATACTTCTCCTGAGACATCGATTAGTGCAATTCTTTGTGTCAACGTTTTGAACGTCTGAATCAGTTTGAAGTCTCTTTCGGGTCTCTGACCATCATTTATATAGAGTTTAAGTGAGCCACTTCCCAAAAACCTCCAATATAAATAACCACCCGCTTCTATTATAAAAACTGCGGCTGCACCGATCGCTAGCCACATGAGTTCATCCACTATAAACACTCCTTATTTTTCAACGAGCTATATGCTCATTCTTATTCATGCATCGGACATGTGGTGTTTAAATCTTTGTGTATAAACAAAATTTAGGCGTGTGCATATACTAATGCGACAATCATTTTTTTGGAGGTTATCTTATGAGCTATATGAACCCACAACAACAGCAACAAGACACCGGACAACAGCAAAGTGATGGTCAGCAGCAAGCACTTCAACTATCTCTGCAACTTATCAGGGAAGCTGTTGCTGGCGAAAGGGAAGATGAATTATTTTACGACTATTTAATTTCTGAGGCACCCACAAACGAACAAAAATTAATCATCGCATCTATTCGAGATGATGAGAAAAGGCATAATAAACTCTTTAGAATGATCTACAAAGATCTTACCGGCCAAGAAGTTCCACCAATGAACGGAGAAGAGTTTCAGAAACCGAAAACCTATAAAGACGGACTTGTCAAAGCTCTGTTTGGCGAACTTGCTGCCGTAGAGAAATATCGCGTTATTCGCCAAGGACTTCCTAATACGTATTATCGAGATATTCTCTTTAACATCATTACAGATGAGATCAAGCACAGCGCTAAGTACAACTATTTATTCACGTTAAACAGTACATCAAGTGCTCCTCGTTCTTTTCATCAAGAACACAGAATGCCTCAAACGGAGAGCTTAGCAGACCAATGGGTTTCGTACATTGATCCGTTAGTACAAAGAGCATTAAAAGAGACCGAAGAAGGCATTAACTTAACTCATCTCTATCAGGAATTTATTTTATCTGGTGTTCTTGTTGGTCAAGGATTTACACCTCAACAAGCTATTGAACAGGTAGAAGAGTGGGAAAAAACAGGAGAGTCTCAGCTGTTGAAAAAGAGCAAGATGATGGGAAACCAAGGAAGATAGGAGAAGAGAGGGATGGAATCTACACAAACATTTTCAAAGCCTTTTATTGGCGATCAATTTCCGGAGATGACGGTTCATACAACCCTTGGGGAACTTGTCCTCCCAACAAGCTATCAAGGTCATTGGTTTGTCCTCTTTAGCCATCCGGGTGACTTTACACCCGTATGCACGACAGAGTTTGTTGCGTTTCAAAAGCTCATGCCTGAGTTTACAAAGCTCAACACTTACTTAATCGGATTATCTGTAGAACAAGTATACTCACACTTAAAATGGATCGAATGGATACAGCAGAATTTAAAAGTAGAGATTACTTTTCCGATCATCGCGGATAGTCTAGGCCGGATTGCTACTAGACTAGGAATGATACACCCTACGATGGGAACAAGAACAGTACGGAGTGTTTATATCGTAGATCCGACAGGCAAGATTCGTCTTATCCTTACGTATCCTGAAAATGTTGGCCGTAATATCAACGAGATCCTAAGAGCGGTTAAGGCGCTGCAGACAGCAGATAGAAATAAAGCAGCAACACCTGCAAACTGGCCGAAAAACGAGCTTGTTGGAGACCGTCTTATCGTTCCTCCAGCTGCCACAGTACAAGAAGCTAAAAAACGGGCAGAACAAGCACAAGCAGGAGAGATCGAGTGCTACGATTGGTGGTTATGTACAAAGCCTCTTCATGATAGATAAAGAGAGCAGCCTTTGATTAGGCTGCTCTCTTTATCTCCACACATTCTCTATGTCGTTTTAATTTTAACAATAAAATAGTAATATTTATACATCACCACAAGAATCAAAATCACTCTTGCAATCATACTGTCTGTAAGGATAAAAGTAATCAAGATCATCGAATCTGAAAACAGGCTGATCATGATCTTTTTCTTTTTAGTGAGCGAACGATTCCTAACAAAATCATCTAGATGTTTTTTATAAATGTCGGTTCCTTTAAACCACACTTCAAACTTTTTTGAACCTTTTACGAAGAAATAAGATGCCAATAATAAAAGAGGTGTGGTAGGAAGCAACGGCAAGACGATACCGATAACGCCTAAACCTAGGAAAAAGAACCCCAATGCTACAAATATGATATTTTTAATTTTCATTGGGATTCTCACTTCCTTTTCCTTTTAAAATAGGTTTATTTGTATACATTGTTGCTTTTGTTAGTTGTTGGTTTCCGCTCCAGGTTGCACGCTTTCCACGGGGCGAACGGTGAGCCTCCTGCCGCTTTGCGCCATTAGGAGTCTCCACCTGACCGCTTCAAAGTTGTCTCTTTGCTCCTGCGTCTACAAGTTTATGCTAGAAAGTGGACTTCCTCGTCGCATGCCTTGCGAGAAGCTTCTCATGTAGCAGGCAGGCAACCTTCCGCTACAACCAACTTACAAAGAAGAAAGAAAAAAACTACAACTATAACTTTTAAAGAAACCTTAAATTTTGTTTACATTTTTATATAACAAACGCCTTTCTTTCCTTAGTGGAGTACCTTTAAAGAGTGCTTCTTCCTCTTCTGTCTCAGGAATGACACTCGGTACCGGAAACGGCTTACCGTTTTGATCAATGGCCACCATCGTTAAGATTGACGTGGTATTCAACGTCCTGTTCCCCGTCTCTAGATTTTGACACTCCACTTTTACGTATACTTCCATAGACGTTCTTCCCGTTGAGACCACTACACCTTCTAATATGAGGATGTCTCCCACTTTAGCTGACGATAAGAAGTTTACATTATCAATGGATGCGGTGACAACCACTTTCTTGCTGTGCTTCATGGCGGCAATCGCTGCGATTTCATCAATGTACGATAAAACGGTACCACCGAATATCGTTCCCATGTGATTCGTGTCAGGCGGCAATACCAACTTTGTTTGAATCGTTCTTGAGATGTTTGCTGATAACTGCTGTTCCATACCATACCCTCTTTTCTGAAGCTTGAAAGCTCCCCTTATTTTGAGGGAGTTAGTGAACAAAGAAAAATACCCATCACGAAAGACGGGTACGTAAGAATACATAACAGAAAGAATGATCTATTAAATATCCCTCGTCCTATCTTCCCAACTCCCGAAGAAGATCAACGCTATAAAGATGGCAGGTCTCCTGACTCGTGCATCAGCCTACTCTAAGCCCTTCCCGTCAGATAGACAGTGGTTTTGCTTATTTCGTCAGCACTTACAGTTGCGGGTACAGTCCTGGCCTCACACCAGATTCCCTATTAAGTCTGCAACAGACACCATAATTATCGGATCTTATGAAATTTTGAATCTATCTTATTGTACCACTAACAATTTTTACTTTTTACAAAACCTTTTAATCTTCTTCATATCACGTTTAAAATCTCCTGCTATTCTTATCTCAAAAGACTGGGGAGGTTTTCTAATGATACGTCCAACAGCATTAATCCTTACAGCTAACTATGGCAGCGGTCATGTTCAAGTGGCTAATGTCCTCGCTGAAGAAATGAAGAGTAAAGGATTTCAACCTGTCATATCTGATTTATTTGGTGAAGCTCACCCCATCATGTCCCAAGTTACGCAATCCATATTTATCAAAAGCTTTTCACACGGCTCTTCTTTTTATAAATGGTTTTATTATGGAACAAACAAATTGAATGCCAATACGATTACACAATTCTCTCGTTATTTAGGAAGAAAAAGATTTCTAGAATTGATTAAAGAACATCAACCCCGTTTTGTAATAACAACCTTTCCCTTTCACGCTGCGCCATTTCTTATTAAAAAATCACGGTTTAACATCCCCATCTATACCGTGATCACTGATTATTTCGCTCATCCATTTTGGATCAATCCAGCGATTGATCATTATTTTGTTGCATCTGATTCAGTCACAAACGGACTGATCAAACATGGTGTGGCAGAATATAGAATTACTGTTAGCGGTATTCCCATTCGTTCAGACTTTTATCGCCCAATTCATAAAGAGAAAGTGTTTACTAAATACGGAGTTACGCCAAGTAAACGTGTCGTGACGATCCTAGCTGGTGCTCAAGGTGTGCTGAAAAATGTTAAGGTTCTAGCTCAGCGTCTTTTAAACGATCCTTCTCTGCGAGTAATTGTAGTATGTGGCAAGAATAAAACGTTGTATGAGAAATTAACACCACTAGCCGAACAACATCCAGGTTCATTCCGATTATTCGGTTACGTAGACGAACTTCATGAAGTCTTAAAGATTTCACATTGCGTAGTAACCAAGCCAGGTGGCATCTCCATTACTGAAGCTGCTGCTGTAAGAGTGCCACTTATTCTATATAAGCCCGTTCCTGGCCAAGAAGGAGAAAATGCTAAGTATTTTGAAGAAAAAGGTGCTGCAATAGTTGTTCATACCGCAGACGAAATTGTGGAGAATGTTCAGAGGCTATTTAATAACGAAACTTTATTATGTAACATGCAGAAAAGTTTAGAACTCATTCATAAATCTCACTCTTCCTCATTGATTGCTGATTATGCTGTTGAAGATATACAACAGCTAACTCAAATTACACGTTAAGTAGCTATTGATGGATATAGCTTCTGATAAAATGCTTTGTTTAATTGACCATAATCGGCCTCTAGGTGCTATTTAGGCACTCAAACCCTGGAATCCATTTATACCGGGCGTGGTATCAAGGCTATTATTTCGAGAACTTTTAGAATTAATCCTAGAAATTTCTGATTTATTCCGGCGTGTTTTTGTGATATTCCGGCGATTTTTACCCATAAACCGGCGAGTCGACATATCACGACAAGTAAACACTAGCTCTATACCCCCTACCTCAACATCGCGAAGCAAAGTTAACTCATTCAATGCACCCATGCTTTAACACGCGCACTTCAAACAAATAAACGGGCAGAGTCGCTATCATCAGCGGTTCTGCCCGTTCTAAATACTTCAATCTTCTTTAGCACCATCTTCCGCAATGGCCCGAAGGTCTGCATAGAAAAAATCATCATTGCATAAAGGGGAATGTTCCTTTTTATTATCATAGCTCTCAACGATTTCCTTCAATTCACCCGTATCACCTTCTGCATTGATGATCTCTACTAACTCATTCATTCCGTCCGATGTTTCTTCATCGATTCGTTCCTCATTCTTATCCTTCATGTCTATCCCTCCTATACGTTTTTAGCTTCTCCACTCAGGAAAATTTTACACAAAACAAAAAAGTCCCTAACCTATGTCAGGGACTTCAATGGTTATTATTATCTTAGAAATAAATTAGCTTACTGAAATAGCATCTGTTTCTTTGTTGCTGTTATTGGTTCCTCTGTTTTTCACGATTTCTGCATAACGGTATGCGCTATCTTTCCAGATTCGCTCTTGAGAATCAAAATCTAGGTAGATGATTCCAAATCGTTTGTCATATCCGAAGCTCCACTCAAAATTATCCATGAGAGACCATAGATAGTACCCTTCAATATTCATGCCTTCATCGTTCAGATCAGAAACCGCTTGAAGATGCTTTTCAATATAATCCACACGGCCAGAGTCGTGGACGCGTCCGTTCTCTAGTACGTCATCAAAGGCTGCACCATTCTCGGTAATATAGATAGGAAGATCCGTATACTCCTGTCTCAATCTTCTGATCAGATCTTTAAATTCTTCTGGCGCTATGTCCCATCCCATGCCGGTCTTTTCATAATCAGAATGAGCCCCTCTATGTAAGAAGTCATTCGCTGCAGAGAACTCAACAATCCCTCGGCTATAATAGTTGATGCCAAAGAAATCACAAGACGTTGAGATGATTTCCATATCCCCTGCTTTAATAAAATCATACGAATGAACGTATTTAGAGAACAAGTTCATCATATCAACAGGGTACTGCCCTTTGAAAACAGGATCTAAGAACCAGCGATTGGAATACCCGTCAGCATTATTCGCTGCAAGCTGATCGTTCGCAGAATCTGTTTTTGCATAGATCGGTGACAGGTTTAACGTAATACCGATCGGCGTTTTGGATTGAAGCTCGTTCTTTAAATATTGTACAGCTTTTCCGTGAGAAAGAAGCATGTGGTGTACCGCTTTAACAGCTTCGTCCATGTTCGTATGTCCTGGCGCATGAAATCCTTGATGATAACCTAAGAAACCAGCACACCACGGCTCGTTATGCGTAATCCAAGAATCCACCTCTGCATCAAGCTCTTGGAAGCAAACTTTTGCTAACTCCATAAACCAATCGACTGACTCACGGTTTACCCATCCGCCTTCTTCATGGGCCCATAGTGGGAGGTCCCAGTGGTAAAGCGTAATCGCAGGTTTGATTCCTTCTTCACGTAAACGCTGCGTTAATTTCTTGTAGAAGTCCATTCCCTCTGCATTCAAAACACCCTTTTCAGGAAAAATACGAGGCCAGGAAACTGAGAAGCGATACGTTTCTACGCCAAGCTTCTTAATCTGCTGAATATCTTCTTCAAATCGGTAGTAATGATCACACGCTATGCTTCCATTATGCTGTTGATATACTTTTCCAGGCGTATCACAGAACGTATCCCAGATTGAAAGTGTTCTGCCTCCTTCAAGACGAGCTCCCTCAATTTGATAAGAAGATGTTGCTGTACCAAACACGAATGACTTATTAAAATGCATAACTGTTTCTCTCCTCTATTCTTTGATAGAACCTGCTGAAATGCTGTTAACGATATATTTTGATAAAAATAGGAACGCTACCATGATCGGCACCACGGAGATCGCGATACCTAAATACATAGACCCCAAGTTTTGAGCCACTTGTGAACCTTTTAAGAAGCCCATCAACACAGGAAGCGTGAACTTTTCAGGTGAGAATAATACAACTAAAGGCATGATGTAGTTGTTCCACGACCCGATAAACGTAAAGATAGACATCGTCGCGATCGCTGGCATCATGATTGGAATCGCGATCGTATGAAAGATTTTAAATTCACTTGCACCATCGATTCTTGCTGCCTCAATCAAACTTGGATGCAGCGTTGTTAAAATGTACTGGCGCAGGAAGAATACCACGAAAGGACTCGCTGCTGCGGGAATGATTAATGGAATATACGTATCCAATATCCCTAAGTTCTTACAAAGCTCATAAAAGCCGATCAACCCTAACTGGCCTGGGACCATCATCATCACTAACATGAAAACGAACATCGCATTCTTGCCCTTAAACACGTAGAACGCAAAACCATAAGCCGTTAATGCTGAAAAGTAACCCGACAATAATGTCACGAGAACGGAAATGATTAAGCTGTTCTTAAAACCCGCCCAAATATTGATATAGCTCATCATCGTTTGATAGTTTTCAACGATTGCACTACCTGGAAGCAAGGTGAAGCCTGAAAGAATTGCTTCATTTGAGCGTGTGGCGTTAACAAGCATCATTAAGAACGGAATGAAACACACGATTGCCATAACGATCAATACGGTATAGATCAGAATTTTTGGTATGCTGACTTTTCGCTTCGGTTTTGTTTCTATAACACTTTTCTTTTCAACAGAATTTGAAAGGCTATTATCTACCGCTGTTTTTCCTATCATGCTTTACACCTGCCTTGGTTGTTTACGTTCTTTCCCATACATCCCTTTGAAAATGAAAGCAGAGAAGATGAGCGTTATAACAAATAATCCGTATGCGACTGCTGCAGCATATCCGTAGTTGTTATACTTGAAGGCTTGATTGTATAAATAGAGCACCATCGTATTCAATGAGCCGTCTGGTGATCCTATTCCATCTGTTAAAAGCATCGGTAGATCAAACAATTGAAGACCTCCAATGAGCGAGGTAATCATGATATAAAGCAGGATAGGCTTCAATAGCGGAATCGTAATCTTAGAAAACGTCTGCCAGCGATTTGCACCATCGATCAATGCTGCTTCGTAGTAGTCTTTCGATATACCTGATACGCCTGCCATCACAACGATAAAAGAGTGCCCAAACCACATCCACGTTAAAATCAATGAGATCGATAACTGTGCACTCGTTGGTTCGTTAAGCCAGTTGATTGGATCTGAAATGATTCCTACCTTCATCAACATCATGTTTAATGAACCGTGCTGCCAATCTAGTAAAATCCCGAACAGAAGAGCAACCGAACTGATCGTAATTAAATTTGGTAGATAAAAGATCGCTCGAAAGAATGCGATACCTTTTAATTTCACTCTCATATCTGAAAAGATCATAGCCAGGATAAGAGCAAGTCCCATTTGAAGTGCGAAGTTCACACCCCATATCTTCCATGTGTTAAAAAAAGCTTCAACAAAATATGTGTCTGTAAGGAGTCGTTTATAGTTTGCTAGACCTACTAACTGTGCTTCACCACTGCCTGTATAATTTGTAAAGCTATAATAAAAGGTTAGGGCGACGGGATATATACTGAACACTAAGAAGACGAGCCAAAACGGAGCAATAAAAAAATAGCCATAACGGTTTAAATTCTTCATCTCTCCTCCCCCTTTCAATAGATAGGTCAGTGGCGAGAAAAAGTTTCCCGCCACCGTCCATAAAACTTATTTTTTCGGTACTTTGATGTCTGGATAAGCATTTTGTGCTTTTTGATAAAATTCTTTAATCGCTTCTTTTTTAGATTTCTTACCTGTTACATATTGCTGAACGGCATTTCCGTAAAGCGTATCTAGCTGCTGATCGTACTTCGTCACGATCCCAGGTGTAATCTTAGTAGATTGATCTAGGAAGAATTGATAGTTGTTCTGTCCACCTAAGAATTTGTCGCTAAAGTCATCTTTAATTGTCTCTGTTACAGGTAGATAAGAAAGGACATCACCTGTTTCTTTACTCCAAGATGTTAAGAACTCATCGTCTTGTGTCATCATTTTTACAAATTTATAAGCAAGTTCTTTATTATCCGATTTGTTGTATACACCAAGCCATGTTCCACCCCAGAAATAAGGACTCGGACCACTCGTTACCGCCCAGTCACCAACAGATTCCTTAACATTGGTTTTCAGGACGCTATGTAATCCCCATGTAGGAAGAACATATGAAAACACTTGCGTTTCTTTTTCCTTGCCACCCTCTTTTACCTTGATCGGCTTATCCATGCCTTCGAACCAAGATGGTGACCATTCAGGTGCTAGAGCAGTGTATTGATTATCACGAAGCTTTTTCGAGTAATCCATGTACTCCATTTTTTCTTCCGTTAACTGAAGCTCATTCTTGTCGTTTACCCAAGGCTGTGGATTGTCACCTTGTGTGAACCAGCGGATCGCACCTTCATCTGGGAACATGCTATAGCCTTTTGACTTCATCTTTTCTGCTACTTCAAACACCTTATCCATAGAGCTCATCATTTCACCAACTTGAGTTGGATCGTCTGTTCCTAATACTTCCTTTGCAATGCTTCGCTTATAATAGATGCCTCCTGGCGTTGTTTGCCAAGAAAGAGCGCGTACATCGCCATCTTTATCTTTACCAAGGTCAAATACATAAGGTACATACTTATCAGAAAGCTTATCTGCGTTATAAGGCTTTTCAGATAAGTTCTCCCAATAGCCTGCATCAACCCATTGTTTTAAGAATGCGATCTCGCCCGTGAAAACGTCAGGAGCTCCAACACCACTCTCAAGTACTGGCTTTAATTTTGTCGGGTAGTCAGCGATCGGAACAATCGTTAACTCCACTTTTACGCCATTCTTTTCCTCAAATGTTTTGATCGGTTTCTTTAATTCATCTGTAAACGACCAGATTCTTAGATCAACATCTTTCTTGCCATTACCAGATGTTTTCGAATCGCTTGAACAACCTGCAAATAATCCCACCAACAAAATTGATACCAAAAAGATACTTAACTTCCTTTTCATGTATAAACCCCTTCCTTCTTTAAAATTTATAGAGCGAAAGCGGTTTCGTTTTGTTTCAAAATAAATATTCGAAACCGCTTTCGAATTATCCTAAAAAAATTTTTATTTTTTTTGTGAGCATGATTCTCGAATGATTAGTTCGACTGGAATACGTTTGGATGTAATCAGTTTTTTCTT
This sequence comes from Fictibacillus sp. 5RED26, assembly GCF_015903895.1. Lineage (NCBI taxonomy): Bacteria > Bacillati > Bacillota > Bacilli > Caryophanales > Fictibacillaceae > Fictibacillus > Fictibacillus sp. 5RED26. Next base: position 87,403 of record NZ_JACZDU010000005.1, on the reverse strand, counting down.
TTGGATAATTTGTTTCATCAACAACTTTGCTGCTTGGTATCCAATCATATCCGTATCTTGCTTAATCGTCGTTAACTTCGGTGTAATGTATGCTGCCATTTCAATATCATCATAACCGATGATTGAAATATCTTCGGGTACAGATAAACCCTTCTCTTTTATGGCCTCAATTGCACCGATAGCCATATGATCTCCTGCAACAAATACCGCTGTAGGTACATCATCTAACATCAACAGCTTTTCCATGGCCGCTTTGCCTTCACCGATTGAGAACAATCCACCATTGATAAGGTAGCCTTCATGAATCGGCAGGTTCAACTCATTCATCGCTTTTTTAAATCCTTTAATTCTTTCTGCACCTGCATCAGTTAAAGCATCGCCAGCGATATGAGCGATCTTTGTATGACCAAGTGAATGCAAGTAGTTAACTGCCAGCTTTCCACCTTCAATATTATCCGAGAAGACAAGACTGCAGTTCTGTTTGTTCATATCTATAACAACGATAGGAATCGTGCTGTTTATCATCTCTTGTACTTGCGGATCTTGTGGATCAGAACAGATTACTACAATGCCATCAACGGCACGGTAAGAAAAGTGTTCTAAATAGCTGATATCCCGATTACGCAGATTTCTTGAAGCGAAGATCAGATCATATCCCTCTCGTTCTGCATTCTTTCTAAAACTTTCTATTATGGCACTAAAGAAAGGATGTTTCATTCCTACTTCATTCGATTCAGAAAACATCACACCAATCGTCCAAGACTTTTTTGTAGAAAGCGATTGGGCATGTGCATTAGGCAGATATCCCATTTCTTCGACTGCTTGTAGAATCTTCTGCTTCGTTTTTTCACTCACATCAGAATAGTTATTGAGTGCCTTTGAGACGGTTGTCGTTGAGAAACCCGTCTTTTTTGCAATATCATAGATTGTAGCCATTGTTATCTCCTCTTTACCGAAAGCGCTTTCGTTAATAAAAATTATAACTGACAGTAAAATAACTTTCAATATAAATTTTCTAACTTTTTCGAACAAAAAAAGACAGGGGACTTTTTATCCAACCTATCTTGCATGACTTTATTTAATCTCTAGCTAGAAACAGAGAGGAAATTTCAATTGCTTTCTCGTACTGCTTCGTATCGGCATAATAGTGGTATAGCTGTTTTCCAAACTTATCGATCCTGCTAAATTGATTATGAGCTTGAAAAAATGGCATTGCTATATTTTCTAAGTAACTGAAATAAGCCTCCATCTCGCCCTTTAAGATATACAGGTGAAGTTGAAACAAATGCAAATATAACTGGTGCTTTACCATTTTGGCTGCTGTTAATCCTTCTTCTGCACTTTTTAAATTCTGCCTTTGAGACTGAAGTTTTCCATCGATACTATTGTCCAAAAAATTATACAATCGATTTAAATAGATTGCTGTTTTTTTATCAGCCATCTTTAACGCTTTTCGATAATAGATGTGCGCATTCTCATAATCTTTTCTTTTGAAAAATTCAAGCCCTAGATTATGCAGAAGCATTCCGATAATACCAATTTCGTTTAGCGTTTCACTATCCTGAATCAACTGAAGGTAACGGTTAACTTTTTGTTCAAATTCATGCTGAGTGGCGCATTCTATTTGAAGCAGCATGACTGATTCTGCTTGGATGGCTCTTGAGAAGTTGTTGTTTCTCTTAAAATAGTCCACTGCTTTTTTGGCATTGATATAAGCCATCGTTTTTGATTCAACCCATTGATAAGCCATCGCTAAATGATAACAGTATTCTTCATTTCCATAGGCAATCTTATCAATCGTACTCAAGAGCTCGATCGCTTTCTTGCGATTCTCAACATAAAAATTGTTGTACTTCTCCAAATAATAGATTCCTTTTACATGCTTATACATGTTGTATTCAAAAGGAGTCAGATGCTCAGTTTTTATTCGGTTTAAAATCTCTGCTGTTTTTTGTGGCTCTTTTTTTAAAAGATAATAACGAGCAAGCACTAGCTGATAAAGTGCTGCATGTTTTGAGGATTTAACAATCGGAAATTGATCTAATTCACTTTTTGTTTTCTCTACTTCCTTCATTCTTTGCATGATAATAGAGTTGTGCCATTGATGAAGTTTCTTCTCCATATCTTGAAAGAACTGCATCTCCTTCTGTATGTCGATATCTAGCCGTTTTGAGAATAAGGTTATAATCTCCGTTGAATACTTCGTCTGCCCCCGCTCAATTTTACTAACATGTGTTGTCGTACAAATATCTTTGCCCAGTTGCTCTTGAGAAAGTCCTCTTCTTTTCCGATAAAATTTAATAATTTCTCCCTCGATCATACGTGTCTCTCCTCATGAACAAATGTTTAATGATAAAAGTTTCTTTCTAAATTATTTTTTTCCTTCTAAAGTCATGTTTTTGAGTCTTAATGCTCACCATTTTTCCATAAAAAATCCACGAAAGAATACTCTCTCGTGGATCACATTGCTTATTGAGCCGGTACACCAATCGCATCGTATGCTGCCATTACCGCTTTTGTTTCGGCAGATGGAGCTCCATTTCGGTCTGGATAAAGATCTCGAGCGGATTGAATCGCTGCAGCACGCATCTCTTTGAATCCTGATGACGGTACAAGATAGTTCGTTAACGCACGGTAAAAGATTTTCTCTGTTTTCGAACGTGTGATACCCGTGACTTTAACTCCGTGGTGCTCTCCTCCTTCAGAGATGAGATAAGCTGCTTTATTGTTGATGGAGCTGTTAATATGAACCCCACCCTTATCCAGTTCACCTAAGTAACGGTCTTCATAGTGATCAGGATATGCATTATCCTTCAATCCATAAGCTGCAGATAGCTTTCTGGACTTTGGATTACTCATGGAACGAAGTCCGCCATCACCAGGTACGTTTGGTGTGTAAATGTCTTCACCCATCTCCCACTCAGATGGACTTGTTAATCCGTGTGAATGCATCTCAGACAACGCACCGAAGATATCAGCTAGTGATTCATTAATCGCACCTGATTCTCCTTGATAGGTTAAGTTTGCTGTTTTTGAGATTACACCATGTGTCATCTCATGACCTGCAACATCCATCGCACCTGCTAATGAACTGAACAGAATACCGTCACCATCTCCGTAAAGCATCTGCTTTCCGTTCCATGCTGCATTGTTCCATTTAGACCCAATGTGGACCGTGCTTATGACCGGCATTCCGTTTCCATCGATACTGTTACGTTTGTGGATATTTTGGTAATACGTATTTACTTTGATAGAGTTCGTATGAGCTGAAACCGCTGCTGGATCAGCAAAGAAAGACGTACCTGTTTCTACTTCAAAACCTGAGAACCCAAAAAGTCCGGATAGTAGGATGAAAGGTGTTTCACCCATGCGGTTCGCTTTGTACGTATGAACTGGGACGATGTTCGGATTCGTCGTTGTTCCTCCTCCTATTGCCGCACCATGCAGATAGCTTTTCCCGGATGTACTATCTTTTACAGCGATAAAATTTTGAACTTTACCGAATAAATCTAGTCCTCTTCCTGTTATCGGTGTTACTGCTGGAGCATCTGCTTCATGTACCGCGTTAAACTGATCAACAATCTCTCCAGTAGTTGCATCAATAAAATAATGAAAATACCCAGGTGCAGGAACAGAAGTCGAAACTTTGACTAAGTATGTTAAGTAGTTTCTTCCTTCATGCGGATAGATTGTTAATTCGGTTTCTACTCCGTCATACTGCTTAACTTCTCCAATCTTAGCAACTACTTGCTCTTTCGCTGTTCTTTCTACAGCTTTCTTCGATATGGACGGATCTGTCGAAATGATCGATCGACCTAGTTTTTGAGTTACCTTCCCAAATGATGCGTACACATTGTTGTTTGCATCTAATGCAACGGTTTGTCCACTGCCGTAGATGGGAATCCCGTTGTATTGCTCAATAGTACGCACGTGGTATGTATTTGTGCTACTATCTGTAAACTCTTCTACGATCTTAAACTGCTCTCCTATTGTAGATGCTGATTTCGCTCCAACCTCGGAAACGACCTGTGATTGAAGATACGCTTTAACGATTTCAGCTTTACTCAACCCTTCAGGAGCTTGGAATAAAACAGTTGTAGGATTCGCGTGTGCATTAGATCCAGGTAATGAAAATCCTCCAAGTGTAACGGACAATGCTAGAACTGCTGGAATTACCACTTTTTTGTTCAATCGTTTTTGTCTTTTCTTTTTCAACCCATTCACCTCTTCATCAAATTGTGCTTCCGGAATAATTCCAATTATTAAGAACATTACAAATATGGTCAATTGGGTTAATTTATCCTTAGTTTTTCAAGGGTTAATAGCTTTTAAGGACTTCATTCGACAAAAAATGTCCATATTTCTTGAATAATTAACCCAATAACAATCTCGAACACATTCTGCAATAATAGGGTCAAATCACTAGACGAGGAGGGTTGATATGAAAGGCAAGCTTCATAAAGGAACTGTTCTATTGGGGTTGTGCTCTCTATCTTTTTATTGTGGTGCTCAAATTACCGGTCAAACTGAAGCTGCCTTTTCAAGCCGAGCTCAAATAAAACCGGTTGAACTTTCAGCTGCAATTGTCTTTCCAGACACAGTGGGAGATCTTAATGGAAAAGCTATGATCATTTATTCGGACATACTCTCTCTATACAATACCGTTCCGAACGCCGCTGATGATGCAAGTTTACAGGAGCTAAAAAAAACGATCGAGAAGATTACAAGAATAGAACAAGCACTTCACTCACTTCTCAATGATTTTCAAGACATACATAATGAGCTCTTGAACTATGAGAAACAGGTAAAGAATCTGGATTCAAAGACATACCAATTTGTCTATGAAGGGTGTAATGAGGCAAACGAATTGAGCAAAAAAATAAAAGAAACAGTGAACTTACAACCTATTAAACAATTACACCATTCTATTGAAGTTCGTATCAACAAGTTAGAAGATGCTGAGAAGATTGAAGGTCCCATTAATTCAGCAGAGATGAAGAATGCTACTGATCATATAGAACAAAACGAATTTGCTGATGATTCTATTCAAAGTGAAGGAGAAACAAAACATGACGAAAAGACTGTTGAAATTCACGACTAAACTAGCAAGTACCTCTTTTATTGTATTGCTCTGCTTGCTTGCTTTTATCATCCTATCGTCCCGTGTTTCAGGATCAGAACCTTCCGTTTTTAACTATCAGATTAAAGCGGTATTATCTGGATCGATGGAGCCTATCTTTCAAACAGGGTCTATCATCTCTATTAAACAGACAGACGATAACACTACCTTTGAAAAAGGCGACATTATCACTTTTCAAATGGAAGATAAGCTGATTACTCATAGAATTATTGATGTTGAAAATAAAAACGGACAAATTTTCTATCACACAAAGGGCGATAACAATGACGGACCTGATATGTGGTCAGTTCCTTCAAATGATGTGGTTGGAAGCTACACAGGATTTACGATTCCTTATGCCGGATATGCATTAAATGTAACTCAATCTAAGGAAGCATCTGCACTTTTGTTATTTATTCCAGGGTTCTTATTATTAAGTTCAGCTGTCTTTTCTATAGTGAAAGCAGCTAGAAAACTAGATGTCGAAAAAGCATAAACTTGGGTTAGCTCTCTATGTATTTAAATCATACATACGAGTTTAATAAATTTATATTACATATCTATGGAGGTTGAGAAGAATGGGGTTTACGAAGACAATTAGCAAAGGCGTTATGACAGCTGCACTAGGTTTATCTTTAATGGGAGGAGGAACGTTCGCTTACTTTAGTGACACGTTTGAAACGAAGAACACTTTCGCTGCAGGTACGTTAGATCTTTCCATCAATCCAAACGCTGTGGTTAACATTGACAACATCAAACCAGGCGATGAAGTGTACCGTGAATTTACGTTTGAGAATAAGGGTTCACTAGACATCTATCAAGTACTACTAGATACGAAATATACAGTTGAAGATGCAAAATCAGATAATACAGATGATCTAGCAAACCACATTAAGATTACAATCATGTACAACACGAGCAGTGCAACTGTTCCTGTTGTTGAGACAACATTAGCCCAACTTAAAGAACAACAACCTGATCTAACAGCAATTGATGAATTCGTTGGTACAGTTCAGCGTCCTGATGGTATTCCTCCAGGTGAGAAAGAAAAAATGTTCGTATTGTTCCAGTTCGTAAATAATGGCGAAGATCAAAACCAGTTCCAAGGAGACAAGCTTAAAGTGGATTGGACGTTTAACGCGAAACAAGCACCAGGTGCTTATAACGACGATACGGATCCAGAGAATAACTAAGTTTTAGAACAAGCTAGAACTGCTATGATTAGCAGTTCTTTGCTGTTTTATCCTTAGTTACAACGTTATTATTTATACTGAAGCTCTTGTCTTCAACTTCTTGTTTAGCAGTGTGAACGTCTGTTTTAAATTACTTTTAGGTACTGTAGAATAATTGTCACCTATGCTTACTTCAAAGAAACAGCTATTCTCACCATTCTCTCGAAGATGTCCTGTTAATCCAACTCCACTTTCACCATAAGTGTCTGCAAAAATGCGTTCCACTTCATTCTGTGGTGCTTGGACATGGACATGAAACATGTTTGAAACTGGCGTTATCGGGAGTGTACGTACACCTTCACACTCGTTATAGAGCGTTGCCAATTCCTTTGCACCCTCATAGTACTCTTCCATTTTTCCAACCCGCTGATCGAAATAAAAATCTGCGCTTAAGATATATGGATATAGACTGATCAAGTCACCGCCATGTCGTCTTTTCCAAACCTTTGATGTTTCAGTAAAGTCTTTTGGCCCAGCTAAGATTGCACCAGCAACTCCACCGATCCCTTTGTAAAAAGAAACATATACACTATCAAAAAGTGCACAAACTTCAGCTGCCGTCTTTTTATAATAGGGAAGTATTTCAAACAATCTTGCTCCGTCAAGATGCAGTTTAATTCCTTTTTCTCTGCAGTAATCAGAAATAGCTTGTAATTCTTCAAAACTCGGCAGCTGCCCCCCGATTTCTCGTTGAGGAAGTTCCAGTAGTAAACAAGAAACGTCCTCCATCATGTTGACAACGTCATCGAGCTTGATGATCTTATTAGCATCAGTAAGCAGCAAGGGTTCAATATGATGAAGTTCTTTCAAACCATCTTCTTCGTGAATCTCCATGTGGCATAGTGGATGATACGCAACTTTTTGGATACCCTTTTCATCACACCAAATACGCATGGCGATCTGTTGAGCCATCGTCCCACTCGGGAAGAATACAGCAGATTCTTTTCCTAAATAAGCAGCCATCTTTTCTTGAAAGCTATCAATGATGTGGCCACTGCCATACATATCACTTTCTTCCTGCCCGGTTTGATTTGAAAGAGAATCTAACAGAACAGAAATGTCTCTTTTTCCGTGTCCGGTTACTTGGTATTTTGCATTTTTGTAGGCGTCTAGTAATGTATTTTGGTTCTTCAACGTAACAAGCTCCCCTCTATTCGTTTATCCAGCTAATATCACCATTTATCTCAATATCCTTAGGTACTTTTAAAAGAATAAAATCACGGCCGATCACAGAGTTACGATTTTCTTGACTAAAGTGTCCACCTTTAGAGAACTGGCTGTATGCAAAGCCTGGTGAAAACCTAGAGAAACTAACTGTCACTAAAGTGGGATTATTTATGGTTAGCTGTTGTTCGTTCAACAAAAGCTCTGGCGAATGCACTTTGTCTGTGAAATCTACGCCATCGATATAAGATTTTCCTACATAGTAAGTGGCTTCAATCTCCCCATCATTTGCGCTTTTTCGCTCAGCAAAAACACTCATAATGCCTGTTTCCCCCTCTGTTAAAACAATGTCTAACGATTTTTTATCAGTAGAGAAAGACCACTTCTTCTTTTCAAAAAATGCTTTATCAAGGTCATCTAGATTTCCTGAATACAAATTGTTTACTGCCCTGTTTTGAGCGTTTTCTATTTTGTTCATTTCAGCTGCTGTAGCTACCTTTTGATCATTCTTGTGGTCTGGAAGGATGCTTAGTGAAATAACTGTAGCAATCGCTAGAATAAATGTATATCCGCCAAGGATCCCGCGAATTTTTCTTGTTCCTAAGCTTACTTTAGTGTTTGATCTCATGATTCCAATTCCAAAAGCGACGATAATAAACACAATTAAAATTGGCAAGAAAGATATAATTATCATTTTCTTACCTCCATTCTGTTAGAAATCCCAAGGCTAGCTAGCAGTAAAAGGGACGAAACGAGAGTAATTTTACAAATGAACAGAATAAATGATGTTTCTTCTCCAAAAAACCTTGTTATATTTACAAATAATTCTGGATCGCCACCAATTCCATCCAAAATTAAACCGCCAAACAAGATAGTAGGAATAATTAACAAGAAACCTTTATGAAGCTGAATTAAAATACCAACAAGATACCCTGCACAAGCAAACAGAAAAATATAAAGAATGGACGTAATCATTCCCATGACAAATTCAGTAACTGTTAATGAATCAACGATGATTGAATAATTATCTTTGAAGTAAAACGCTAAGATCTGAAATAGATGAGTAGAAAGATATACCGTTATGCCTGCAAAAATACTAGCCGTTAAAAGAAATAGAATGTTTGAAACTTGACTGATGGTACGATTAGTCACAAACGAAAAATCATCATAACGATACGCTCTCGTTGTTATGATGATGGCTGTTATGAACGCCCAAATCATCATAAAAATGAGGATGATGTCACTTGTGTAATAGTAAAAATCATATTGTATTGAATTTGAGGAGCCACTTCCCGACCCCGTTCCATTAAAAGAAAAAAGAATGGCCAGCAGCTGGATCACGATTAATGATGTAAAAACACCAAAGTATGATTTCAGCTTATAGCGGTATTGTTTCTTCACGATGTCCCAAGCCTTAACCTCTGCTAAATACATGATCGATCCCACCTTTTGTTTTACTTGTTAGATAACTGCAAATATCTTCTGCAGAAACTGGCGTAACTTCTAACCCTAACTGTCTAGCATCCTCTAACTCTTGTAATGAACGATCGTTTCTTATGACCGCATATGACATATTTGCGCCGATCTCTTGCATGGAAATGGGTTCCATTTTCTCAGTCCACTTTTCTACGTTAACCGTCTTTCCTCTCACGCCAATCGCGTACTCTTTTAGTTGATCGATGGGTAGGTGAAGACATTTTTCACCAGACTTAATGAGTAGTACCTCTTCTAACAGATCTTCTACTTCATCTAATAGATGGCTTGAAAGAATGATCGTTCTCGGATATGCGATGTATTCTTTTAATAACGCTCGGTAAAAATCCTTACGTGTCGCAGAATCCATCCCGCTTGTTGGTTCATCCATGATGGTCAGTGGACAGCGGGCAGCTAAACCAACAATCATATTAAACGTACTCTTCATGCCCTTTGAGAGATTTCCGTGATATTGATTATGATTTAAAGAAAAATAATCAAATAATTTTAAAGCTAAGTCATGGTTCCAATTTGTGTAGAAGCTCCCCGCTGTTTCAAGCAGTTCTTTTAATGTTAACCCTTGTGAAAAACTCATCTCGTTATCGATGAAGATTGTATTTGCCGAAACCTTAAGATTATTAAACGGATTTTCAGAAAAGACTTGTATGTCACCTGCAGAATGATGAAGATAACCTGCCATTATTTTTAATAATGTTGTTTTTCCTGCTCCGTTCCTTCCGATCAAACCAGTAATCTTGTTTTCTGCTATACGGCAGTTCATATTTTGAATCGCTTTGGATCGACCATATTGCTTAGTCAGATCATGACAAACGACAACATTCATGATTGCTCCTCCTTTATTCTTTGGTGCATATCTCTGATCATTGTTATCAGTTCTTCTTCTTCGACTTGCAACTGAATGGCTTCTTGGGTTAATTCGGTTACAAGTGAATGCAGCTTAGAACTCTTTCTTTTACCGAGGATAATTTTTCTTGCATCCGCCGCAACAAACATCCCTAATCCCCTTTTCTTATAAAGAACATTATCGTCAGCCAATAAGTTTATGCCTTTACCAGCAGTAGCCGGATTCACATTAAACATCTCAGCTAGTTGATATTGCGAATATATTTTTTCATCTGCTGAAATCGATTCGTTCAAGATTTCGTTCTCGAGCCATTCTGAAATCTGAACATAAATCGGTTTCATACTATCAGCATTTAGCAGCAAATGTACTTCACCTCCAACTTACCACTATAGTGCATTACATATGTAATGTACTATATATTTCCAATATATGCAATATGTTGTTTATGATGACATAAAAAAAGACACTCTCCTGTATATGGAGACTGTCTGATGGTCAGATTATTTATTTCTTCGCTGTATGATTTCTTCACTCATCATGGCATATAAATTTTCTACACCTTCATCGGTAGCTTCAAAACGAAATGCATCTTCTTCTTTAATACCAAGATTTTTCGCTTCAGCAATCACATCAATATTTGCACCCATAAAAATAAAATCCCAATTGTATTTCTCTTGCTGATGTTCAATAAGGTTCTTTACCTTTTCGTGTGTGAATTCGGAACTCGCGTTTTCCATTCCATCTGTCGTAATCACAAAGATCACTTTACCTGGTCTATCGTTTTCTTCAGTGCGTGATAGCCTGTAACCCACATCCAATATGGTTTTGCCTACAGCATCTAAAAGCGCTGTAGTTCCGCGTACATAATAGTCCTCGCTCGTTAGATGCGCCTGTTCTGCAGCTACACCATTCCATAGAATTTCATACTGATCATCAAATAAAACGGTCGTAAGAAGTGTTTTTCCCTTACGTTCAACTTGCCTTTTTATAAACGAGTTAAACCCTCCAATAGTATCCCTCTCCAGTCCTGACATCGAACCACTTCGATCAAGTAAAAATACGATTTCTGTTATTTTTTTGTTCATCCTTAACCATCTCCTAACATTTGTCATGCTATAATCATAGCTAGAAAGATTCAGCAAATGGTCGCCTGTGAAGCGACATTTTAGGAGTTGGTCGGATATGCTTGATCAAAAACTTTTATTAGAATTAGAAACCTACCTGAATGATTATTTCATAATGGAATTAGAAGGTTGTCAGTCTTCTAAAATGATGGAGGAATGTTTAGAAGAAAACAGTCTCCGTTTTGAGTTAGATGCGTTTATTCATCACAACAAAAAGCCAACGCTGCAGGAAAAACTTTTTCAACTGATTGATGAAAAAGGTGTAACCGACGCAGATATATATAAGAAAGCTGGCTTAGATCGAAAGCATTTTTCTAAGATTCGCTCTAAATCAGATTATCGACCAAGAAAAATTACAATACTTGCGCTGGCTCTTGGTTTGGAATTGGACGAAGATGATACAGAAGAACTTCTGGAAAGTGCAGGATACTCACTATCTCACAGTGATACAAACGACTTAATCTTTAAATTTTTCATTAACAAAAAAATCTATGATATAGATGCTGTCAATGAGTACCTGGTGTATTTCAGCCTAAAACCGATTGGGAGTACCATATAAAAAGACAACTCACTTAAGTGAAAGTTGTCTTTTCTTAATTATTCAATAGCACCTGAAACATCATAGTTAGATATATCTAGTTCTGTAGACTTTCCTAATGCAAGTTTCGCAAGTTCAGCTCCTAAGTATGGTCCACTTGTAAGCCCTGATGCACCGAGGCCGTTCGCGACCAAGATGTTATCAAAATTAGGAAGTTGCCCGATAACAGGTAAAAAACCTGGCGTGAACGGACGAAAGCCTACTCTCGTCTCAAGAAGTGATCCTTCTGCAAGGCCAGGTGCAACAGCTAAGGCTTTTGAGAGTATGTCATGAATACCACCTGCCGTTACTCGTTTATCAAAACCCGCTTCATCTTCATGTGTTGCTCCTACAACGACACGATCATCAAAAGTGAGGATGTACTGATTTGTCGGCGGCATCACCACTGGCCAATCAGCTGTATCTGTTTTAGGCAAACCCAAGTGGATGATCTGTGCTTTTTGTGGTGTTACTTTAAAGTTAATTCCCAGTGGCTTTAAGATCTCATTCGACCATGCTCCTGCTGTTATGATAATTTGATCAGCGAGAATGGTTTGATCGTTAACAGAAACACCAGAAACCTTGTTTCCTTCATGAAGCAGGCGCGCATTTCCTTTGAGGATTTGCACTCCGTTTTTCTTAGCTCCGTTCAACAGAGCGTCACGCATCGCTCTTCCGTTTACACGAGCACCACCACTTACGAAGACCGATCCGAAATCATCGGATAAGGGTGGAAAGCGTTTCTTCGTTTCTTCAGGAGAAAGAATCGTGATCTCACCAATTTCCGGAGCTTCTTCTCTACGTTTTAGAGCTCGTTCTGCCATTTTTTCGAGTTTCTCAGAATCTGCATGTAAACTCAGTGTGCCTACCCGTTTGTATCCCGTATCGATTTCACCGTCTTCCTCGAGCATCTTGATGAGTTCAGGATAATACCGCGCTCCGCCTTTTGCTAACTGATACCAAGCTTTGTTACGACGCTGAGATAGCCACGGACACACGATGCCAGCTGCTGCATCTGTCGCTTGTCCACTATCTTTTCTATCGATTAATAGAACGTCTACATCAAATTTACTAAGATGATAAGCGGTAGACGCTCCTAAAATTCCGGACCCGATAACAATTATTTTTTTCATATTCCAACATCCCTACTATCCCGTTATATATGTATCTAACTATAGTATTTTCTTAAACAAAACTCAAAAAACCCTGACTTTTCATCAGGGTCTCCTCAGATGTTGATTACTTCATATTTTCATTTCCCAACGTTCTTTCTCCGTTTTCTTTAACTGTTCTTCTACTTCCTGTGGGTGAACAGTTCGGAAATGGTGTTGCTCAGCTGGGATGATGTCAATCATTTTCTCGATCATGTCCTCTGGATCATATTGATTCTTCAGCTTCTCTTCTTGCTTCTTCATATCTTCTCTTCTTGTAAAATTCTTTTCGGGGTCATACCATTTGTATTTTTCTTCTGCACTTCGATCATTGAAGCCTGTTGCATAAGCACCTGGATTGATGGTTGCCACTTTTACACCGAACTCTTGAAGCTCAGCCTGCATCGTTTGAGCAATTCCTTCAATCGCATGCTTTGTTGCCGTATACGGGCCAACATATGGTGTCGCTGATATACCTGCCATAGAACTTAAAAAGATAATTTTCCCGCTACGCTTCTCGACGAATTTTTTCGCTGCTAGCTGAACGGATTCTAGCGTAGCAAATACGTTAACTTCAAATAGTGCACGAACACGGTCCATCGGAACTTCGGCTAATGGGCCTCCCTCATTGATCGCTGCATTTGCTACAAATATATCAAAGTCATATTTCTCTATTTGTTTTAAATCTCGTTCATTTGTAATATCAAGTTTGAACACCTCAATATCAAGACCTAGATCCTTAGATTCTTCTAAAAGGGCTGTTTTTTGTGATGTCGTTTCAGTTGTGGCGATGATTGCGTGCCCTTTTTTAGCGAGTCCGATTGCGGCACCTTTTCCTAATCCACTTCCTGCGCCTGTTATAAATATAGTTTTACTCATTCAATCTGCCTCCCAGTCTTATGTCTACTCTATCTCTTCCCACACCTGTTGAAAGTAAACTTTGTTGTGTTTACAAAATAAAAAAAGCAGGATCAGCTCCTGCTTTTTCTTATATCTTTTATTAAACTCCTGGGAACCAACCTGGTGCATTTAAGACTGCGTTCCATAACGGATCTGGTACTACTAGTTCATATTGCTTTGTTTTATCAAGTTTCGTTACGATTTCAGACTCTTTCCCTTGTTCGATCTTTTGTACCCAATCTGGATCGATGATTAATTCACGACCTAGAGCAATCAAAGGTACTCCTGATCCTAATGCTTTGATCGCATCATCTGCTGTATAGATTGAACCTACTCCCATAACAGGTACACGACCGCCCACTCTTTCGTTAATAATCTCAATGCGTGAACGTGTATCTTCAACTCCTCGTCTAGGTTCAGACCAGAAATCCATTACCGAAACGTGAAGATAATCTAATTTCTTAGCACTGAGTGCATCGACGAGTGCTAACGTATCAGCCATCGTAATTCCTGGTGTTTCAGGTTCTTCTGGTGAGAAACGGTAGCCTACGATGAATGAGTCATCTGCATATTCAGCTACTGCTTTTTTCACTGAATCTACAACCGCTAAAGGAAACGCCATACGTTTTTCTAATGAGCCGCCCCATTGATCTTCACGGCGATTAGCGTGTGGCGAAAAGAACTGCTGAATCAGATAGCCATTCGCACCGTGGATCTCAACACCGTCATAACCCGCTTCAATCGCTCGTCGAGTGGTTTCACCAAAATCACGAATGATAGAAGATACTTCTTCTGAAGTCAGTTCGCGTGGCACAGGTTTTCCTTCAGCTGAAGGAATATTGCTCGCACTTACAACATCTCCGTTCGGAACAAGCTCAGGCGGTACTTCACGACCACCATGAAAGATTTGTAGAATCGCTTTTGATCCTTTTGCTTTTATGGAAGAAGCTAAACGACGAAGACTCGGAATCATTTCATCCGTATCTCCAGCGAACTCTCCCGGAAATCCTTTACCGTTAGCCGTAACATTCGTACAAGCTGTAATCACCATTCCAACACCTTCAGAACGGCGCTCGTAGTAGCGAATTTCTTCATCTGTTACAGTTCCGTCTTCATTTGAAGAAAAGTTTGTCATCGGTGCCATGACAACACGGTTCTTAAGTTCAACTCCATTTTTAAAACGATAAGATTCAAACAATGGTGCATATTTTTTATTCATCATGTTTGTCTACCACCTCATTATTTTTATTGAGCTTTTTCAAATAGTAATGTGCTTTTATCACTTTTTCTTAAAACTCCCATGAAAGTTGACTGGAGTGCAAGATGCGAGACTCCTGGGGGATTTGCAGGCAACCACATACATTACTATCTATGAAATAGCCCTAATTATGACTTTCTTTTTTAAAGTAACTATTATAATAATACCCTCTGTTTCCAAATGCAAAAAATACGCTTCTGGTTTAAAGAATAATTTAAAAAGGGAACAGTATACTTCTAAGAAATATAGACAATTGCTTACACGAATCCCACTACAACCCAGGAGGTAACGCATGAAAAAATCCAGTATTGCAGTCTTTGTCATCATCTTTGCTCTGTTCTATGTTTCCAGTTTTCTGTTTCCAATCGACCGCGAGTGGTATGATGCACTGAACAAGCCATCATGGACGCCGTCAGGACAAACAATTGGTATTATATGGGCTGTTTTGTTCTTTTTAATCGCACTATCAGCTACACTTATCTACAATCAATACGGTTTTAAACCAATCGGCTTTTGGATTTTATTCGCTGTCAACTATGTATTCAACCAAGCTTTCGGATATTTTCAATTTACACAAAAAGATTTGTTCGCAGCGAGCATCGACGCACTATTGATCGCAGTGACGACTTTACTTTTAGTCATATATGCCGGTCGATTAAGGAAAGTTTCAGGATGGCTACTCATCCCTTATCTTCTCTGGAGTTCGTTTGCTACCTACTTATCATGGACCATCTATAGCATGAACGCATAAGCAAATAGAGATCTAGCCTTTTAAAAAGAAAAGGCTAGATCTCTTTATTACGTTCCAGAAATCGCTACGTATTGATTCTGAAGAACAAATTGATTATTCTCCCATCCAAGCGTGTTCACCACATACCCTAGAGCGTCTGCGTTATATAAGCCTGCAATCTTTTGATAAGCCGAAAGTTCGTAAATTCCATTGGAATCAAAATCGATTGGATAGAGACCACTTAATGGATTCACAAAGCCGGTAATTGGCTTCTTCAACTTTCCGTTCACATCATATATTTCAATTAAATACTCTTTGTCTCGTTTTGATAGATCAATGATATACGTTTTCTTATTACGTTTACTAACAACTCGAACTTTGTAGTTATTCTCATAGATCACATCATATTCATAAGCAGCATTGTAAGCGTTGAAATTAAACATCTCTTGCGGTGTGTTCCCTACAAACGAATACACATAATGATACATGAATCCTCCGCTGCCACCAGAATTGATGCTGACCAACACGTCTGAAACACCGTTACCTGTAAAATCTCCCAGAAACAAAGTTGGATTGTATCCAGCATTGTCAGAAAGAGGTACTCTTGTCTGTGCACCTGTTCTCCCATTCTTCACAAAAAGCGTAATGTTCTCAATGAATGGGCTGTCCTGACTCTTCGTACCTGTTAGATATACATCGTCTGGTACACGATCTCCAGTCACATCTCCCTTAGCGAACGCAACAACACTCGGAGTTACTCTATAATTGTAATGGTTATACATAACATGCTCCTTAGATATCGTTTACTAACATGTTATGGGCACCTGGCGAGAATGACACAATCTTTATTCAACAAAAAAGCCCCGCGCCATATGAAAATCACGGAGACTGATTTATTGCTGATTCTCATAAACATCACTTTTAGAATGGAATCCATCACGAAAAATCGTTACTTCAAGATTCCCCTTATCAACCGCAATCGGTGATAACAAAACAGAAGGAACCTCCATTTTACCGTTGTTTATCTTTCGTTCTACTTTTATCGTTTCGCCTTTTGCCATCTTCACTGCCAATTCTGCAGCTTTCTCTGATAAAGCCTGAATCGGTTTATATACCGTCATCACTTGAGTTCCAAGCACGATCCGCCGCACGCCAGCAAGTTCGGCATCTTGTCCAGCTACCGGAATCTTCCCTGCGAGCCCTTGTGCTCCAAGCGCTTGTATGACACCACCCGCAGTAGCATCGTTTGCTGCAATTACCGCATGAATCTCATTGTTGTTAGCTTTCAACGCTGACTCCATATTTTTAAAAGCATTAGCAGGCGTCCAGTCTTTGGACCATTGATCGTACACGACCGTGATAACCCCTTTATCAATCAAAGGCTGCAGAACTCGGAAAACCCCTTTTTTAAACAGATGAGCATTGTTATCCGTTTCAGCTCCTCCTATATACACGTACTTTCCATTCGGAACGAGCTTTGTTATCGCTCGAGCTTGAAGCTCGCCTACCTTTTCGTTGTCAAAAGATACGTACATATCAAGGTCTGCATTTTTGACTAGGCGGTCGTATGCCATCACCTTAATCCCTGCTGAATGTGCTTTTTTTACGATCGCCGCCATAGCTTCAGCGTTATGAGGAACAACGACTAGAAGGTCAACCTCATTTTGGATGAGTGTTTCAGCCTGTGCAATCTGCAAAGAATCATCACCGTTGGCTGCAAGAATCTCTACTTCAGCCCCAAGGTTCTCTACGGCTTTTTTAAAGAGTTCTTTGTCTTTGAGCCACCGTTCTTCCAATAACGTATCCATGGAAAAACCGATTCTAATCTTTTCCTCTTCCGTTGTCTCGCTGCCCACTTTTTCATTTTTAGAAGAAATCGCTTTTCCAAGTGTCTCATTACTCGTACTGACTTTGTCGCATCCGGAAGCACATATCATGGCTATGAATAACAGGACGAGGCATACACAATTTATAATGTTTCTCATGAATGATACTCCTTTACGTACCTTCATCCTTTTTTTCCAAGAACAGTTCTACGATATTCTGTAGGTGAAAGCGTAACCATTTTTTTGAACACTTTGCTGAAATAGTTAGGTTCGTGATATCCAACCTCAAACGTGATTTCTTTTAAGCTTTTTTCTGGATCTGCCATCAGTTTCTTCGCCTTTTCAATCCTGCATTCTGTCAGAAAATCAATATAGTTGATTCCTAGTTTTTCTTTAAACATCTTACTGATATAGATAGGACTCATCCCCACTTTTCTTCCTAACGTCTCAAGAGAGATGTCTTCATGCGAATGCTTTACGATATATTGTTTGATCTGATGAATCGTATCCGCCTCAAGCTGTTCATAATGCTCTTCGTATGAAGTCCGCATCTGTTTTAATAAATGTTCTGATTCAAAACGAAGCTGACGGTAATCTTGAGATTGATAGGAAAAGAAAGGCGTTTCTGTCTCCACTCCCATCTCGCTCATCACTCTTGCTGTGACCCAGAGCAATTCGAGAACACGCTGCTGCGTTTGGAGCAAATCCACCGCATCATTTTCGCACCGTTTGATGAGATCCATTACATTCTTATGAACTTCATTCCACTTTCCTAACCTAATCTCATCCAAGAACTGTTTTTCACGCTGCTTGGATTGAGGTCTGTCCTCTGTACTCCCAAGCACTGGAACATCATGATAAAAGCGATATTTAACAGGCAAGGAGGAATCCATCGTAGCAATAAGAGATTCTTGATAGGACTGCCGAACTTGATCTAAAGAATGACACACATTTCCGATTCCGATAAACCATCCATCATCTGAATTTACTTTTTGCAGTGAGAGAATATCTTTTGCAAGAGAAATGGCTTGAGAACGGAACGAACAGTCTGGTTTACGAAAAACGATAATAGGAAGCTGGTGGCCATACAATGCTCCAACCCACCCACTCGCCGATTTCCTAACCTTTTCTTTGATCAACGAATAAAGGTTTTCTCCCCCTTGTGGAAGTAGAATACTTATCACAAATGATTCATGAGTGGAAGAAATGTCGAGCATATCAACAAGCATATCCAGATGGACGTCATGTACATGATCAAACAACAGCTGTGTGACAACATCTGTTTCCACGAGCGGTAACGTACTTTCCAAAACCTTGAGAGATCTGCGCTCTTCTGCAATTTCCATTAAGACTTTCCCGACCGTTTCCTCAATCTCGCTCACTCTGCTTGGCTTCAATAAATAATCCTTCACCCCTAGTTTGATCGCCTGACGAGCATAATCAAACATATCAAAAGCTGTAATCATCACAAATTTAATAAAAGGATTCGTGGATGTAATCTGCTGAATCGCTTCTAGTCCGTTCATTCCTGGCATCTGAATGTCCATCATCACTAAGTCAGGCTTTAATTCCGCCGCAACTTGTACAGCGACCTTCCCATTTTTCGCTTCATGAATCTCGAGATTAGGAAATGCCTTCTGCAGAATCACTTGTAGCCCTTCTCGTTCAATCTGCTCGTCATCAACGATCAAGAGTTTGAGCATGCTGTTCAATCCCCCTCGTCTTAGGAATTCTTATTAACACCTTCGTTCCTGCACCCATCTCACTTTGAATATCCATCAAGTTTTCCATACCATAAAAAAGTCGGAGCCGTTTCACAACATTCGTAAACCCTATACCTGTTGAAGCACGATTCGTCTCGATCAGCTCACCGTTTAAGATCTGTCTCCTAATATTCTCAGGAATACCAGGGCCATCGTCCTCCACTTCAATCATCACCATGTTATCGTCATCTATAATTCGAAGCCAGATCTGTCCGCCATCTTCTCTTGGTTCAACTGCATAGATCACGGCGTTCTCAATTATGGGTTGCAGAGTCAAGCCAGGAAGTTGAACCTCTAAACAAGACTGATCAATATCGAGGTGCAACGTCAGCCGGTCAGTAAACCTTGCTTTTTGAATGTTCATATATTGCTGAATTACCATCACTTCATCTTGAAGCGTAACGGATTTATCTAACCACTTTAAGTTGTATCTTAAAAGACCAGCCACACTTACAAGTAAATCACTCGTTTCTTCTGATCCTTCCAAGTAGGCCTTTTTTGAGAGCGTATTCAGCGTATTAAATAAAAAGTGCGGATTGATCTGGCTTTGTAGATTCTTAAGCTGACTCTCTTGCAACAGAAGCTTGTTTTGCTGCAATTCATGCTCAAGCTGCGCCTTCTGCTGTATTTCCTGAAACAGATTATTAATATTGATGCGCATTCGGTTAAAGGTTTGAGCAAGAAATGAGATCTCATCATTCGATTCAACTTTGATCTCTTTATCAAACTTTCCCGCAGACAGCTCGTTCGCTGCACGTGTTAACTGCTGCACAGGTCTTGTGATACTTAAACTAAACCAATACGTAATTACGAGCAACACAAGTGTGATGAGAAGCATCAGCCAGATTCCTAATTTCTTAAACTCTGCAGACTGATCGATGATACCTCTATAAAATACGTCGTAAGTCCTTAGCTCTGTATCGATCAAGGTAAGGGTCATTTCTGAAATATATTTTGAGAGACGCGTCGCTTCGGTGAATTCTTTGTTTGAGGTCTCGGTGTCAGATTCTTCGTAGAACATAAGAGAGCGGTCTGTTGTTTCGATCAAACTATCAATAAGATTCATATAATTCATGAGTGCAAATTCATTTTCAGAGTTTCTTAGCTTTCCGATTTCCCCTTTTGCCTCGTTAAGTTTTACTTTGCTTTGATTGAGTTTATCTACATTTTCTTCAGAGGGATCCAGCAAGTAATTATTGAGATCTGTCACCACTTGTTGACTGCTGCTTGTAACTTCATTCATGCTCAAGTATCGCTGCAGAATGTCATTGTATTGATTTTGCGTTTGTTGATTATAGTAGGTAAGCGCTATCCAAATAATAGCCATGATGATCAGAACGACTGATGCGAGCATCCATATTTTTTTCTGTATTCTGTTCATCTCTCATCCATCGCCTTTATCATTCGAATTTCACTAGAATAACCATCCGCATCAAGAGGAACGGTTTCGTTCTTCAGCCACTGCATCAAAACATCTACACTTTTTCTTCCCATCATCTCCGGTGACTGCTCAATCACACCATCCAACTTCTTTTGATTAAGTAATGTGATCGATTCAGATCCATCATCAAAAGAATAAATAAAATAGGGTTCTACTTGTCCGCGTCTACCAATCTCCTGAATCATGGCCCCAGCCGTATTAGCGTTCACGGCAATAAAGCCGTCCGCCTCGGGATACTGATTCAAAAGGTCTCTTGTTTTTGCAATAACTTGCTCTCTCGTCTCAGGTGTTTCTGCATAAACCGTCTTTACGTTAGGAAAGCTTTGAAGCACTTCTTTAATGCCTGAAAGCCGCTCTTCCTGATAATACTCCTTTTGGCTATCGCTTAATAAAATCACTTGCCCTTCTTGCCCCATGTCAGACAACATGAGTTTAGCGATCATCATTCCTGCTAAGTGCTGATTAGAACCTACGTATGTTTTTCGGAGGCTTTCTGCTTTAGGTACGTCATTACCTACCGTAATAATAGGAATGCCATAAAACGCCGCTTTAACCTTCGTCAATTCTTTAAAACGATCTGTATCAAGTCCCTGTACAATAATGCCGTCTACTTTTGACTGAATAGCAATCTCAAGCTTCTTCAAAAAATCATCCTGGTTCTTGCCGTAGCTTCCCCATACTTCAAGACTTGCTCCACTTTTTTGAGCTTGTTGTTCCGCACCTTTTCCAACCTTATCCCAGAAAGGCGTATCTAACTCTTGAGTAATAAGAACAATACGAAAACGATCTTCTTTATGAGAAGAAGCTACAGGTAGTTTCCAATCAGATTGAAACGCTTTTTGTGCCGTTGTAAACGTTAAATAACTGAGGAAGATACATATGAAACTTAGAACGATTATCCCAGCTTTGCGCAAGTGAAGTATCCCCTTTTTTTCCGATAATTTACTAATCTTATTTTATCATAAGATACTTGATGCAAACGCTTACCTATTTTCCAATTATAGGTATATGCTAAACGTATAAGAGTTAAAAAAGTGAAGACATCTTTTATCACGATGTCTCCACTTTTAACGAACTACGAGTTTAAGTTTTATCCTCTCTTTTTACGTGTCATCACATCAAACAATACTGCTGCAACTAACACTCCACCTCTAATCATGTACTGCATGGAAACCCCAACCCCAAGAAGGTTCATCCCGCTTGATAAGGAAGCCATAACAATGGCACCGATGATGGCACCCGTTACTTTTCCGACACCACCGGCTGACGATACACCACCCACGTATGCTGCTGCAATCGCATCAAGCTCAAAAAGCGTTCCTGCTGTTGTTGTAGCCGATTGAAGACGCGAAGTAAAAAGAATACCAGAAAGTGCAGCAAGCATTCCCATAGAACCAAACACCATGTACGTAATTTTATTTACATTGATTCCGCTGAGATGTGCAGCTTCTGGGTTACTTCCTACTGCGTAAATGTGACGGCCAAGTACTGTTTTCGTCGTTAAGAAATGATACGCTACAACGACAAGAAGCATAATAACAACGGTCCAAGAAAAGCCGTTATAACCTGCTAGGATCCAAGTTACATAGGCGATAATCGCTGAAACAAAAATGAGTTTAAACGTAAATATCCCTTTAGATACAACGTCGAACTGATATTTAATCTTGTTCCGACGAGTAGAGATCTCGCTATAAATGTACAGTAATATCGATAGTAGACCTAGAATTAAAGATAAAAGATGCAAGCCGTTTACGATCATAAGAGAAGGAATAAATCCGTTGCCGATCGCGTTGAACGCATCGTCTTTGATAATAATTGTTCCTGTTTTTTCCGTTACTTGTAAAAGCGCACCGCGGAAAATCAACATTCCGGCAAGCGTAGCTACGAACGAAGGGATTGCATATTTGGCGATCAACAAACCGTTAAACAGACCAATAACGATTCCAAGCACCAGAATCACCGGTATTGTCACATAGATAGGCAGCCCCATCTTTGTTAAAAGAATGGCCGCGATCGCACCAAGAAATCCTGCTGCGAACCCGACAGATAGATCGATATGACGAATAACGATAACAAGTGTCATTCCTACTGCGAGTACAGCGATATAACCAGTAGAATCTAATAGATTACTAATATTACGTGATGACATGAACAGCCCATCCGTCATGATGGAGAAGGTAAGCATAATCACAAACAAAGCGATATACATCCCATAATCACGGATATTCTCTTTCACTAACATTCTTGCTTCTTTAATAAATCCCATGTGTTAACCCCCTATTGCGTTGCAAGCTGCATGATGTTTTCTTGATTGGCTTCTTCAATCGGCAGCTCGCCTTTCATTCTTCCTTCAGCCATGACGTAGACACGATCACTCATTCCCAGCACTTCACCAAGTTCAGAAGAAATCATGATAATACTCATACCCTCGCTGATTAATTGGTTCATAATCGTATAGATCTCAAATTTGGCACCTACATCGATACCACGAGTAGGCTCATCCAAAATCAATAGCTTTGGCCCAACGAACAGCCACTTTCCGAGTGATACCTTCTGCTGATTTCCTCCACTCAAGTTACCGACCGTTTGCTCTAGTGAGGATGCTTTAATATACATGGACCTCTTGTATTCTGTTGCTCTTTTTACCTCTTCATTCTCGTTGATGATGCCCTTATCAGCGACTTCGTTAAGATTTGCCGCCGTTATGTTGTTCTTAATATCTTGAATGAGAAACAGCCCATCACCTTTTCGGTCTTCTGTGACATAAGCGATGCCTGACTTAATCGCGTCACTCGTATGCTTGAACGTTTTTTCCACACCTAAGACTTTTAGTTGACCTTCTAGTTTGTAATTTTTCGGATTTCCAAACACACTTAGTGCAAGTTCTGTTCGTCCTGAGCCCATAAGCCCAGCGATTCCGACGATTTCCCCTTTTTTTACATGAAAGTCGATGTCTCTTAACACATGTCTGCCAAGCTCGGTACTATAAGCAGACCAATCATTCAGTTCGAGTATTGTTTCACCGATCTTTTTATCTGGTCTCTTCGGATAAATATCATCAATATCCCGTCCGACCATATTTTTAATGATCATGTTCTCTGATATTTCTCCTTTAGAAGCATCGAGCGTACAGATTGTTTTGCCATCACGCAGGACCGTCGCTTGATCAGCAATCGATATGACTTCTTTTAGCTTGTGTGAAATCATAATACTCGTGATGCCCTGTTTCTTAAGCTCACCTAGGAGTTTTAACAAATTCTCGCTGTCATCCTCATTCAGTGCGGCAGTCGGTTCATCCAAAATAAGCAACTTAACGTCCTTACTTAACGCTTTGGCGATCTCGACCAACTGCTGCTTTCCTACACTCAAGTCCTTCACAAGTGTTTCAGGATTAACATCGAGCCCCACCCGTTTCAGCATTTTCTTTGCTTCAGCAATCGTCTGATTCCAGTCCACCAAGTTTCCACGTTTAACTTCGTTTCCAACAAAAATATTTTCATAAACCGTGAGATCCGGAAATAAAGCTAACTCCTGATAGATGATAACGATGCCGGTTTGAACACTGTCACTAATCTTATTGAACTGCTGAACACTTTCTTCAAACACGATGTCTCCTTCATACGTTCCATAAGGATAAACCCCACTTAGCACTTTCATCAGCGTGGATTTCCCTGCTCCGTTCTCCCCGATCAAACAGTGTATCTCGCCTTTTCTTACTTTAAAATTTACATTACTGAGCGCTTTCACTCCGGTAAACGATTTGGAGATCTCGTTCATCTCCAAAATATATCCGCTCATCATGATCCCTCCAATTAGCCACTCCACTGTCTTCATTGTGAAAAATAGTGATAGACGTAGAATCTATCACTATTTCTCGTCCTGCTATTTTCTTATTCAAGCCCTGTAAAATCGTCGGCTTTATAATAATCAGAATCAATTAGTTCTTTCTTAACGTTGTCTTTGTTTACAACGATTACGTTCGTTTGTTTTGCTTTTACTTCCACGTTTCCATTGTCGTATGAACCTGTTGTTTCTGGCTTCTTCTCATCAAGGATCTCAACTGCCATTCCCATTGCATCCTTAACAAGTGTACGAACATCCTTAAATACAGTCATCGATTGTTTGCCATCAATCACATATTGGATAGAAGCTTTCTCTGCATCCTGTCCTGTTACGAGGTAGCTAGAAACCGCGCTGTCTGATCCAAATACATCTGCGATCGAACGAGCTGTTCCATCGTTTGGAGCTAGAATCGCAACATCACCTTTCAAGTCTGCCTTAGCAGCTGTCAAATGTGTTTGCGCTTTGTTCTTCGCTTCGTTTGCGTCCCAGTTCGTTGTTACTTGGCCGATGATCTTGCTCAGCTCATCGCGAGAAAGTTCAGCTTTATCTTTTAAAGCTTCAGCTTCACTAGAGTTAGCGATCTTGAATGTCCCATCAGCAATCTTAGGTTGAAGTACTTTCCAAGCTCCTTCAAAGAATAAAAATGCATTATTATCAGAAGCCGCTCCAGCATAAAGGTAAAGCGGTGTGTTAGATCCTTTAGCGTTGTCGATCAAGTATTGACCTTGTGCAGCACCTACTGCCAAGCTGTCAAACGTTACATAATAATCAACCGCGTCTGTATTCGTGATCAAACGGTCATACGCGATAACCGTGATGTCATCCTTTTTCGCTGCTTCTACTGCCGCAGCTGCTGCATCACCGTCTTGTGGACAGATGATAAGAACATCGATTCCTTTGTTGATCAATGTTTCAACGTTTTCTTTTTCTTTTGCAGAAGATCCTTGGCTGAACAGAATCTCAGTCGTGTAATCCGTTCCTTTTAAAGCATCCTTAAATCTTTGCTCGTCCTGCACCCATCTAGGCTCATCTTTCGTAGGTAAGACGATCCCCACGCTTACCTCACTATTGCTGTCACTGCAACCAGCTGCAACAAGCATAAGCATGACAACAGCAAGCATCAGAGATAGTAATTTACTTTTCTTCATCATTAGTTCCCCCTTTAAAAAGTACTTACAAGATAATTATAGCTACCGAAAAAGAGGGTATGAAAGCGCTATCATTAGCACTTTATTAACATCGTCTGTATTTTTTTAACTAAGGGGGTTTTTAACAGCCGCAAAAAAAGACAACGCCAATATACTAGCGTTGTCTTCACCATTATTATCTATTTCGCATTCTCATCAGGCTGATGAATGCCGAAAATATTGCCTTCTGTATCTATGTAGTATCCTTGCCAAGCCATTCCTGGCAGCGCGTACTTCGGCATCGCTACTTTTCCGCCTTGCTCCAAAATCTTGGCTTCTGTTTCATCATAGCTTTCAACACCCATCGTACATGCATATCCATTTAATGCTTGGTTCGGTTCAGGCGGCGGGCTCTGTCTTTGCATTAAAGCACCGTTGATCCCCATTTCTTTGTCGTCCCCAGTCACTGCACCGTAATAAGGCATTCCAGCAAATTCACTCCAATCTTGAAATGACCAACCAAACACCTCACCGTAAAACTTCATTGCCCGCTCCATGTCATCCACATGAATTTCAAAATGCACTAATCTTCCCATGAGTAGCCTCCTGATTTTTTTTTATAATAAAACCACTTAAGTCATTCCATACACATAATAGTAATTCCTTTAAACGAGAAAATACGGCAACAAAAAGGCACCTTCAACGCTAAACAACGTCTCAGGTGCCATCTATTATGCTGCTTTTTGAATGTTAATTTCTTTTCCTTCTTTACGCCACTCTTTGTACTCAGCAGCTGCTGTAAAAAGTACGTCTGTTGATGAATTTAATGCTGTTTCAAAAGAATCTTGTAATACACCGATGATAAAGCCAACACCAACTACTTGCATCGCCACATCACCGGGAATACCGAACAGACTACACGCTAGAGGGATCAATAATAACGATCCACCAGCAACCCCTGAAGCGCCACACGCGCACACAGCGGATAAAACACTTAGAAGAATAGCTGTTCCGAGATCAACCTGAATGTTTAGTGTATGAACCGCTGCAAGCGTTAAAACAGAAATCGTAACCGCAGCACCTGCCATATTGATCGTCGCCCCTAATGGGATGGATACAGAATAATTATCCTTGTCCAAACCAAGCTTCTCACATAACTTCATGTTGACAGGAATGTTAGAAGCGGAGCTACGTGTGAAGAATGCTGTTATTCCACTTTCTTTCAAGCATTTGAAAACAAGCGGATAAGGATTTTGTCTGATTGCTGCGAAAACAATAAGTGGATTCACAACCAAGGCAACAAATAACATACAACCAATTAAAAGTCCTAACAACTTGCTATAACCCAATAATGATTCAATACCGTTTGACGTAATTGATTCAACGACTAGTCCCATGATTCCTAGAGGTGCTAACTTAATGACCCATGTTACCAATTTAGCTACAGCGTCCGAAACGTTTGAAATCATCGTTTTTGTCGTTTCCTGTGCACTTCTTAAAGCAAGTCCTAAAAGCACTGCCCATGCCAGGATACCGATATAATTCGCGTTAACCAAAGCGTTGAATGGATTATCAACAACGTTCATCAGCAGCGTTTTTAGTACTTCAGCAACACCACCCGGAGGGGTAACCCCTTCAGCTCCCTTACCAAGAGTCAGACCTACAGGGAAGATAAAACTTGCAATAACAGCTGTTAATCCAGCTAAGAATGTACCTATAAGATAAAATAAAATAATGGCTTTCATGTTCGTCTGATGGCCCGCTTTATGTTGCGCGATCGCCGACATAACCAAGAATAATACTAAAACAGGTGCGATTGCTTTTAGTGCACCTACAAATAAAGTGCCAAAAATAATAACAGGTTTTGCTGCTTGCGGAATCGTTACAGCTAGGATAATACCAACAATCAATCCTATAATGATCTGTTTAACAAGACTTAACTGATTCCACTTTTTCAGTATACGTTTCATAGATGTCATCACCAATCTAGTTAGAATTGTAAAGCTGTTTATCTGAATAAACCTGTAGCCTACGTCTTTTAACAGGTAGGAATAAGAAAGCCCACCAAATTCAATCCACCTGAAAAAGACAATTGTCCTTCTGTTAAATAGTATTATAGTGAGTATTTCGACTTAATACAATGTATTTATAAAAGTTGTAATAATTAGAATATTTTGATAGTATTCGGGTTTGTTTTACTAAAATAAAACCTCAGGATATTATTCCTGAGGTTTTCATTTTGTATTACAGCTACCAATGGTTCGATTAATTAATACCAACCGCATCAAAGCCTGCGTTAACTGCGGTTACTTCAGTACTTCCTGAACCATAAAGATCTGTTGCAGCTTGTACGATGGCTTGACGAGCTTCACTAAAGTTAGAATTCGATGTTAAGTATACCGATAGTGCACGGTAATAAATTTTACCTAATTTTTCTCTACCAAGCTCCTCACCAATCAGATATGCAGCATGATTCGTAATGGAAGAGTTCACATGTACACCACCATTATCTACATTCAGCGGCATGTTATAATATTCATCCATATGTGCTGGATAGACACCACTGCCATATGCCGCTCTTTGCGGGTTGCTGACAACAACACTGTTCGGGTCGCTTAAGCTACGCAATCTCGTTACGCCATCTGCTTTTGCAGCCGGTGCCATGATGTCCTCACCCATTTCCCAATCACTATCATCAACGAGTGCACCAAAAACGTCAGCGAATGATTCATTAAGTGCTCCCGATTGGTTACGGTAAGCTAGATTTGCGGTATGCGTAATCACACCATGTGTCATTTCATGTGCCGCAACATCAAGACCTGCAGATAATGGAATGAAAAATTCTCCGTCACCATCTCCGTAGGCCATATAACGTCCATTCCAGAATGCATTATTGTAATCGACTCCCATGTGTACATAAGAATTGATCGCCATACCTTCTCCATCCAAAGAATTCCGGCCATGCTCATTCAAATAATACTCATAGACCTTTTCAGAATTATAGTGTGCATCAACAGCAGCTCGGTCATAGTCACTCGTAAAGGAAGCTGAATTCCCCGTAAAAATCTTATCATTACTAGAATCCCAATCACTCGTAGCATCATACGTAAAGATTCCTTCAAGATTCTCATGAGAATAATCTGCTAAAGCAAACCTTGTACCAGATTTCGGCTCTTTCACTCGTGTAATATGTAATTTTCTATGTTCACCATGAACGCCAAGGCCAGAGCCTGTTTGCGTTTTATGTTCATCAGCATGCATGAGCCCATTATACTGATCGATGACTTCTCCTGTCTTAGCATCTACAAATACAAACCAGTTTCCAGGTTCTTCACCCATAAAGTTAACGTTTATTTTATAAGCGGTGTGATTCTTATTTTCAAATGGATAGATAACGAGCTCAGATGTTGGTTCATATGTTAGCTCTTGAGGAGCTTTAACCGATGATAAAGCAGCTTGTAGCGCAGCTTGTTTACTGATGGCAGCTTGTGTATCTACGAGTTGATCGACAATCGTTTGATTCGTTCTTCCATTCACAGAAACGATCTCATGATTTTTATTAAAATGGGCGACGACTTCAGAACCTTCTACAGGAATCCCATTGATTGCTTGTGAAAACCGTACGTGAGTCATTCCAAGTTCATCTTTATTTACACTTTTTACTTTTAAATTTTTTTCCGGACTTTTAATACCTGTTTTATCTTGATTTTTCTTTAAATAATTTAGTGCGTTAGAAGAACTGCTTGAGGAAAACTTCTCTGCATTTCTTTCCTTCACAAAGAAAGGTACACTCGCTTTCTCATTCCATTCTTTAGCAACTTGAACACGGTTGACTTCACTTGAATGAACAGGTTGTGCAAGTACATTAACCGGAATGGAACTTAATAGAAATGTAGATGACAAAATGACGGAACCTATAAGCTTTTTCTTCACGAAACGATACCTCCTATTAATTGGTTATTATCATTATATAGGAGAGGAAAAAATTCCGAATGAACAATAAGAATTATCTTAATTTTACAAAAATATAAATATTAACTATGGGCATGAGCGTCGTATAGGTGAAATCTACTAATTAAGACTAACGTGTTCAAAAATTCAAAGGAGAATCTCTCACTAGATTTCAGCCCCATAAAAAAAAGAAAAAAGCATAGGTATCACCTGCTTTCTTCTTCATAAAAAAATCTCTACTTTAAATTTAATTCCTATCAGATTCATTTTCCGAATGATATGACCTATGAACTAACTTTACTTAAAAGTTTCCAATGTCCTTCAGAAATTACTTCAGTCTCACCATTAATTACTTTGATTGCGGTATCATCATCAATAGCATATGCTGGTCCATTAATCTCAGCAGCCCATTGTTCTGCAGCTGCCATAGTGTTTTCTGGCAGCATCTCGTGATCAACATGTGGAAAGATTGAAAAATCGACGAATCCAAGTGCTTGATCTTCACCGCTCGGTGGAGTCCAGCCAACGAAATCTTTCCCAATCCTAGGTGTCATCACCATACTACCTGCACTCATTCCCACATATACTGCGCGAAGCGATGGTAATATCTCTGCTAACCCCGACTGCTGCATCCAATGATACAGGTAAAGAGCGTCTCCGCCCGAAACTAAAAAGACGTCGGTCTCCTTTACGAGGGGTACCCAGCGTTCTTTGTCTATGCTTGGCAGCGCAGTAAGCTCGAGCACACCAACTGACTTCCAACCTAGGTTAACCATAGGATTTTCCTCTTTCCCGGTGATGAACTCCCAAGCTTTCACGCCTGGTCCCACCCAGGGATGTCCGTACATGGCAGTAGGTATACAAAGGGCGTTGCAATCAGCAATTGGCTTGTCCAACATATTAACGAGCGCCTCATGTATGCTTTTGTTAATCACGCCTCCAGATGTGAGCAGTAATTTCATAACGTAACTCCTCCTTGCTTTTCCATGAATGTTTCTATAATTCTACAGAAGCTGTCACCTTCCTCTTATACACCTGGTGGAGTTACTTTTAGACCCAGTTATTACTTCATATAATTCTCAATTAATTCAAAGCATCTCTTCTCTGTAAGATTGTTTATTGTTCTTACATATTCGTATTGCTCCAATGTACCACCTTCATATTTAAGAGATTCCTTTTTAGCTATATTTTCCCTATTGATTAACCATTCACGTTGTTCTTTTCTTAATTGGTTCATCTCTTCTTTATTGAGTTGCTTCTCTAGTACTCCATAAATTTCGTTTAACAAGTCATCTAATAGTTCGTATGCATCGCCTTCCACTTTCTTCAAAGCGAATGTTGTATCATCTAGTGGATTCTTTCTCATCTCTGCTACTTTATTCTTCATCTCTTCCCATTTTTGAAGATATTTTTCTTTTGTACTTTCCTTATTTTCAGAAGCATCTTTCTGAGACATATCTACCTTTTCATTAGTATGATCACTTCCTGAAGCTTTTTCAATATCATCTTTATTTGAAATATCTGCACCTGATTTTTGAGTTGATTTATCATTTTTTGATTCGTTATCCGTTGATCCATTTGACGAATCAGTTGAATTTCCGCAAGCAGATACTATAACGAGCAGAACGGTTACAACAATGATTAACAACTTCCGATTGTTTTTCATGAACGTACCTCCCTTTTGTATTTGATCTAGCAATTGTTAGCTTCACCTTAACATAAATTACCTCTTGATGAATTTAATGGATTCAAATCAAAAAAACAGCATGTACCCACAAGGTCTCATACTGTTTTTCAATCTATTTCTTTATTCTTTTAAAAGTTATTAATGATTGATTTGATCTAGCAACGCTCTCACTTCATCCGTTGATTTTGTGTTCATCAACTGATTGCGTAATTCTGCCGCTCCTGGGAATCCTTTTACATAGATTTTGAAAAAGCGGTGAAGTCCTGTGATAGAACGCGGCACTTCTTCCGCGTATTGATCTTGGAGATCAAGCTGCAGTCTTAACAGATCAAGATATTCTTTGCTGCTGTGCTCTCTTGGCTCT
Organism: Fictibacillus sp. 5RED26; assembly: GCF_015903895.1. Lineage (NCBI taxonomy): Bacteria > Bacillati > Bacillota > Bacilli > Caryophanales > Fictibacillaceae > Fictibacillus > Fictibacillus sp. 5RED26. The sequence continues at coordinate 55,808 of NZ_JACZDU010000005.1, read as the reverse complement.
TTTTCAAAAGCAAAAGGATTTTTAAAGATTCCTCGTCCGATCATAACACCATCAATTCCGTATTTTTCAGCAAGCTCTAGCCCTACTTGACGGTCCGGAATGTCTCCATTGATCGTTAGTAACGTATCTGGTGCAATTTTGTCACGCAGCTTTTTAATCTCAGGAATAAGCTCCCAATGAGCATCTACAAGACTCATTTCCTCTCTTGTTCGTAAATGGATAGAAAGGTTTGCAATATCCTGCTCTAAAATATGCGTAAGCCACGCTTCCCACTCATCGATCTCTTTAAACCCAAGTCGTGTTTTCACACTAACAGGTAGTCCGCCAGCTTTAGCCGCCTGAATTAATTCAGCCGCTACATCTGGACGTAGAATAAGGCCACTTCCTTTTCCTCTTTGTGCGACATTCGGTACTGGGCAGCCCATGTTAATGTCGATTCCTTTAAAGCCCATCTCTTTCATGCCAATACTCATTTTACGGAAATATTCAGGGTTATCTCCCCATATATGTGCCACCATCGGCTGTTCATCTTCTGTAAACGTCAAACGGCCGCGAACACTTTTTAATCCCTCTGGATGACAATAGCTATCTGAGTTTGTAAACTCCGTAAAAAACACATCCGGTCGCCCAGCCTTACTTACAACATGACGAAAAACCACATCTGTCACGTCCTCCATTGGAGCAAGTACAAAAAACGGACGCGGCAGATCACGCCAAAAATTATCTATCATTGATGCTCAAATCCTCTCACTATAATGCAACTTCAAAATCCCGGTAAAATAAATATTCTTTTACTCTTATATCATGATTGTTCACTCAATATCAATCACTGCACATTTATAATTTATGGAAATTTACAAATGTACAAAAAAGCCTCTCGATGATTATGATATCAATACAATTCGTACAAAAATATATTGTCTTCTTTTTCGTCCCTGCCCTTCTAACCTGCAGGTCTGCACCTTTATTAACTTTTAAAGTTATTTAAATGTTTCATGTTTAATTCAACTTTGATTCAATCCTTTTTTAAATAGCCCATTCTCATCAGTTCCTCGTATACGATCCAAGAGAACTTTTTTCTGCCCTCACTGTTTAAATGATCGGGGTCGATAAAATATTCTTGCTTGTTTACGAATCTTGGATCACTCATATAATTTAACAATGGAACATCTAGATTTAGAGCTTCTAAATGCTGAAAAACAAGTCTATTCATAACTTCTTTATTGAAATATTTTTGATAAGACTGATGAACAGGCTCCATGGTCAACACGACTTGGTAGCCTTTATCGCTGCAATAATCTACAATTTCTTCTAACTGCTTTACATTTGGTTCAATGTTATTGTTTTCTATTGCTTCCTGGTACTGTTCTTCTATTTTCTCATATTTTCTTTCTGAATAATCTTTACCATTATTTGACCAAGGTTGATGAGAATTCCATCTTAAGTCTTTTAGTTTACCCGTGATTGCAGAGCTAAGACTCCCAGTATTTGTCCCAGGTAAATTCAAGTAAGTGTAATAATCAATGATATTATACGGTTCAATATCACTACGATCTAAAACTCTATAATAGTTCCCAATGTTCTTAGCCTCAGAATTGGCGAAAGTCATTTGAGAGATGGAAACGAGAACGACACCACCAGGTTTAAGATGCTCACCATACTCTTTCAACAATTTAGAGTCGTATTGAATGGTCTGAGAAGGAAGCGCTAAGTCCAGATGGGACAAACCAGTGGGCTTAAAATAATAACCATACATCGAATGAGATGCACCTAGATTGATGAGATCAACAGGATGTGGTTGTTTCTTAAATGCCAGTATGTCATGATCAATATTGTAATCATATGAATCCTTAACAAATTGATTGATCGGCATAAAAAGTAGGATAACAACACCGATGATAATTGTTAACTTGATGAATAAACGTAACATAGCAAATCCTTTCAACACCGTGTATCTTTTATCAAATCTTCACCTAAACTACACATGGAAGTTGTTGTATCAAAATCCACCATAAACAAATCCATTCTCTGTAACACCTAATATAAGAACTGAAAAAATAAGAAAAATATAAAATGCCAATCTAGTAAATGTGGAGCGCTTTGATAGAAATTCCCATGCAGAACCATTGTTTCTTTCTATATATTGAAACAGTTGTAGAATAATAAAGAAAAAAATAAAAAGTAACAGATCAAATAACGGAAAAATTTCAAAAGCTTTAACCATTCCCACCGGGCTCCAAGAGCTGATGCTCAAGAAAAGTTTTGCGTGATCAAATGCTTGTGCTACGGTATCCGATCGAAAAAAAACTCTAGAAAAGCAGACTAGAAGGAAGGTTATTGCAATCTTCAACCACCTATGAAGCACTGGAGTTCTATCCAATCGAATAAACGAAGCCATACTTTCACGATAAGATTTCGTTGCATCTCCAAACACGCGATAAAACCCATGAATGAGACCCCATAATACAAAAGTCCAAGCGGCTCCGTGCCATATGCCGCTTACTAAAAAAGTAATCACAATGGCAAAATAAATTTCGCTTCTCTTCTTTTTCCTCTTACCTAACGGGAAAAAAATATAATCCCTAAGCCATGTGGAGAGCGTTATATGCCATCTACTCCAAAAATCTGCAATCGAAACGGCAAAGTGCGGCTGCTTAAAGTTTTCAGTTAAATTGATTCCCAACATTCTGGCGCTACCAATGGCAATGTCACTGCATGCTGAAAAATCAGCGTATAACTGAATCGAGAATAAGATAGTAGCTAGTACGATTTCAGAACCAGACGGGTTAGGACTATCGTAAACACTAGCAACGATTGGAGCTAGTCGATCTGCAATCAATGTCTTTTTAAAAAAACCCCATGCGATTCTCTTCATTCCATATACTAAATTTTCATAGTTTAAACGCTGTTCGACTTTCAATTGTGGAATTAATTTTTTGGCACGTTCAATCGGCCCTGCAACCAGTTGTGGAAAAAATGCAAAATAGACCGAAAAATAACCATAATGTCTTTCAGCTTTTTGCTTTCCATAGAAAATATCCACAAGATAACTTACAGCCTGAAATGTATAAAATGAAATGGCTAATGGCAGAACAATCTCTTGGTAGGGTATCGCATAATTCCAACCCATGGATGTCGCCAACGACCGAAGCGATTCATTCACAAAATTAAAATATTTAAACCAACCAAGAAAAAACAACAATACAGAAATACCAACGATCATGGCTTTTTTCTTCTGTTTTTTGGTCTCCTGTTTTTCAATGAAAATTCCAGTGAAATAAGTAAAAGCTGTGCTAATTAACAGTAATAGTATAAATTGAATACTTAAACTAGCGTAAAACACATAACTTGCAACCAATAAAAGAACCCATCTCAATCGATGGGGGATTATATAATTCAACAAAACGGTTATTGCGAGAAATAGAAGAAACTCAATTGATATAAAAGTCATTCAATCACCTGATAAAAAATTACCTTATATTTTTTTCTGATAAAACGAACTAGAAAATATGCATAAATGGCATTGCAACACGTTGAACAGATGGTGGTCGGTCATAAAAATCACCAACTATAAATTAGCCAAGTTTAGGGAGGTTTGAATAGAGGATTTTTCCAAAGTGATTCCGTGGGATTTCCTCAATTCTCATAATCTTAAAGCCCTTCAAGTTTAATTTTTCCTTGACTATTTTTTTTATCTGAACATAATCATCTCTTAATGTGTAGATATACATTTGGTCATCACTTCCAGCACAGATACAATCGTGGCCATGCTCATGTAAAAACAATTCTACATCATCAAGACTGATGCGGTTTCCATACACTTTTATCATTCTTTTAATGCGTCCTGATATGAAGAAATACCCATCCTCATCAAAGTAAGCCATATCTCCTGTACGCAAAACACCTTTATTCTCATCTTTTTTAGAAAGATCGAATAACGACTCAGCATACCCTAAGGAAACATTAGGCCCTTTGTATATCAATTCACCTGTCAAATGAGGTGCTGTAATTTTGTTTCCCTTGTCATCTTGAATGATTAGCTCTCCACCTGGAATAGCAATACCGATACTTCCTGCTTTTTCAAGATTTTTCTCATAGGGTAGATAGGTCATCCGGGCTGTCGCCTCCGTTTGACCGTACATGGTAAAAAACTGAATCCCTTTCTGATTACACACATTAGCAAATTTGCGAGATAGCGTTTCGTTCAATTTGCCACCTGCTTGAGTTAGTTTTTTTAAACTTGGCAGACTAAGCTCTTCAAACTTCATCCTGTCAAGCATCTCATACACAAAAGGAACTCCACCAAAAGTTGTGACTTGCTGTTCCTTACATAAATTCCAAAAATCCTTACTCATTATAGAAGCCCCCGTTACAACGACGGTGGCTCCACATACGAAATGGCTGTTAATAATTGAAAGCCCGTAGGAGTAATTCATTGGTAGTGTAGTGATCGGTTTTTCGTTTTCATGGATATCAAGGTACTTTGCTATTGATACAGCGTTTTCAAAAATATTTTCATAGCTTAAACGAACAAATTTGGGGCTCCCCGTACTTCCAGAGGTTGTTAAGAGTAAAGCAAGATGTTCATGAAGATTATGTTGAAAATGGGTAGGACATTTATATAATGTGTAATCTCCATATACAAAGGAAGAATCCATTGTCTTTGAGAGATCTTGATTATTACTAGTTGCCCAGATGTATGCAGGCTTATAAAGATGAACCAGTCTTCGTAACCGATCTATATGGATGGATGCATCCAAAAGAACGGGGACAACGCCACCTCTAATAAAGCCCACGTAACCAAATAAAGACTCTTTATTATTTGAGCACAAACAAAAAACGAGCGTTCTTTCACCCACATTACCGCAGATGGCATCCGATATTTCTACCATTTCTGAGTATGAATATTCTCGGTCTGCATATACAGCTGTGCGGTTCCCAAACTGCTCCATTTTTTTGAAGTTATTCATTAATAATGTTCACTCCCGAACGTTCCAATAGCTCAATTCCAGACTGGTAAGAATTGAATTCCGTCATCCATTCTGAATCTAATGAGACATCAAATGCATCCTCAATCTCACAAATGAGCGCCATATGTGCGATTGAATCCCATTCTGCTGATTCTGCTAAGACTAAATTCTCAACTACTTCATCTTCCTCTAGTTCCAACACATTAATAAAGGCATTTCTATATTTTTCGATGTTCCTCATCATTTACACCCTTTCATTTGAAGACCAAACAAGTTCTATATACCTAACCAAATCTCCAGAAACTTCGGAGATTAAAATTTTTCTGTCAAAGTTACTACAAACTACGGGATTGTTAGTAATTATTAAAAAGAACTATACAACATGTACAAACTATTATTGCGTTTCTTATTGATAATAATTATCATTCCCAAGCATGATTCTAGCATATCGACTTTTGAAAAACAATAACACTTGCAAACTGTTAAAATTAGGAATGCACCATCTACTTCAGCCCTAACTGTGACACACATTTCGTGAGCAGTCTGCAAAGTCATCTTCACAGTCAAAATAAAAAAAGAAGTGAGCCCTCTTGAAGGCTCACTTCCTGTAATTATTAATACTCATTTTCATTCATTTACAATCTGGTCACATCTTGCCCACACTGCTGATACGTTCCCTTCAAAACAATGCCAAAGTCATTGTCTTTATCTCTACGGCATCCTTACAATTCGAACAGTAAGTATAAAAAAGTAATAGATAGCCATTTTTATTTTTTAATTAGTTAAGCTCAAGCAACGCAACAGCTTCAACATGCGTCGTCTGAGGAAACATATCGACCGGCTGGACTTTCTGCGTTTTAAATCCACCATCTTCAAGTACGCGCAAATCACGTGCTAGTGTAGCTGGGTTACAGCTCACATACACAACACGCTTCGGTTTCATTTCAATGATGGTTTTTAATAATTCCTCGTCACAGCCTTTTCGTGGTGGATCCACGACGATCACATCTGGCGTGATGCCTTGTTTTTTCCACTCGGGAATCACATCTTCTGATTTACCAACAGCAAACTCAGCGTTATGGAGATTGTTTAACTCCGCATTGCGGCGCGCGTCCTCAATCGCTTCTGGTACGATTTCTACGCCGTACACTTTTTTCGCTTTTTGTGCGAGGAACAGTGATATTGTCCCAATTCCGCAATACGCATCGATGACCGTCTCATCACCATTTAGTTCCGCATATTGTAACGCTTGATCATAAAGCACCTTCGTCTGGTCTGGATTGATCTGATAAAACGAACGCGCTGAGATGGCAAACTTGATGTCGCCGATAAAATCGTAAATATATTCAGCACCCCAAAGCACGCGTGTTTCTTCACCAAAAATCACGTTCGTACGTTTTGAGTTCACATTTTGAACGATTGATTTAATCTCAGGTAGTGCTTTTCGGATATCTTCTACTATCTTCTTACGCTGCGGCAGGTCTTGACCGTTCGTTACGAGTACGATCATTAAATCACCTGTCGTTTTCCCGTATCGCGCAATGATATGACGAAGAATACCTTTATGTTTTTCTTCATTATAAGCACTGATGTTATACTGATTCACGATTTCTTTCACAGCTTGTACCGCGTCGTCGTTCGTATCCCCCGTGATAATACAGCTATCCATCTCTACGATCTCATGGCTACGCTTTTGGTAGAAACCTGTGATGATGCGGCCGTTGCGTTCACCAACTGGCACTTGCGCTTTATTGCGATAACGCCAAGGTTCTTCTCCCATGCCAAGTGTTGAGAGAACGGGAACGTCTTCTAACTTTCCGATTCTCGCTAGAACGTCTTCTACAAGCTTTCGTTTGTATTCCAACTGTCCTTCATAGGATAGATGCTGAAGCTGACACCCTCCACACCATTTATAGATCGGACAAGGTGGTTCAACACGTTCAGGGCTCTCTTCGATCAGCTCTTCTAAACGACCAAAACCGAATCCTTTTTTCACACCTACAACCTTGATCTTCGCACGCTCGCCAGGCAATGTATTCGGCACAAACAAAGTAAACCCATTTACACGAGCAACTCCTGCTCCTTCATGGGTTAAATCCACTATATCTACTTCATAACTTTCATTTTTATGAACAGGCAAATCAGCCTTTGTCATTGTCATCGTCCCTTTTTGTCTCTTATGCTTTTCTGATTGTAGCATAACTGTTAGTGGACACCAAATGCTTACATAAAAAAAAACGGACCACCTATATGTGGCCCAGACGTAAGAATTTTTTAAGAAGAAGGGTAACTCGATAAATAAGAAAAAGAACGGCTTACCTTTTGAGCAAAATTTAAAGGCGGTTCAACGGATTGAACATGCATGTACATAATCTGCGGATTAACGTATAGCCAGTGATTATGAAGCGCACTTACAATGAGCCCCTGCTGAACAACGGCATACATAAAACGTGGTATTTCTTCCTGTAGAACAGCAATTTCTAATAGGTTCAAAGCATTTCCGCTTTGATCCAAAGACTCAAACGATACCCCTACTGGAAGTACCGCTTTACTTGGTTTTCCTTGCACAGTAGCTGAAAACGTACGGTGCAGGGAGACCGAACACACACCTTGGTGATTTTGTGAACGACCATTTAATATTTTGGCAAACTGCTCGCACAGATTCTGGTTGCTATCCATCTTCTAAAAACTCCTTTGGAAGAAAAGGAATATGAAATAGAGCGTTATGCCCCCTGAAATCTATTTTACTTTTCAACTTACAAAGCTATGACAGGTCTTTTTATGATTAAATAGATGTCTTTTATGGACAGCTGTATCATTAAATTAGCATCCGTATTCCATTTTGATAAACTCAAATTCACTACCGTTTGTAGCTTGCATAAAAGTCTTAATTTCTTTAAAACCCATTTTTCCATAAACGTTTATCGCTCTTTGATTAAATGTCGCTACAGATAATGTTATTTTTTTTGGTTTGTATTCACTTTTCACAAACTCTATTCCTGATTTCAGAAATTTGAAGCCTATACCTTTACCCGTTAAGTCTGGTCTCATTCCTAAACCAATATCATATATCCGTTCATCTGCTTTATTCACGCTAAAAAAACCAATTAGTTCATTATTATTAAGGACTGAATACACAGATTCCCCTCTCTTTTCTTGGTTAATAAATTCTGCTAAATCATCTCTATCTGACTCCATATTATAGAATGAATACTCTCCATCATAGTGCCATTGAAACGCAATCTCCTCAGCTTGTTCTTGAGTAATAACCTGAAATAGGTAAGTCATAAACATCTCCCGTTACTCATTTTTTAATAAAAAAGAACACTCAGCAGATTTTGCTTCAGTGTTCTTTGACATGGTTGGTTTAAGGTTTAAGTCGCTCTTTTGGTACAAGCAATTCAAAATGATGGTGTAGATTTTCAAACTCACCTGGAAGGATGCCTCCTAGCTCTCCATCTAGGTTGATCTGCATCTTTTCACGAGGCGTTACTTTTACACGCTTCGCCTTCTTGTAGATCACATGATCATCATGAATGTGTTCCCCACGGATCGCAAGAGATGCAATACGTACAAATTCTGCAAGATTCGTTTTCTTTAAGATGATTACATCAAAAAGACCGTCATGGAATTCTGATGATGGAGCAAGTTTCTCAAAGCCTCCAACTGAATTTGTGTTAGCTACTAAGAAGAGCATGATCTCGCCTTCATATTTTTCTTTATCATCGAATTCGATCTCAACAAATGTAGGACGAATCGACGGCAACATCTCAATTCCTTTTAGGAAATACGCCAGCTGTCCAATCATCGTCTTCAGTTTGCTTGGTACTTCATACGTTAGCTCTGTTATACGACCGCCTCCTGCGATGTTGATGAAGAACCTGTCGTTTACTTTACCGATATCAACAGGCATATGTACACCACCGCATAGAACGTCACAAGCTCCTTCAATCGTGCGCGGCACACCTACTGCACGTGCAAAGTCATTCGTAGTTCCCGCTGGAATGATTCCTAGCATGGGGCGATCTTCAAGTCCTGCTAATCCATTGACCACTTCATAGATCGTTCCGTCTCCACCAGCTGCGATAACGAGGTCGAAACCTCTTTCCCCTGCTGCACGTGCAGCGCGAGTCGCGCAACCTTCTTCGGGTGTTGTTGCATGACATGACGTTTCATAACCTGCATTTTCAAGTCTGTCTAGAATATAAGGAAGCTGTTTTTTTACCGTTTCTCTTCCCGAACTTGGATTATATATTAGTCGAGCTCGTTTCATATCTTTCACCTTCATTGTTTGACTTCTTTTAAAAGTTTTAACCTAAATTTGTTTGTTGTATAACTGCAAAAAACAGCCCACTGCCGGACTGCTTCTGTCGATTCCTCTTATATTATAGTGATACCTGTCTTAAATTGCAAAGCAGTTATCTCCCAGTATGTGTTAAAATTGTGTCTAAATTGTAGGGGGTCTGTCCCGGGGTCAGACCCCGGGACAGACCCCTTAAAGGATTTCTTACATTTTTTGTAGAATTATACAATTAAAGCAGCTTAGGGCCTGGACAAGCTTCATCTCTTTCTTGATTCGCATATATAAGGAATAACAACATACGGTAACGAGTAACAACACAATTTAAGGAGGTGCTTCTATGTTTTGGCTATACATTTTAGGACCTATCGCCGCGGTGACTTTACTAGCCGCAATCGTCAACTGGAGAACAAGGCTAAAGTACAGAAGGTATAACTACAAATACGAGCTTGAAGAGCATGTTAGTGATCAAAACAAGATCAATAATGCAGCAGCCTGGAATGCATCCCAACATAATCACCACTCGGGTGGTAGCGGTGGTGGAGGATTTTAAAAGACAGGATCTCATTTCCTGTCTTTTTTATATTATCTAGGAGGTTAAGATGACACATACAATCGGCATTTCTGGCAGTACCATCATGTCTGATGAAACAAAATTCAACGATCTGTTTCGAGTTCATGAGCAGATCACACATATTGAGATTGGAGAATTCGAAAATGAAGATGCCTTTCAAAGGTTTCTATTACTTCTAAAGAATAGCAACAAAACCTTTGGCATCCACTCTCCCATCTATAGAAACGGAAGTAAATATGATTTATTAGAGAAGTTTCAATATACACCTGAACAAGCATGGACCTTGTTCGAAAAGGAAATTCAGCGTCTCGTTGAAATAGGCGCTCAGTATATCCTTGTTCATTTCCCTTATTTTCAGGGCTGCGCATGTAATCCCGATACGTTAATTGAGCAGGGTCTGAAACGATTATCTGAACTACAGCAAACATACAACTTGCCGATCATCTGCGAACCAAAGCTCGGATTGGATAAATCGCCGAAAGGAATACAGTACCTAAATGCTTTTCCTATCACAGTATGGGAAAAATACGGACTGAAGCTGTGCATTGATATTGGTGATTACCTATTAGCTGCAGATGAAAAGGCTCTAAACATGATTCAGAAGTGGAAAGATCACATTAAAGTTGTCCATCTACACAACATTGAATATCTGGATGACAAATACATATGGGTTCCTATCCATCCATCACATGAAGATAACGGACAACATTATTCCCTTAAGGAAATCCTCCACGTTTTATCAAGTTATCCCGATCTTATTTGGATATTCGAACATACACCGCACTCAAATCCTTCTGAAATATTTATTCAAGAAGGAATCGACTGGTTGGCAAAAGAGGTTTTACTGAAAAAATACTGAGGATTTCCATTCAGTATTTTTTTGTTGGAAATTTAATACATAATGCTATTCAAAAGACATGTCAATTCGTTTACAATTATTACATACAGATTATTCTGTCAACTACAGCTACAAAAAGAGGTGTAATAAATGAACTTTTCATTTACAAGTTATCTGAAGAGGCTTCGGTCGATCTTAATCGGCGTTTTGATCATCAGTTTTCTTCCTTCTATCTTCTTTGGCATCGCACCACTTCAAAGCATGAAGCTTTGGGAGTACACCATTGAGAATCGAAAATATAGTCTATTTCCGGATATTTTTGATAAGTTTTTTTACTCGATGACGATTTTCTTTACAGCACTACTACTAGGTCTCCTAGTAGCGTTATTGCTGACGTTCTTAGCGACACTGCTGCCAAGACCATTAAAACGCGCTGTCTATGGATTTTTAACACTATTAGAATCATTACCCGATCTTTTTATCGTTATCGCGCTACAAGTTTCAGCAGTATATATCTTTAAGAAGACTGGATTATTAATAGCGAACGTTTCCGGCGTCTACGACAACCGCATCTACTTTTTTCCGATTCTAACACTCTCTGTCCTGCCAACGATTCAACTCTTTAAGATTACCTTTCTACTAATGAAAGAAGAGCAAAACAAACCATACATAACCGTAGCACGAGCGATGGGACTCGGAAACCTCTACATCACGCTCAATCATGTGTTCCGTAATATTATGACGAGTCTCTTTCAATATTCCAAGACCATCTTTGTTTTCATGCTTTCGAACTTATTCATTCTAGAATACGTCTTTAACTTGAACGGAATCATGACCATCATGCTGAACACGCAAGGTGTTTCGTTTATCATAACGGTCTTGTTTATCGCGATTCCTTTCTCCTTCCTGTTCGAGGTCATGGAATCTTACCGCGGAGGCTTAAACGTTCAAAAGGAGGATGCAGCATGATCGTTCGATTGCTTAAACAGCCGCAGTTCTTAATCGGGTTTCTATTTATCGTGAGTTTAATTTTATTAAGCTTTATTTATCCATCTCTCATGGATGTTCAAAAGGAATCTAAGTTTTTATATGACGAGAATGAAGTCATCGTTGGTGTTGCTCCTTTCTCACCGAAAGACATGCCTCCTTTTGGAACGGATATGAACGGAAAGCACTTATTGTATCTTGTTTTAGAAGGCGCAAAGTATACGATCCTGATCACTTTAATCATTGCTTTTCTTAGAATTTTCTTCGCCCTTTTCTTTTCCTTGTTTCATAGAAAATCGAAGAGTACGTTCTTTGACGATATCGTACAAGCCACACTCTATATCCCAACTGCTATCTTAGCTTATATGTTCATGGTTCCGCTCTTTGTAAAAGACGCTACTGAACCGATGGGCATGATGACTCTGATTGTCGTGCAGTGCTTGATTCTCGTTGGTATTGGTGTACCGCCTTTAGTATCAACGTTTTCTGAAGAGATACGCTCTATCCTAGCAAAAGACTATATTGTTAGCACCTTTTCATTAGGATCGAAAAAGCCATATGTCTATTACAAGCATGTCCTGCCTGAACTGAGCTCAAAACTCCTGCTTTTATTTGCTCAGCAAGCCATTCAAACATTAATTTTGTTAGCACACTTAGGTGTTCTTGCTGTTTTTATCGGTGGATCTAAAACAGTGATGATGGGTGATATCTTTAACTTAACGCCAGCCACCATATCATTAAGCGGCGAATGGGCTGGTATCATCGGCCAATCATATCAGAAGCTCTTAACGGCTCCTTGGATTATTTTAGTGCCACTATCATTCTTTGCTTTTATGATTTTCTCGATCAATCTCATGATACAAGGTATACAGAATAGCCTCGAATCCAACAAATCATAAGTGAGGTGTGAAACATGTCTTACAGACTTTTAGAAATAAACAATCTAAACATAGCTTTCGGCAGTGGAAAGAACGTATTTAATGCGGTTACTGATTTAAGTCTCTCCGTCAGTAAAGGACAGACTGCCGCTCTTATCGGCGAATCAGGTTCTGGAAAAAGTGTCACTTCTCTTTCAGTGTTAAAACTTCTACCAGCCAATGGTCGAGCAGAGTCAGGCTCGATCCGTTTTGACGATAAAGAAATTTTGCAGATGACAGAAAAAGAGATGCAAAAAATACGAGGCAATGAGATCTCCATGATCTTTCAGGACGCGATCGCCTCACTGAATCCTGCTATGAAAGTGGGTATTCAGATCACGGAAGGCTTGAAATATCATAAACAGATAGCAAAATCAGAGCTTAGAACCGTGGCACTCTCTCTTCTCGAACAAGTAGGTTTTCATAATCCTGCACACATATTTGATCAATATCCCTCTCAGCTATCAGGAGGCATGAAACAACGTATCTTAATTGCAATGGCCATATCCTGTAGACCTAAACTGATAATTGCGGATGAACCAACGACCGCGTTAGACGTAACGATTCAAAGGCAGGTATTGGATTTGATCGCTGATTATAAAATACGTGAAGACGCTTCTGTTTTAATGATCACACATGATTTTGGTGTAGTGGCAGAATATGCTGACTGGGTGTATGTCATGTTTGGAGGAAGAATCGTAGAATCAGGAGATGTGTTTACGATCTTTAATAATCCCATCCACCCTTATACAAAAGGCTTGATCGGCTGCATTCCAAGTTTGGAGAGCGAGAGCGAGCGTTTAAAGAGCGTTTACGATTATTCGTTTGAAGAAGCAGGATATAAGGGAAGAAAATTCGCACCAGAGACTTATTCCATGGAAAGCAAAGTTTATCATGCTCCGTCTTCTCTTATCGAAGTGGAACCTGGGCATTACGTTCGTCTATTTGATGAGAGCGAGGTGACGATCGTTGGATAAACACTTGATAACCATCCAAAACCTTTCTAAGTATTTTATGACGAAGACAGGAATCCATAAAGCAATCGATGGAATTACTCTCGATATTTTTAAGGGCGAAACATTAGGTATTGTTGGGGAGTCAGGATCTGGTAAGACGACCCTTGGCCGAACGATCATGCGATTATATAAACCCGAGCACGGAAACATTATGTTTGATGGTCTGGATATCACACATATGCCCGAAAAAAAGTTGCGGCCATACCGTAAAGAATTTCAAATGATCTTTCAAAATCCTTATGAATCACTCAGTCCTCGTCTAACGGTCGGGGAAATTTTAGAAGAACCGCTTGTTATTCAGAGGATGTTAAGTAAAGAAGAGCGTACGAAGAAAGCTTACAATCTATTAGAAAAAGTCGGATTGCCGAAGACTTCTTATCTAAAAAAGATCCACGAGTTCTCCGGTGGGCAGCGTCAGCGGATTGGAATCGCTCGTGCATTGATGCTAGATCCTAAGTTTATTATTGCAGATGAACCCGTATCAGCGCTCGATGTATCTGTTCAAGCACAAGTGTTGAATCTATTAAAAGATCTTCAGTCCGAACTTGATCTAACCTGTTTGTTCATCTCACATGATCTTGGCGTTGTTCATTATATGAGTGATCGAGTTGCCGTCATGTACCTTGGCCATCTGATCGAATTGGCCCCAAAAGATGAATTGTACCGAAATCCGATCCATCCTTATACGAAATCTCTTTTATCATCCATTCCGATCGCAGATCCTGAGCGTCGAAATGCATACAGAGAACCTATCATTCTGCCAGATAAACCGCTCTATCCGCCACAGTTGATTCATGTTGGTAACGATCATTACGTATCTGCGAACATGATCAATATTAAAGAGTTTGAGATTGAGAATAATAGAAACCTCATTCGTAATTGAGCAAATGAAAAGAGACTGCTTTCTAAGCAGTCTCTCTTTTAAACTGAATAATTATTTTCGCAAAATCACAAACATACTCACGCTCATTGCTCCTATAGTAAAAATAGACGCAATGATCACACCAATCCATACCATGAATAGATCGTCTCCTGGATAAGCGGGTTCACGTGTTGCATAATACCAAAAAATCCACCCTAAGAAAAAGAGAAAAAACGTGCTTCCGATGACCGCCATCCTCACTTTATCCTTCCACGATCCTCTCCACACTTCAGAAAATAGCATCCATGTAAAAAGACTGAGCGGTATGCACAGGCATAGCCCCACCATAGCACCGTAAGGCAGAAAGAAAAGAATTACAAAAGCTAGTGCGAATAATGCAGCGTTCGCAACAAATAATGTTATACCTGCTTGCCAGTAGTTCGTACTTAAAGAACGACTCTTTAATTTATGGGTAATGTTTCTTACAATCCCAACAGTGGCAATATCTCTTTGTTTAATTATGAGGATTAACGTAAACAAGATTCCAGCTAACAATAAAACCGTCAAAAAAACACCCACTTTTTTACAATAAATTCATCTTATATTATCATTAAAGTAGAGAACTAGAATATAGCTATTTGGTAGGAGACGTAAAAGGAGGCGCCATAGATGTTTAAACTATTTTTTTTATTTTTTGCCATAGTCGTAATTGCTCCCCTTGTTATTAAATTCACGACTAAACCGAATTATCAAAAGGTGGCAGAAAAAACTGAACTTCCACCGAACTTAGGTATTCGTGAAGATTTACATTTACAAAAAAGTGTAAGAAACATGGAGAAAGCTCTCCCTCGTGAGTTTAAAGAAAAAATAAAACGCAGATATCTTTCAGAGCACCCGAAGGCAACAGAAGCGTACTTTGAGGTTGTATATTATGAGCTTCAACGCTTCTTTATCATGTGTTCACTTTTAAATAATGTACCGATGTTCAGTAAAAAGGTGGATGACATCTGGCACGAGATGCTGATGTATACGAAGGAGTATGAAAAATTTTCTGCTGAACTATGTGGTGAGCATATTCATCATGCTCCGAATGATGTTGTAGAACCCGATCCACATGGAAGAGCTTGGTTTGATCTTTTGTACGCAAAACTTTTTACATTTACTGATTTTACACATATCGCTTGGGGTAGTTTCTTTCAAAATCCACTTCACAACGGATTTTTACAGGAGCTTAATTCACTATCTATTGAAGAGTTAAATAAAAAATACTTCAGAGAAACAGCAGATAAGGATACTGTTACAGCTCTGCTTACGAAAATCAAAGGAGATATAAAGCGTGTATCCCATGATAAAAATCCTTATACAGGATTAAAGGTTTCACCATACTCCATAGATAGTGCACCGATCTTAGCTGGTGCGATGCTTTATTATTCCTATCATCATTATGAAGACTATGACATGCACATGGCAAAATTGAGTCCCGCTTCTAACTATTACTCAGGTAACACAACAGCTTGCGGAAGTGGGTGTGGCAACCACCGTGACGACAATGGCGGACATGATAGCAGCTGTAGCAGTGACAGCGGGAGCAGCTGTGGAAGCAGTTGCGGCAGTGGATGCGGAAGTAGTTGATGCAATAGGTAGATTCTGCACTAAATACAAAAAGCCCTGTAAGTGACTAAACATCACTTTGCAGGGCTTTCTTCTTAATTCTCTTCTACTTCTTTACGATTCTTTTTAAAAATTTTGGAGAGGACTTCATACACGATTGGCACGATGATCAGCGTTAATAATGTAGAACTTGCTAATCCGCCGATTACGGTAACGCCAAGACCTTTAGAGATCAGCCCGCCGCCACCTGAGCCAACTGCTAACGGAATCAATGCTCCGATCGTTGCGATAGCCGTCATCAGGATCGGACGAAGTCGTGTAGCACCAGCCTCTAAAATCGCATCACGCATACTCATTCCTTCACGTTCCATGTGAATGATTCGGTCTACGAGTACGATGGCATTTGTTACAACAATACCGATCAACATCAATAGCCCCATCATTACGGATACTGAGATGGTTTCACCTGCGATCAATAAACCTACAAACGAACCAATCACAGCAAATGGAAGTGAAAACAGGATCGCAAACGGTGCAACACCTTCACGGAATGTTACGACAAGTATGAAATACACGATCGCGATCGCCGCAAGCATAGCCGCTCCAAGCTGTGTGAAGGTTTCGTTCATATCAGCCTGAACCCCCGCCACTCCAACTGTAACTCCTTTTGGCATATCCAGTTTATCGATGTCTTTTTGGACTTCCGAAGTTGCTTTTGACATATCATCGCCAATTGCCTTACCAGACACCGTAGCATAATACTCCCCTTTACTTCGGGCAAGGGTATTCAGTGTTGTTCCTTTTTCAACCGTTACGAGCTCAGATAACGGCATTGTCGTGCCAAGAGCTGTTGGAACCTGTCTTGCTAAAATATCGTCTACGGACTTAGGTTGTTTCGTTTGCTCCTGCTGAACGATAACGTCTAGTGTATCTCCGTCTTTTTCAATCGTCGTTAAGACTTCATCCGCTTTCATCGGATTCAGCATCATCACGATCTGACCTGTTGTTAGTCCGTATTTTAGAATCTCATTTTGATCGACGTTAAACGTATGCTCGACGAACGCATCCTTTGCGCTTGACGAAACATCTTCTAACTGATCGTTCTTGTTCATGGCTTCTTCTGCCATCTTCACCGCTTTATTGAGTTTATTCAGATCTTCACTGTAGAACGTATAGCTGACTTCGTTTTCAGCTCCTGTTGATGCAGCGAAGTTCTGACTCTTCCATTCTCCTGATTGACCAATGTCAGCGACATAGTCTTCTATTTCATCCCGCACTTCTGGGAAGTTCTCCATTTCCGGATCAAAGATGAGGTACATGAGTGCCCCGCCTTCTCCGCCGCCGGCCATAGCCATCATCGGATCTGCGTTATCTGATACAGAGATTTGAACGATATCAATATAATCGCGTTTTAGCATCTTCTCTTCTAGAGCTTCAACGTTCTTCAAAGTTTCTTCCTTCAGTTCCCCAGCTTTAGGTGTGTATGTTAAATACATTACTTTGTCTTCTTCACTGCCCATGAAGCTGAAACCGATAATAGGCGTTAAAGCTAAACTTCCTGCAAGTAAAAGAACCGCCAAAATAGATGTGATAATTTTATGATTAAGAGATTTATTAAGAATCCCTCTATACCATTTTGCTAATTTACCAGTTTCCTTATGGCTGCTTTCTGTCTTTTCGCTATACAGCTTCTTTTTAAACAAAAAGTGTGATAACACTGGAACGATTGTTATAGCAACAATGAGTGATGCTCCAAGCGCAAATGTCATCGTTAACGCGAACGGCGCGAACAGTTCGCCTACCATACCACCCACAAAGATAAGCGGAGCGAACACCGCAACCGTTACGAGTGTGGAAGAAAGGATCGGCTTAAACATCTCAATCGTTGCTTCTCTAATTAACGCACGTCCGTTTAATTTTTCTTCTTTCAAATGCAAACGTCGATAAATATTTTCGACAACAACGATTGAGTCATCGATTACACGGCCGATCGCAACCGTAATCGCCCCTAGTGTCATGATGTTCAACGTTATATCCATCCAGTTGAGCACAAGTAGCGCCATAAAGATGGAAACCGGAATAGAGATGATTGAGATAATTGTTGATTTAAAATCACGAAGGAATAACAGAATGATCAGTACCGCGATCAAACCACCAAACAAAGCTTTTTCAATCATGGTTGCGACTGAATCTTCAATTGGTTTTCCTTGGTCGAGTGACACATCAATAACTAGACCGTCTACTTTAGATTTCTCTTCTTTAATCAGCTCTTTTACACCATTTACAACATCAACCGTGTTGGCTTGCTGTTCTTTTACGATTTGAATGGCGATCGCTTCATCTCCGTTTGTTCGGGAGACAGATTCCACTTTACCTACCGTTTTAATATCAGCAATCTCACTAAGCTTTACAAAAGGTGTTGGGTTAGTTGCAGATGGTGTTACCGGGATCATCATGTTCTTCAGTTCATCTGAAGTCATGAACTTTCCATCAACGGCAACTGCTTCTTCCCCTTTTTCAAACTCATACAATCCTAATGAAACAGCCATGTTGCTTGCTTGAATCATTTCTTTTACTTTATCTTCTGTTAGATCAAACTGTTTCAACTTATCTTTTTTATATGTAAGATCTACCTCTTCGATATGCTGACCCGTAATCTTAGCGGATGCCACACCATCGATTTTCTCGATCTTAGGAAGAATGATCTCTTCAACCGTTGATGTTAATTCAACGATATCCTCTTTCGTACTACTTACACTAAGTGCCGCAACAGGCATCATATTCATACTGATTGCTGTCACAGTCGGTTCCTCAGCTGTTTCTGGCAATTCGACTGCATCTAGTGCAGATTGGAGCTCACGCTTTGCTTCGTCCATGTCTATCCCGTATTCATATTCCACTTGGAGATTAGACATGTTTGAATAAGAATTTGAATAAACGGCTTTAACATCTTCAAGCCCTTCAACCGCTTTCTCGATCGGCATCGATACGTCTTCCATTACTTTCTCTGGCGTAGCTCCAGGATAAACGTCCATCACCATCAAGTAAGGAATCGAAACATCCGGAATCGTTTCCATATTCATACGTGTTCCTGAATAAATACCTGAGACTGTTATAATAATGGTAAGCAGCCATACAGCTAATTTATTCATTAAGACAAAATTAACTAAACCTTTCATTCATCCACCAACCCCTAATTGACTTATCCAACTCAATTATTTATACTAATGACTGATTGGTCATTTGTCAATGAATTACTTAGGAGCGATACAATGAGTAAGAAACAACTAATTATGGAGAGTGCCCTCGAACTATTTGCACAGCAAGGGTTTGATGCCACATCAGTCCAACAAATTACTGAACACGCAGGCATCTCAAAGGGTGCATTTTATTTATCTTTTAAATCAAAAGACGAACTGATCAACGGTCTGATCGACCATTTTATGCTGAGTTTGATCTCAGATATTGACCAAGTAGTCAAAAATCACGAAACGGATGCTAATCTTTTATACGAATTTTATCAAGCTGCGTTTCATTCTTTTCAAAAGCATTCTGATTTTGCCAAAATTTTTATAAAAGAACAATCAAAAACACCGAATGAAGAGCTGATCTCAAAGATTCATCACTATGATAAACTCATCGATAACATCATATTAGGCATGTTAGACCGCATTTATAGCGAAGAGATCTCACAGACTCGTTATGATTTGATCTATTGTGTAAAAGGCTTTATTCATACGTATTCACATTTAATTCTGTTCTTTAACGTTCCGCTGGATCTTCATACATTGAGTCGCTCACTTGCGGAAAAAACAGCACTACTCGCCAAACATTCAGAAACGACGTTTATCACAGAAGAGCTTTACCACACGATTAATGAACCTTTTCATGTTCATGTAACAAAAGAACATCTGCTAGAGATGGTAGAGCAAAAGATAGAGGAAGTGGATGATTCAACGTTAAAAGAATCATTGAATCTCCTGAAACAGCAGATGATTGAGCCGAGTCTCAGTCCTGCAATCGTAAAAGGATTAATCTTAAACCTGAATAACCACCCAGCATATAAGCAGATTGGTTATTTGATTCAGGATTGTCTGGAAGTATAGAGAAAACTCTTTGAAAGTGTTGATCTACGCTCCGGGACGCTCGCTTTCCTGGGGGTGTGCGGTGAGCCTCTTAGCGCTCTGCGCTTTTAAGAGTCTCACATGTCCCACTGATCCCCAAGGAGTCTCGCACCCTACGCTCCAATCAACTTGTCAAAGTTGAGAATGAAATACAGTAATTCAAAGTAGATTTGTTTTAGAACTGCACTGTAACCCGATACACCCACCGTCTGAAGAACTCATTCCAAGAAACTATTAAAGGGTAAGGCAACCTCAATTGACTAGGTCGCCTTACCCTTTTTGAATACAAAATCTATCTCTTTTTAAGTTCTTCCACAATCAGCTTGTTTACAAGTGGAGGGTTTGCTTTCCCTTTAGTTTCTTTCATCACTTGTCCAACAAGGAATCCGACTGCTTTTTCTTTTCCATCTTTATAATCCGCAACAGATTGCTCGTTCGCATCAAGGATCTTCACAACGATTTCGCGGATTGCTCCTTCGTCTGAGATCTGCACGAGACCTTTTTCTTTAACGATTTTCTCTGCGTCGCCACCGTTCTCGATCAACTCTTTGAAGACCGTCTTCGCGATCTTGTTAGAGATCGTTCCGTCTGCGATCAGCTTAATCATGCCAGCAAGACCTTCAGCAGTTAGAGCAGTCTGGTCTAACTCTTTATTTTCGTTGTTTAAGTAAGCACTCACTTCACCCATAATCCAGTTGGATGCTTGCTTCGCATCTGCACCAGCTGTGATTGTCGCTTCAAAGAAATCAGCCATCTCTTTTGTCATCGTTAATACTTTTGCGTCATATTCAGGTAATCCGAAGTCACCGACATAACGCTTTTGACGAGCATCCGGAAGTTCTGGAATGTCCGCTTTCACACGATCCATCCATTCTTCATCGATAAAAATGGATACTAGATCAGGCTCTGGGAAGTAACGATAGTCGTCGGATCCTTCTTTTACACGCATGAGGATTGTCGTTTTCGTCGCTTCGTCATAGCGGCGAGTCTCTTGAAGAATCTCTCCTCCAGCTGAAACCACTTCACGCTGACGCTTCTCTTCATGCTCTAATCCTTTTTGTACGAAAGCAAACGAGTTCAAGTTTTTAAGCTCTGCCTTTGTTCCGAACTTCTCTTGACCAACCGGACGGATCGAGATGTTCGCGTCACAGCGCAACGAACCTTCTTCCATCTTACAGTCAGATACACCTGTATATTGAATGATCGCTTTAAGCTTTTCTAAATACGCGTAAGCTTCTTCAGGCGTACGAATATCTGGCTCAGAGACGATCTCTACAAGCGGCGTTCCTTGACGGTTTAAATCGACAAGTGATCCGTCTGCTGTATGAGTCAACTTACCTGCATCCTCTTCCATATGGATACGCGTAATACCGATTTTCTTTTTCTTTCCGCCAACTTCGATCTCAATCCAGCCGTGTTCACCGATCGGCTTATCAAACTGTGACACTTGATAAGCTTTCGGATTGTCTGGATAAAAGTAGTTTTTGCGGTCAAATTTTGTTTCTTTATTGATTTCACAGTTAAGAGCAAGTGCGGCACGCATTGAAAAATCTACAGCTTGCTGGTTCACTACAGGCAACACGCCAGGATGGCCTAAGCAGATCGGACATACATTCGTGTTCGGCGGTGCACCAAAGTTTGTAGAACAGCCGCAGAAAATCTTAGTGTTCGTTTTTAATTCAACGTGTACTTCTAATCCAATTATCGTTTCAAATTCGCTCATTTTCTGCACCCCCTACAGCTTCGGCTTTTCTGTGTGATGATCTGTTGCTTGTTCAAACGCATGTGCTACGCGATAAATCGTGCTCTCATCAAAATGCTTTCCGATGATCTGAAGTCCAATCGGCAGTCCATCTGAGAATCCACAAGGGACAGAGATCGCAGGCACACCAGCTAAGTTAACCGGAATCGTTAGAATATCGTTCATGTACATCGTTAACGGATCTTTCGTCATCGATCCACATTTAAACGAAGCAGATGGCGTTGTTGGTCCGATGATTACATCGTATTTTTCAAAAATGTTCGTAAAGTCTTCTTTTATCAGCGTACGAACTTTTTGTGCTTTTTTATAATAAGCATCGTAGTATCCAGAGCTTAACGCAAACGTTCCAAGCATGATGCGACGTTTTACTTCCTCACCAAAGCCTTCGCTTCTAGACTGCTTGTACATCTCGATCAAGTTCTCGCTGTTATCTGAACGCAGTCCGTAACGAACGCCATCAAAGCGTGAAAGGTTAGCAGAAGCTTCAGATGATGACAGCAAGTAGTACGTTGCAAGGGCATAACGAGAATGCGGCAGAGATACTTCTTCCCATGTCGCTCCAAGTCCTTCAAGTATTCTTAGAGCTTCCATCACGCGCTCTTTTACGCCAGGCTCTACACCTTCACCTAAGTATTCTTTTGGAACCGCAATCTTCAATCCTTTTACATCACCTGTAAAAGAAGCCAGGTAATCTGGGATATCCACTTTTGCAGAAGTTGAATCCATCGGGTCGTTCCCTGCAATGGCTTGCAGCAAGTATGCATTGTCTTCGACGTTACGCGTTACAGGACCAATTTGATCCAGTGAAGACGCAAACGCGACTAAGCCGTAACGAGATACGAGTCCGTAAGTTGGCTTCAATCCAACAACACCACAGAAAGCAGCAGGCTGACGTATCGAGCCACCTGTATCAGAACCTAGTGAGAAAAGAACTTCTCCCGCTGATACGGATGCTGCAGACGCGCCGGATGAACCTCCTGGTACACAAGAAAGATCCCACGGGTTGTGAGTTGGATGGAATCCGGAGTTCTCGTTTGATGACCCCATCGCAAATTCATCCATGTTCAATTTTCCGATCGTAATCGTGTCCGCTTGATTCAAGCGTTCCACAACGGTTGCATCATAGATCGGTTCAAAGTTCTCTAAAATGCGAGACGCACATGTTGTACGAATCCCTTTTGTTACGATGTTATCTTTGATACCGATCGGCATACCAAAGAGCAGTCCTCTGTCAGCACCGGAAACAAGCTTCTCATCTAATTGTTTAGCCTTGATTCGGCTGTATTCTTCATTAAGTGTTAAAAACGCTTTTACTTTACCATCTACTTGATGAATGCGATCAAACGTCGCATCCACAATGTCAGTTACACTCAATTCTTTTGTATGTAATAACTGATGAAGTTCTGAGATCTTTTTATCTAAAATCGACATACGTGGTCTTTCCTCCTACTCCAAAATGTTCGGAACTTTAAACTGGCCATCTCTTTCTGAAGGCGCATTTTTCATCGCCTCATCCACTGAAACAGAATTTCTTACTTCGTCTTTGCGAAGGATATTCTTCAGCTCCAGAACGTGTGTAGTCGGCTCCACGTTATCTGTATCGAGTTCGTTCAGTTCTTCAGCAAACCCGATAATCTTATCTAATTGTTCAGTCAGCAATTCGGCTTCTTCCTCCGTAACCGCTAACCTGGCTAAATGCGCCACGTGCTTCACTTGATCTTTCGAAATTCGAGACAAGCTCGCCACCTCCAAGACTTTCTATACGAAAAGTATTATTCTGATGATAACAAAAAGCTTGCTGTATAAGCAACTTGAGGACGGAACATTCACGAAATTGAGTTATTTTTGTGGGATTTGTGGGTTTAGTTGCGGCATGTGCGCTCGTTTTACGGTACGTGCTTTTATTTTTTTTACGCGTTCACCGGTGAATAGGCTGTTTCCATCTGAGAGTATCGAGTTACCACCTGAAAAAGTGCTGTGAGCACCGTCGTGACGCGTGTAACCACCTAAGATCGCACCGCTTTCACTTGAAGGCATCACTTACGCCACATAAATAGCTCTCAAACAGAAAAAAGAATCTACTTTTTGGTAGATTCTTCCGTTATTGATACTAAATACTTTAGATTCCCCACTCATGAAGCTCTAAACGGCGTACTCCTTCTTTTACGTAAGGATCTTCTTCCGCTAATTGTTTCGCCTCGTCTAATGACTCAGCTTTATAAATGACCATACCGCCTGCTCCGTCTAAGAATGGTCCTTTTAGATGAACTTTATCTTGTGCAACAAGCTCTGCTAGGTAGTCGAGGTGAGCCTGACGGAACTCTTGATTGAGCTCTGGTTTTTCCATATGTAAAATTGCTGCAAAATATGCCATGTGTGTTACCTCCCTCATCATTACTCTCATCTTACTATAGTGGGCTCTCAGCATAAAAGAAAAAACATCCGGTAAGAAAAACCAGATGTCTTAATCTTTTCCGTAGCTCGAGTCTTTCGTTGGATGGCGAAGCATGCCTTCTTTCGGGGGTGCTTTCTTTTCGATCAGGTCGCGGTTCATGTTCGTGTTCCAGCCGATATCGTTCGTCGGATGCACCCACTCATCCCCTGCCATCACTTCTGGATCTGTGTCTGTACTCCAGTTGTTGAGAGGAGAATTGGACGAGTCGTAAAGGCTATCTCCGATTACCACACCATGCTCGTTTACAAACGGCGCTTGCATCTTCATACCTGTACCTTTAAAATCAGGCGAACTGATTTGATGAGGCAACGTTTCATCCAAATCGACTTTCTTTTGCTCTTTTCTTTTGACATCTTCACACCTGCTTCCATATCGGTATACGATTAACTTCTCCTGAAGCGACGTGTACAATCCATTTTTTTGTTTGCATGTTGTGTGAAGACTTATAAATTTTTTTGAGGACTTATAAAAAAATTTGAAGACTTATAAAATTTTTTCAAGACTTATAAATTTTGTTGAAGACTTATAAACGAAGATTCTCACAGAACAAAAAAACCCTTTCTCAGGCGAGAAAGGGCTCAATTTCAAAAATTATAGTGTTTCTGAAGTTGTTTTTGCTTGCATGTGAAGTGTTAGGTAGTCTGGGCCACCCGCTTTTGAGTCAGTACCAGACATGTTGAATCCGCCGAAAGGCTGGTATCCAACGATTGCACCTGTACATCCACGGTTGATGTAGAAGTTACCTACGTGGAACTCTTCACGTGCGCGCTCGATGTGCTCACGGTTGTTAGAAAGAAGTGCACCTGTTAGACCGTAATCAGTGTTGTTTGCGATTTCCATCATGTGATCGAAGTCACGTGCTTTACATACCGCTACAACTGGTCCGAAGATCTCTTCTTGCATCAGACGAGCTTTTTCATCTACATCAGCAAAGATTGTAGGCTGGATGAAGTAACCTTTAGAGTCGTCGCCTTCTCCACCAGTCATCAGACGGCCTTCTTCTTTTCCGATTTCAATGTACTTCATGATCTTGTTGAAAGAAGCTTGGTCGATTACCGGCCCCATGTAAGTGCCAACTTCTTCAGGGCTACCCATCGTTAATGTTTTAGTAAGCGCTACTGCTTTTTCTAAAACTTCGTCGTAAACGTCTTGGTGGATAACGGCACGAGATCCAGCAGAACATTTTTGTCCAGAGAATCCGAACGCAGAGTAAACGATCGAGCTTGCTGCTAATTCAAGATCAGCATCACGGTCAACAACAACTGTGTCTTTTCCGCCCATTTCAGCGATTACACGCTTCAACCAGATTTGGCCAGGGTGTACTTTTGCTGCGCGCTCATAGATACGGCAACCTACTTCACGAGAACCTGTGAATGATACGAAGCGAGTTTTCGGGTGATCTACTAGGTAGTCACCGATTTCTGCACCGCTACCAGGAACGAAGTTAAGTACGCCTGCAGGAAGTCCTGCTTCTTCCATCACTTGTACGAACATTGCTGCGATAACTGGCGTTGAGTTCGCTGGTTTCAACAATACTGTGTTACCTGTAACGAACGCCGCTGCTGCAGTACCTGCCATGATCGCAAACGGGAAGTTGAATGGAGAGATAACGATACCTACTCCAAGTGGGATATAGCTAAATTTATTAATTTCGCCGTCACGGCTTACAACTGGTTGTCCAGCTTTAAGCTTGATCGCTTGGCGTGCATAGTATTCTAAAAAGTCGATCGCTTCAGCTGTATCAGCGTCAGCTTCTTTCCATGGCTTACCTGCTTCTTTTGTAAGCATAGCGGAGAATTCATATTTACGGCGGCGGATGATCGCTGCTGCACGGAACAAAATGTTCGCGCGGTGTTCAGGATCCCACTTTTTCCAAGATTCGAAAGCTGTTAATGCAGCTTGCATCGCTTGCTCAGCATGATCTTGAGTCGCTTTGGAAACAGATCCAATCACTTCTTCTTTGTTAGCTGGATTTATAGAAACAATCTTTTCGTCTGTCGTGATCTTTTCACTGCCGATAACAAGCGGAAACTCTGTACCAAGCTTTGAGTTAATTACTTTTAACCCTGCTTCGTAAGCTTCCTTGTTTGCAGGAACTGAAAAATCCATAAATGGTTCATGACGGTATTCACGTGTCATAATAAATTCCCCTCCTATTAAAGCGTTTTCATTATTCGGTTTCCCACGTTCATTCTACATGAACATAGCGGTTTGTTCAAACAAACTGATAATAGTCAGAATTCTTTATTTTCAAGGGATAAGCCCACTTTGTGCATCTTTTTTCTTTATGTTGAATGATTAATAAGGTTTTGTATGAGTTTATGTGATTTTCGTAGGAGATGGGCGAATAATTATGAATTCTATGTTCTTCTTGAAGTATATTTTTCCAAATAACAAAGAAGCTTTTGGAAGTGGTAGATTTCCGCTCCAGGTTGCTCGCTTTCCGGGGGGCGTGCGGTGAGCCACCCTACCGTTTTGCGTTGGCGGGGTCTCACCTGTCCCGCTGATCCCCCAGGAGTCTCGCACCTTGCGCTCCTATCAACTTGTCCTTCAAAAGCTAAAGTTATTACTACAACGAAACAAAATACAAAAGCCCACTAACCATAACGGTAGTGGGCTTTCTAAAATCCTTATTTACGATAAATATGCACGAATGGTTCTTCTTGTGTTGTTTCGTCCTTCACGATGAGCGCCTCTGGTTGATCAACCGCTGACCCGATATATACTTCTACCGGCACGTTCGGTAGCTCGCCTAGTGCGGACGTCGCGACGAACTGGGTGAAGGAGATGATTTCCGCTTTACCGCGGAACTGAACAGGAATCTCAAGCGTCAATCGCTCTAGGTTGCCGTCTTTATAGTACCCTTTCCCGATTACCCCGATATAGTTAGGGAAATACTCCTGAACCTTTGATTTGAAAGAAGTAAACTTTTCGTAGTCACTTCGCTTCTTTTTTGAAGCTGAGTCTGAAGGGAACAGCACATAATCTTCATCTACGTCTTCCCATGAACTTACTGAGCTGCTTCCTTTTTTCACAACGCCTGACGCAAAGAAGTTTCCAGGCGTTACAGAATCACGTTCTTCTTCTTGATAGAGAGCAAATACAATCGGCACATCTTTAAGCTTTGAATCTGTGCGCAATCGGCTTGCCACTTGTCCTGCTATTTTCTGTGCTTCTTGTTTCACTTTTTCACGCTGGAGCTTCACTTCACCAGGATAGATCAAGCCTTGTTGGTTAACGTCATAATAGTACGTGGAGTTAAAGGATAAACCTACTACCACACCGCCAAGCTTTACTTTACCATCGCCACTCTGAACGAGATAATTGTGTTCAAGAACATAAGAAAGATACTTAGGATTGTTTTTGTTTGCTTCTAGCATCTTATCTTTAAACCCTGGGTCACCTTCGTCAACTTTTACACCTAGCTTAGGATTCAATCCTGTTTGGTCTAGCTCACTCTTGCTCTTTCCTGGTTCTTCATCTGATCTCTTCAGCCAGTTCGTAACCGTAGGCTCATTCAGAAATTGTCCTTCTTGGAAAAAGTACTTGTCTGTACTGAATGTGTCTTGAGCGATGCGCATTAATCCCATCTCAAACTCGTTGATATCAAGCCGGTTATCAACGCCATAACGAATTACACCACGAGCACCACCTGGTTCGAACGGAAAAATACTTCGGTAGTACTTTTCACCAGTATTAATCTCCCCAGTTATAATCGCTTTCTCATCTTTTTTGCCCTTTTCTTGCACGATCTTTTCTTCTTTTTCCAGCTCATCGCCACCCCAGCAGCCGGTCAAAAGCAGTAAAGTACTTAAGAAAAGGAGCCCAACCCGTTTCATCATCACGGACACTCCTCTAGTTTGTTGGTTAGCTCTCGCCAATCTTATTTGTTTAGCTCGTCCACCAATTTTTGCTCATCCCAAATCTCAATGCCTAGCGTCTTTGCTTTATCAAGCTTAGATCCAGCATCTTCTCCTGCGATCAGCATATCTGTATTCTTACTCACGCTTCCTGTCACTTTCGCTCCTAAGCGTTCCAATTGTTCCTTTGCATCATTACGAGTCAAGATAGATAGTTTACCTGTTAACACGACTGTTTTCCCTGCAAAAGGAGTATCAAGATCTTCCACTTTTACAAGCTTCGGACCTTTGTATTCCATGTTCATGCCTAGGGTCTTAAGTTCAGCTACGAGTTCGTGCACTTCTGGCTTTGAAAAATAAAGCAGGATAGAGTCAGCCATCTTTTCACCGATCTCTTCAACAGCTAAAAGCTCTTCTTTAGAAGCACTCATCAAACCATCCATATTTTCAAAACGCTGCGCGATCGTCTTCGCCGCTTTCGCTCCAACGTGACGAATGCCTAGCCCAAACAGAAGACGCTCTAATGAATTTTCTTTCGACTTTTCAATTGCTGCAAGCAAGTTATCTACCGACTTCTCACCCATACGCTCTAATTCTAACAGTTTCTCGCGCTCTAGCTTAAACAAATCGGCAAAGTTTTGTATTAATTTTTCTTTGAATAGCTGTGCGACTACTTTTTCACCGAGTCCATCAATGTTCATGGCGTTTCGCGATACAAAGTGAATGAATCCTTCTCGAATCTGTGCCGGACATTGCGGGTTTAAACAACGCAGTGCTACTTCCCCGTCCAAACGCTCTAGCTTGCTGTCGCACTCTGGACACTCGGTTGGCATATTAAAATCGATCTCATCACCAGTTCGGCGCTCCGTGATTACATTTACGACTTCAGGAATGATGTCACCGGCTTTTTTAACCACAACATAGTCGCCTAGCTTGATGTCTTTTTCACGAATCAAGTCTTCATTATGTAACGAAGCACGCTTTACCGTCGTTCCCGCAACTAACACAGGCTGAAGCAACGCGGTTGGTGTTACAACACCCGTACGCCCGACGTTCAACTCGATACCTTCTAGCTTTGTTACCACTTCTTCAGCAGGGAACTTATAGGCAATCGCCCAACGCGGGTTCTTCGCCGTAAATCCTAGTTCCTCTTGCTGATACAGAGAGTTCACCTTAATTACGATCCCATCGATCTCATATGGAAGGTCTGAACGCTTTTCCTGCCAGCTGTTCACATATTCAATCACTTCATCGATGTTCGCGCATTTCTTCCACTCCGAGTTCGTTTTAAAACCTAAGTGGTTTAAGTACGTTAAGCTTTCGTCGTGCGAATCAACTGAATGACCCTCAAGCTTTCCTACACCATAAACAAAAATATCGAGGTTACGGCTCGCTGCAATCTTTGGATCAAGTTGACGTAGAGAACCCGCTGCAGCATTTCGTGGATTCGCAAAAAGCTCTTGTCCTTCTTCTTCTCGGTGTGCATTGAGCTTTTGGAAGGATTTTTTCGGCATGAATGCCTCTCCTCGAACTTCAAGCATCACATCTTCTTTTAACTTGAATGGAATAGACCGGATCGTTTTTAAATTATTCGTTATATCTTCACCGATTGTGCCGTCTCCGCGTGTAGCTCCACGAACAAAACGACCATCTTGATACGTGAGGGATACAGCTAGACCGTCGATTTTAAGTTCAGCTACATACGATACGTTCGAACCTACTCCATCTCTAACACGGCGGTCAAAATCTCGCAGATCTTGATCATTAAAGGCATTGCCGAGACTCAGCATCGGTACGGTATGGTCCACTTTTTCAAAAAAGTCCAAAACAGCACCGCCTACACGTGAGGTAGGCGAGTGCTCGTCATGAAGTTCTGGATGATTGTTTTCAAGTTCAATCAGCTCTTTCATAAGCTGATCATATTCAGCATCAGGTACCGACGGCTTATCTAGTACATGATATTCGTAATTATATTTTTCTAGCATTTCCCGGAGTTCCAGGATGCGTTCCTTCGCTTGTTCTTCGTTCAACCCGTTCCACTCCTTCTTTTCTTACGCTTTTTCAATCGGGGCAAATTTAGCAAGCAGTCTTTTCACACCTACAGGCTGTGGAAACGCGATGTCGAGTTCCATTGAATCTCCTGAACCTCGCATACTTACAACCGTTCCTGTTTCCCACTTACGGTGTTTGACTTTGTCGCCTACTCTCCACTCCAGTTTCTCCCCACCAGAAGATTGATAGACAGGTGTAACCATTTTCTTTTTCGGTGCCATGAACGATGGCGTTGATCCTCCACCTGAGCGAGCACTTGCTCCCCACGGTACAGATGGCTTTTCTTTTACTTCTGTCTCGATAAGATCTTCTGGAATCTCAGCGATAAAACGCGATTCCGGATTCGTCGTCGTACGTCCATAAAGGGTGCGCATTCTAGCATTCGTTAAGAATAACTCTTCTTCTGCACGTGTGATCCCAACGTACGCCAGACGACGTTCTTCTTCCATCTCATTTTCTTCAAAAAGAGCACGGCTATGCGGGAATACCCCTTCTTCTAGACCCATCAAGAAGACCATCGGAAACTCTAGACCTTTTGCAGAGTGAAGCGTCATCAGAACAACAGATTCTTTTGGCTTGTCATCTGCTGCATCTTCATCGAGCTTATCGATGTCTGCAACAAGTGCCAGATCAGTTAAGAAGGCGATCAATGATTTATCATCTTGTTTCTTTTCAAAGTCTTGTGTAACTGAAATAAACTCGTCGATGTTCTCTAAACGGCTTTGTGCTTCGATCGTTTTCTCTGCTTTTAGCGCATCACGATAGCCCGTCTTGCTAAGCACTTCTTCTGTTAGTTCGGTCACAGAAAGAAATTCCTGCTGACGCGTCCAGTTCGTTACAAACTCAGAGAACTCTCTTAAAGAGTTCGTTGCACGAGCACTAAGACCGATCTGCTCCACTTCTTGAAGGGCTTGATACATGGAGAGATCATTGTTTGCTGCATACTGTGCCACTTTATCCATAGAAGACGCACCGATCCCGCGCTTCGGTACATTAACGATACGCTGAAGAGAAATATCATCGTCCGGATTCGAAATTAATCGAAGATACGCTAAGATGTCTTTTATCTCTTTTCTGTCATAGAACTTTGTGCCTCCGACGATATTGTACGGAATGTTGGACTTGATCAAAACTTCCTCAATTACACGAGATTGAGCATTTGTACGGTAAAGAATCGCGATGTCATTATACGAACGTTTGCCTGATGAAACAGCTTCACGAATCTTACCTGTTACGTAATAGCTCTCACCTTGCTCATCATCACCTTGGTAATACGTGATGCTAGCTCCATCCGTATTATCTGTCCAAAGATTCTTTGGCTTACGGTTCATGTTGTTTTCGATGACTTTATTAGCTGCTTGAAGAATCTTTTTTGTAGAACGATAGTTTTGCTCTAAAAGGATAACTTCAGCATCGTTATAGTCTTTTTCAAACGATAGGATGTTTGCGATATCCGCTCCACGCCAGCCATAGATCGACTGATCCGAGTCCCCTACAACACAAAGGTTGCGGAATCGATCAGCAAGCATCTTCACGAGCATATACTGCGCTCTGTTCGTATCTTGATACTCATCAACATGAATATATTGAAACTTGCGTTGATAGAACTCGAGTACTTCAGGTACTTTTGCGAAAAGTTGGATCGTCGTCATGATCAGATCATCAAAATCTAACGCCTGGTTCTTGCGCAGTCGCTTTTCATAGCCTTCATAAACTTCTTGAACAACACCTTCAAAGTGCCCGTTCGCCACTTTTGCAAAATCTGCTGCTGTTTTTAGTTCGTTCTTTAAAGAGGAAATCGCGCTTAATATTCCGCGAGGTTCGTATTTTTTCGGATCATAGTTCAGATCTTTCAATACGGCTTTTACAACAGACAATTGATCTGTCGCATCTAAGATCGTAAAGTTACGGTTGATTCCGATTCGATCGATATCACGGCGTAAAATTCGTACGCACATGGAGTGGAACGTAGAGATCCAGATTTCTTCTGCTACTGGTCCTGTAATCTTCGCGACCCTTTCTTTCATCTCTCGTGCTGCTTTATTTGTAAACGTGATCGCAAGAATGTTCCATGGTGCCACTTCTTTTTCCATCATTAAATAAGCGATACGATGTGTTAATACTCTCGTCTTACCGCTTCCCGCTCCAGCCATCAATAACAACGGCCCGTCTGTATGTTTTACTGCAGCTCTCTGCTCAGGATTCAATCCTGATAATAGCTTTTCAATCATTTGTTGCATACTCATTCTTCATTCACCGCCCGAACATATATTCTTATTTTTATTCTTACTCATTTTTGAGATTTTATCAACTTTTACCCTTAACCGCTTCAACTGTTTCAATCGCAGCATTTAAGTTGTCATAAATAACGTTCCCAACGACAACTGTATCCGCGAACTCTGACATCTCTTTTGCTTGTTCAGCCGAATGAATGCCGCCTCCATAATAAAGAGTCGTGTTTTCAAGTACTCCTTTTACTTGGCGAACGATATCAACATCACCATACGTGCCGCTGTATTCCAAATAAAAGATCGGAAGCTTAAACATTTTTTCGGCCAAGCGGGCATATGCTACAACATCATCTGCCGAGAGATCTGTGTCGGCACTCGAACGTTCAGCAGCCGCACAATCTGGATTTAAGATGCAATATCCTTCTGTAAGAATCTCTTCCCAGTTCATGATGTCGCCAAATTCTTTTAATGCTTCTGTATGAAGCCCCGTAATGAAGTTAGCATCCTTTGCATTTAATACGGTAGGAATATAGTAAAAATCGAACCCTGGTGTAAGTGATTCGATATTAGATACTTCAAGCACACAAGGAACCGCATATCTACGGATACGTGACATAAGGTCTAACGTATTATCAAGCGTTACGCCACTAGATCCCCCTACGATAACAGCGTCCGTTCCGCTCTCACAGATCCGTTCAAGGTCACTGTCACTGATCTCTTTATCTGGGTCTAGCTTAAACACATGCTTCCATTTTTGATAATCAAACATTGTGTTCTTCCTTTCATGTTTAGAAACACCCGTGCTTGCTATTTTAACAAGCCAGTTCTGTACTTCTGCATTATAACAAAAATAAGGTTCTCACTCTATGATTCATCATGTGGAAAGATTGTGAAGTTCATACTGCTTTTTAGGAGGAATAGCTATGCTTATGTGGCATATCGACGACGAAATCATGCTAAAACAAGCAGACGTTAAAGAATCCGAAAACATCTATAGTTTGTTAGAAAAATCACGTCAACATCTTGGACCGTGGATCAGCTGGGTCGATTATACTCAATCTAGCGGTGAGATGCGGCAGTTTATTAAAACAGTGAACAAAAAGATGAAAGAACAAACAGACGTTGTTCTTTTTATATGGTATCGAGGACAAGTAGCAGGATCTGTTGCTCTATATGATATTAAGTGGCACAACCAGTCAGGTATGCTAGGTTATTGGGTAGGGTCTGGATTCGAAGGTCATGGAATCGCACAGCGCGCGGTAAAAGGAATGTTGATGTATGCCTATTACACGTTGATGCTCAATCGCGTTGAGCTGCGGGCTGCGGTTCAAAATGAAAAAAGCATCAAGCTCGCCCGCCGACTAGGCTTCCAAGCGGAAGGCGTAGTCCGTCAGGCAGAATGGATTCGCGGAAACTGCCGCGACCAAGTCCAAATGAGCTTGATGAAAAATGAATTTCATTAAATTTCAGGATTCAAAACGTATGAGACATAGTTCTGCGCGCTTTGTTCAACGGCTTCCTCTGACGCGCGAATCGCACTATGGAAGACGAATGGCGTGATATAACGCGTTCCGATTAAATTAGATGTCGCTTGGAACGGACGAAGCAGTTCGCTCATCGTATAGTGGTTGTAGCCTCCCGCTTGATAAGAGAAGTCTGGTCCGCCTGTTGAGATCGCCAGTACTAATTCTTTTCCATGAAGTGCGTCGCCACCTGGCCCGTATGCCCAGCCGAACGCTAGCACTTGATCTTGCCATTCTTTTAATAGAGAAGGTGAGCTGTACCAATAGAACGGAAATTGAAGAACGATTCGATCGTGCTGCAACAGCATACGTTGTTCTTCGTCAACGTTCACTTTCCCATCTGGATACAGGTCATAAAGTTTTCGAACCGTAACATGATCTTGTTCTTCTATTTTCTCTGCCCATCTTTTATTTACTGTAGAATTCTGTAGATGAGGATGTGCGATAATGACGAGTGTTTTTTTCATTTGTGTGAGTCTCCTTTATTAGGCTGTTTTTCGTTTGCATTGAAGCTTGTGTAATTAGTTGATTTACACTCCAGGTCGCTCGCTTTCCACGGGGCGTACGGTGAGCCTCCTGCCGCTATGCACCTTTAGGAGTCTCCACCTAACCGCTCGTCCCGTAGGAGTCGGCAACCTTGCGTTACAATCAACTTGCAATGACGAGGATATAAAGATTTAAAAGCAACAAATGCTGCAGAAAAGTAGCCTTAAACTAATAAAATAACATTTGCTTGTACAAACAACTTAAATGATAAAGAAGAGAGCTCAATTATGATTCGAGCTGCCCTCCTGCTAGATGTGTTGCTTTTGTGAGTGCTTTTCCTTCTTCTTCTCCTAAAAGATCGGAGTACGTTCGATAAAGATCTTTCCATGCTTTTTCGAGATCTGTTTGGATCTCAATTCCAGCTTGTGTTGGATGGATGTGTGACATCTTCCCCTGCACCTTACGCTCTGCAAGTCCCTTAACAACAAGCTTGTCCACGAATCTTGTGATCGTACTCGGTGTCATGTGAAGTTCTTCTGCTAATTCCGATTGAGAGATTCCCGGTTTGTCGTTTACGAGCATCATCATAAAGCCATGAGTAGGTGTAATTCCTGTTGGTCTAAACGATTCCTCAGCCATTTTGGAAATAACGCGAGAAAGCTTGTTTACGGTAAAATATAAACAGTTTTCTAGATACTTTTCGGGCATTTTAGCACCTCTTTTACATCGTTAATGTTGTTTGTACATACAAATATAAATTGTAATGTGATTTCTGTCAATATTTTAAGTATATATAGGTGCTTGGCAGCCGCCAAGCTTACAATTTGAGGTTTACAGAGTAGGAAAACTACTGTGCTCAGCCTGAATCCTAAAGTTTTTGCTCTCAATCCACGAGTTTGGCTGCTCAATCCACGAGTTTTAGCGTTGAATCCTAAAGTTTTTACAGTTTATCCACGAGTCTACAATCCTCGACATTTATCGACAAACCCAAAACTCATCCCGCTGCACGACCCTCAAAATGAACAAAAAAACCCACCACTCAGGCAGGTTTTCGGCTCATTATTTCGCTTCTTCCTCTTCATGAACGCGGTCAAGGACCATCGCGTATGCGTCGTTACCAAAGTTCAAACAACGTTTTACACGCGAGATGGTCGCCGTGCTCGC
The DNA here is from genome assembly GCF_015903895.1 of Fictibacillus sp. 5RED26. Taxonomy (NCBI): domain Bacteria; kingdom Bacillati; phylum Bacillota; class Bacilli; order Caryophanales; family Fictibacillaceae; genus Fictibacillus; species Fictibacillus sp. 5RED26. Next base: position 20,076 of record NZ_JACZDU010000005.1, on the reverse strand, counting down.
TCCTGTTTCACTCTCGATCTTGTGATAGGTTTTTCCTTCACGAAGCATGCGCGCCACTTCAAGTCGCTGTGCCAAAGATTGAATCTCGTTCATCGTACAAAGATCATCAAAGAATCGATAGCATTCTTCCATATCTTTTAGCGACAAAACCGATTCAAAAAGCTGATCTAATGCTTTTCCTCGTAATTTATCAATTTGCATGAAACATGCACTCCTTTTTATTGCATCTTAACCGAATCTTTCATTCCACCCGGTACAATGTTAATCCATGTCTTTCCTGGAACAAACGCTCCACCGTCCGGAACGATTCTTCCATCTTCGTTTTTCCACGAAATGTTTTGTGCGACACCATTCTGAATCAGAATCGCATCTCCGCCTGACGTTAAATTGATCTCTCGTCTGCCGGCATCATCGATTACCCGGTGTGCCGCTTCAACAATGAATACATTGCTAACCGTAATGGGTGTTTCGGTTTCACGATCTATCGTTGGTTCATTGTTGCTGCTTCTCGCGTACGTCTTCTTCTTAATAGAGTACGTGAATCCTACTGTTTCCCCACCTGGATAAGAAATCTGAATCTCGTTTGCAGGCGTACCTTCTATAGCTTTAGCACTCTCAATTGTTAAAAATGAAAGCATATCCAGATCATCTGATTGCTCAGCGCCGATCTTCTCCATCCCTTTTTGAATATTTTCATAAGTGATGTAAGAGTTGTGAGGCGCTTTTCTAAAATCAGCCCGATTAAACAGAACACCATCGTACTCCATTCCGTTCAGGTGATCAATCGTCCCGCTATCGAGAATCTCTTTCGCTTCAGGACTGAATCCGTGTGCCACGAATAGTGCATGGTAGCCACGTGAGAGCTCAATGTAATAATCTCTCGCGCTTCGAACCGGTCCTACTACTTCTGGCATCTCACTTTGGAAGATTGCCAAGAAGCGTGTAAGTTCTCCCTCAGCTAATACTTCGTAAACGATATCAGCTTTATGAAGTCCAGATTGCGGTCGTGCTTTCGGATGGTTGTTCACCATGACCGAAACCGCACGATGATCTACCTCTTCATTCGTTCCCAAACCAGTGAGTGGATAAATAGAAGAAAACTCCTCTTTTTTTGAATCCGTCGCTTCAGCTTTATCTACTTTACCTTCTTCTAATACTTTATCTCTTGCGCCTTTACATGCAGACAGCGTTAATACCATCATGATCGACATCAAGATGACGTACCACTTTTTCATTGGGCTCACTACCTTTGTATCGTATTATTTTGCCCAATCCTTTTCTATATTAACGCATAATCGAAGGAAAGAGTAACCCTTTCTTTTTTACATCGTAAATGCCTCTTTGCGTAATGCGGATGTATGGCAAGTGTGTGGATGAGAAAAACAATAGCGAGTAGATCGGATCTTCGTATTGATAGCCTCTTTCTCTTAATGCACTCGTTAATCTTTTCTCTTCTACCACTAGTTCTTCTATACTAAGATTCGACATTCCTCCCGCTAAAGGAAGTTTTATCTCAGCGACGATCTCGCCTCTCTCTGCAAGAACGATGCCTCCGCCGACTTCTTTCAAGCGCTCGAACGCCACAGCCATATCTTTTTTGCTTTTTCCGATGATCAAAAGATCTCCCGTATTGGAATACGAGCTCGCAAATCCATACAGATTTTTCGCAAAACCCTTTACGACTGTATTGATTCTCCACTTTCCTTCTTTATCGATTAGCATTAAGAAACACTCGTCTGATTCTCCGTTAATCTCTTCAGAAAAAGGATTGATCGATACATTATATGGCCGTGTGATGACACTATTGTACATTTCTATTCCAACGAGACCTGAAAACTGAAAATCCTCGTCTTGGAGGTCCCATGTGATCTCTCTTTTTTTGATGCCATGACCTTCCCAATCAAATTGAAAGTCACGATCGTCACTAACATCCTTACCGTCACGTTTCATCCATTTTCCTTTTGCCAAAACAGATTCAGGCAGCGGATTTGTTACATCATCTAAAATATTCAGATGAGCGACCCGCCCTGCGGCAACCATGCCAAAGAGGTGATCCAGACCATAATATCTAGCCACGTTATAAGAGACCATCATATACGCATCCACTGGATCAAGCCCTGCTTCCAGTGCGATCTGCAGCATCTTATCAGTAACTCCTTCTTCATAAAAAGCAGGTGTGGAACCGTCAGTCGTCATAAAGATTCGTTCATAGTTCGTGATACCTTCTTCTTTCATCTGACGCAATAATTTCGGCAGATCAGGACGAATGGAAGAATAACGAAGCGATACTTGAAGCCCAGCATTCAATCGGTCCATCACTTCTGTACCTGTCATCGCTTCATGATCACAATCCACACCGAGCAACGTCATCGCGGTTAATGTTTTCTCAGAAGCTCCTGGCAGATGTCCCTCGATCTTCTTACCCGCTTTCTTCGTCTTCAGCATCCAATGCAAAAGCGTATCATCGCCATGCAGAACACGTGGCCAGCTCGTTAATTCACCACCTTGAAGAACATAGGGGCTTTCAAGCAGCTGTCTCACGCTTTTTTCCGAAAAATAATTCTCTTCTTCCAAGAGCTCAGTTTGTGCGTCATAACGGCACCACCAAAAGAAATTAGAAGGCAGATCGTTCACGTCCTCCATAAAAGAAAGCGCTTTCGAAATATTCATTTCAAAAAGCAGCATAAAGTTATCGGCTAAAAATACAGACGTTCCACGCTGCAATGCATATCGCGAGAGCGACTGGGGATTATAAAGTTGAAACGGATGACAATGAGGTTCAATGTATCCCGGCACAACAAACTTACCTTCTAGATCTGTGATTTCCGTTCCTGTTGTATGTTCAGGCATCTTTTCGCCTACATAGACGATGCGGTCTTGAAGAATCCATATGTTTGCTTTTACCCATTTTTTTAGAGCTGTGTTCAAATAAGTAGCGTTTGTTAAGACAAGCGACGGTGCCAATTCACCTTGAATGACGGCCACTTGTTTGCGCATTTGCGCTTTAGTCCAAAAAGCAATGTGTTGGTTCATGTTGGATCACCTGTCTTCTCTCTGAAAATTTCGTTTTTTCAAGAATACCATATTCGCTAAGCAAATTGGTGAAAATTGAAAGGAGTATCACAATGAGACAAAATATTGGATTAGTTAATAGCATGATTCGTATTATTGCAGGTCTGACACTGCTTTCTGTTTATACAGCAAAACTGACAAGAAAACCTTACAAAGAGTCATACATCCTTATGATTTTAATGGGTGCGATGAAAGTAGCAGAAGGAATCGTTCGCTACTGCCCAGTGACTGACCTTCTTCACAAAAGCAAAGAAATGAACGACATGGATCTTGGTAACATCGCGGAAGAAGGTTCGCCGTTCAACCCTTCATAATAAGAAGGAGGCAGCACTATGCCCACTCATTCTTTATTAAAAGGCAACAGACCTCTGTTCAGTCTATTGGTCGTTGTCTTTATTACCCATCTTGGCTCGTATCTTGTCTTGCCTGTCCTTCCCATCCTGTTAAAAGTGGAAACCGGACTAACAGCAGCACAGATTGGGTTTACTCTCGCTGTTATCTCGATCTTCATGCAAGTAGGAAGTGTAGTCGGAGGCGTATTCGCTGACCGAACAGGCAGACGTTTTATCATCGCGCTTGGTGCTTTAATACGGGCTGGCGGGCTGATAGGTTTCGCTTATTTTTCAAGTTATTCACTCATATTGTTAACTGCTGCGATCAGCGGGCTTGGTCTTGGGCTCAATGCACCTTCCACAAAAGCATTTATTTCGTCTCTCGTTCAAGCAGATATGAGATCTACTGCTTTTTCATTACGCGGAATCTTTGCCAACATAGGAATGGCGATTGCAGGATTGACTGTTTTTGCTTTATTTACAGGAAGTTCAAAACTAATCTTCATCACCGCCGCTGTTATCTATTTAGGAGCAAGTGTGATCAGCTGGTTCTTCTTGCCTGCAGGCTGTGGGGACGAAAACTGCCGAAAAGTAAAGTGGAGTGAATATCGACAAGCGTTAAAAAACATTCCCTTCCTCGTTTTTGTGATCGCTACCATCTTTGTTTGGGCTCTTTACGTACAGTTTGCACTCGTGCTCCCGCTTCGAGCTGAAAATGTGTTATCTAACGGAAAAGATATAAGCATCATCTGGACCATCAACAGCATCACGGTCATATTGACTCAAACGCTCATTACCAAAAATATTATCCGAAACATCCATCCCCTCACTTCTGTTGGTATAGGGGCAATCTGTATCGGATCAGCTCTTGGAAGTTTGTATTTTGCGAACACTTTATTCTTCTTTGTTTTTACCGGTATCATCTTTATCACAGGCGAGATGTTGATCATGCCTACGTTGGATACATCGATCTCACAACTTGCGGCTGCTAAGTTTCTTGGCATGTTCTTTGGATTAGCAAGCGTCTTTACAGGGATAGGAGAAGCGATAGGAAATTCAATCGGAGGACGATTGTTTGAAGTCGCAGATGGCGGACAAAGTGCTGTTCCTTATGTGACGTACGTGATAGCAGGTTTTGTCATCTTTATTGGGATGCAGCTCTTGCGGCGGTGGAAACCGTTGTCTATTATACAACCACCCAAACCCATGGCAACCGCAGCTCCGAACACGGACTCGGCCACGTCTCATCCAAATCCAATTAATGAAGGCTGACGAACAAGGTTTTGATTAACCATTGTCCCTCAGCCTTCAACATTCCATATAGGAGGTTAGCCATATGAGTTACGAATATTTAATGGATACAGCTTTTCTCTACATTCTGCTGATTGGCGGAATCATCGCCATCTCGTTTGTGTTTATTAAGAAGAGACGTGCGAAATAGCTCGAAACCCGATATCTTTGCGATAGAATGAGCCTTCGCACGTGATTTTCTTCATTTCTTTATATACGTTCTCCTGAGCTTCATTTAGTGAACGTCCTTTAGAGGCTACCAATAATACTCGGCCACCATCCGTTAGAAGAGATTCATCTTCTCTTTTCGTACCCGCGTGAAACACGTTTGAATCACCTTGAATGTTTTCTAGCCCACTGATTTCTTGAGCTTCTGAAGACGAAACAGGGTAACCTTCGGATGCAAGAACAACACCTAGGACGGATTCTTCAGACCATTGAAGTTCCGGCTTTTTGCCGTTTAAAAGAGAGAGAAGCAGATCAGCTAGATCGTTTTTTAGTCGAGGCAGAATCACTTGTGTTTCAGGGTCACCAAAGCGTGCGTTAAACTCGATCACTTTCGGCCCATTCTTTGTTAAGATTAAGCCTGCATAAAGAATTCCTGTAAAAGGAGTTCCTTCTTCTTTCATCGCAGCAACAGTTGGCTGAACGATTTCTTTGATGGCTTTTTGAATATCAGCGTCAGAAATTTGAGGAACAGGTGAATATGCCCCCATCCCACCTGTGTTCGGACCCTTATCCCCATCATAGGCACGTTTATGATCTTGAGCGATCTCCATCGGAAGGAAAATTTCATCGTGCACAAAAGACATTAATGAAAATTCTTCCCCTTCAAGAAATTCTTCAACAACAACCGTTTCGCTCGCCGAACCAAAGCGTTTGTCTACCATCAGCTCATGTAGACCCTCTTCCGCTTCTTCTAAGGTCATTGCCACAATGACACCTTTACCTGCGGCAAGCCCGTCCGCTTTCAACACGATTGGTGCGCCTTTTTCTCGAACGTAAGCTAGAGCTTCATCATGATTCGTAAACGTTTCTGATGCAGCTGTTGGGATGTCGTACTTTTTCATAAGGTCCTTCGCGAACGATTTTGAGCCTTCGATCTCTGCTGCCGCTTTAGATGGACCGAAGATAACAAGGCCTTCTTCCGTGAAACGATCTACGATGCCTTCTAGTAGAGGCACTTCAGGGCCCACGAAAGTTAATCCGATTTCGTTTGTTTTTGCAAAAGTGACAAGCTCTTCGATGTTGGTTTCTTTGATGGAAACGCATGTTGCTTGTTGAGCCATGCCTGGGTTTCCTGGTGCAGCAAACACTTGTGTGACACTCGGGCTGTTGGCAAATTTCCACACGAGCGCATGTTCACGTCCACCTTTGCCGATTACAAGAACGTTCATGGTTGCTACCTCCTACTTAAAATGTTAAACAGTGTTTTCACGATGTCCTTGATAGTGGTTGATCTCCGTTCCAGGTACTCGCTTTCCGCGGGGCAGGCGGTGAGCCACATTCGTACGTTTCACGTATAAGTGTCTCACCCGCCCGCCTGTCCCGCAGGAGTCTCGCACCTTGCACTCCTATCAACTCTTCAATGAAGAAAAGAAAAGACTCTTATCTGTAAGATTTTTGCTTTTTTTACTATGTTTTTTCCTCTAGCAAGTTGATTGTAGCGGAAGGTTGCCTGCCTGCCACATGATGAGCTTCTTGCAAGGCATGCGACGAGGAAGTTCACTTCGTTAGCATAAACTTGTAGACGCAGGAGCAGAGAGACAATCTTTGAGCGGTCAGTTGGAGACTCCTAAGGGCGCAAAGCGGCAGTCCGAAAAGTGGAAGTGACTCGTTCAGCCCCGACAAGCAAAAGGGAAATGGGCTTGGAAGGCGCACTTTGACTTCTTGACCGTTTACCTTTTGACCTCGAGGGGCTAGTCACTGCAACTAGACAGGAGGCTCACCGTTCGCTCCATGGAAAGCGTGCAACCTGGAGCGGAAATCAACTACTTTCAGCTATACAACCTTCAGTAAAGAATTAATGCTTAAAGTGTCTTACGCCTGTAAACACCATCGTGATCCCGTGCTCGTCTGCTTTTTTAATCGAATCTTCATCCTTGATCGATCCACCTGGCTGGATGATCGCTGTTACGCCGGCGCGTGCCGCTGCTTCTACAGTGTCATCCATCGGGAAGAATGCATCTGATCCTAGAGCAGAACCTTGTGCACGTTTCCCCGCTTGCTCGATCGCGATTTTCGCTGCGCCAACGCGGTTCATCTGACCTGCACCAACGCCTACTGTCATTTCGTCTTTCGCTAAGACAATCGCGTTAGATTTCACGTGCTTTACCACTTTCCAAGCAAGCTTTAGATCTTTCCACTCTTGCTCAGTCGGCTGGCGCTTTGTTGGAATCGTCACGTTCGCATCATCCAAACCGTAAACGTCTTCCTCTTGAACGAGCATTCCGCCAGAAACGGTTGTGATTTTTTTTGCGATCCCTTTACCTTCTGTAAAATCTAGCTTTAATAGGCGAATGTTTTTCTTTTTCGTTAAAATCTCTAGTGCTTTTTCTGTAAAAGATGGAGCGATGATGATCTCTAGAAAAATCTCACTCAGTTTTTGCGCTGTTTCTTCATCTATTTCTGTGTTAGCAGCGATGATGCCACCAAAGATCGATACAGGGTCTGCTTCAAATGCACGGTTGTATGCTTCAAGAATGGTTGAGCCTGTACCTACTCCACATGGATTCATGTGTTTAACCGCAACAACGGCTGGATCAACGAACTCTTTTACGATTGAAAGTGCTGCATCAGCATCGTTAATGTTGTTGTACGAAAGCTCTTTTCCGTGAAGCTGTTCAGCGTCTGTTAAAGAGAGCGTGTTCTTCAGTGGCGTCGAATAAAACGCGGCTTTTTGATGTGGGTTCTCACCGTATCGAAGATCCTGTTTCTTTTCATATGTGACCGTGTAGGATTCTGGGTGCTCCTCTTCTACAGCTGCTGTTAAATACTCTGCGATTAACGCATCATAAGCCGCTGTATGACGGAACGTCTTCGCAGCAAGTCTGCGGCGCGTCTCTTCACTCACCGCTCCTGCACCATCAAGCTCACCCGCTACTGTCTCATAGTCTGCCGGATCGACAACGACCGTTACGTAAGCATGATTCTTTGCTGCTGAACGAAGCATGCTTGGTCCGCCGATATCGATATTTTCGATCGCATCAGCGAATGTAGTTCCTTCTTTGGCGATCGTTTCTTTGAACGGATAAAGGTTTACGACTACAAGATCGATTGGAGAGATTTCATTTTCTTGCATCGCTTTTTGGTGTGTCTCATTATCTCGAACAGCGAGTAAACCGCCATGAATTTTTGGATGTAGCGTTTTGACACGTCCGTCCATGATCTCAGGAAAACCAGTCACTTCAGAGATACCGATTACAGGAATTCCTGCGTCTTGCAAAGCTTTTTTTGTTCCGCCTGTAGAGATGATCTCTACGCCGTGTTGAGCTAGTTTTTCTGCAAAATGAAGTAATCCTTCTTTATTTGATACGCTTATGAGTGCACGTTTGATCGTCAATGTAAGATGCCTCCTACGGTGTCTTTTTGTAATAGTTTGTTGATGATAGCTGGGTACAATTGGTGTTCTGCTTTTTGGATGCGCTGCTGCAGGGTATCCTCTGTATCGCCTGGCAATACGGGGATTCTTACTTGTTCGATGATAGGTCCTGTATCCATTCCACTGTCTACATAATGAACCGTTACACCTGTTTCGGCAACGTTTGCTTTCAGTGCTTGTCCGACCGCATTTTTGCCCGGAAATGCAGGAAGATAAGATGGGTGGATATTGATGATACGACCTTCATACGCTTTTAATAATACCTCACCAACCAACCTCATATATCCTGCAAGAACGATAAATTCTACTCCATAGGATTGAAGTTCAGAAACGATTTCTTTTTCAAAATCAGCTTTTGATGCAAACGTTTGAGGCATGAACGAGTATGTTGGAATGTCAAAATGGCGCGCACGATCGATCACCTTTGCCCCCGGTTTATCACATACTAAAAGCTCGATATCCGCTTGAAGCTCACCTGCTTCAACCGCATCTACGATGGCTTGAAAGTTACTTCCGCTTCCAGAAGCAAATACAGCTATTTTTCTCATTCGATGTTTCCTCCACCAAAGATCACGCCTTCACCTTTTTTCACGCGACCGATGATGTAAGGCTTCTCGCCTGTTTCTTCTAAAAGGCGGATGATCGGGAGCATATTTTCTTCTGAAACCGAGAGCACCATTCCAATTCCCATGTTAAACGTTGTGAACATCTCTTTACGTGTGAGGTTTCCTTTTTCTTCGATCAGATCAAAGATTGCAGGTACCGGCCATGATCCATAATCTACTTCTGCTGCAAGACCTTCTGGCAGCATACGTGGAATGTTTTCGATGAAACCGCCGCCTGTAATATGAGCAACACCGTTCACATCAAACTGATTGAACACTTCAAGCAACGGTTTTACATAGATGCGAGTCGGTGTTAACAACTCTTCACCTAATGTTTTAGATAAGCTTTCAATGTGTTGATTCAGATCAAGACCGGCGTTTTCTAATAAAACTTTACGAACGAGTGAAAAGCCGTTGGAATGAAGACCGTTTGAAGCAAGACCGATCAATACATCGTTTTCAGAGATAGCAGCGCCATTAATCAGCTTTGATTTCTCTGCGATTCCGACTGTGAACCCAGCAAGATCGTACTCTTCACTGTCGTACATGCCAGGCATCTCAGCCGTTTCTCCGCCGATGAGCGCACATCCCGCTTGTTCACAGCCATCCGCGATCCCACTAACGATCTGTTCAATCTTTTCAGGGTGAAGCGTGCCGCAAGCAATATAGTCCAGGAAATAAAGCGGCTCAGCACCTTGCGCTACGATATCGTTTACACACATCGCAACTGCGTCTACACCGATCGTGTCATGCTTATCCGCCATGAACGCAAGCATCAGTTTCGTACCTACTCCGTCTGTTCCGGAAATGAGCACCGGTTCTTTATGTGAGAATCCGGATAGATCGAACATCGCCCCAAATCCACCAAGACCCGCTAATACTTCCGGACGCTTCGTTCTCTGTGCATGCTTCTTGATACGATCGACCGCTTCATATCCTGCTTCGATGTTCACGCCTGCTTGCTTATATGCTTCTGCCATCGTCTTCTCCCCCTTTAAACAAGCTCTTTTTCATATGGTAAAACAGTATCTGGATAAATTTCTGTTGGATATCGTCCTGTAAAACAAGCTAAACATTGTCCGCAGTTCGGTTCAGCATTCGAACGTCCGATGCCTTCCATCAATCCTTCTACGGAAATAAACGATAGTGAATCAGCACCAATAATCTCACGAATCTCATCAACCGAATGCTTAGATGCGATCAGTTCCGCGCGTTCGGACGTATCGATGCCGTAATAGCATGGATGCGCGATCGGTGGCGCTGTTATGCGCACATGAACTTCTGTAGCGCCCGCAGCACGCAGCATCTTCACAATTCGACGGCTCGTTGTTCCACGTACGATTGAGTCATCGACCATCACAACACGCTTACCTTCCACGATTCCTCGAACCGGTGAAAGCTTCATCTTCACACCTAGTTCACGAAGCTCTTGAGAAGGCTGGATGAACGTACGACCGACATAGCGATTTTTAATCAAACCGATTTCATATGGTATACCGGATGCTTCTGCATAACCGATCGCAGCAGAGATACTAGAATCAGGAACACCGGTTACAACATCCGCTTCAATCGGCGCTTCTTCATACATCTTTTTCCCAAGACTTTTACGAGCCGCATGAACGTTGATTCCTTCGATATTGCTGTCAGGTCTTGAAAAATAAATATATTCCATCGAGCACATGGAGCGTTGAACAGAAGTCGAGAACGTATCAACTCTTAGTCCGTCTTCATTAATGATCAAAAGCTCTCCCGGCTGCACGTCACGCACGTACGTTGCCCCAACCACATCGAACGCACACGTTTCAGATGCGACCACATACGCATCACCAAGCATACCGAGTGACAATGGGCGTAAACCGTTCGGATCGAGTGCAACCATCATCTCGTTCTCTGTCATCACTAAGAATGCATACGCACCTTTTAGCATTGTTAAAGCGTTTTGTACTTTTTCTTTTAGTGTAAAATAACCGCTGCGCTTGATCAGGTGAGCAAGCACTTCAGTATCTGAAGTGGTTTGAAAAATGCTTCCTTGCGATTCCAGCTGATGTTTTAGCGCGTTGGCATTTACAAGATTTCCGTTATGTGCAAGAGCAAGTGAACTTGTTTGGGAACGGAACAAGAGTGGCTGAACGTTCGCAAGCTCATTACCTCCTGCCGTGGAATACCGAACATGGCCGATTGCACCATGTCCGATCAATCCTTCGAGCTCCCCTTTGCTGAACACATCGTTAACAAGTCCGCTTCCTTTATGTGTTCTCAGGCGCTCACCGTCTGTTACAACGATACCTGCTCCTTCTTGTCCGCGGTGCTGCAAACTGTGCAGACCGTAATACGTGAGTTGTGCGGCATCTGGGTGACCCCAGATCCCGAACACACCACATTCTTCGTTTAAGCCTTTGATGTCAGCAAGCATGGGATAGCTCCTTTCCAGGCGTCTTGCATCTCCTGGAGCGTGCAGGATAACAACTCTTCACCCTGCTCATTATCGATCGCTAGACCGCTCTCAGAACGTACAAAACCTATGATTTTTGCGTCTTTTACAAGCTGTTGGAACTCATCTTGATGTTCAGGTTTTACTGTGACTAAGAAACGGGATTGAGATTCTCCGAAAAGACTTCCGATCGGCTCGTCTGTTAACGTCACGCTCGCTCCTACTTTTCCGTCCATCACAGACTCAGCAAGTGCGACAGATAGTCCGCCTTCTGCAACGTCATGCGCAGATTGGATCAAGCCTTTTTGAATCGCCGCTAAAAGCTCACGCTGTCTTGTTTCTTCCACTTCTAGATCGATGTGAGGCGCTTTACCAAAAATGCGTCCTTCTTTCATCTTCTGAAGTTCACTTCCACCAAATTCAGCTTTGCTTTCACCAACTAGATAGATGATGTCGCCCGCTTCTTTAAAGCTCTGAGTCATGATATGCTTCGTGTCTTCAATAAGCCCGACCATACCGATGACGGGCGTCGGGTAAACGGCTACACCGTTCGTTTCGTTGTAAAGAGATACGTTACCGCCGATGACTGGCGTTGCGAGTTTGTTACATGCCGCACTCATACCGTCAGCTGATTTCTCTAACTGCCAGAAGATCTCTGGCTTTTCAGGATTTCCGTAGTTTAAGCAATCTGTAACCGCAAGAGGCTGCGCTCCTGAACATACGAGATTACGAGCTGCTTCAGCAACAGCGATCATGCCACCTACTTCTGGATCCAAATAGAGATAGCGAGAGTTACAGTCAGTTGTCATCGCTAGCGCTTTTTTCGTTCCACGGATGCGGACGACTGCTGCATCGGATCCAGGTGCTACGACCGTATTTGTGCGCACCATATAGTCATATTGGTTATAAACCCACTCTTTGCTCGCGATCGTAGGCTGCTTCAAAAGAGAGAGCAACGTAGATTTGAAGCTAGTAATCTCTGGGAAGTAGTCTGCTTGCGCTTGGAACTCGCCATAATAAGTAGGTTCTTTTGATGGCTTATGATAAACTGGAGCATCTTCTGCAAGAGCATCTACCGGAACATCTGCTACGATCTCACCTCCATGCGTCAGACGCAGTACTTGTTCTTCAATAACCGTTCCAACCGTCACGCAATCAAGATCCCATTTCGCAAAGATCTTTTCCACTTCATGCTCACGGCCTTTTTCAACAACTAACAGCATACGCTCTTGAGATTCGGAAAGCATCATCTCATAAGCTGTCATTCCTGTTTCACGCTGTGGAATAAGGTCAAGGTTCATCTCGATTCCCATGCCCGCTTTACTTGCCATCTCAGCGGACGAACTTGTAAGACCAGCAGCACCCATATCTTGTATCCCAACAAGTGCATCACAATTGTGAATTAGCTCTAGGCACGCTTCCATAACGAGTTTTTCCATAAAAGGATCGCCGACTTGAACGGCTGGACGCTTTTCTTCTGACGCTTCAGAAAGCTCTTCCGATGCAAACGTTGCACCGTGGATGCCATCACGGCCTGTTTTCGCCCCAACGTACATCACAGAGTTTCCTGCACCCTTCGCTTGACCCTTTTTAATGTCTTTATGGTCGATCAAACCGACGCACATCGCGTTCACAAGTGGATTGCCTTCGTACGATGGATCGAATTGAACTTCTCCACCAACCGTCGGAATTCCGATACAGTTCCCATAACCTGCGATCCCCGCTACTACTTGCTCAAACAAATACTTCACACGCGGAGACTCTAGCTCTCCAAAACGAAGCGAGTTCAGCATCGCGATCGGACGCGCTCCCATTGAGAATACGTCACGGATGATTCCACCAACACCTGTTGCAGCTCCTTGGTAAGGCTCGATCGCTGAAGGGTGGTTATGCGATTCAATCTTGAAAACAACCGCTTGACCGTCACCAATATCCACGATCCCAGCACCTTCACCAGGACCTTGAAGGACGCGCTCACCTTTTGTAGGGAACTTGCTTAGAACAGGCTTTGAATTTTTATAAGAACAGTGCTCACTCCACATAACAGAGAACAATCCTGTTTCTGTCCAGTTAGGAGATCTGCCGATAATCTTTTCTACGAGATCAAACTCTGAATCACTTAAACCCATCTCACGGTATAATTTTTGCTTCTTAATTTGTGAACTTGTTGGTTCATGTTGCAGCGACATAACGTTCCCTCCAGCTCTTCACAATAGATTGAAATAATTTAAGACCATCTTTGCTACCTAAAAGCTCATCAACCGCGCGTTCCGGATGCGGCATCATACCTAGCACGTTGCCTTCTTCGTTCGTGATACCGGCAATATTTTCAACTGATCCGTTCGGATTGTTCCTATACGTGAATACGATCTGGTTGTTTGCCTTTAGCTGTTGCAGCGTCTCTTCATCGCAATAATAGTTGCCTTCACCGTGTGCGACTGGAACGGAGATCACTTCTCCTTTTTCGTACTGAGTCGTGAAGATCGTCGATGTGTTCTCAACGACTAGCTCTTCTGGCTGGCAGATGAATTTCAATGATTCATTACGGCGCATCGCTCCTGGCAGAAGTCCTGTTTCTAGTAAAATCTGAAATCCGTTACAAACACCAAGAACCGGTTTTCCTTCACGTGCTGCTTTAACCACTTCTGTCATCACGTTCGAAAATTGTGCGATAGCGCCAGAGCGTAGATAATCTCCATAAGAGAATCCACCAGGCAATAAAATACCGTCAAATTGATTTAAGTTTGTTGCGTCATGCCAGACGTACTCAACTTCAGCGCCGAGCTCATCTTTTACAGCATGATACATGTCAGTGTCACAGTTTGATCCCGGAAAAACGATTACAGCAAACTTCACTGTGCGACAACCTCCTCCACCTCGTAGCGGTAGTCTTCAATCACCGGATTTGATAAAAGTTTCGAGCACATGTTCACGATTTTCTCATCTAGATCGTAATCGCCTTTTTGAAGCGTTAACTCCAGATACTTACCAATACGTACATCTTCAACCTCTGACTGTCCCATTTTGTGAAGCGAGCTCATTACTGCCTTACCTTGTGGATCCAATACACTCTCTCTTAATGTTACATACACCTTTACTTTGTACATGATAGGCCTCCTAGACGTTGTAGTATTTTTTCATAAGCATCTGTTAAACTTCCTAATCCTCGGCGAAATACATCTTTATCGAGTTTTTCGTTCGTTTCTGCATCCCATAAACGGCAAGTATCAGGAGAAATTTCATCAGCGAGCATAAGGTTTCCGTTAGCATCTGTTCCGAACTCTAGCTTAAAGTCGACAAGCTTTACGTTCTTTTGAACAAAATAAGACGTGAGCACTTCATTAATCTGAATCGCTTGTTCTGAAATTTGGCTGAGTTGCTCTCGCGTTGCCAAGTTCATGATGTCGATATGTTCTTCCGTAATAAGCGGATCGCCAAGGTCATCGTTTTTATAATAAAATTCGACGATCGTGCGTGGAAGGATCTGTCCTTCAGGAATACCGGTACGCTTTGATAACGATCCAGCCGCGATGTTACGAACAACCACTTCTAAGGGGATGATGGTCACCTTCTTCACGAGCTGTTCGGTTTCGGATACTCGTTTTACGAAGTGTGAGTGAATTCCCTTCTCTTTGAGCAGTTCAAAAAGGATGGATGAGATCTCGTTGTTCAGTCTTCCTTTTCCTGCGATCTCGGCTTTTTTCTCGCCGTTGAACGCTGTTGCTGAATCTTTGTAGCTGACCCAGACGACTTCTTCGTCTGTTGTGCGGTAGATGCGTTTTGCTTTTCCTTCGTATAGCTGCTCTAACTTCTCCATCGTGACCCCTCCGTTATATGAAGATTACCAATATTCAATCTTTTAAAATAGGCAAAGAGAAAGAGAGCTCAATAAATCACTCTCTTTTTAGTTGAAGTACTGCAAAAAAGCTTGTTTAATCTTCGTAGTTTGAAAGAGGTTGATTTCCGTTTCAGATACTCGCTTTCCGCGGGGCGTGCGGTGAGCCCCTCGCCGCTATGCGCCATTGAGTGTCTCACCTGCCCACTCGTCCCGCAGGAGTCTCGCATCTTTCACTTCAATCAACTTTTCAATGATGTGCAAACGCTAAAGATTTAAAAACTTACCATTTTTAAAAGCAATTCTTCTTATATAAAACCCTTTAAAGCCCTAATCTGTCGAAGATTGTGTCTACGTGTGACAGATGATAACTGTAGTCAAAGCATTCAGAGATTTCTTCAGGTGTTAATTTTTCAGTAATTTTTTGTTCAGCTTCTACTAATGTTCTGAACTGTACGCCTTCTTCCCATGCTTGCATCGCTTTTGGCTGCACTGTGTCGTATGCTTCTTCACGTGCCATTCCTTTATCGATCAATTTTAGAAGAACGCGCTGTGAGTAGATCAATCCGTAAGTGCGCTCCATGTTGCGTTTCATGTTTTCTGGGAACACGGTTAAGTTCTTGATGATGTTGCCAAAACGGTTCAGCATGTAGTTCAATGCGATCGTTGCATCTGGTAAGATCACGCGCTCAGCTGATGAATGCGAGATATCACGCTCATGCCATAGAGATACGTTCTCATATGCTGTCATCATGTAACCACGGATTACACGAGCAAGACCAGTCATGTTTTCAGATCCGATCGGATTACGTTTATGAGGCATTGCTGAAGATCCTTTTTGACCTTTTGCAAAGAACTCTTCTACTTCACGCGTCTCACTCTTTTGTAGACCGCGAACTTCTGTTGCGAACTTCTCGATGCTCGTTGCGATAAGTGCCAACGTTGACATGTAGTGCGCGTGACGGTCACGCTGCAACGTTTGTGTTGAGATCGGCGAAGCTTCTAGTCCAAGCTTTTCACAGACATATTTTTCAACGAATGGGTCGATGTTCGCATACGTTCCAACGGCTCCAGAGATTTTACCGAAACGAACCGTGTCAGACGCTTGCTTGAAGCGTTCAACGTTACGCTTCATCTCTTCGTACCAAAGAGCAAGTTTCAATCCGAACGTTGTAGGTTCAGCATGCACTCCGTGCGTACGACCCATCATCACGGTATATTTATGTTCTTTTGCTTTTTCTGCAAGAATCTCAACGAAACGATCTAGATCTTTCGCTAAGATGTCGTTTGCTTGTTTAAGTAGGTAGGAAAGAGCTGTATCTACAACATCTGTGGAAGTTAGTCCGTAATGCACCCATTTGCGCTCTTCGCCAAGCGTTTCAGATACCGCTCGCGTAAATGCAACAACATCGTGACGTGTTTCTTCTTCAATCTCTAGAATTCGGTTAATATCGAAAGACGCATTTTCACGAAGCTTCTTTACGTCTTCTTTTGGAATATCACCTAGCTCTGCCCAAGCTTCACAAGCTAGAATCTCTACTTCAAGCCATGCTTGGTATTTGTTTTCGTCCGTCCAGATCGCTCCCATTTCAGGGCGTGTATAGCGTTCAATCATTGTGTTACCTCCGTTTTGTTATCACTTAAAAATAATGCGGACACTTTTTCTGCTTTTTCTAGTGCCTGTTCAATCGTATCACCTAAAACCGTGATATGCCCCATCTTTCGTTTCGCTTTCGCTTCTTTCTTTCCGTACAGATGAAGTTTCGCTTCTCCTAGATTTCCTATCTCTCGTAACACAGTCTCATGATGTTCACCTAATATATTGATCATCACGGCTGGTTTTATTAATTCGGTATTGCCGAGTGGCCAGTTGCATACGGCACGGACATGCTGATCGAACTGTGAAGTCTCACACGCCTCGATCGTGTAATGTCCGGAGTTATGCGGGCGTGGCGCCAGTTCGTTCACATAGATCGTACCGTCTTTTGCGACGAACATCTCTACCGCAAGCGTACCAACAAGCTCTAATTCCGTTGCGATTGACCCCGCTAGGAGCTTTGCTTGATCCGCTGTTGTGTTCGTGATGCGTGCTGGCGCGATCGTTTGATGCAGGATATTCTCTTTGTGTATATTCTCTGCGATCGGAAACGATTTAACCTCACCGCTCACACTTCTCGTTATGATTACAGATATTTCTTTTTCAAAAGCAACCCAAGCTTCCAGCACACAATCTGTCTCTTTCTCTAAAAGTGTTGCTGCAATCTCAAGATCACTTTCTTGCTTGATCACAAACTGCCCTTTCCCGTCATATCCGCCTCTGCACGTTTTTAGTACAGAAGGGTAACCCAGTTCTGCCACCGCTAGTTGTAGTGAACGAAGATCGGTCACAGGACGATACGGAGCTACAGGAACGCCTGCTTTTTGAAGCGTCTCTTTCTCTTTCAAACGGTGCTGTGTGACTGCTAAGAGGCGGCTTCCTTGGGGTAAGTTTGCGTTCTCTTCCAACCAGTTCGCACTCTCTGCATCTATGTTTTCAAACTCGTATGTGACGACATCGCTTTGTTCCGCCAATTTCTTGATGCCTGCTCGGTCGTCATAAGCTGTTGTAATTTGATGATCCGCAACTTGCCCGCATGGTGAGTTTTCACCTGGCTCTAAAACAACAACGTTCAATCCCATCTCACGAGCGCTCAATGCCATCATGCGGCCAAGCTGACCTCCGCCAAGTATACCTAGTGTTTGTTGTGGTCTTATCGTCTTAAACAAGAAGCTCACTACTTTCGATCGCCAGTTGTTGTGCTGTAGCACGGCGTTGTTTTAAACGTTGCTTAACTCCTTCATCATGTACAGCTACCATCTGTGCGGCTAGAAGTCCGGCATTCGCTGCACCCGCTTTCCCGATCGCAACTGTCGCGACAGGAACACCCTTCGGCATCTGAACGATGGATAACAGTGAATCCATGCCGTTTAGCGCTTTGGATTGAACCGGAACACCGATTACAGGCAGGATCGTTTTTGCTGCGACCATACCTGGCAAGTGAGCTGCTCCGCCTGCTCCCGCAATGATCACTTCAATCCCTCTATGCTCTGCTTCTTCTGCGTATTGAAACATGAGGTCCGGTGTACGGTGTGCCGAAACCACCTTCTTCTCGTAAGCTACTTCTAGTTCATCTAATAGGTCACACGCTTCTTTCATTGTTTCCCAATCTGAAACACTTCCCATGATCACGCCAACTTTAGCCATGGTAGCCTCCTTATTGTCAGAAAATATAAAAAAGTCCAGTTAGTATGCTTCTCCCTAATATGAGAGAAAGCAGCCAACTGGACATACGTATCCGATAAAAATAGACAGAAAGATGCTTTCCCTCATAGTCTGATGAAATAACGGTCATCAGGTAGAGACTTACGGGCCATATCCCCGAAATTATATGAGGGCTTTATTCTTCTGGTTTTATTGTAGCAATGATTGTGTTGTTTTGTCAACAAAAATCGAACATTAAGTTGTATATTACATTTAATGTTCGTGTTTTGGTCACTATTGAAGGAGTTTACCTTCAAATACAATTCGTTGTTCCTTTACTTCTGGTTCCATTCTGCCGTTGCGCTTCACTTCATGGAAAACGGGTTCCTCCATACGTCGTACTGGTGTATAGCCCTCTTTGGCCATACGATCCAAACAATCAGAGATCGTTTCTCCTGCTTCAACAGCAAACTTCTTTTTAGAAGGTTTCTTCTCCATCTGCTACCTCCTGATACCCTTAACCCAAAATCCACCATGAAACGCTTTTGGTTCATGTGAAATAATAAACGCCTTCGGATCCAAATCCTTAACCGTATTATATAGGTTCATTTCTGATTTACGTGATGTTAAGATCTCCATCATCAAACGCTGTCCTTCACGACCTTCAGCAAGCCAGTTTGTAACTCCATAGCCTTTGTTGCGAAGCTCGTTCGGC
The DNA here is from genome assembly GCF_015903895.1 of Fictibacillus sp. 5RED26. Classification (NCBI taxonomy): domain Bacteria; kingdom Bacillati; phylum Bacillota; class Bacilli; order Caryophanales; family Fictibacillaceae; genus Fictibacillus; species Fictibacillus sp. 5RED26. The sequence goes on along the minus strand of NZ_JACZDU010000005.1, from coordinate 954 downwards.
AGGCCGCCTTCGAGATTTGTCGTGATTACGTTAACAGTAGTATATCCAAGTGCAAGCTTTTCTTCAATCTTCATTCCTACTAAAACACCAATTCCATAACCAACCGCATACGCAATCAAGTTTTGAATCTCATTTAAGTTATCAAGAACCAGCCCGAGGCCCACCACATAGATAATGACCTCAAACACACTAATAAAGGCAGCTAAGTACCTTTGTCCTTTCAACGTCAGGATCATCCTGATCGTAAAAAACGATACATATACAATATTGATCAATAAAATGATCCCAACCATGACGAACGCATTATCTAACATGATGGCAAGCCTCCCAAGGTGAAAAATACTTCGTTAAGGATAACACTTTTTGGACAAGTTGGAAACTGGAGAATTGATGCAAATGCAGTTGATGTTTTTAGGGGAGTTTAGTAGGAAGTTTGGCGGATATCTCTATTGAAAGTTTGGTGGCCACCAAACTTCCTTTTTCATGGTTTGATGGTGTTGATTTAGCTGTTTGTGTGCTATTAGGAGTATCAGCAATCATTTTTTGCTGAAGAATATCGCGTGTTGGAAGATGGCTCTGGCCATCTTCTTCCTATTTTGAGGGTTTTGAGGGGGGAGTGAAGCATTAAGCGTGCGTTCCGAGAATACCACACTGGGTATCTCCTGACCCTAATTAAGTCTAAATAAGAAAAATTAAGTCTAAATGAGAGCGAATTAAGTCGGGACGAACCTCATTAAGTCTAAAATCAAAAATAAAGGCCATTCGCTAAATTCCGACAATCCATCTTAGTTCTATTTTGTACCTAAATTAAATTTATTGATCTATTTTATTTATTGTTTACTAAACAAACAAAAAAAAGATGGAACGAACATAAAGTTCGTCCCACCTTCTTTGCCTAGCGACGTCCTACTCTAACAGGGGGAAACCCCCAACTACCATCGGCGCTAAAGAGCT
>NZ_JACZDU010000004.1:0-390640 GCF_015903895.1 Fictibacillus sp. 5RED26 | reverse complement strand
TTTAGGAGTGCTTTTTGTTTTTTAATTTAATCTGGTAAGGATAGTAGATATCAAATTTGTAATAATGTGGTAAAATATAATCAGGTTATTTTTGAAAAATTATGAAAATATAAATAGGGGGATTTTTCATTGAGAAAGCTGTTAATGACAATGCCATTAATAGGGATACTGTTAGTAGGTGAAAAAGCGATATTTGAGATCATTATTTTAACTTTAATCGCAATACCATTGAAAACTGTAAAATTCAAACAGGATATGGATATGTATAACTTTATTATTACTAATAAAGTTGATAAGAATTTATTTAAACCTGTTACGCCAGTGTTAAATACGAATCGTAATTCAGAAATTGTTACTAGATCTATGGAACATAAATCAATTGAACATTAACAATAAGTTTAACAAGCAAAAGCCATAAGGAAGTTAAAGGGTTAAATTAAGATCCTTAGGAGAAGGAAGGCTTCGTGCCAACTTTGTGCCAACTGAATTTGAAAAGCATTGAAATAGTTTAAAAATCAATACATGGAAAACCTTGAATTAACAGAGTTTTTACATCTATTTAATATGTTATGAAAGTCTTCGTTAATCAAGTTCGAGATGGAAGGTTCAATCGGTTAATAAAGAAAAGCCTTGGTGTAAGACTGCACCAAGGCTTTTTTGTGTTTACATGCTCGTAAGTGAACGATTATTCAACCTTTTTAAAACCGAACTTTTCAAACGTATTTAATGTTTCTTCTTTTTGCAAATATTTATAGAACTGCTCTGCTTCTTTTCTATGAGAAGTCTCTTTTATTACTCCGACTGGATAGATGATAGGCGAATGAGTATCTTCTTTAGCAACAGCTGCTACTTTGACTTTAGAAGAGATCATCGCATCAGTCTTATAAACGATACCAGCATCGACATTACCCGTTTCTACGTATGTAAGCACTTGGCGAACGTCTTTTGCGTAAACGATTCTTTTTTCAACTTCTTTTAATAACTCCAAATTTTCTAGCGTTTCTGTGGCGTATTGACCTGCTGGAACCGTTTCAGGAGTACCAATCGCTATTTTTTTTACCTTTATCAAATCTTCAAAACGCTTGATGTTTTGTGAGTCTTTCCCAACGACTAAGACAAGTTCATTTCCTACAAGATCAGTTCCTTGTTCCTTTTCAATGAGGCCTTTTTTAACAAGCTGGTCAAATTTATCTTCTGCTGCAGAGAAAAAAAGATCAACAGGTGCACCATTAGAGATTTGCTGTTGAAGGGCACCAGAGCCTCCGAAATTATAAGTGATGCTGACATTCGGATTTTCTTTTTCATATTGGGTCGCAATTTTATTTAATACATCTTGTAGACTGGCTGCAGCTGAAATTGTTAATTCTACATTAGATTCTTTTTTGGCTGACTCTGATGATTCATTTTTTGAGCATGCAGATAATAATGTTGCAAACAAGCAGATTAGAAGTAAAATTGTATAACTTTTCTTCATCTTCTCTCTCCTCACTTAACTTTTGTTTTTTTAGTGTCAGGTAAGAATATATAGAAAAAAGACGCCCGATTGGACGTCTTTTTTGCGTATATTGCGGCGAGAGACAGCACTCCACATAGTGCATTGCCAAAAGGCGCGTCAATCTCGTCTTATGCAATTAGCTCATCGCTAAATTAGTATACCATCTCTTTGCGTTAATGAGAAGAAGAGATTATAAAGACTTCAAATGGTTCGCTTTTTTATATACGAAAAAGATATAATGCAATCAACCATAACTTTAAAGAAGGAGCTTATGTGATGAACGAAATTATAGAAACAATATTAGCTCACCGATCGATTCGAAAGTTTAAAGACAAGCCGTTAGATGATGAAACGGTTGAAACACTTGTACAATGTGCTCAAGCTGCGTCTACTTCAAGCTATCAACAAGTTTGTACGATTATTGGAGTAGAAGACCGGGAAAAGAAAGAAAAACTAGCTGAGCTTGCGGGTAATCAGTCTTATGTTGCAGATAATGGATATTTCTTTGTTTTTTGTATGGATTACAACCGTCATACAATTGCAGCAAACATGAAGACAATAGATATTCAAGAAACCATCCAATCCACTGAAGCATTTATCGTAGGAACGGTGGATGCCGCTCTTGCTGCACAAAACCTATCTGTAGCGGCAGAGTCTCTCGGACTTGGTATCGTTTATATAGGGGGAATTCGTAATCAACTGCAGGAAGTTTCAGCGTTGTTGGATTGCCCAGACCATGTACTTCCGTTGTTTGGGGTAGCGGTAGGGTATCCGGACGCAGAACCTGGGAAAAAGCCTCGTTTACCGATGGAAGCGGTTTTCCATAAAAATCAATACCAAAATTCTGAGGAAACAGAAGCTCTCCTAGATCAGTATGAAAAAGAAACTGCTGCATATTACACAGAAAGAACGGGCGGAAAACGTACAGAAGGCTGGGTCACGCAGATCACAGCGTCGATGGTGACTCCTAAACGAACGTATATGAAAGAATTTGTCCGATCAAAAGGATTAAATAAATTGTAACTCACAGGCAGGTGACTTCAAAGAATGATGAAAATCGGTGTAACAGGCTGGGGAGATCACGATTCTCTTTATCCAGATGGTACTCCTGCAAGAGAAAAGCTTGCTGTATATAGCGGCCACTTTCCTGTTGTAGAAGTTGATTCTTCCTTTTACGCGGTACAGCCTGTCAAAAACTATGAAAAGTGGGTAGCTTCTACACCACAGGATTTTTCGTTTGTTGTAAAGGCGTATCAAGGGATGACGGGACATTCAAGAGGCAAGCTGCCTTTTGAATCTGTCAAAGAAATGTATGAGGCGTTTATAGAGTCTATTCAACCTGTCATCTCGTCAGGCAAGCTTGAAATGGTCTTGTTTCAGTATCCACCGTGGTTTGATTGTAAGAAAGAAAATGTCCAGATGCTTCGCTATGCAAAAGAAATGATGGGTGATATTCCTTTAGCTCTTGAGTTTCGTAATCAAACCTGGTTCAGTGATGAAATGAAGGAGAAGACGCTTCAATTTATTAGGGAAGAGAATTGGATTCATACAATTTGTGATGAACCTCAAGCCGGACAAGGCTCGATTCCAATCGTCATGCACACAACCTCGGAAAAGACACTTGTTAGGATGCATGGCCGAAACGTTTATGGTTGGAACAACCAAGGTCAACCGAACTGGAGAGAAGTACGTTATCTATATCGTTATAATGAGACAGAGCTTCAAGAATGGAGGGAGCGCATACAACAGCTTTCTTCAGAAACGAAGGATCTAACCATACTTTTTAACAATAATTCGGGTGGAGATGCTGCCGATAACGCGAAGCAGATGATTGAACTTCTGGATATTCAATACGACTTTTTGGCTCCAAGGCAATTGGATCTTTTCTGAGTTTTCCTTATATTACAAATCCATTTCAAAAAGAAGGAAACGATTCATTTTTCAAGGTAGACTGATATACTAATAGGGTGAACGAAATATCGTGAACTGGATAAAGAAAGTGGGGATCACTTTGAATTTCAAAAAATTGATTCAGATGATGTACTGCTTACAAATTGCCTTTATCATCAGTGGCGTTTACTTATTATGTGTCTACATATATATCAATGATGCGAAGCGCATACAGTTCTTATCCTTGGTCTTATGCATTAATCTTATTTCATTAAAAATAACAAGAGATCGTTTTAAAGCATAATGAAACACCCTCTGCCATTTTGGCAGAGGGTGTTGTCGTTTTATTGCAAATGTCGATATATTTCATTTTTCGCCGATATATTTGAAAAGTTGCCGATATAAATGATTTTTGGCCGATATATTTCAAATCTCGCCGATAAAATGCTCTAAATCATTTTTAAAAGTGCTTTTCGCCCTTGCATACCAACTTCAATACCTTTTTCTTTTGCTTCAAGAGTAATAGATTCTAAAGGTGCATCCAGCAGCTGTTCGATTGTTCTTACTCCAACAGCGCGTCCTGCGATAATTTTACGGTCTGCTAACTTTTCGTTTAAAAGAGCTACGTCAAGTGCCCCACACATGATATATCCATTGTCGTTGAATACAGCCATAAAATTCGTTTTTGGCAAACGAAGGGTGACAGCGGTAAACGGATGTCCTTCGATTAAGATCGGGTTCATCTCTAACATGCTTCCACTCCTTTCTTCACTATTATTTTTATGTGTATAGAAGGGAAAAAGTGTTAGGTGTTGAAGCTATTTTTATGACTTTTCGTATGATACGATTAAAAGAAAAATAGGAGGCGATGAGGGATGAAACAATATCTGGATTTTCTTCAAGATATTCTACATAACGGTACGAAAAAAGAGGATCGGACAGGCACGGGGACCGTTTCTGTGTTCGGTCGTCAGATGAGGTTTGACCTACAGAAAGGCTTTCCGCTTGTTACGACTAAAAAGCTGCATTTAAAATCGATTATTCATGAATTGCTTTGGTTCTTAAAAGGCGACACAAATATTGCTTATTTAAAAGAAAACGGTGTACGGATTTGGGATGAGTGGGCCGATGAAGATGGAAACCTAGGGCCTGTTTATGGACATCAGTGGCGCTCATGGTCTGCTCCGAACGGTGAGACGATCGATCAGATATCAAACGTAATTGAAGACATCAAGAAGAATCCAGATTCAAGACGATTAATCGTCTCTGCATGGAATCCTTCTGATATTCCGAATATGGCGCTGCCCCCATGTCATTTATTGTTTCAATTTTATGTTGCGGATGGAAAGCTCTCCTGTCAGCTTTATCAGCGCTCAGCAGACAGTTTCTTAGGTGTGCCTTTTAATATTGCGTCATATGCTTTGTTAACGATGATGGTGGCTCAAGTGACCGGACTTAAACCAGGAGAATTCGTTCACACTGTTGGGGACGCACACATCTACACCAATCACCTTGAACAAGTAGAGCTGCAGCTCACTCGTGAGCCAAAGCCGCTTCCGAAGATGAAGATTAATCCAAACGTGACGAGTATTTTTGATTTCACTTACGATGACTTTGAGCTTGTAGACTATGAGGCGCATCCACACATTAAAGGCGTGGTGAGCGTATGATCTCGTTTGTTGTAGCGATGGATGAAAATCGCGCGATCGGTAAAGACAATGATCTACCGTGGTACTTGCCTAACGATCTCAAGCATTTTAAAAACGTAACGATGGGAAAGCCGATCGTGATGGGTCGTAAAACATATGAATCCATAGGAAAGCCTTTGCCTGGTCGAGAGAATATCGTGGTAACAAGAGATGAGCAGTATCAAGCTGAGGGAACGACGGTCGTTCATTCTGTCGACGAAGTCATTCAAAAAGAAACAGAAGAACTATGTGTGATCGGGGGAACGGAGATCTTTAAGCTGTTCATGCCTGTTGCAGATCGCTTGTATGTCACAGAGATCCACCACACCTTTGATGCTGATACGTTTTTTCCAGAAATCAATCGTGAGGAATGGAAGGAAGTTTCCCGTAAACCAGGTGTTGTAGATGAAAAGAACAAATATCATCACGATTTTGTAGTCTACGAAAAAAATTAAAACCATAAAGTTTGAATGAGCCCCCCTCTTGTCTGCATACATATGTATATGTAGATAAAGGGGGGTTACCTTTTGCTTAAGCGTAGAAAAATGAAACTTCGAAAAGGGCCACTTCCATTCCGATTTGTACTATTGATCTCATTTATTCTGTTTACATTTATAACGATTCAAGGGCTATGGCTTGTAAACAAAGGGATCGAACCAACACTTATGTTGATTGCTCAAAAGAAAACGGAAGAAATCGCCGCACTTGCAATAAGTGAAGCGATCGACAATGAAATTTTAGGGCCTTCGGAAATGAATGACATCATCGAATATAAGACCGATACAGAAGGAAATGTCGTCTTTGCTGGAATCAATCAGAGTGTAGTCAACCAGGTTGCCAACCAGTCACAAAAAGTCGTTCAAAAATACCTGAAGGAAATAGAAGAAGGAAAAGCACACGAAGTAATAACCAATGATGAGTTAGGAATAACAGCCTATAAGAACGAACCGGGTGTTATTATGGAAATACCTCTTGGGCAAGCAACAAGAAACTCTCTCCTAGCTAACTTAGGGCCGAAAATTCCTATAAAATTTATGTTGATTGGTGAAGCGAACACAGATATCGAAGAGAAAATAGAGAATTCAGGGATCAACAATACGTGGATCAATATTGATATTGTAGTCACAGTGAAAACGAGGATCGTTATTCCTTTTGCGACAGAAACGACAGTTGTAAAAAGACCAATAAAGATAACAGCACAGTTTATTAAAGGGGAAGTCCCTGTCTATTATAATCAATCTGGAGATCCTATTCAGCCGACTGTGCCGATTACACCAGACTTAAAAGAAAAGGAATCTCATGATGAATTGGAGCCTTCTGAAGATAGTCCATCAGAAGACACAAGTGGGGAAGAAGCAGCAGAATAAATATATTTCCTTCATTTAACAAATCCTGTTTAGGTTGACCATTCGTCCTAGTTTGTTATAATTGAAATTGAATTTAAAATTTTATATGTCTTTAAGCCTATCACCGATGGGGTAGAGGAGCGGATTTTATAAGTACTTTTTCAGAGAGTGACGTCTGTGAAGAAAAAGGAAAGGAACTTCCGCCGAAGCAAAAGTAAACCGTCTGTTCACTTTTGCTGGGTTTACACTAAACAAGTGTAAAACTGTCACTGCTTGGGAATTAAAAGCAGTGGAGGACTACTGATCGATGAGGAAAACCATAAATTACTTAAGTGATTGATAGCAGGTTATTTCCTTGTCTATTGATCGCTTTTTATTTTGTCCTTTTTTCCTCAACGTCCTGTAAGAACTCCTCAATATCGATGGCTAAATAAAAGAAGGAGGAACATCATGGAATTTGAGAATTCGATTTATTCGTTAATACCACCCGTATTGGCAATCTTGATGGTTGTTCTAACACGAAGAGTGTTAGTCTCATTAGGAGCTGGGATCCTAGCGGGAGCCCTATTGCTTCACGATTTTAGTATTGTGGCTACACTGAAAGAAATTGGTACGATTGTGAAAGGGCACTTTATTTCAGACGGTGCATTAAATGAGTGGAATGTTTATATTCTTCTGTTCTTATTAATCTTAGGAATGATGACGAGCATTATCTCTTTAGCAGGTGGAAGCCGAGCTTTTGGAGAGTGGGCCATTTCTAGAGTGAAAACGAGAAGAGGTGCACAGCTTTTAACGGTTGTGTTTGGACTCGTCATTTTTATTGATGACTATTTTAATTCGTTGGCTGTCGGAAATGTAAGTAGACCTATTACTGACCGACATCGCATCTCGCGTGCGAAACTGGCATATTACCTTGATTCAACTGCAGCGCCAGTGTGTGTAATCTCACCTGTTTCAAGTTGGGGCGCGTACATTATCGGTATTATCGGAACGATCTTTGCTACACATGAGATCACAAATATGTCTGCGTTTAGTGCTTTTATTCAAATGATTCCAATGAATTTTTATGCAGTGTTTGCGTTAATCCTAGTATTTGCTGTAGCGTATTTTCAACTTGATTTTGGACCGATGAAAAAACATGAGGAAACAGCTCTTGCTACAGGAGAAGTGATTGCAGCTGATAAAAAAGCTGCAATCGGAGAAGGTATTAAGCTCGAAGAAAGTGACAAAGGAAAAGTAGGAGACCTTGTTTGGCCAATCGTAATCTTGATTATTTCTACGGTTGGATTCATGATCTATACAGGTATTCAAAATGTGAAGGGGCTAGAAGAACCAACGGCCATCACACTTTTATCTATTTTTGAGAATACCGATGTACCAAAATCATTAGTATATGGTGGTCTGCTTGGTTTAGCTTCTGCTATATTGTTCTTCCTTCCAAAGAAGATGGGTGCTGCATCCTTAGGAAAAGGACTGGGACGCGGTATTCAGTCTATGATCGGTGCTGTTACGATCTTGCTTTTTGCATGGACGATCATCTCTATCATCGATAGCTTAGGAACAGGGACGTATCTAGCAGGGTTAGTTGATCAGCATATGAATTTAGCTTATCTGCCGTTTGTTCTTTTTGTACTGTCAGGGCTAATGGCTTTTGCGACAGGAACTTCATGGGGTACATTTGGAGTAATGCTGCCGATCGCAGCAGAAATTTCAGCTTCTACAAATATTGAGTTAATGCTTCCTGTTCTTGCTGCAGTACTAGCGGGATCTGTTTTTGGTGACCATTGTTCCCCAATATCAGATACTACCATCCTTTCTTCAACAGGAGCGGGAAGTCATCACATTGATCACGTCATGACCCAGCTTCCTTATAGCCTAGTGGCTGCTGGAGTGTCTGCCGTTGGTTATCTTGCCCTTGGGTTCACAGAAAGTGTTTGGGTCGGCCTCTTCGCATCTGCTATAATATTTATCTTAGCGCTCTTCATAATTAAAAAAGTATCTAGTAAAAATAGCATTAGTGATCAATCTTTAAAGGCTTAATTTTTGAAAGTGTCTGGTAGTTAACCAGGCACTTTTTCTTATATTTATACGACTTTTTCCCCCTTATTCCGACAAAATAACTAAAAACATTTTGACAGGTTTTCATGTTTTGTAATATACTGAACACAGAATTATCAGAAAAAAGTAACAATTGTAAACTTTTCGACTTCATAAAAAGGGGGATACAACAATGGAAAATAGGCAGCAATGGGGAAGCCGCTATGGGTTTATATTAGCAGCGGTCGGCTCAGCAATCGGCCTAGGCAATATCTGGAGATTTCCAGCAGTTGCTTATGAGAACGGTGGAGGAGCATTCTTCATCCCATATCTTATAGCACTTTTAACGGCAGGGATTCCCTTACTAATCCTAGAATTTACGCTAGGTCATAAGTACCGTGGATCTGCTCCACTTTCTTATTTCCGACTTCACAAAAAAGCGGAGTGGCTAGGATGGTGGCAAGTATTTGTAGCGTTTGTTATTTCTACTTATTACGCGGTTATCATCGCTTGGGCCATTAAGTATTCTATTTACTCATTAAATTTAACTTGGGGAGACAAGCCTTCTGACTTCTTCTACGGTGAAGTCCTTCAATTAAGCAAGACGCCTGGTGACTTGGGTGGTATCGTACCAGGTATTCTGATCGCACTTCTAATCGTGTGGGTCGTTACACTTCTTGTTCTTTATAAAGGTGTATCGAAAGGAATCGAGCGTTTTAACAAAATTTTTATTCCAGCTTTAGTTATTATGTTTACGTTAATTGTTATTCGTGCCGTAACGCTCGATGGAGCTGCTCAAGGTTTGAACACATTCTTCACACCTGATTGGAGCATGATGAATAATGGTAAGGTGTGGGTAGCAGCTTACGGTCAGATTTTCTTCTCATTATCGATCGCATTTGCAATTATGGTAACGTACTCAAGCTATCTGCCTAAGAAATCAGATATTAACAATAATGCATTTATTACAGGTTTCGCAAACTCAGGATTCGAACTACTTGCAGGTATTGGTGTATTTGCCGCTTTAGGATTCATGGCGATGCAACAAGGTCTGCCGGTTGATGAAGTTGTAAAAGGCGGAATCGGACTAGCCTTTGAAGTATTCCCAGCAATTATTAATGAGTTCCCAGGCGGAAATGCCTTCTTTGGAACAATCTTCTTCTTAACCCTTGTATTCGCTGGTATGACATCGTTGATCTCGATCGTTGAAACGTATGTGTCTGCATTACAAGATAAGTTTGGCATTTCTAGAACAAAAGCTGTATTGATGGGTGGAGGAGTAGCATCTGTTATCTCATTACTTTTCGCTACAAAAGGCGGACTATACATGCTTGATATCGTGGATTACTTCATCAACAACTTCGGTATCACTTTAGCAGGTCTTGTAGAAGTAGTCATTGTTGCTTGGTTCGTCAGACAATTGGCTGGACTTCAAAACCATGCGAACGCCATCTCTGACTTACGAACAGGTTTATGGTGGAAGGTTTGTCTAGGTGTGATCACACCAATCCTTCTTGGTTACATGATGTTTGATAACATTAAACAAAACCTTGCAGAAAACTATGAAGGTTATCCTACAGAACTGATCCTTACGTATGGTGTAGCCGTGGCAGTTGGCGTAATCGTACTCGGCATCGTACTCGGTCTAGTGAAGTGGAAATCTGAAGTGGCAGTAGAGAAAAAGGAGGTCAGCTAATATGACAGGCAGTGCGATTACAATGATGGTGATTGGCATGGTTATCCTATGGGGCGGCCTCCTAGCGAGTATTGCAAACGTGGTTCGCGTTTCGAGAAAGAAATAAAGGGTGAAGCTGGTTCTTCAATTGAAGAATCAGCTTTTTTCTTATGATGGCGCTCGTAAACCAGAGCAAGGCTCGAGATTTACGAGCGCCATATAAAAAAGAAGCCCTCAAGCTTCTTTTTCAACTTTGCCACCATTTATCTTATCTTCGCCTGTTGCTAATGCGCTCCTGACGTTCCCATGCTTTTAAATAAGGGTATGGATCGAATGCCCATTCCGTATATCCGTTGTCACGGTACATACCAAAGTGCAAATGAGGAGGGAATTTTCCTGATGTTCCTGGAGGACCGTAGCCTGAGCTGCCCACATAACCAAGCACAGTTCCGGGTTCGACGATAGATCCTTTTTCAATTGTTTTATTAAAGCTGCCTAAATGGGCGTAATAATGATACACATTATTGATATCACGGACACCGATTCTCCATCCGCCAAAACGGTTCCATCCTTTAATTTCAACAATTCCGTATGAAACGGCTTTTACCGGAACTCCATAATCTGCAAAGATATCTGTGCCTTCATGGATACGTAATCCACCAAAGCCGCGTCGGTCTCCCCAAGTGCTTCGGTAACTATAGTTTGATCTTAATGGAACGATAAAGCTGTGTTTGTCTAGAGAAACGGTTCCATAGGTCTCATAGATCTTCGCGTTTTCCATAATAATATCCACGGCTTTATCACGCTGGTAATAGCTCCAAAGGCCGATTCTGAAATTCTCTATATCATGCCCATGCTTTTGAATGATCTCACTAAATGTATATAAAATATCTTCATCGTTGTTTCGATCTGCAATTCCGTCGTTGTTACCGTCTTTTCCGATGCCACCAAACATAGAAATACGTTCAGGGTTCGTATCGTCCATAGTAGGGTTGATCGGTCCAGACCATTGTAAAGGAGAAAAGTAAATGCCGACTAATCCTTTTCTGGCAGGTAGATCTCTTCTCGCTTTTCTCACGCTTCTTTCATATTGGTCTACGCCTGCAAAGTAGTGCCATGGAATGAGAGTAACGGACTCCATTTTTTTATAGAGGCTAAGCCTTTCCACATCTTCTTTCGTATATCGCTCTGCGGCCGTGCTCCTGCTTTCTGGAAGAAAGGTTATTAGAAGGGCTGTCAGAGTGAGGAACAGGACTGAAAATTTCCTCATGCGTCCCAATCCACTCCTTTCTTATCATTTATCTATAGTTTGTTGAAGTTAAGAAAAAACATGAAGGAAAAATGTTGGAAAAAACTCATGTTTGGAATTTTACCCTGTCGTATGGTAGAGTATTGAGGGGACAATAATGTTTAAGTAGAAACTAAAATACGAACGTTCATTATACGAAAGACCAAGAAAATTTGGGGTGATGATGATGGCAAAGAAAGAAGAATATGTACGTAAACCCGAGTGGTTAAAAATAAAGCTAAACACGAATGAAAATTATAAAGAACTTAAAAAAATGATGCGTGAGAAAAAGCTACATACGGTATGTGAAGAAGCAAAATGTCCAAATATCCATGAATGTTGGGCTGTTCGAAAAACGGCTACTTTCATGATTCTTGGAGATATCTGTACACGTGCTTGCCGTTTTTGTGCCGTTAAAACAGGATTACCGACAGAACTTGATCTACAAGAGCCAGAACGCGTTGCAGAATCTGTTGAGCAAATGGGTTTAAAACACGTTGTAATCACAGCGGTTGCGCGTGATGACCTTAAAGATGGCGGTGCTCATGTATTCGCCGAAACCGTTCGTGCTGTACGTGCTCGTAATCCATTCTGTTCCATCGAAGTCCTTCCATCTGACATGTTAGGTGATTTTGATGCACTGAAAACATTGATGGATGCAAAACCAGATATTATGAACCACAATATTGAAACGGTGAGACGTCTTTCTCCGAGAGTTCGTGCACGTGCTACGTATGACAGAACAATGGAGTTCTTGCGTCGTGCAAAAGAAATGAATGCTAACATCCCAACTAAGTCCAGTCTAATGATCGGGTTAGGTGAGACGTGGGATGAAATTGTAGAAACGATGGATGACTTACGTGCAAATAACGTAGATATCATGACGATCGGTCAATATCTACAACCTACTAAGAAACATTTAAAAGTACAAAAATACTATACACCAGATGAGTTTAAAGAGCTGCGTGATATCGCGTTCTCTAAAGGATTCAAGCATTGTGAGTCTGGACCGCTTGTGCGTTCTTCTTACCATGCTGATGAGCAAGTAAACGCAGCTGCACAAAACAGCTAAAAAATAAGAGAACCAGAAGCAACGATCTGCTTCTGGTTTTTTATTTGCCTTCCATTTCACTACGCATATTGTTTGTTTCGCCGTTCATCTCACCGTTTTCATTTTCCCCATAGTTCCACTTCTTACCTTGAGGCGCTTTTTTCATTTGTTGGATTAACGTGTCCATGATGCCTTCGATCTGTTCCGTATCATTATTTAGTGATTGATATTGTTCGATCTTATCAATCATTCCTTTTTCGTCAGATACGTAGACGTGATAATATCTTGGAACGACAGAGAATCCAGTCATCTTTACTTGGTCAGCAGCTGCGTTTCGATCCTTGTTTGTTGTTTTGTAGCCGATCAGTACCTCTTCATCCGTAACTAATGTACCGACATCTTTAATATCCGGTAGTTGAAGGACCATATCAGAGATCATATCAGCAAGCTTTTGGCGATTTAAGTATGGAACCGCATTTCCTGTTTTTACTTTGTCCCCCGACATATGACGCATATATCCAAAGTCCCCATAGTTCATGTTGTTGCCAATTCGATTCTCATCTTTTACATTGGTTTTAGAAAATTTATATTCTTGTCCCATCTTTTTCTGATCACCGCCGCCGCATCCAGCGAGCATCAAGCATATCAATAAGAACATTCCTAATTTTTTCACAGGTGTTTCACCTCCTTATTCTATAGAGTGCCTTAAATGGGAAGATCTTTACGAAGAAATTGTTGGCTGAAACGAGTACAAGCATGGTAAAATAAGTATCAGGAAACGAGGTGAAGCATTTTTGATTACAGTTGGTAATTATTCCTATGAAGTGATTGAAGATGTACGAGAAGCCTTTAACGAGGAACAATTTAAAGCGCGCTATAGTGAAATATTACATAAATACGATTATATTGTTGGTGATCTCGGTTACGAACAGCTTCGACTTCGTGGATTCTTTGAAGACAATCATGAAAAGGCTACGTTTGATACGAAGATCAGTACACTGCCGGAGTACATTTACGAATATTGTAATTTCGGTTGTCCGTATTTTGTAGTCAAAAAAGTAAACCCCTGAGAAAATTCAGGGGTTTTTCTTTGTCTTAGCGATGATCTTAAATTTGACGTAAAGGCTATTAAAAAGTCACCAAGGTTACTTTACGAGCCTCTAGAATCTTCATAAGGCTTTTCCGTATGATATTCTGGATCATCGTGTGTGGGATGAGCACCAGGATCTTGTCTTTCCAGACCTTCATGAAGGGTTTTGTTTTCATAGTTAAAGGCACTATAATAACGCTGTTCTTCTCTCCAAGGAGTCGATTTTCCTAAAGCTCTCTTGATTGGAGAGCCGTACGGACCTTCAGGTAAATCCTCAGGAAGTACGTAATTACGACCAGTCTCTACATTCGAAAAATCGGTATATTGTTCTTTTTCTTTTTCGAACAAAAAAACCATCCTCTCTTCGGTCATTTTAGGATAAGAAAAGTATCCTTATCTAAAGTGTCTCCAAGAAAGCATGATTCTTTTTTGGTACATTTTGATTACATCTTAAACAACTTCAGCTAAAAATTCACGAAGCTCCATCGCGTCTTCTTCAGTTAGATTAAACGCGTGTTCTAAATAGCCCTCTTCTTCTAGGTCATCTTGACCGATGATGGCATACGTACTGCCTAACATGTTCAGAACTAAAGCTTTACCGTAATGTCTTGTTGTTTTGGTGATGGCAAGATCAAAGCGAGTATTTCGTCCCATGAAGCTTACAAAGCGCGTTTCTGTTGTTTCTTTATCATCATATAAGAAAAATGTTTCCTCGTTCATTTTGTTCCTCCTTCGTACTAAGCAAAATTTAAATTTTGAGTCCATATGATTGCTCTTACTTTATGTTACACTTTACTTGAGAAACTTACAAAAGGTGATGACTATGTATTTTGTTGATCGAAAGAAAATCAATGAACATTTAGTGTATATGAATGAGTTAATCCATACGTTCAAGGAAGTAGCAGCCCCAGAAAATAAGCTTGAAACACTTGTGGTGGAAAGAATCGGACATATGTTGATCGAATCGATGATGGACGTTGGAAATATGATCATTGATGGATTTATCATGCGCGATCCAGGAAGCTTTGAAGATATCCTTGATATCCTGATTGATGAAAAGGTAATCCCAAATGATGAAGCACTATCTCTAAAGGAAGTGGTGAACCTTCGTAAATCACTTGTTCAAGATTACACTTCGGCTGATAGTAAAATCATATACGATACAATCGCTTCAAAAGAGAAAGAACTTTCAGCATTCCCAATACATGTAAGACGGTATTTAGAGGAAGAGTTGGGGCCAGTTTCTGCATTTTTACCTGAATAAGGATAAGTAGAGTTTTTATACATTTATATTTAAAAATGTACGTTTACCCTTATTTACGATAAAATGGTGACAAAGGATGGTGATGACCATGAAGAATCACACCTCAACCCGTGATGAAATCATCTATCTTTTAAAAAGAAATAAGAGGATGACAGTTACGGAAATGGCGAAATCCCTAGGAATAACCGAAATGGCGGTTCGTCGTCATCTCAACACATTAGAGCGCGACCATGTGATTGAAACGACTCTTGTGCGACAGGCTATGGGAAGACCAATTCATTTTTATCATCTTACAGCAAGCGGTGACGAACAATTTCCACGTAACTATTCAGGACTTACCGTAGATTTTTTAAAAGATATAGAAGAAGTGAGTGGCACAGAAACAATTGATGAATTGTTTAAGCGTCGTGAAAATCGTCTTCAGGATAGATACAAAGAACGAATGAACACACTCACAGAGTTTGAGCAAAAAGTAAATGAACTGTCGAACATACAAAATGAAGCGGGTTATATGGTGGACTGGGAAAGAGGCGAAGATCCAGGAACCTACGTATTAACAGAGTACAATTGCCCGATAGCTAAGGTAGCGAATGAATATCAGCAAGCCTGCTCTTGTGAACTTTCGCTGTTTAAGCGCATGCTTCAAACAGATGCCGTTGAGCGAAAGACGTGCATGGCAAAAGGCGGAGATTATTGTTGCTATGTGATAAAAGAAGAAAAGCAAACATCTGAAGTCTAAATCGCTTCAGGTGTGTTTTTTTTTGAAGTGGGTAAAATGAGAAGGTACATAAAAGGAGAGAGCATAATGAAGGCATATAAAGGATTCTTGATCGACTTGGATGGAACGATGTATCGAGGGACAGAACGAATTATTGAGGCCGTTGATTTTGTTAAAAAACTAAACGAAAAAAATCTTCCCTATTTGTTTGTGACCAATAATTCTTCTAAAACAAAAAAGCAAGTGGCAGATGTGCTTGCAGGGTTTGATATTCCAGCTTCAGCAGAGCATGTGTATACGACGAGCATGGCAACTGCCAATTATATTGCAGAACAAAAGAAAAATGCGACTGTCTATTGTATCGGTGAAGATGGAATAAGAGAAGCGCTTCAAGAGCAAGGACTGCAACTTGTTGAAGAGAACCCTGACTATGTTGTGGTCGGAATCGATCGCTCGATCACATACGAAAAATTAGCAAAAGCATGCCTAGCAGTCCGTAACGGAGCAACTTTTATCTCTACAAATGGCGATATTGCACTTCCAACAGAAAGAGGACTTCTGCCAGGAAACGGCTCACTAACTTCTGTCATTACGGTTTCTACGCAAACAGAACCGACGTTTATCGGTAAGCCTGAGTCCATCATCATGGAGATGGCGTTAGAAACGCTGGGAACGAAAAAAGAAGAAACACTCATGATCGGGGACAACTATCAAACAGATATATTAGCTGGTATTCGTGCCGGGATAGATACTCTGCTTGTGCACACAGGAGTCACAACTAAGAAACACCTTGAGGAAATTGAAGTGCATCCAACGTATACCGTTAACGGATTGGATGAGTGGGAGATCAATTAAGCTAATTACGAAGTTGCTCTTAAAAGTGGTTGATTTCCGTTTCAGGATGCTCGCTTTCCGCGGGGCAGGCGGTGAGCCCCTTGCCGCTATGCGCCCTTAATGGTCTCACCTGACCGCTTGTCCCGCAGGAGTCTCGCACCTTGCACTCCAACCAACTTGCCAAGGAAGCCAAGTTAACTGAATGACTTACTAATAGTTAAGAACTGATGCAGCTTTTTGTTTCAGCGTACTTGCTTTTCCCGATGGAGACTATGTAGCAACAACCAGTTAATAAAAAATAAAAAAGGCTTAAGTCTAAGAGGATCCTCTTGTTCTTAAGCCTTATTTTTATTCTTCATTTGCTGCACGATGTGCCAATCTGCTCGATGCTGCAGCTGCAATAGCACCGACTATGTCATCTAAGAAAGTGTGAACCATACCTGTAGACTTATCATTAAGCTTTTCTAGAATACCCGGTTTTTGTTTATCGATGAATCCATAGTTGGTAAAGCCGATCGAGCCATATATATTTACGATTGAGAGTGCGATCACTTCATCGATCCCATAAAGACTTTCGTCGCGAGCCAATATTTCCTGAAGCGGCTGCTCAAGTTTTTTCTGTTCCGCTAATACATCAAGCGCTATGCCTGTAAGAATGGCATTCTGAACTTCACGTTTTGCGATGACTCTCTCAACGTTTTCTCTACATACATCCATTTTAAGATCAGGATGGTAGGGGACTTGGAGAAAATAAACAAGTTCAGCAATATCGTTTACCGTAACGCCCCGTTCGTTCAGCTGTTTGCGAGCAGTTTCTTCGACTTTTTCCACTTTTTTGTTTGGCATCCTTGTACTCCTTTTCTCTGTTAGTCTCCTTAGCTTTGTATAGTATATGTTTTCATAGTAAAGTTATGAATTTATAAAAAGTACTAACCACTTCGCCTATATGGGCATACAATGTTGTATCCAATCATGCGGTGGTGTGAAAAGATCGACCGCTGGAAAGCTGAAGGGGTGGGGGGATCGGCTTTGTTTGAAAGAGATATATTTCATCATTATCAACTAGTTTGTGAAGACAGAAGATCTGAATCAGGTTATCGGACCTTCTATTGCAAAGGAAATCAATACATCGTGATACCGCAGCAGCAAATGTCTTATGAGAAACTGCAAGAAATGATGTATATCAGTGATTATTTACAGCAGCGTGGAGAAGAGAACATTCCTGTTCTGCAGCCTACGATCACCAATATGCCTAGCGCTTATGTAGATGGTGAGTCTGTTATCATTTTTAAAGTTGAGCTTAAAAAAGGGGAAAATCGTAATATTGAAATGGGCTCTGAACTAGCAGAATTTCATAAGCGAGGAAAAGGGCTTGAACAGTATTATCCCGTTGAACAAATCGCATACGGACAATGGCCGTTATTATGGATCAATCGTGTGGATGAAATGCATAACCGATATGCAGAAATATCAGCCAGAAAGCAAAAGAACGATTTTGATCAATTATTTTTGACTACATTTCCTTATTATGAGGGAATGGCAGAAAATGCAATTCAATATATTACGGATTACCAACTAGAGAGAGGACCTAAAGGAATAGGTTCTGCTGCAATTTGTTACGATCGATTCAGTGAGCGGTCATGGATTCGGACGTCTAACAGTTTTGTGAAACTGCCTGTGGGCTGGGTGATCGATAGTCCGATGAGAGACCTTGCAGAATGCATCAGGGAGAAGATCTATCAGCCAGAATTCAGAAGTCACGAAGTATTGCAGTTGATCGACGAATATGAAAAAGTAAAGCCATTATCTAAAGGGGCTTGGAGGCTTCTATACGGCAGACTCCTCTTTCCTTCACAGTACTTTGATACGGTTGATGAACATTATAATAATGAGAGAGATATTGGAAAAGAACTGTATGTTCGCCGCTTTACTGACTTAATCTCGTATGAAAAGCAAAATGAATACTTCTTAAAAAGCTTTTACAGATCGATCGGTCTTCCGGTTCAAGAGTTAAATATTCCAATGGTCGATTGGCTCGTTCCCATGATCTAATGAAAGAGGTAGCTCAAAAAGTAAGATTTTTGAGTTATACCTCTTTTTTCTGTTGGTTACTTGTTGGTCTTTTTCATATCTTCTAATAGATTATTGCTTGTGTAGGTTCTTTTTCCCTTCATCTGCAAGTTGATTGGAGCGCAAGGTTGCCGACTCCTATGGGACGAGCGGTCAGGTGGAGACACTTAATGGCGCATAGTGGCAAGTGGCTCACCGTTCGCCCCATGGAAAGCGAGCAACCTGGAGCGGAAATCAACCTACTTTCGAAGACAACAATGTAATTAAAACCACCATTCACAAGTACCATTTCTTTATTTTCTCACTTTCCCATGAGAAAATAGCAAGCAGGGAGTGAAAGCGTATGCAAAAACCTTATGTTTTTATTACACGAAAATTACCGAAAGAAACGGTTAGTCAACTAGAGCAAATTGCAGAGATCAATATGTGGCCACATGAAGAAAAGGCAGTTCCACGTGAAGTACTTTTAACCGAAATCAAAAAAGCTGATGGACTGCTCACGATGCTATCAGACAAAATCGATAGCGAATTACTTGATGAAGCATCTTCAGTAAAAGTAATTGCCAATCTAGCAGTTGGCTATGACAACATCGATGTCGAAGCCGCAAAACAAAAAGGGATAACGGTTTGTAATACACCAGATGTATTAACAGATTCTACGGCGGATTTAGCATTTTCTCTAATTCTTGCAACAGCGCGCAGAATCGTTGAATCAGCAAATTATGTGAAAGAAGGAAAGTGGAACAGCTGGGGACCTCTATTGCTTGCTGGAGCAGATGTTCATCATAAAACAATCGGTATTGTTGGAATGGGAAGAATCGGTGAAGCCGTAGCGAGACGAGCAAAAGGCTTTGATATGAAAATTTTATATCATAATCGAAATCGTAAGCCCGATGCAGAAATCTTACTCGGCGCAGAATACAAAGAATTTCATGAGCTCTTAAAGCAATCAGATTTTGTTGTCTCTCTTGCACCATTAACATCTGAGACAAAAGGAATGTTTAATGAAGAAGCGTTTCAGAGTATGAAGAATAGCTCGATATTCATTAATGCAGGCAGAGGGGCGACGGTTGATGAATCTGCGCTTATTGAGGCATTACATAACCAGGAAATCGCGGGTGCAGGGCTTGATGTATTTCAGCAAGAGCCAATTGAAGTCGATCATCCTCTTCTGTCGATGAAACAAGTGGTAGCCCTACCTCACATCGGAAGTGCAAGTGTGGAAACAAGAATGAAGATGGCTGAACTTGCATGCAGAAACATAACCAATATATTGGATGGAAAAGGCGCAGAAACGCCTGTTACATAAGGAGGTACAAGATGTATCGTTCTTTAGAAGGTAAAACAGCCATTGTTACGGGAGCAAGCCGTTTAAACGGAATTGGCGCAGCCGTTTGTGTTGAGCTTGCAAAAAGAGGAGCTAATATTTTCTTTACGACTTGGGGTACATATGACACAACCATGCACACAGGTGACCATACAAATGACCCAGAACAGCTTGTGGAGAAACTAAAAAATTTCGGAGTAAAATCTTTGTATGAAGAAATTGACCTTAGTGCTGCAGAAGACATTCCGAAACTTCTAGATAAAGTTGAAAGTGAATTAGGAGTAGCAAGCATACTTGTGAATAACGCCTGTATGTCACAAAATCACAGCTGGGAAGATACAACAAGTGAGATTTTAGATGCTCATTATGCAATCAACATTCGTGCAACAACTCTTTTTAGTATAGAGTTTGCCAAGCGTTTTACAGGGGACAGAGGAAGTATCGTTCATCTAACATCCGGCCAGTCGAAAGGTCCGATGCTTGGAGAATTGGCTTATGCTGCTACAAAAGGAGCCGTAGACGCGTTAACGATATCTTTAGCTGCTGAAATCGGACATAAAGGAATTACTGTTAATGCAGTGAACCCTGGTCCAACAGATACGGGCTGGATCAACCCGGATTTAGAAAAAATTCTTCTGCCTAAGTTTCCTGGAGGAAGGATCGGAAAACCAGAAGATGCGGCAAGGTTAGTCGCATTTTTAACAACACCAGAAGCAGAGTGGATAACCGGACAGATCATCCATTCAGAGGGTGGATTCTTAAGACAATAGAAACATTTTTGAGACTGGCTTTAGTGGTATCTAAGTGTACCCAAAAAGTCAGTTTTTTTATTAAAATTAAATTATTTATAAATATACTATTGAATTAATTTTTATACAGTCCTATAATGAACCATAACTTATTTAAGGAGTGATGGAATGAGAGCAGGAATTATTGGTGTAACCGGATATGGTGGGATGGAACTTTTCCGGCTGCTATCGGCACATACGGAGATTACCGAAGTTGTTCTCTATTCATCCTCTAAAGCGGGTAATGAGCTTTCAGAAGAAATTCAGCATCTGTCTCATGTTCATGATCAGAAGCTAAGATCACTGAAACAACTGCCGACCGATGGCCTAGATTTCGTATTTTCCTCCGCACCGAGCGGCGTTTCATCAGAGTTTCTTCCTTCGCTACTCGATGAGAACTTGAAGATCATTGATCTAGCAGGGGATTTTCGTTTAAAAGATGCAGATACCTATCGAGCGTGGTACAAAAAAGAGCCTCCTCCACAATCACTCGTGAATGATGCAGTATACGGATTAACAGAATGGAAGAGAGAAGAGGTACAGAATGCGAAGCTGATCGCAAATCCAGGATGTTATCCAACCGCAGCTCTCCTAGGTATTCTCCCATTACTAAAAGAAAACGTGATCCATCCATCTTCACTCGTGATTGATGCAAAGAGCGGAATTTCTGGAGCGGGTGCAACGCCTGGTAAAGCAACGCATTTTGCACAAGTAAATGATAGCTTCGGCATCTACAAGGTCAATCAACATCAGCACATTCCAGAGATCGAGCAAACGATACAGTCATGTACGGATACGGAAACGAAAATTACATTCAATACACACCTTGTTCCAATGACAAGAGGCATTATGACTACGATGTATGCGGAACTCACAGATTCAGTTACCTCTTCATCTGTAAAAGAAATCTATGAATCTTATTACGACAGTGAATACTTCGTCAGGGTTCATAATGAAAAAGCAAATCTGTTTACAAAACAAGTATACGGATCCAATTTTTGTGATGTTACGTTTGCCGTTGATGAGCGTACAAACCGTATCACGGTGATCTCTTGTATTGATAATTTATTAAAAGGAGCTGCAGGTCAAGCGGTTCAAAATATGAATGTGATGTGCGGAATGGAAGAAACTAAGGGATTAAAGTCTTCGCCGATGTTCCCTTAACTAGAGGAGGCAGTATATGCAGGCAACAAAAGCAACGATTCAAAAGGTAACAGGTATCAACATCGCGACGCCAAAAGGATTTTATGCAAGCGGACTTCATTGTGGTGTGAAACATAAAAAGCTCGACTTAGGATTGTTGTATAGTATTACTCCGGCGAATGCGGCAGGTGTTTATACAACGAACCAAGTACAGGCAGCACCACTAAAAGTTACTCAGAATAGTATCTCTCAAGAAGGCAAGCTTCAAGCGATCATCGTGAACTCTGGAAATGCAAATGCGTGTACAGGAAAAAGGGGCTTGAATGATGCTCGGCACATGCAGATTCAGACGGCCGAAAAGCTGGGTATTCCTCCGCACTATGTTGGAGTTGCCTCAACTGGCGTAATCGGTGAACATCTGCCGATGGATAAGATATCAACGGGTATTGAAAACCTAGTATTAGATTCTGAGTTAAAAGGCTCGATTGATTTTGCTCAATCCATTTTAACGACAGATACTGTTTCCAAGAATACAGCTTACTCGTTGAAAATTAATAATAAGAATATAACGATTGCAGGTACGGCAAAAGGATCGGGGATGATACACCCCAATATGGCTACGATGCTGGGCTTTATCACGACAGATGCGGCTGTCCAACAAGATGATCTCCACGAGGCTTTGTCATTTGCTGTAGAACGTACGTTTAACTGTATTACTGTTGATGGTGATACATCGACGAACGACATGGTACTCATGCTCGCAAACGGAATGGGTGAGAATGAAGAGTTAAACAAAGACCACCCTGAGTGGGAACTATTCTTAGATGCACTCGTACTCGTTTGTGAAGATTTAGGCAAACTTATTGCGAAAGATGGGGAAGGTGCGAGCAAGCTGATTGAGGTTCAAGTTAGCGGAGCAGCATCCGATAAAGATGCGAGAATCATAGCAAAAACGGTAGTAGGTTCTCCCTTAGTGAAGACTGCTGTGTTTGGCTGCGATGCCAACTGGGGCAGAATTCTTGCTGCAGCTGGATATAGCGGAGTTTCGTTTAATCCGGACGTTGTAAAAATACAGATTGGTGAGCATGAAGTCGTAGTAGATGGAGAGCCAGTTCTATTTTCAGAGGAAAAAATTCGCAACTATTTAAAAAGCCATGAAATTCACATCTCAGTCGAACTATCAGAAGGTTTTGGAAGTGGAAGAGCGTGGGGATGTGATCTCACGTATGATTATGTTCAGATTAATGCAAGTTATCGTACCTAAATGGAGGCGAGTGTTGTGTTTCATGTTGTGAAAATTGGAGGAAGTACGCTAGCTAACTTACAACCTGCTTTTTTTGAAGTTTTAAAAAATAGGATTCAACAAGGTGAAAAGATCGTTATCGTTCACGGAGGAGGGCCGGAAATCAATAAAAAGCTGTCAGAATCGGGGTTGCCGTTACAAATGAAGAATGGCATCCGAGTAACAAGCCCAGAATCACTTTCCTATGTGAAAACAGCGTTAAAGGACATTACCAACAAAAATCTTGTAGAGAGATTAGATAACGAAGGCATATCAGCTCAAGGACTTTCTGGAGCAGAGAATTCCTTACTCACTTGTGATTTTTTAGATAAAGAGAATTATGGTTGGGTTGGAAGTATACAGAAAGTAAATACAAAGATTATCCAAAACGTGTTAGATGCTGGCAAGGTCCCAGTCATTGCTTCTCTAGGTGTAACAGAGTCGGGTGAAACGGTTAATATTAACGCAGACACAGCGGCAGGAGAAACAGCAGCTTCTTTATCTGCTGAGTCGATCTGTTTTGTTACAGATACCCCTGGTGTTTCAGTGCTTGGAGAGTGGATGGAATGCTTAACGATCGCTGACATTTTTACAAGTATTGTCGAAGGACACATAAAGGGAGGCATGGTACCAAAGGTTGAAGCGGCTATAAAATGTCTCGATTTAAACATCAAGCAAGTACGAATCACCGATCAAACTTTGTCAGGAACAGAGTTGCTTAAGGAGGTATTGATCACATGAGTGCACTTTTTCCAACATATAAAAGAAAGCAGATACAACTTAAAAAAGGAAACGGAAGTTATGTATATGACCAAGACAATAAAAAGTATCTAGATTTCACGAGCGGGATAGCTGTTACAAGTCTAGGACATTGTCATCCTGAAGTGGTTGCAGCGCTTCAAAAACAGAGCGATTGCATTTGGCATACTTCCAATCTGTTTGAAATCCAACAGCAAGAGCAGCTCGCTCTTACACTTGTAAAGCACACGCATTTGGATTTAGCTTTCTTTTGCAATAGTGGTGCGGAAGCAAACGAAGCTGCAATCAAGCTGGCTAAGAAATTTACAAAGAAAAATAAGATCATCACGTTTAACGATTCATTTCACGGTCGAACGTTCGGTTCTATGTCGGCGACTGGTCAACAGAAGATAAAAGAAGGGTATGGACCCCTCGTGTCAACATTCATACACCTGCCATGGAACGATATTGAGCAACTGAAGAATCAAGCAGACAACGACACAGCTGCAATCATGATGGAAGTCATCCAGGGAGAAGGCGGTATCAAAATCGCTGACTTAGATTTTTATAAGGAAGTGCAAGAAATCTGTGAGAAGAACGATATTCTACTGATTATAGATGAAGTTCAAACGGGTATCGGCAGAACGGGAAAAAGATATGCCTATGAACACTTCGGATTAGATCCAGATATCGTTACCCTTGCTAAAGGACTAGGAAATGGTTTTCCAATAGGGGCTATGCTAGGTAAAAGAAAACTAGCTGAAGCGTTTGGACCAGGAAGTCATGGAACGACGTTTGGAGGTAATCCTCTTGCTTGTGCAGTCAGCCAAAGTGTTTTGAATATCATCTTTGATGACGAATTCTTAAATGAGGTTGATCGTAAGGGTAAGAACTTTAAAGAGCAATTAGAGAAGCACTTAATAAAATTTTCATCTGTAAAAGAAATAAGAGGAGAAGGATTATTGATAGGAATTGAGTGTGAGAACGCCGGAGAACTCATAATAAACATAGAGAAACAGGGCTTATTAACCGTTCCTGCAGGCGAGCACGTTATTCGATTATTACCTCCGTTAAACGTTACGGATGAAGAGTTATCGCTCGCTCTAAACACGATTCAAAGAGCATTTAACAACAAGTATGAAACAGTGACCTAAATGAAAGGCGCTATTTTTTTACACACAAATGAATAAAAATACAAATAAATATAAGTTTTATACAAGGAGAGGAACGTATTATGAAAGGCTGTATAACACTATCTAACGGTAATACATTCGATGGTGACTGGATTAGTGATAACCAATATGGTTCAGGTGAAATTGTATTTTATACAGGGATGACTGGATACGAACAAGTTTTGACTGATCCTTCCTATCAAGGACAGATCGTCGTGTTTTCTTATCCTTTCATCGGAAATTATGGATTTGATCCTAAGAGTATGGAATCCGCAAAAATCCAAGTAGCGGGAGTAGTTATGGCAGATTGCTTTGGATTTGCTGCAAAAGGAGGCCGCAAATCGATCGTGGACTTGTTAAATGCATATCAAATCCCTGCACTAAAGAATGTAGATACGAGATCTCTTATTCAACAAATTCGCATAAAAGGATCTTTGCCTGCTGTTATGCATGTACCAAGTATCTCTCCTGATTCTTTTAGTCTAGAAGAATATTGGCCAGCGACATCAATGGAAAAGACAGGTTCAGGAGATACACATATAGTATTGATCGACTTCGGATATAAAAAGTCGATTGCTGAAGCTCTTGTTAACGAAGGGTGTAGCGTAACAATTGTTCCTTTTGATCAAGAGTTAAACGATATCGAAAAATTGAATCCTGATGGCTTAGTTTTTTCAAACGGTTCTGGTGACCCTATGAGGTTCTCTAACTATTTTCATCGTTATAAAAATCTGGCCATGCGCTATCCGACATTAGGCATCTGTCTTGGTCATCAGATCCTGGCTTTATCATTCGGTGGTGAGACACAGAAGCTGAAATTTGGTCACCGTGGTGCGAATCAGCCGGTTATGAACTTGAAGACGGGTAAAGTATCAATGAGTTCTCAAAATCATAGCTATGTCGTTCAAAAAGAAAGTTTAGCAGAAACAGGCTTTAACATCTGGTTTGAAAATGTGAACGATGGAAGTGTTGAGGGATTGTGGCATCGTTCATTTAACGTTGCGAGTGTTCAATTCCACCCAGAAGCAGCACCGGGTCCGAACGAACATAAAGAAATCTTTCAAAATTTTATAAACAGTGTACAACATACAGAGAAGGTGAGAAGTTATGCCTAAACAACAAGACATCAAGAAAGTGCTCGTGATCGGATCAGGACCGATCGTAATCGGGCAGGCCGCAGAATTTGACTATTCCGGAACACAAGCATGTAAAGCATTAAAAGAAGAAGGGATCGAAGTGGTCCTGATCAACAACAATCCTGCTACGATCATGACGGACAACACGTTTGCAGACGTTATATACTTTGAGCCATTAACAGTAGAATATGCCGAACAGATTATTCTGAAGGAAAAACCTGATGGACTTCTAGCGACAGTTGGTGGCCAAACAGGACTTAACTTAGCAATGGAGCTTCATGAAAATGGGATATTAGCGAAATATGGAGTTCGACTTCTAGGTACAGACATTGACTCTATACAAAAAGCAGAAGACCGTGAGCTTTTTCGGTCATTGATGAAGTATCTAGGAGAACCTGTACCAGAAAGTGAGATTGTTACGTCAATAGATGAAGCGATCCATTTTGCTGAAGTGACGGGTTATCCCGTAATTGTTAGACCAGCATATACGCTCGGAGGATTTGGTGGCGGGATTGCTTCATCTAAAGAAATGCTGATCTCACTAGTCAAACAAGGTCTCTCGGCGAGTCCGATCAACCAATGTCTGATTGAAAAAAGTATTGCAGGCTACAAAGAGATTGAATATGAAGTGATGCGTGACAAGAACGGAACATGCATCACGGTGTGTAACATGGAAAACGTTGACCCTGTTGGTGTTCATACAGGTGATTCTGTAGTAGTAGCTCCTAGCCAGACGCTAACAGATGATGAGTATCAGTCATTAAGAAAAGCATCATTGACCATTATTTCTGCGCTTGAAATCGTAGGAGGATGTAATATACAGTTCGCGCTTCATCCAGATAACTCACAGTATTATTTGATCGAAGTGAATCCGCGTGTGAGCAGGTCATCTGCTTTAGCATCAAAAGCAACCGGATATCCGATCGCAAAGATTGCTGCCAAACTTGCCCTAGGGTATAACCTGCATGAATTGAAGAATCCAGTAACCGGAACGACCTTTGCGAGTTTTGAACCGGCGTTAGATTATGTAGCTGTAAAAATGCCAAGATGGCCGTTCGATAAGTTTCCTCATGCAGACCGAAACCTCGGAACACAGATGAAAGCGACAGGCGAAGTGATGGCGTTAGAGAGAAACATGGCTTCTGCCTTTCAAAAGGCGATTCGTTCACTCGAGCTGAAAACGAATGGCATGTATTTGAAAGAACTATTTGCACTAGATGAGGATACACTTCTTGATCTAGTCGTATCAGCAGATGATCGCCGCTTTTTCGTTGTGATGGAACTGTTGCGAAGAGAAGTTTCTTCAGACAAAATTCATGAATTGACTAAAATTACACCGTATTTTTTATCGGTATTTCAAGAGATGGTCTCTATGGACAATATGCTGCAAAAAACGGGATTAGAAAAAGTAGATAAACAACAACTGCAACTAGCAAAAAAATATGGTTTTTCAGATCGATACTTATCGAATATCTGGTCTGTTTCAGAAATAGAGGTACGCAACAAGAGAATAGAGTGGGGGATCACGCCGACATATAAGATGGTGGATACGTGTGCAGCAGAGTTTGAAGCAAAAACGACTTATTTTTATTCCAGCTGGAGCGGGAAGAGCGATAGAATCCCTGACACTAAGAAGAAGGTTGCCGTTATCGGGTCAGGTCCTATACGAATCGGGCAAGGCGTTGAATTTGATTATTGTTGTGTTCACAGCGCTATAGCTCTTCATTCATGTGGATATGAAGCGATACTGATCAACAATAATCCCGAGACAGTAAGCACGGATTATGAAGTATCTGACTCTCTATATTTTGAGCCTCTAACCTTTGAAGACATCAATCATGTTTTGGAGTTTGAAGGAATATCAGATGTCATTCTGCAATTTGGGGGCCAGACATCAATCAATTTGGCTAAAGAGTTAGAAGAGGCAGGATATTCTGTTCTTGGAAGTCCAGCAGATACCGTGGACCAAATGGAAGACAGAGAGCGTTTTTATCATTTTTTAGATGCATTAAATATTCCTAAAGTTCCTGGATTCTCGGCATTAAGTGAAAAAGAAGTCAAAGAATATGCAGGCAAACTAGGGTTTCCAATTCTTCTGCGTCCATCATACGTGATTGGTGGAAGCGGGATGAAGGTTCTTTATTCTGAAAGCGAACTAACAAGTTATCTGAACCATGAACAAGTGAATTATCCCGTTTTGATCGATACATTCTTAGAAGGAACAGAAGCGGAGGTAGATGTTTTAAGTGATGGTACAGAACTATTCATTCCAGGTATTTTCGAACATCTAGAAGGAACCGGGGTTCATTCAGGAGATAGTTTGACTGTTACACCACCGCAATCTTTATCTAACCATGTGATCGATCAAATAAAGTCGTACTCTAAAAAGATAGCACTAAACTTATCATATAAAGGATTATTTAATGTTCAATTTGCCATACAGAATGAGTGTGTTTATGTCATTGAAGTGAATCCAAGAGCATCTCGAACAGCACCGATCATGAGCAAAATCACGAATGTAAACCTTGTCCAGAAAGCAACACAATTGCTTCTAGGTCACTCATTACATTCACTGAACCTTGAACAAGAGCATAACGGACAACCAGAGATTACAGTAAAAGCACCTGTTTTCTCAACCATTAAACTGCCTGGTGTTTCCCCGGTGTTAAATCCAATGATGCTCTCAACCGGAGAAGTGATTGGAACGGATGCAGATTTTAATGGAGCTCTAGTGAAAGCTTTGAAAGGCTCAAGCCTTCAATTAGCAGATCTCTGGAATGATCATGGAAGTATTTTTGTGGAAGGAATCCTTGATGAAGCTGCTTCAAAAGCCTGGGAGGAATGTGGGTATACCGTCCTTACAGCAAATGATCTGACATTTGATGAGTGGTTAAAAACAGATAACAAAGTCATATATATAAACTTTTCGAATGATAGCGAAAGCCAGAATGCTAAACGTGCCGTATTAGAAAGAGTCCATGTACTAACAAGGAAAGAAACATCTAACGCTTATTTAAATGCGATACGCACCACGAATAAAATGAGAAAGGAAGTGCTGATCTGATGTCAATCGTACACCCTTTTCGACAAACGCGAACTCAGAAAGATTTTCTAACACTTATGGATTATTCTACATCTGAGATCATCGAATTATTGAACCTTGCGAAAGACTTAAAAAAACAAGGTCCATCTGCACCACCCTTATTAAAAGGAAAGATCTTAGGAATGATTTTCGAGAAATCATCTACACGTACTCGCGTTTCGTTCGAGGCTGCTATGCTGCAACTCGGCGGTCATGCGATCCATCTATCGACTCGTGATATTCAGATGGGTAGAGGAGAATCGATCTCAGATACAGCGAAAGTATTGTCCGGATACTTAGATGCTCTAATGATTCGTACGTTTCATCAATCCACAGTTGAAGAGCTTGCGCATAGTGGATCTATTCCTGTAATTAACGGACTTACGGATGATTTTCATCCGTGTCAAATACTAGCGGATCTTCTTACGATTTTAGAATATAAAGGATCATTCAAAGGGAAAAAGCTGGCTTATATTGGTGACGGAAACAATGTAGCGCACTCTTTAATGATTGGAGCTGCAAAAGTGGGGATGGATTGCACCATTATTTCACCTGAAAACTACGAACCGAAAGAAGAAATCGTTTCTTATGCAAAGGAAGTTGCGAAACAAAACGGCTCTGTTATCGAGGTAACTCATGAACCAGTTGCTGGTGTTAAAAATAGTGATGTTATTTACACGGATGTCTGGGCGAGTATGGGTCAAGAAGCGGAAGTGGAGGAACGTCTCGAACATTTTAAGGGTTATCAAGTGAACCGAGAGCTTGTGTCCTATGCAAAGAGTGATTTTATTTTCATGCATTGTTTGCCTGCGCATCGAGAGGAAGAGGTGACAGCGGAGATTATTGATGGTCCTCATTCTGTTGTTTTTCACGAGGCCGAAAACCGTCTTCACGCACAAAAAGCACTGCTTGTACGTTTGATGAGTTAAGTATAATGTAGTGAAGATTAGTGAGTGGTTGATTTCCGTTTCAGGTGCTCCCGTTCCGGGGGGGGCATGCGGTGAGCCACCTAGCGCTCTGCGCTGTTAAGTGTCTCACCTGTCCCGCTGATCCCCCCCCAGGAGTCTCGCCCTTACACTCCAATCAACTTGTCAATGAAGCTTCTTAAAGAACTCTTAATAGCGTTCAAATAATTTGTGCGAGTATACTAAATTACTACTTTCTATTGCAACTAAGTTTTAAAAAAACAAAAAAAGAAGCCGCTCTTCAAAAGAGCGGCTTCTTGCGTTTTTATTAAAATACTTGTTCTAATTCAACAACACCAGGAACTTCTTCAAGAAGTGCACGTTCGATACCTGCTTTTAGTGTGATTGTTGAACTTGGGCAGCTACCACATGCTCCCATTAGGCGTACTTTTACTACACCTTCTTCAATATCCACTAATTCCACGTCTCCTCCATCACGAAGAAGGAACGGGCGTAATTTATCAAGAACTTCTTCAACTTGTTCACGCATCTCTAAGTTTTGAGTTTCAGCCATAATAATCAAGGCTCCTTTCTTAAAAAGAACTTACTCTTAGTATACGGGATATGGAATAAAAAATCCATGAGCAAGCATCATGATATTTGCTCCTTTTTCTTTTTTGAAAAATAAGGTATGATGAAAACAAATAAGCGCATACATTGAGGTGATTCTTCATGAGTAACTCATTTAGTATTAAAGTATATGGAGCAGAACAAAAATGTGCCAGCTGTGTTCATCTTCCTTCAGCAAAAGAAACGGCTGAATGGCTAGAAGCAGCAATCTCAAGAAAGTTTCCGAACTTATTGTTTAATGTTCTTTATATAGACATGGAAAATACGGAAAATGAGATCGATCAGGCATTTTCAGAAAGAATTGTAGAAGAAGACCTTTTTTATCCTGTCGTTGTGATAGATGGAGAAGTAGTAGCAGAAGGTAATCCGAATTTAAAAACGATCTACGCAATTATAGAACAGAACGGTTATGGCGCTGTAAGTTAAGCGCCTATTTTTTTTATTTTGGGTTTGTACACACGCCTTGTTTTCTCTTAAGAATAAGATGTATAGAGAAAAAAGGAGGCAAATTGTATTGTTGAACCCTTTAAAAGGTAAAAGTCATAAAGATGAATCATCCTCATATGCAGGACATCATCACCATCATTATCATGATCTTTGTCTCGAGTACATGGGACAGAAGGTTACGATCGAATTGAATGATGGAAATGTATATCACGGTCAATTGCATAGCTATGATCAGGATAACATGTATATGATCATGCCAGGTGAGAACGCTGACCGTAATAGCCGTATCATTTTTGTCGGGCCGTTTTTTCCAGGCTTCGGAGTTTTTGGTTTTCCTTTTTACCGAATTCGTCGTTTTCGTCCTTATTATTGGTAAAAATAAAGAAAATACCCATGCTGCTGCATGGGTATTTTCTTATACTTGATATTTATACAACCATAGAATTCCTGATTTTAATAAGCGTGGCACTCTACCAATAAGAGCAGTGCTACCCATCGTACCAAATCCGCTCTTCTTACCAAGAGAACCCATAACTCCTTTTAGTTTAATCTCGTTCATCTCAGGAAGAGGCTGTTCGTTCCAACGAGCTAAAAGGACTTGAGAGATTTGTTCTGCTTGCTCCTCTGCTAATTGTGCACTTGGTGCATAAGGAAGGCTCGCGCAATCTCCAACAACGTATACATGCTCTTCGTTTGGAAGGTGATGATGTTCAGTTAGAACAACACGTCCTTGACTGTCTTTTTCAACATCTAAATCACGAACGATTCGGCTCGGCTGTATACCTGCCGTCCAAACGATAGCATCACACTCTACCTTTTCATCATGATTATAAAGAGCGCCTTCTTCAACCTTTGTTACATTTGAATTATTGATTACTTCAACACCGTGTTCAACGAACCAGTTTTGTACATAGTTGCTCAATCGCTTCTTATAAGCGGAAAGAATCATATCACCACGGTCAAAGAGTTTAATTGTAAGATCCGGACGGCTCTCACGAAGTTCAGATGCCAACTCAACTCCTGAAAGACCGGCACCAACTACTGCAACAACCGCATTAGCATGCAAGTTGTTTAGAATTTGATACGTTTGACGTGATTTATCAATAGTCTGAATGCTGAGCGTAAATTGGTCAGCACCAGGGACATTATGATATTTGTCTTCGCAACCTAGGCCGATAACCAAATCGTCATATGAGACTGCATCTTGATCTTTTAATAGAACTTTTTTTTCTTTTACATCAATTGCTGTAACTTCGCCGTATTTAATATTCAGGCGAGGGTGGTCTGGAAAGGTAACACGTACATGATGGTCAGATATCGTACCTGCAGCAAGTGCATAGTATTCAGTTTTTAAACAATGATAAGGTACACGATCAATAAGCGTAAGCTGAATGTTTTCAGGGAGGTCTGAGGAATTAAGAAGTCTCTTTAGCACACGCATATTTCCATATCCTCCGCCAAGTAAAACGAGGTGTTTCATTTGTCATTTCCCCTTTTCTTTCAAGACAATTCTTATCTGTTTTTAAAAATGCATATATTAGTAAATAACCTTAACTCGAAATAAGTAAACGATTACACGTTTTTGACATGTTTAAGTATAGCACTTTGCAACAATTTCACAACTCTTTTATAGAAAAAACACAGGAAGAATGAGTGTTTACATTGACTACAACTATAGAAACGGTTAGGATGGATTCATCAAGAGGTGAAGACGGAAATGAGACCGATTATAGAGTTTTGTGTAAGTAATTTAGCGAGTGGTGCACAAAAAGCGCTCGAAGAACTCGAGAAAGACTATGATCTAGACGTTATCGAGTATGGGTGTCTAGGCTATTGTGGACACTGTGCAAAGTCGATGTTTGCTCTCGTAAATGGAGATATCGTTCACGGAGAAACATCAGATGAACTTGTGAAAAATATTTACAATCATATAGAAGAAAACGGAATGTTTTAAAAAGCAGCTATTCTAAAAATGGGATAGCTGCTTTTTCTATGGATAAGGGAGTTATGATTGGGAAAAATATCTAGCATATAATTTTTTGAAAAACGATTGCATTTTTGTCGAAATTTGTTACATTAGAAAAGGGTCAGTCATTGGATGTCTGACAACTAACGTGCTAATAGTAAGCGTTTTCTTCCAAATTACAAAAGGGGTGTACGAATATGCAAATTTTATGGGGATTAGGTGGTATGCTCGTTCTTCTTGTAATCGCATTCTTACTTTCTCAAAATAAGAAAGCGATTAACTGGAGAACGGTAATCGGTGCACTAGCAATTCAAATTGCTTTTGCGTTGATCGTTCTTAAATGGGATGCTGGAAAACAAGCATTGCAAAGCGTCTCACAAAAGGTTTCAAACGTTGTGGCTTATGCGAACGAAGGAATTACTTTCTTGTTTGGAAGTATGATTCCAGCAGAAGGAAAAGGATTTATCTTTGCGTTTCAAGTTTTAACCGTTATCATTTTCTTCTCTTCTCTAATCTCAGTTCTTTATTACCTAGGCATCATGCAATGGGTTGTAAGAATTTTAGGGGGAGCATTATCTAAGTTATTAAAAACTAGTAAAGCAGAATCAATGAGTGCTACTGCAAATATTTTCTTAGGTCAGACAGAAGCACCTCTAGTTATTCGTCCATATATGAACCGTCTTACTCAATCTGAACTTTTTGCTGTAATGGTAGGTGGACTAGCATCAGTAGCAGGTTCTGTATTGATTGGTTATTACCTATTAGGAGTACCGTTAGAATACTTAATCGCGGCAAGCTTTATGTGTGCTCCTGCAGGACTTGCAATCGCTAAGATCATTGTTCCTGAAACAGAAGAGCCTGAAACAATGGGTGAGATCAAATTAGAACGTGATAAAGATACAGTAAACGTAATTGACGCTGCAGCAAAAGGTGCTGGAGATGGACTTCAAATCGCACTTAACGTTGGGGCAATGTTACTTGCATTCATCGCACTTATCGCTTTAGTTAACGGTATCCTTTGCGGAATCGGTGGCTGGTTCGGTTATGATATCACACTTCAACAAATTCTAGGTTATATTTTCGCTCCAATCGCATTTGTTATTGGTGTACCGTGGGAAGAAGCAGTTAAAGCCGGTACGTTCATCGGTCAAAAAATCGTATTGAATGAGTTCGTTGCTTATTCTTCATTCGCACCTCAAATTCCAGACTTAATGCCGAAAACAGTAGCGGTTGTAAGTTTCGCACTTTGTGGTTTCGCGAACCTTTCTTCGATCGCAATCCTTTTAGGTGGTCTTGGAGCAATGGC
Organism: Fictibacillus sp. 5RED26; assembly: GCF_015903895.1. Lineage (NCBI taxonomy): Bacteria > Bacillati > Bacillota > Bacilli > Caryophanales > Fictibacillaceae > Fictibacillus > Fictibacillus sp. 5RED26. Next base: position 356,272 of record NZ_JACZDU010000004.1, on the reverse strand, counting down.
ACCTACTCGTCGTCCTGACATCGCAAGACTTGGAATGCGCGCTGTAATCGCAGCTACAATCGCAAACTTACTAAGCGGTGCAATCGCAGGTATGTTTATTCTATAAAAATGGTTTCATTTTAAGATGTTCAAGCTAATGCTTGAGCATCTTTTTTTGTTAGGGAGGCTTTTAGCAGATAGCGTGCGGTGCAATTCTCTGTCACACTTGGGACATAGTCCCCTGAATAATACCAGCTAGGGTATCATCATCTATAATTAAGTCTAAGCAAACAAAATTGGGTCGAAATAAGACTTAATTAAGTCAAAACGGCGTTCAATTAAGTCTAAATTCAAAAATAAAGGCGGTTCGCTAAATTTCGACAAGCAATCTAACCGCCCGTCCAGCATAATACCCCTATCATGAACAATAAAAAAACCGCAGTGGGAATCATCCCCCCTGCGGTTTTATCTTCTATATTTAAGCCTGTTGAGCGATCTGTTTCATCACCCATGGCTGCATTCGGTTGTATAATGCTACGAATAACAGTGTAATTATTGTACCTTTTATCAAGTTAAACGGTGTTATACCTTTTAATATAAGATCAAGCATCATCTGGCTAGACATCGGATCAGCACCAAGGAACCACGTATAGGCTGGTAAGATGATTAAGTAGTTGAGCAGACCCATCATAAATGTCATCAAAACCGTTCCTAAGATCAAGCCCGCTGAAAGACGTTTAACAGAATTCTTTTTGCGGAATAAGTAGGATACTGGAAGAATGAATAGAATACCGGCCACAAAGTTTGCTAATTGGCCAACTGGTACTCCGGTAAAGCTTCCTACTATCCCGTAGTGTAGAACATTTTTTATGGCTTCCACCATAACTCCTGCCGCTGGTCCGAAAATGATTGCAGCTAGAAGTGCAGGCACCTCACTAAAATCAATCTTTAAAAATGGAGGTAACCCTGGGAACGGAAAGTCGAGCATCATCAGTACATAAGCAATCGTACTGAGCATCGATACCGCTACCATTTGTTTGATCTTTCCCTTTTGCATTGAAATCTCTCCTCTTTTGTGTTGCGCCATCTCATGATTTCGAATGCAGCACAGCCTGTTTCACACAAAAAATCCTTAGTCAGTTAATGAGACTAAGGGAGTTTGTAAGTATGATAAACAGCATGTAAAAGATGCACAAAATGGCATGCTTAAACAAAGGGTTCTAATTAGAGTTGAACCGCTGTACCTACATCTTCTCCCATCCAGACTATACTGTCGGCTCTGGAATTACACCAGATCAGCAAAAAAGAAAACTTTTTCGCTCACGGGCTGATGAAGAGGGAATCTTCATTTACCGCCGGTCGGGAATTTCACCCTGCCCCGAAGATGGATCGCTATTGTATTTTGTTACATCACCTATTATACTTTAAAAAATGTAAGTTGTGAACGAATATGCAATAACCATACCTTCCAAATAGAGGATGAACCGATATGAAATTAACATTTGAATATACATGGCCATATGAAAGAATGATGAAGGATATTTATATTTCGGAATGTCCGTTCTGCCAACGAGACAATGTATTGACTTCCTTTAAAGAAGAACAACTGAATCTTGCTCAAGAAGGAATTAAACAGATACTTATTATGCCTTGTTGTCATGGCAAGTTAACCATACTAAACGCCGACGATGATTATTTTTATACGGATGAAAAATTGAGAGGTCAATCATAAGGAGCAGGGTTAAGCGATGGATACGTTGAAATTCACAAAAATGCATGGATTAGGCAATAATTACATCTATATAAACATGTTTGAAGAGTGTATTGATGAAGCTGATCTGCCGAGGTTAGCAGCGGAAGTCTCAAATCCTTACACGGGCATCGGATCAGATGGGATGATTCTAATCTGCCCAAGCGAATTAGCGCCAGTTAAAATGAGAATCTTTAATAATGATGGTTCTGAAGCTAAAAACTGTGGTAACGGACTTCGATGTGTAGCCAAATATGCGTACGAAAACAGGTTAGTAACAGAAACCGAATTTCAGATTGAAACACTAGGTGGTTTAGTAACTGCAAAAGTAACAATAGGTAACAACAATAAAGTATCACTCGTTACGGTTAATATGGGTAACCCCATCCTTCGACCTCAAAAAATTCCTGTCACGGGATTTGACCACCTCCAACAAGTGGTGAATGAGGAAGTATCTTTTGATGGGACACCTTTAAGACTCACTGCTGTTTCCATGGGAAATCCACATGCCGTTTTCTTTGTGGATAATATTGAGAAAGCGCCTCTGCATTCGTTAGGACCAATCATCGAAAAAGATTCAATGTTTCCTGATTGGGTAAACGCAGAGTTTGTAGAAGTGGTGTCTAAAAGTGAAATGCACTTTAGAGTTTGGGAGAGAGGATCAGGTATTACACAAGCTTGTGGTACAGGAGCTTGTGCAGCAGCTGTAGCTGCCGTTCTAAACGAAGAAGCAGATAGAAATACGGATATTACTGTTCATTTAGCAGGCGGAGATCTCATCATTAACTGGAAAGATAATGGAGATATTTGGATGACTGGCCCAGCAGAAATAATCTGTACGGGTGAATATCATACTAATAGGTAGAAGGTGCACACATTAAGCCTACACCTACTAAAAAAGAAAGCAGAGATGCTTTCTTTTTTTAATCCTTAACTTCAGCCTGCTCACGATGTTGAACGATTTTCTCCGTATGTTCAATTCCCCATTGAAGCATGGACTTTATAATAGGGATCAGTGTTTCACCAAATGAAGTTAGAGAATATTCCACTTTCGGCGGGACTTGTTTATAAACTTCTCGGTGTATGATGCCGTCACGCTCTAATTCTCGTAGCTGTAGGGTAAGCATTCGCTGTGTAATTCCAGGGACGAGGCGCTTTAGTTCGTTAAAACGTATCTTGCCCTCGATCAAGTGATACAAAATAACGCTTTTCCACTTACCACCGATAATATCAAGAGTCGCTTCGACTGGACATGAATAGCCGTGAGATTGCCAATTGGAAAGGTCGAATTGTTGATTAGTCATTGAATGGCTCCTTTAGTATAAAAAATGATACTATGACACAAAAATGTGCGTACTTTTCATTTTTGTTATTACTTTTATAATATATTGTGTAGGATATCAAAACAACTTTAAATTACGTTCATAAATATTGAAGGAGAGATAAACATCATGAATAAAGAAGCTAAAAAACAAGAAATCTTAGAGGCATTTCAGTTCAGACATGCAACAAAGGAATTTGATCCAGAGAAAAAGATTTCAGATGAAGACTTTGAATTTATTTTAGAAACTGGACGTCTATCACCGAGTTCCTTCGGCTTTGAGCCTTGGCGTTTTGTTGTCATTCAAGACCCAGAGCTACGTGAACAGTTGAAACCTGTATCATGGGGCGCACAAAAACAATTGCCGACTGCGAGTCACTATATCGTGATGCTAGCACGTACGGCAGAAGATATGATGTACGATTCAGAATACATTGAGCATATCAAGAAAGATGTAAAGAATCTTCCGAAAGAAGCGTATGATGCGATCAGTGGGTTTTACAAGACATTCTTAGAATCTGACTTTAAGCTTCTTGGAAACGACCGCGCTATGGTCGATTGGGCAGCTAAACAAGTCTATATTGCACTAGGAAATATGATGACAGCTGCAGCGCAGATAGGAATTGATTCTTGCCCGATCGAAGGATTTGATCAAGAGAAAGTTCAGGCAATTTTAGAAAGAGAAGGAGTACTTCAAGGAGGAAACTTTGAAGTAGCGGTTATGGTAGGATTCGGCTATCGCGTAAATGAACCCCGTCCAAAAGTTCGTCAAGATATGAGCGATGTTGTGAAATGGATTGAGTAACGAACATAAAAAAGTGGAGGCACAATCGCCTCCACTTTTTAGTATTTTTGAATAATGTTATAAAATGTATCACGTTCTACAGGAACTTTGTTGGCTGTTTTGATCAAGTGAACAAGTTCTTTACGTGTAATCCCTGATGACGTTAATGCTCCAACAGCGTGAGAGATACGTTCCTCAATCAACGTTCCGTGGATGTCACTTGAACCGAACGTTAATGCCATTTGAGTTAACTGAACACCAATGTTGATCCAATATGCTTTGATATGGTCAAAATTATCTAGCATGAGTCGGCTGATCGCAATGGTTCTCATATCATCAAAAGCAGATGTTCTTCTCATCAATCCCATAGATTGTGTACGAGGCTGCATAGCTAACGGGATGAATACCATGAATCCGTTTGTTGAATCTTGAAGTTGGCGCAAGCGGTCCATATGAATGAGACGTTCTTCTTTCGTCTCAATAGATCCGTACAACATTGTTGCATGTGTTTTTAATCCTAAACCATGAGCGATTTCATGTGCTTCTAACCACTGATCAGTCGATGCTTTGTCTGGGCTCATTTTTAAACGGTAACGTTCGGTCAGAATCTCAGCACCACCACCAGGCAGGGTATCAAGACCTGCTTTAATCAACTCTTCTAATACTTCTTTCATAGAAAGTCCAGCTATTCTGGAGAAGAACTCGATCTCTGCACCTGTATATGCTTTAACCGTTACTTGTGGATAATGCTTTTTTAACGTTCGAATCGTATCTAGATAATAATCGAAAGGTACTTCATGATTATGGCCACCTACGATATGAAACTCTCTAATGTTATCGTTCCAGCGTTTTTCAACATAGCTCAAGAGCTGCTCATCGTTCATCGTATAAGCGCCTTCTTCACCAGGCTTACGTTTAAAGCCACAGAAACTGCAAGTAGCTTCACATACGTTAGTCGGGTTGATGTACAAGTTTTCAATGAAGTAAACGTTGTCGCCGTTCTTACGCTTATTAACCTCGTTTGCTAATGAAGCAACGCTTAGCAAATCATTCGTTTCATATAGAAATAATCCATCTTCAATCGAAAGACGCTCACCGTGAGTTATCTTCTCAGCGATTGCCTCCATACGCGTATCTAGCGTTAATATATTTGCCATTACTAATCCCCCTAATTTTTCAAATGAAATGTTCGGATGATGTACACAATTTTTTAAGAGATAGGCATAAAGCGACACTCTCTCTTTACCAAATTTATACGAATACTTATGTATTAAGAGAATTCAATACATGTCTTAATTGCATAATCATTATAATCCTATTCAAACTTTACGACAAGGGAAGCTGCTTTTACAGATATTAGCACATAAAAAGTTTAATTTTTTTATTAGTGACTCGTTGTCTAATAAATAGAAAAAATGTAAAATAAAAGGAACGGATATGTTGAAAACGAAGAGTGGAGTGACGAAAATGAAAGCCACAATACCAGCCGCTAGACTTGAAAAGATCGAACAATTAGAGGCATTGCGTAATAAAATGATACAGGCGGCGAACGTGTTAGGTCTGCAGCATCCAATGGTGTTAAAATATAGTAGAAAAATTGATGAGACACATAATAAGATTATGGAAATGCAGCAAAAAACCAACTAATCGAAAGCCGATTCCTTGAGGGCTTATTTAAGAGTCGTTATACTATAGATATAGATCCTTATAAGAGGAGTGATCACGATGATCGTTGAAATAACAGATAGTGCAGCGAGTCGAATTAAAGAAATGCTTGCTGATGAAGAAGATCAAAATCAATTTCTCCGTGTAGCGGTAAAAGGCGGCGGATGTACAGGACTTTCTTATGGCATGGGTTTCGATAGTGATAAAAGTGACTCAGACCGAGAAGAGATGATTGAAGGAATCCGCGTGGTTGTGGATGAAGAAAGTGCAAAAGTCCTAAAAGGAACAGTTGTCGACTTTAAACAGAACATGATGGGTGGAGGGTTTACGATTACAAACCCGAACGCAATCGCATCATGTGGCTGTGGATCTTCTTTCCGAACAGCGACAAACGCTGGAACACCAGAAGAGTGTTAAATAAAGTGCGATAATAAAAGCTCCTGCCTCTTATTCAAGAGGCAGGAGCTTTTTTGAGCTAAATGATATTAAAAATAAAAAGCACCCCAAGTATATCTGATAAAACAGCAGCACCGATAAGTAAGAATTTCTTTTGTTTGTGTTGCTCTTTTAAACCAAGAGGCATCAAAAAGGTACCAAGGATAAAGAAAACAATTCCAAGTATTAAATTAATCTCCATTATGTAAGTCTCCTTATCTAAAAAAAGATATAAGAAAACCCGGCGCGCCAACACCGGGTAAAAATTCATATGAGTCAGCGGCACTTGTCCGCCTCAAATACCATGATAACAGAACTAAAGGTTGCTAACCATATGCAATTTATTCCACTGTGTATTTTTCTAGATCTTGTAGCAACTCAGATAAACGTGGAATTTCTTTTTTCGTATCTTCTAGGAAAGATTCGTCTGATATATGAAGCTGATTGATGATCCTTTGCATTTCCTGAAGGCAGTCAGCAGCATGCATTTCCTCTTCAGTAAATTGTCTGTTCATATCTACTCTCTCCCTTATATGACTATTTGAATGATTGAAAATAAAAAGGCGCAGGAGCTTGTTACCCCGCGCCAATAAAAGTTTAGAATAAGCTAGTACTGTGTAAAGGTTGTGTCTTAGCGTTTGGATCGATGTATGATTTAGCATTGTTGATTGCCGTAGGCGCTTCACCAAAACCTGAAGCGATCAACTTTACTTTACCATCATACGTACATACATCACCAGCAGCATAAATCCCTTTTATATTTGTTTCCATTTTTGAGTTAACCACGATTGAGTTTTTTTGAATATCTAACCCCCATGTTTTAATTGGACCTAGAGAGGAGATGAAACCATAGTTTACAACTACAGCATCCACTTCAACGGTCTCTTTAACATCTCCATTCTCTAAAACAACAGCTGAGATATTCTCTCCATCACCGATCAACTCTGTAATTTGATAAGGGGTTTTAACTGCAACTTTTGAATTCATTAACTGCTCGACGCTATGTTCATGAGCACGAAACTTATCACGTCTGTGTGTTAACGTAACTTGTGGAGAAATAGGCTCAAGCATCAATGACCAATCAAGAGCTGAATCTCCGCCACCACAAACTAAAACGCGTTTTCCTGCGAATGCATTCAAATCATTTACGAAATAATGAAGGTTTTTCCCTTCGTATTGTTGAGCGGTTGCCAGTTCTAAACGACGAGGCTGGAATGCACCTACGCCTGCCGTAATTAAAACGGCTTTGCTGTAATGCACGCTTTTATCTGTTGTTAACTCAAAGATTTCTTCGCTTTTTTCAACATTTTGAACCGATTCTTCTAGAACGACTGTTGGGTTAAACTGCATCGCTTGCTCTTTAAGATTATTGACGAGTTCTTGAGCAAGTACTTTAGGAAATCCAGCAACATCATATATGTACTTTTCAGGATAAAGAGCAGATAACTGACCGCCAAGTTGAGGCATGCTCTCAATAATTTTCACCTTCATCTGACGCATGCCACCATAGAAAGCAGCAAACAAGCCTGAAGGTCCTCCGCCAATAATCGTAATATCGTAAATCTCTTTTGTCATAACTTTCACCTCTTCTAGATTTATGACTGACGAACATGTAATATGTTCTGACCAGAACGTGCTATCTCTCATTTTTACATTCTTGAAGGAAGCCCAAAGTCCTCTTTTTGTTTGTAGATTTTGACATTGTCAAACAACGTAATGAAAGGTACTTCACAATAGAAATTGAAACATCATCATAACGAAAAAAGGGTTGAAAAAACAAGAAAAAAGGAATAAGATGAGGGTGTATGGTTAAAAAATGTCGAAATTTCGAACGTTTTTTGCATTTATTTATATCTTATTACGTGAAATATATCACAATCTATTCCTTTCCATCATATTTAATGATTGAAAAGGTCAAACTAAAAAAAATGAGAACTGGAAGTGAATTTAAATGAGTAAGCCAAAAATTCTAATATTAGGCGGCGGCTACGGTGGAATCATGTCAGCTGTCCGTTTACAAAAAGAGCTAGGTTCAGACGAAGCTGAGATCACGTTAGTAAACAAGCACAACTATCATTACCAAACGACGTGGCTTCATGAGAACGCAGCGGGTACATTACATCATGACAAAACACGTATCATGATCGATAACATTATCGACATGAACAAAGTGAACTTTGTTCAAGATACGGTTAAAGAAATCAAAAAAGATGAAAAGCTTGTTATCCTAGATAATCAAGAATTAACATACGACTACTTAATTATTGCTCTTGGTTCTGATCCAGAAACTTTCGGTATCCAAGGTCTTAAAGAGAATGCATTCAGCATTCGCAGCATCAACTCTGTTCGTAAAATTCGCGAGCATATCGACTATTCTTTCGCTCGTTACAATAACGAAGGACAACCTGATGAACTTATTACAATCGTAGTAGGTGGAGCAGGATTTACAGGAATTGAGTTCGTTGGGGAACTAGCTGACCGTGTTCCTGAACTTTGCCGTGAATATGATATTCCTCGTGAAAAAGTTCGTATCGTAAATATTGAAGCTGCTCCAACAGTACTTCCAGGATTTGATGAGGAACTAGTTGAGTATGCAATCAATAACTTAGAACGCCGTGGCGTTGAATTCCTTGTAAGCACACCGATCAAAGAGTGTAATGAAGATGGTGTAATTCTTGCAAATGGTGAAGAGATCAAAGCATCTACTATCGTTTGGACTGGTGGAGTTCGCGGTAACCACTTAGTTGAAGAAGCTGGATTCGAAACGATGCGCGGACGTGTGAAAGTTGATAAAGACCTTCGCATGCCTGGATTCGAATATATTTTTGTTGCAGGAGACTGTGCACTTATCATCGATGAAGAAGCGAATCGTCCATATCCTCCAACAGCTCAAATCGCGATTCAACAAGCTTACACGATCGGCCGTAACATCAAAGCATTGATGAACGGTGGAAAGCTTGAAGAATTCAAGCCTGATATTAAAGGTACAGTTGCGTCCCTTGGTAAAGGTGAAGCGATTGGTAAAGTTGGAAACAAGAAATTATTTGGTGCAACTGCATCTGCCATGAAAAAAGTAATCGATAACCGCTACCTGTTCTTACTAGGTGGGGTACCGATGGTTATTAAAAAAGGAAAATTAAAACTGTTTTAATAGATAGTGGTAAACTAAGAACAGAAGCGTAAAGCTTCTGTTCTTTTTTATTACGTTGAGAAAGGGCGAGCGTTCGGATGACGAAAAAAGACAGAGGAAATGTTTGGCTTGCAGCAGCTGGTCTACTGATCGATGAGGATGGAAGATGGCTCGTCGTAAAAAAGAATTATGGCGGGCTAAAAGGAAAATGGTCTATTCCAGCTGGCTTTGTAGATGCTGGAGAAACAGTTGATGAAGCGGCGATTCGAGAAGTTTATGAAGAAACAGGCATCGTTGGTGAAGTCAGTACAATACTTGGTATACGCTCAGGTGTTATTAAAGAAACCATTAGTGATAATATGGTTGTTTTTTTATTGAGGAAGAAGCATGGCGATCTTTCACAGCATTCAAGTGAAATTGAAACAGCTGCTCTCATGACGCCTGAAGAACTAAGAGCAGATCCTGATACATCATTAATGATTCATTACTTTATGGAAAGAAAAGTGAAGTTTCTAGAAGATAAAATCAATCCTGGAGACGTATTCGGTTATACGACTTATAAGGTAATGGATTGTAGATAAAAGTACATACTTATCGAAAAAGATTATTGATTCAGGGCTTCCGAAGAGCTCTGTTTATTTTAGTTAAACTCCTTAGAAAGGGGTTTTAAACAAGTAACAACAAAAATGTACGAAATATTCTGATAATTAAAGAATGTTCATGATGATTACGCTTACATTGGAGTATTTAGCTTTAAAATCGGTTTTTCATTCCCTCATTTCCTTGTTATTATTATCTGAAAATTTAAACAAAAAAAGAGGGAGTGTTACAACATGAGAAAACATGCGATTCAGAAAAAACATGATCAATGTCCATACTGTGAGGGAAAGGGTTATTTTCAGCTCTTGCTTGGAGGATCTGAAACGTGTGTGGAATGCTGCGGAAGCGGTAAAAAAAGAGCTTAAAACCGTAACGCTCTCAAACACGATTGACGTATATGCCCCCGTTTAGTAAACTAACCTAAGGATTATGGGGGTGTCTACATCATGGATTTGCTATTGCCGCAATTCATTATTTCAATGTTGCTGTTTATGGTTCTATTCTTTGGAATCGGTTTCTTATTTAACATGCTTTTACGTGCTACTTGGTTTATGGTTATTCTATATCCAATAGTCGTCATTATGATAGTAGATGACATTCGGTTTTTCGAGTATTTTACAAAACCAGGTACGAGCTTTGGACTACTTGGAAGTGATCTTCTAAATTTGTCAGTATCTGATATTACGATTCTTGCTTGTGGATTAATCGGTGCGATACTTTCCGGAGTTGCCATTAAGATGTTGCGGGTACGCGGTTATCAGATGTTTTAAGAAGCCCCTTATTTAGGGGTTTTTTTATTTGCACTTTTTTCCTTTTATTAAGAAACGGGTATACATAATAACTAGCCTGGGAAGGAATAGATAGGAGAGGAGTGGACAATTTTTGTTGATTTTAAGAAAAATTGTAAAGAGAACCACGATCGTTATCCTATTCATCTGTGCAATATTTACGACATTTCGTTCCATTTCTGGTGTAGAAGCAGATGATCTAGTAACATGGCTAGATGAAACACAGTCAGACAACAAGATTGTTGAGGCTACACTTAGTGTTTTAACAGAGTCCCTGAAGACATTGCCTACAATTTATAACCCTAACATGATGGTTTCTTCTGCTGAGGTGAAGCAGCGATCCCTTGAAGATGAGATGAATCTTACTCAATATCCTTCAGTTAAAGTAACAGCAACTGGCTATACGGCAGGTCATGAGAGTACAGGAAAGACTAAAGGTCATCCTGCATACGGAATCACCAAATCAGGGTTAAAGGTGAGAAGAGACCTCTATTCTACCATTGCAGCAGATACTTCATTCTTTCCGATCGGCACCGTTCTATGGATTCCAGGATACGGATATGGAGTAGTGGCAGATACTGGATCAGCCATTAAAGGGAACAGGTTAGATCTCTTTTATAATACGGTAGACGAAGTGTATAAAAAGTGGGGCAAGAAAAATATTGATGTGTATATTGTCGAGCGTGGAGACGGTAAGATAACTGAAAATGAACTGAATGATCTAAACGAAGAAAAGTCCATGCAAGTATTCAGACAGCAATACTTATATAAATGATAAAAGCTTCAGGTTTAAGTGACCTGAAGCTTTTTTATGTAGCTTTCCTCTTCTTCTGGTAAGAATGCAGGAAAGTCATTCGGATGAACAAGTGCAGCTAATCGTTTCATTCCGATGATTAACCGTGGTGAGGGTCTACAAAAGAGGGATTCTTCAAGTTTGTAGATTTCAGTGCGCGTGTTAGCTTCTAGATGGTCCCATCCCTCTCTCTTCTTAATGTGGGAAACCTTCATCTTTTCTGTTTTAACACCGACCCAAACCATGCCTATGATATCTGGCTCGCGAGTTACAACATCTTCCCACGATGTTTGAACACTTGCCAATTCTACGTCTTGAAACACGTTTTCTCCGCCAGCAAGATGAGCAATCTCTGAGAGCCAGTTCACCCTACCAGGTGTAAAGATGGGCTTAGGCCACCACTCAAAATATACTTTTTTTCTGTTTTTTATGGAGTTGCTAATTTTATCGTAGTGAGTAATCTCATTCTTCATCCATGCATTTACTTTTTCAGCTTCTGGCAAATGATTTGTTACTTTACCCAAATCGAGCAGATCATTTTGGATATCAGTAAGACTTTGTGGATTATAAATGACATGTGGAATACTGCGACGCTCTAATTCCTCTATGTTTTTCTCCATTCCAGGTACACTTAAACTAGCTAGTACAAGATCAGGCTCTAGAGATTGAAGTTTATCCATATCAATCGATAAATCTGGACCTAATCTCGGAAGTTGTTCAATTTCTTTTGGCCAATCTGAAAAGTCATCGACTCCGACCAACATTGATGTTAATCCTAAAAAATGCAACAGTTCCGTATTGCTTGGGCAAATTGAAATGATTCTCAAAGAGAAGAACCTCCTATGATATGAACAACCATGATAAGAGTAATGTTTGAAGAATACCAAGAAGTCCGCCAAAGAACACTTCACTAGGACGATGTCCAAGAAGTTCTTTTAATTCTTTTCTTTGTTCTTCCACCTTTTTTTCCTGAAATTTCTCTGATTCTCTTACGTGGTTTCTGAATTCCTCTACTAAATCATTCAATACTGCTGCTTGTTCTCCTGCATGCCAACGGATACCTTTTGCATCGTACATGACGATGATCGCAAACATGGCAGCGATGGCGAAGAGAGTTGAACCTGTACCGTGCAAGGCTCCAACGGCAGTTGCTAAGGAAGTAACAGAAGCTGAATGTGAACTTGGCATTCCTCCTGTACTTATAAATAACTCCCATCTAATTTTTCTAGTATGATAAAAATGGATAGGGATTTTTAAGAATTGTGCAGAAAATACACCAAGTAAAGCTGCTATCAATGGAAAATTTAATAGAATATCTGGCATGGGGACTATCCTTTCAATATGGTGGTTTATAGTATGGCTGTTTTAGATAGTTGTTACCCGATTTAGGTACAGTTCAATCTTTTACTAATATTGAACGAAAGAGGGGGAGGGAGTAAGAATGGAGTATTTTCCTCAAGAATATTACGAGTTTTTTATTGTTTTTAACGATGGAGATTATTACACAGGACACGATTTGTTAGAAGCGATCTGGCTCACAGATCGCAGTAACTTGTTCATCAAAGGACTGCTACAGATGACGGTTGCTCTCTATCACTATGAATATGGAAACCTTAAAGGGGCAAGGCAAATGATGAGGGTAGCTAAAGAGTATCTATCTTCGTATAAACCATCGTATTGGCAGCTGGATGTAGAGAGAGTATTGATGTTTATTGAGCATTGTCTTGGAGTTATACCATCATTTCCAGATAGGGTAAGATTTGAAGAAGTTGCTCAATTGCCAGTCCTGCCAAAACTTTATATAAATTTAGAAGAATAAAGCAACGTGAATTCGAAATATTCTAAAAGAAAGAGTATAATGAGAAGCAGAGCTTTATAACGAAAAAGGGGGAACTTTAACATGTTTACGATCAAACAACTTTGGAATACCAGCGAACAAGAAGAAGTCCTACTGGTCGGTTTATTTCAAGAACCAAAACTTACTGGTGTAATGGCAGATATGGATAATGAATTAAAAGGAATAATGACTGATCTTATAAAAGACGGTGATTTATCAAATCGCCTAAAAAGCATCAAAAAACTTAATACGCTAGGTCAGCTTGGAACGAAAAGAATCTATTTTGCGGGTTTAGGCAAACGCGAAGATTTCACGTATGACAAAGCAAGAAGCACATTTGGAAGAGCGGTACAAGAAATTACAAAAGAAAAGAGAAAACAATTTTCTATATTGCTAGATACGTTCCATACAGATCAGCTCCCTATGGAAAAGCTTGCACATGCCTTTAGTGAAGCTGCAGGTACCGCGGTTTATAAATTTGAAGACTATAAAAAGAAAACGAATGAACCACAAAAACGGCTAGAAGCGGTTACTGTATATACGGAAAACAGTGAGGCTGAAGCTGGGCTGACGAGCGGATTTGCTTATGCGAAAGGGATTAACTTTGCTCGAGATCTTGTGAACACGCCAGCGAATCTTCTTACACCTACAGATCTTGCTGCTGAAGCAATTGATGTTGCGCTCGAATATGGCATGGAATATGAGATCCTTGAAAAGGAAGACATGGAGAAGCTAGGAATGGGAGCGATACTCGCGGTTAGTAAAGGGTCAGATCAGCTTCCTAAATTGATCACAGTAAAATATCAAGGCGGTAAAAAGGAAGATTCGTATGTTGCCTTAGTCGGAAAAGGATTAACATTTGATGCGGGCGGTTATTCGATCAAACCAGCTTTAAACATGCATGAAATGAAGAGCGATATGGGTGGAAGTGCAGCTGTATTGGGAGCGATGGAGGCGATCGGCCGTCTGAAGCCAGAGATTAATATCATGTTTGTGATTCCATCCTCAGAGAACTTGATCAACGGAGAGGCTATGAAGCCAGGAGATGTGATCACTTCACTGAGTGGTAAAACAATTGAAGTTCGCAACACGGATGCAGAAGGGCGTCTTATCCTAGCTGATGCGATTACGTATGCAAAGGAACAAGGAGCAAAATATATTGTTGACGTTGCCACTTTAACTGGCGGAGTTGTTGTTGCACTCGGAGATTGTACAACAGGTGCTCTTACCAACGATGAAGAGTTCTATGAACATATTAAGCAATCTGCAGCTGATGAAGCAGAATTATTGTGGCTCCTGCCAAGTTTTCAGCCATTTAAAGATATGTTAAAAACAAGTGATGTTGCAGACCTAAACAACTCAACAGGCAGACTGGGTCATGCCATTACAGGTGGATTGTTTGTAGGCGAGTTCGCTGAAAATACGCCTTGGGTTCACTTAGATATCGCAGGTACTGCGTATTCTGGAAAATCTACAGAGTTAGGTCCAAAAGGAGCAACAGGTGTTATGGTTCGAACACTCGTTAACTTCGTAAGAAACTTTAAAGCATAATCAATAATCGAAGCTGGTTCTCACTGATGAGAGCCAGTTTTTGTTTTGGGTTTGACAAAATCCCGTTATCCATGTTAATTTGTTAAAGGTTTAACATATTAGTGATTTAGCGAAATAAAGCAATAAAGTTATTTGAGGAGGAAATGAAATGAATGCTGTGGTATTAGCGGTAGCTGTTATGCTAGTACTTAGCCTTTTACGTATACATGTTGTCGTAGCTTTGTTAATCGGAGCCTTAGTAGGCGGGTTCGTAGCAGGAATGGGTTTAACAGAAACCATAACAGTATTTACTGAGGGGTTAGGATCAAATGCAGTCATCGCATTAAGTTATGCGTTATTAGGAAGTTTTGCTGTAGCGTTATCTCGTACAGGACTTCCAAAACTGATGGTTGAAAAAGCTATCGTATTGGTTGGAAAAGAAGGAGAATCAAAAAAGAAGTCGTTATCAAAAGTACTAATCTTATTTATCATCCTTATGATTTCTTCATTCTCCCAAAACTTGATTCCAGTTCATATTGCGATCATTCCAATCTTCATTCCACCATTGTTGCACGTTTTAAATGAACTGCAGCTTGATCGTAGGTTAGTTGCAACTGTTATTACGTTTGGATTGGTCACACCTTATATGTGGTTTCCGGTAGGATTCGGAGGAATCTTTCATGAGATTCTTCAGACGAACATGAAGGATAGTGGATTAACTGTTAAGATGGACCAGATTCCTGCTGCGATGACGATTCCTTCTCTAGGCATGATTGTAGGTCTATTGATCGCTGTCTTTATTACGTATCGTAAACCACGCAAATATGAAGATAGAACGACCGGAATGACTAAAACAGATGATGTATCTTATACAGCTCGTTCCATCATTGTAGCTGTTTTGGCTATTGTCGCTACATTGTTTGTACAATTACAAACGGACTCAATGATCTTCGGAGCTTTATCAGGGATTATCGTTCTGTATTTCAGCGGACAGTTAAAGTTGAATGCTTCAGATGCGATATTAACCGAAGGTATGAAAATGATGTCGTATATTGGATTTGTTATGATCACTGCCGCAGGTTTTGCAGCAGTAATGCGCGAGACAGGAGAAGTAGAAACATTAGTTAAAGGCAGTGCTTCATTTATCGGTAACTCGACTGCTCTCGGCGTACTGTTAATGCTAGTTATCGGTCTGCTCGTAACAATGGGAATCGGTTCATCGTTCTCAACAATTCCTATCATAACAACAATCTTCGTACCCCTAGCTGGAGAATTAGGACTGAGCGTTATGGCGACGATCGCGTTGATCGGTACAGCGGCTGCGTTAGGTGATGCAGGTTCCCCTGCTTCTGACAGTACACTTGGACCTACTTCTGGTCTTAATGTTGATAATCAGCATAATCACATCTGGGATACGTGTGTACCGACATTTTTGCATTACAATATCCCATTAATCGCTTTTGGATTTATTGCAGCGATGGTATTATAAAAAAGTTTGTTTTCACTGAAAAACCGCCATGTGCGGTTTTTTTGTTTATCATCAGAAATTTATTGGTTTATCGCATGCTATTTTTCAGCATAAATACACATGCTAAAAACAAGGAGGGAAAGACCATGACAAAACGGAAACACGCTTGGGATGCAGCAGCGAAAAACAACTCAACACCAACAGAAAGCATGACAAATGTAGAATTTTCTGACGAAAAATTTAGTGATGAATTACCAAAAAGAGATACCCAAAGCCCAAGATCAAAAGGAAAGTAAAAGTAAGCTGACTCCTAAAAAGCAGGAGTCAGCTATTTTTATGAAGGATTATTCAGAGAAAGTAAGTTCGGGAACCCACTGCTTCATATGTGTTTTTATTTCTTCATAAGATTTTTTCATTGCAGGTAAGTCTTTCATCGGTTGAATTACAAAAGCTTGATCTACATGGGTCGGCAGAAAATTCGGTTCTGATAATTCAATGGTTTTTTTCGATCCTTTTTGCCGTTTTGTTACCTTCAGCTGAACGATTCCACCGATGTCTTTATATTCTCGTCTCTGACCAGATAAGAAATTACCGAGAGAATAAGCGACGAACGTTTTTGATCCGTCACTTGCGGTCTCCCATTTTACAGGCTGAAGAACATGAGGGTGGTGACCGATGATGATGTCTCCGCCTGCTTCGGTTACAACTTTTACGATATTCTTTTGAAACTCATTCGGCATCCTTTCATACTCGTTTCCGAAATGAAGAGATACCACATTCACATCAGATAACTTTCTAGCCTCTTTAATGTCTCGCTTGATCCGCCCTACTTCAATCAGATTGACAAGATGATCCTTGCCTGTAGGTACAGGAATTCCGTTCGTTCCGTATGTATAACTCAAAAAGGATAACGTAATGTCATTTCTTTTGAGCAGTCTAATATTTTGTCTGTCTTTGTCTGTTAAATATGAACCGGTGTACATCACATCTATTTGATTCCAATAGTTCAAGGCACTTACAATCGCTTTTTCTCCACGGTCAAGTGTATGGTTGTTTGCTAAGGTAACGAGATCAACACCGTTTGCTTTTAAAGCATCACCTACTTCATGTGGTGAATTGAACGAGGGATAGGACGATAGACCAAGCTGTGTACCACCAATCATTGTTTCTTGGTTAGCAATCGTAATATCAGGCTCGGTTAAATATGATTTTACTGAGGTGAAGTTGCGATTAAAATCATAGCCTTTTGCAGTTTTCGCTTTATTATAAACCGTATCATGAATCAAGATGTCACCAACTGCAGCAAGTGTGAGATCTGTTTTTATTTCTTCAGGCTCCGGAGAAATCGGCTCTGTCTTTATTTCTTCTGGCGTAGATGTGTTTTCTTGTTTCGGTATCTTTTTTTCTTCTACCGTTTGTAAATCTGCGTTATTATACATATATATAAATGCGATTGTCGAAAAGAATACGACTACAATACCTGTGAACCACCAAAGACGTTTCAGTGGTAACACCCCCTTTCTGTCTATCATAATGGAAGAAGAGGGGATATGTATATGTCAAATTACTCTGTATTGGAAACGGTTTCAATTCTTGCATTCGGGAGGAAAGTACAAAATGAGACAAATCACAGCGCAAACAGTAGACCTTATGGACCAAAATGATGAACTGGCTTCTTTTAAAGAAGAGTTCTATACAAAAGATGAATCAATCTATCTAGATGGAAACTCGCTAGGTCTTCTATCTAAACGTGCAGAACAATCTTTGCTTGATGTATTAAATGACTGGAAAGAGAATGGAATTGACGGATGGATGGGTGGTAAATACCCATGGTTTACTCTTAGTGAAAAACTTGCTGAGAAACTTGCTATATTGGTTGGAGCTGAAGCGAAAGAAGTGATCGTAACAGGTTCAACTACTGTAAATCTTCATCAATTGGTCGCTACGTTTTTTGAACCAAAAGAGGGAAGAACGAAGATATTAGCAGATGAGCTTACTTTCCCTTCTGATATTTATGGCTTACAAAGTCAGTTAAAATTAAAGGGGCTCAATCCAGATACTGATTTGATTCAAGTAGGAAGCAAGAATGGTTTAACGCTGGATGAACAGGATATCATCGATAAGATGACAGAGGATGTAGCTCTTATCTTACTTCCATCTGTCCTATATAGAAGCGGGCAATTGTTAGACATAGAACGTTTAACACGTGAAGCACATAAAAGAAATATACCAATCGGATTCGATCTTTGTCACTCGATCGGAGCTCTTCCTCACGAACTCAGTAAATGGGGCGTTGATTTTGCATTTTGGTGCAATTACAAATACGTAAATGGAGGTCCTGGTGGAGTCGGTGGATTGTACGTCAATAAAAAGCATTTCACGAAAACGCCCGGACTATCTGGCTGGTTTGGGAGCAAAAAGGAAACACAGTTTGATATGGATCATCATTTTAATGCGGAAAATTCTGCGGGGGGTTACCAGATTGGAACACCTCATATGCTGAGCACAGCACCATTGATCGGATCGTTATCTATTTTTGAGGAAGCCAAGATCGACCGCATTCGTACGAAATCTTTAAAGTTAACGACTCTGCTCATGGACTTGTTGAATCAAGAGCTTGAAAACGAGTTTACGATTGTAAATCCACTAGACGATAAAAGAAGAGGCGGGCATGTTGCTCTCATGCATAATGATTCTGCGAGAATTTGCAAGGCATTAAAAGACAATGGCATCGTTCCTGATTTTAGAGCACCTAACATTATTCGTTTAGCTCCTGTGGCATTGTATAATTCTTATCGTGATGTATTCGAAGCAGTCAAAATATTAAGCAAGATCATGAAAAATCGTGAATATGAGAAGTATGAAAATAAGAGAGAAGTTATTGCATAAGGAGTGGCAGTCGTGAAATTATTTGATATATCCATGCCGCTTTACAACGGAGTACCAGGTTGGCCAGGGGATACACCGTATCACTTCAATCTTGCTTGGACGAAAGAAGATTCTGGTTCTGTAAACGTTGGAAAAGTGGAGATGAGCACACATACCGGTACACATATTGATGCACCTTATCACTTCACGAATAGCGGAGAAAGGATCGGGGGCTTACACCTCGACTTATATGTGGGACGAGCGGTCGTTATTGATGTGACGAACGCTAAAGAGATAACGGCTGAGACAGTGAAAGATAAACTGCAAGCTGGTACAAAACGAGTTCTGTTTAAAACAAGATGTTGGACAGATCGGTCCGTGTTTCCAAAACGAATCGTGCCTATATTACCAGAAGCGGTTAAACTGTTTAGCGAGTGCGGAGTCGGCTTGGTCGGTGTAGATATGCCTTCCGTTGATCCACTAGATAGCAAAGAGCTATGTGCACATCATGCTCTTTTTGAGCACAACATTCATATATTAGAAGGACTTGTATTAGATGAAGTGCCTGAAGGAGAATACGAGTTGATCGCTCTTCCACTTTTCCTTGACGAGGCTGATGGAAGTCCTGTGAGAGCCGTTCTTAGAGAACTAGTAAAATAACTTTCATAAAAACAAACACGAAATGATGTGTTTGTTTTTTCTTTTTGTAATAATAATTGATGATGGGTCTCGCTGTGTTGCTAAAGTAAAACCTGCATTTTTGAGATTTTACCTATTGTTCCTTATAATAGATAGGAGATATTACTTGGAGGACAGCTATGTATAAATATGGATTTACTAATTATTTTGAAGGAACCTTACACTTTACAGGGCATGATGTGGTGCAGGTTGGTCCATGGACAAATGTATATGTTTCTTTTGAGATAGACAACCTTGAGATTTTTCCTGAAGGACTCAATGAGCCAAGTGCGTTAGCTGTCTATAATGGAAATGGTGAGCTGCAAGAAATCATTGCGCACGATGAAGGTGTTGATTGTGAATATAAGTTCACGGACAAGGAAAAAGAACAGATCAACAAATATCTGCTACGCATAGATTTGAAACACGAAAATGAGGAGTGAGTGAAAATGAAAATTACAGGTATCGAACCAACTCCAAGCCCAAATTCAATGAAGATTAACCTAACAGAAACTCTGCCAGGATCTGAACGTTACAACTATAAGAAAGATGAAGCTGAGAATGCTCCAGAATTTATTCAAAAGATCCTTAAAGTGGACGGAGTTAAAAGCATTTATCATGTTGCAGACTTCATTGCACTAGAACGAAACCCTCGTGCGAAATGGGAAGATGTACTCGCAGGAGTTAGATCCGTTTTTGGTCAAGAAGAAGAGCTTGATACTTCTGATCAACAAACTCAGCAAGAAGATGAAATAAAAGAAATTACGGTTCTTGTTCAGATGTTTAGAGGACTTCCTATGCAGATCAAACTTAAAACCGAACAGGAAGAAAGACGAGTAGGACTCGCTGAGCGATTTGGTAAAGCTGCATTAGAGGCTCAAGATTCTTCCGACAACCTTGTTATGGAAAGACAATGGGAAGATCAAGGAGTTCGTTATGGTACATTTGAGCAAGTAGGCAGTGAAGTAGCCGAAGAGCTATCAGCCGTCTATCCTCAAGAACGATTAGATCAATTAGTAAAACAAGCATATAGCACAAATACCGAACAAGAAGTTGAAGTCGAAACACTTTCCACTTCAGAAGTAGCGAAACAACTTCGCGACTCAGATTGGCAGACGCGTTATGCGGCATTAGAACGAATAAACCCATCTATTGATGATGTAATGGTATTGAAACAGGCTCTTAAAGACGAAAAACCTTCTATAAGACGTTTGGCTGTCGTCTATTTAGGAATGATCGAGGATGAAGCTGTGCTACCTCTCTTATACTTAGCTCTTGAGGATAAGAATGTTTCGGTAAGACGTACAGCAGGTGATGCATTATCTGATCTAGGAAATGCAAAAGCCATCCCTGTAATGTGTGATGCATTATCCGATAAAAATAAACTAGTAAGATGGAGAGCGGCGCGCTTCTTATTTGAAGTTGGTGACGAGACAGCACTTCCTGCTTTAAAAGCAGCTCAAGATGATCCTGAGTTTGAAGTATCTCTTCAAGTGAAAATTGCGATCGAACGGATCCAAAGCGGTGAAGAAGCAGCGGGTACAGTGTGGCAACAGATGACAAAGAGTCGCGAACAATAAAAAAGAGGTTGAGCCTGTTAGGAGACATGGGTTCAGCCTCTTTTATTAATTATATTACATCAGAATTGATCAGGATGTTTCTTGTTGAAAATCAGTTCCGTGAGTGATTCCTCGCTCAATAAAACGTGTGATTTCACTGCATATTTCTTGGGGCTTTTCTTCCATTAGCAGATGTCCACATTTATCATAGACGATAAGTTCAGCGCTAGGTAGATCATGTTTTAAACGATAACCTGTTTTAACGGGCATCACTTTGTCCTCTTTGCCCCATAACATCAATACGGGCTGCTGAATCTGATTTAAATCCTGTGAGCACATATCTCCTTCTCGTTGCCGTAATAGCCTGACTAAAGAATGGATGAACGCTACCTCGCTAATCGGTTTTCTATAACTTTCAATCATTTCTTCCGTAACCAGCTTTGAGTCATGTAAGACAGAAAGTAAATTTTCTTTTACGTCTTTTCTCTGAATCCAATTGCGCATTCCCCAACTAAACAACGGTAAGTAGGAGCATGCGATTAAAGAACGGCTTGCTCTTTTTACATATGAACAACAGCCAAGAAGGATTAATTTTTCAATTCGCTCTGGAGACTTCTTTGCTGCATGCATAGAAATTTGGCCGCCCATAGAGTGCCCGATCAATATGGCGTTTTGAATGTTTAAAGCGTCTAAGAAATCTATAATCAGTTGTCCATAGTTAGAAAGCTTGTAGATGAAATTTGTCGATTTTTCACTCTGTCCAAACCCTGGAAGATCGATAGACAATACTTTATACGTCTTCGTTAAGTAAGGAAGCAGCTTTCTAAAACTAACGGTAGAAGATAAAAATCCATGCACGAGAACTAAGACTTTCGCATGTGGATCTTCGTGATCGAAGTATTCATAATAAATTTGAACATTATTCACATTGATTCGATATCCTGGATAATAATTGTGCTTTTCATCATGAGCCATGAATGTCTTACCTCCGTCCGCAGAATTCTATGAGTAGTTTCACCAATCGATCCACAAGATACAACGAGAAATTATTTCCTCTTTTTTTATTACTTTCTAAAAAATTTTGCATTCGTATATAGTTACATTGATGCAGTTGATTTCCGCTCCAGGTTGCACGCTTTCCATGGGGCGATCGGTAAGCCCTTTGTCTAGTTGCAGTGACTAGCCACTCGAGGTCAAAAGTTAAACGGTCAAGAAGGCAAAGTACGCCTTCCTAGCCCATTTACCTTTTGCTTGTCGGGGCTAAACGAGTCACTTCCACTTTTCGGACTGCCGCTTTGCGCCTTTAAGGGTCTCACCTGACCGCTCGTCCTATAGAAGTCGGCAACCTTACGCTTCAATCAACTTGCATAGAAGAAAGAGAAAAAGAAAACATCCAAAACAGCCTTTTAAAACTTAAAAAAGTAATGGAAAGCCAAAATTTGTGCGTTTGCCTCTATTCCTCTTTACCCACTTCGTACATATTTTAATAAGGAGTAAGAACGCATAAAGAAATAAGAGGAGGTAGCAGGATGGCATTTCCATATTATCCTTACTATACCCCGTATGCTTACGGAGCTTACGGTTATGGCGGCTATGGTTACGGTTGGATCTGGGCTGTAATAATTATAGTATTTATTCTCATCTTGATATTTGGTGGCTGGTGGTGGTGGAACACTAGAGACTAACAGATTAAGGCTTGGAGGTAGGGTCTTCAGGCCTTTTTTTGCTTAAGTATGGATGAACAGTTATGCGGGGATAATGAAAGAAAAAAATGGAGAGATGTTATGCATAGTCGACAAACAGTCCGCTATATATGTGAAGAATACGTAAGCGGTAACTGTTATTATTACAAAAGTGAGATTATTACACATGATAACTGGAAAAATCTTGACTCCCTTTCCTGGTCAAGGCCCCGTCCAATATCGGAAAAGACCTTTCTGAAACAAAAGAAAGCAGGGTTTACAACAGAGCATAAGTTTATAAAAAAAGAGCCTGCTGTGGTCGTTTCACTGCACAAAACGAAAACCGTCTAACTAGGCGGTTTTTTTGTTTACAACAATTAATTACATAGTAAAGGTGTTTTTGGAAAAGGGTTACATCTTTTTTAAGAAGGGGATACAAGATATAAGGTTACTTAAGGAGGTAGAGATCTTGGATAAATTTCGAATTGCCAAAGATACGTTGGGGGAAGTTAGGGTCCCTAAAGAGGCCTATTATGGAGCTCAAACACAAAGAGCGGTAGAAAATTTTCCGATCAGCGGTATTCGGTTACCGTTATCATTCATAAAAGCACAAGCTATCATAAAAGGTAGCGCAGCCTTCGCGAATAGAGAATGTAAGGCACTAAGTAACGAAAAAGCGAATGCCATTATTTCGGCAGCAGATGAAGTGGTTAACGGCGATTTGAGAGATCAATTTGTTGTAGATGCCTATCAAGCAGGAGCGGGCACTTCTCAAAATATGAACATGAATGAGGTTCTAGCTTCACGTGCTTCTGAGATATTAGGCGGGGAAAAAGGTGATTATTCAATTGTTCACCCTAATGATGATGTGAATATGTCACAATCCACCAATGATACCATTCCGACAGCTATACAAATTTCAGTTGCATCTGAACTTCAAACAACTCTTTATCCGGCTCTTAGTCGTTTGATTCAAGTTTTGAAGGAAAAGGAAAAAGAGTTTCACGAGATTATTAAAGCGGGCAGAACACATTTGCAGGATGCTGTGCCTATTCGATTAGGCAGCGAATTCAAAGGTTACAGAGGCACACTAGAATCTGTAAAGCATGCTTTAGAACATTCAGAGACCTCTTTATATGATTTAGGATTGGGTGGAAATGCAGTAGG
Organism: Fictibacillus sp. 5RED26; assembly: GCF_015903895.1. Classification (NCBI taxonomy): domain Bacteria; kingdom Bacillati; phylum Bacillota; class Bacilli; order Caryophanales; family Fictibacillaceae; genus Fictibacillus; species Fictibacillus sp. 5RED26. The sequence goes on along the minus strand of NZ_JACZDU010000004.1, from coordinate 332,238 downwards.
TACAGGAATAAACGCTCACCCTGATTATGCACAACTCGCAATAAAACAGATTGCACAAAAAACGAAGCTGCCGTTTACACAGAGTGACAATACATATGCTTTTATGCAGAATACGAACGCAGCGATTCGAGTAAGCGGTCACTTAAAAGAATTAGCTCTCCACTTAATAAAAATATCGAGTGACCTTAGACTGTTAAGCAGTGGCCCAAGGACAGGATTTGCTGAAATCATGCTGCCAGCGGTGCAGCCAGGATCATCCATCATGCCAGGCAAGATCAACCCGGTCATTTTAGAAAACATGTATATGATCTGTTCACAAGTCATAGGTAATGACACATGTGTGTCTACAGCTGCAATCGGAAGTCAGCTAGAAATCAATGCAATGATGCCTGTAATTGGTTTCAATGTGCTCCAATCTATCACAATCTTGAGTAATGGAATCACTATCTTTACAGAAAAATGTTTAAAAGATATCACTGCTAATGAAGAGAACATACAAAATTGGCTCGAGCAGAGTCTTTCACTTGTAACAGCGCTAAACCCTCATATTGGATATGAAAAAGCAGCAGCGGTAGCAAAAGAAAGTTTTGAGACAGGCAAGACATTAAAAGAAGTGCTGGTTACAAAAAAGATCTTAACTAGAGATGAAGCTGACCGGATCCTAGATCCAAATTCAATGATTTAAAGTTATGCTGTAACTTTTAAATCGCTTTTCTCGACAAATATAGTACAGATTTCTTGTTTTTCATATTATTAACAAATAATTAGTGAAGATTGGAATTTACAGAGTTATAATAGAGAAGTTCATTCACATATAAAGGGAAATAAATAATATTCTGGAAAACCAATTAGTTAACTTGGTTTAATAAATGAAAAGTGGACATTTGAACTGTTTTTTGGGGAGGAACTTGAAAATGTGCGGTTTTATTGGATATATGTTAAACACGCCTGAGACGGTAGAACAAAAAGAAACTGAGCAATTAATCAATATGACTAACATCATTACTCATCGAGGTCCAGATGATAGTGGTCATTTTGTAGATCAGTATGTTCGCTTCGGTTTTCGCCGTCTGAGCATCATTGATATAGAAAGTGGTAAACAACCACTTTCATACGAAGATGACCGTTATTGGATTATTTTTAATGGTGAAATATATAATTATGTTGAAATAAGAAAAGAACTAGAAGAAAAAGGATATATGTTTAAAACCCATTCGGATACCGAGGTAATCCTCGCTCTTTTTAGTGAGAGAAGAGAAAAAGCCTTTACTGAACTTCGAGGGATGTTTGGCTTTTTAATCTGGGATAAAGATAAGAAAGAGCTTTATGGAGCAAGAGACCGTTTCGGGATCAAACCTTTTTTCTATCTTGAGGATGAGGAAGGACTATACTGTGCTTCTGAAAAGAAAAGTATTAACGTTGTTAAAGAAAAGCAAGAAATAGATGCCGAAGCACTTCATCATTATTTGACCTATCAATTCGTGCCAGAGCCTATGACCTTAACGAAGGGGATCAAAAAACTTGAACCTGGCCATTATTTTGTAAAAAAAGCGGGCAGACCGATGTCTATCCAATCGTATTGGAAGCCTAGTTTTAAACCAAATAATATGACACTTGAAGAAGCGAAAAATGAAATTCGTTCTGTTATGCGAGATTCAGTAAAAGTTCATATGCGTTCTGACGTTCCTGTAGGTGCTTTCTTGTCTGGAGGAATAGATTCAAGTGCAATTGTCGCTCTAGCGAGTGAACTGCACCCATCACTAAAAACGTTTACGGTCGGATTTGAAAGAGAAGGGTTTAGTGAGATTGATGTAGCTGTTCAAACTGCTGCTGCATTAAACGTTGAAAATATCCACTATTTAGTTAAACCTGAAGAATTTATTAAAGAACTTCCAAAAATCATCTGGCATATGGATGATCCAGTAGCTGATCCAGCAGCTGTTCCCCTGTATTTTGTCGCTCGTGAAGCAGCAAAACACGTGACAGTAGTTCTTTCTGGAGAAGGTGCTGATGAGTTGTTTGGAGGATACAACATCTATCATGAACCTCACTCATTAAGACATCTTTCTTCATTGCCCAAAGGTGTTGCAAAAGGGCTAGCTGCCATCGCAAGCATCCTACCTGAAGGTGTTAAAGGGAAGAGTTTTATACAGCGAGGAAGTATGACAATTGAAGAACGTTATATTGGAAATGCGAAAATGTTCTCAGAGAGTGAAAAAAGCAAACTCTTAAAAGAATATCGTCCTGCTTATAACTACAAAAATGTAACTAAGCCGTTGTATGAGGAAGCGAGAGCTTTTCACGATGTTCATAAAATGCAATATATTGATCTTCATACTTGGATGAGAGGCGATATTCTCGTTAAGGCTGATAAGATGACGATGGCTCATTCGCTAGAGCTAAGGGTGCCTTTCCTTGATAAAGAAGTATTCGATGTTGCTTCCAAATTGCATCCAAGTCTTACAGTAACGAATGGAACAACAAAATATGCACTTAGGGAAGCGATGAATGGGATCGTTCCTGATTCTGTGCTGCATCGCCGTAAGTTAGGTTTCCCTGTTCCAATTCGACATTGGTTAAAAAATGAGATGTATGATTGGGCTATACAACTCATACAGACGAGTCATACAGACCAATATCTAAATAAAGATGTAGTACTGAATCTTTTAGAAGGACACCGAGCTGGCAGAGGCGATTACAGCAGAAAAATATGGACAGTACTCATGTTCATGTTGTGGCATCAAATAAATATTGAGAAAATGTATCACTTTGGTGAAGACCTCTCACCAAAACAAGATCAAATTCAAGAAATGATGGTTTCAAGTCGATAAAACACACTCTTTATTAGTTTTGCTTGTATGATTTAGTTATGTTATACTTAACAGGTTAAAAAATAGTTAGGAGTGTTTTCATGAATTTTGAAGTAGGTAGCATTGTTGAAGGTAAAGTTACAGGCATTAAGCCTTTTGGTGCGTTCGTTGCATTAAATGATAATGTACAAGGTCTTGTACACATCTCTGAAGTTTCACATGGTTTCGTTAAAGATATTAACGATGCATTAAGTGTTGGTGACGTTGTGTCAGTAAAGGTTCTTTCTGTTGACGAAGACAGCAAGAAGATTTCACTGTCCATCCGACAAACACAGGAAGCTCCAGCTCCTGCACCTAAAAAAGAACGCCGCCCTGGTGGATTCAACAATAATAACAAAAAGAGCAACACAAACAATCAAGACGCTAACAAAGGTTTCAACACTCTTGAAGCAAAACTTAAAGATTGGTTGAAAGAGTCTACAGATCGTCAAGCTCAACTAAACAAGCGCCTTAAAAAGTAATAAAAAAACCTCTCGATCGAGAGGTTTTTTTTTATTTAAATTATACACGGTTATGTTCTGTATGACCTTCTCGGCTAAGTTCCTCGGAAGGTTTAAACAATAGTGTTAAACAGTAAAGACCAGAAAGACCTACTAGACCATAGACGATACGGGCAAGAACAGCATCTTGACCTCCAAAAATAGCAGCAACTAGATCGAACTGAAAGAACCCGATTAAACCCCAGTTGATGGCTCCAATGATAACCAATGCAAGTGCGAAACGCTGTAATCCACTCATGTAATTCCCTCCTCTTTTTAATAATTGAAAAGCTTCCTTAGGGTGGCATATTATGTCTACAACTATTCATTCCCTTAATCACTGGCATGAAACTAATCAATAAAACACATGCTAGTATTCGATAAGCTAATTACTTTACATTACATTTTATGTCCCACATAATACGGATTAACCATGTAAGAAGGAGAGATATTCATGAACGAATATATATACTACAATCCAACTCGATTAGTTTTTGGTAAAAATCAAATTCAAACGCTAAAGGACGAATTAGGGAAATTCGGAAAGAAAGTCCTCGTGGTTTATGGTGGAGGAAGCATAAAACGAAACGGCTTGTTTGATGAAGTGATGAATGAGCTTAATAAGATGGATGCAGAGGTTAGTGAGCTTTCAGGTGTGGAACCAAACCCGAGAGTATCTACTGTTCGTAAAGGCGTAGAAATTTGTAAAGAAAAAGGCATCGATGTTTTATTAGCTGTTGGTGGTGGAAGTGTTATTGACTGCACAAAGGCAATCGCAGCTGGGGCTAAGTATGATGGAGACGTATGGGATATCATTACTCTACAAGCTCAAGTGGAAGATGCACTTCCTTTTGGAACAGTTCTTACGTTAGCTGCAACTGGATCTGAAATGAATTCAGGTTCTGTTATTACGAACTGGGAAACACAAGAGAAATATGGTTGGGGAAGTCCACTTGTATTCCCTAAATTTTCAATTTTAGATCCTACTTATACGTTCTCAGTTCCTAAGGATCAAACGATTTATGGAATTGTAGATATGATGTCGCACGTATTTGAACAGTATTTCCATAACGCTACAAACACACCACTACAAGATCGCTTTGCTGAATCCATTCTATTAACAGTAATGGAAACCGCACCTAAGCTCCTAGAAGATCTTGAGAACTATGAGTTGCGTGAAACAATTCTTTACAACGGAACGATGGCACTAAACGGTACACTTCAAATGGGTGTTCGAGGTGATTGGGGAAGTCATAACATTGAACATGCTGTTTCAGCGGTCTATGATATTCCGCATGCTGGCGGCTTAGCTATCCTTTTCCCTAATTGGATGAGACATAATGTGGATACGAATGTAGCTCGCTTCAAGCAACTTGCTGTTCGAGTGTTTAACGTTGAAACAGAAGGAAAGTCCGATAAAGAAGTGGCTCTTGAAGGTATTGATCGTCTTTCTGCATTCTGGTCGTCTCTTGGAGCTCCGAATGCTCTTAAGGATTATGATATTGACGATTCAAAGCTTGACCTTATCGCAGATAAAGCGATGGCAAGAGGTGAGTTCGGTAACTTTAAGAAGCAGAATAAAGAAGATGTACTAAACATTTTAAGAATGTCTTTATAAAAGTTTCATGAAAGTGGTTGATTTTGGTTGTGGGATGCTTTCTTTCCAGAGGGCGTGCGGTGAGCCCCAGGAGTTTTTCGCACCCTCCACTGCAATCAACTTGCCTGAGGAGCATGAAATAACTGTAAGCCATATAAAAAGAGGGGATCGATCCTTCTTTTTATATGGCTGCTTTTTGAATATTTCGTCTTTTGTAAAGAAACCGATTACATTTGACTGGTTTCTTGATTTGGTCCTTGTACTTGTATAAAGTGAAAGAATAATGATGTTTTAGGAGGCTTACATATGACAAAGAAACTTAGTTTTGATTATAGCAAGGCCCTTTCTTTTATTGGTCAGCATGAAGTAGATTATCTTACAGGTGCGGTAAAAACTGCTCATGAAGCAATTCATGAAAAAACTGGTGCAGGGAATGACTATCTTGGCTGGGTTGACCTTCCTGAAAACTACGACCGCGAAGAATTTAGCCGAATCGTAAAAAGTGCTGAAAAAATTAAAAGTGATTCTGATGTATTGATTGTTGTTGGAATTGGTGGCTCGTACTTAGGAGCCCGTGCAGCGATCGAAATGTTAAATCATTCATTCTACAACCTTTTATCAAAAGAAGACCGCAAGACTCCACAAGTATTCTTTGCTGGACAGAACATTTCATCGACATATGTTAAAGAACTTTTTGATGTATTAAAAGATAAAGATGTATCTGTAAATGTGATCTCTAAATCTGGGACAACGACTGAACCTGCGATTGCGTTCCGTATCTTTAGAAAGTTTTTAGAAGAAAAGTACGGTAAAGATGAGGCTCGTAAACGTATTTATGCAACTACTGACAAAGCTCAGGGTGCACTTAAAACATTAGCGAACGAAGAGGGCTATGAATCCTTTATCATCCCTGATGATGTAGGTGGACGATACTCAGTGCTGACTGCTGTTGGTCTATTACCAATCGCAGTAAGTGGAGTGAACATTGAAGAAATGATGAACGGAGCGAAAGAAGCTGCAGCTGATTTCAACAACCCAAACCTTTCAGAGAACGAAGCTTATCAATATGCTGCAGTTCGTAATGCTCTTTATAATAAAGGCAAAACCATCGAATTAATGGTAAACTACGAGCCGGGTCTTCACTATGTTTCTGAATGGTGGAAGCAGCTTTACGGTGAAAGTGAAGGAAAAGACTACAAAGGCATCTATCCAGCGTCAGTTGACTTCACTACTGATCTTCACTCAATGGGGCAATACGTGCAAGAAGGGCGTCGTGACCTTTTTGAAACGGTGTTATACGTAGGTTCAGCTCGAGAAGAAATTACAATCGAAGAAGATGATCAGAATTTGGATAAACTGAATTTCTTAGCTGGTCAGACAATGGATTTTGTTAACAAAAAAGCATTCCAAGGAACAATGCTTGCTCATACAGATGGTGGAGTACCAAACTTAGTGGTAAGTATTCCTGAAATGACACCTTATCATTTTGGATATATGGTTTACTTCTTTGAAAAAGCATGTGCGGTAAGTGGCTACTTGTTAGGTGTTAATCCATTCGACCAACCGGGAGTAGAAGCATACAAGAAGAACATGTTTGCTCTTCTAGGTAAACCTGGATTTGAAAAAGAAAAAGAAGAATTAGAAAAGCGTCTATAATCATTTTTTAAGCCTGACTCAAACATTGCTGAGTCAGGCGTTTTTTATGTTTACTTATACTAATAGTCAAATAATCTCATGTCAGATTGGATACGCTAAGAAATAGACAATAAAGGGGTGACAATGATGAAACCGATAAAAAGCAAACTTGAAAATGAGTGTTGTGCATTAAATGAAGCTGAAGATGTTTTGAAAGGGATGGGCTTTTCTTACGGCGGGAACTGGGATTATGATCACGGCTATTTCGATTATAAACTTGATGATGAAGTAGGGTATACGTTTTTGAGAATTCCTTTTCAAGCCATTGATGGTCAGTTAGATAAAAAAGATACCACTATTCAATTTGGTGAACCTTTTTTACTGGCTCACAAATATCAGGTTGGGCTCGACGACAATGCTGAGACAGGTAATATCTCAGGGAGCTTTAATCAGTTTTCAGAGCCGCAAGATCCGGATGCGACGGTTGATCAAAAGTGGATCGGGATCGCCAAAGATTTAGTGAAAAAGGTAGAAACTGCAGTATTAAATTAAAAACAGATAGACCATGACGTCTATCTGTTTTTCTTATAGTATCTCTTTTTCAAGGCTAGAAACCATCGCATGTGAAGCAAGGTTTGAAGTGTGTATAATATGGTCGGCACCAGCTCGTATTGCGTTTGAAGTTTGCTCCGTTGTTAACACTTCTGCATGAATAGATACTGTAGGGTTCAGTCCTCTGGCTGTAAGAATAGAAAGAATCGTATTCGTATCAGCTTCGTATTCCTTTAAGTTTGCATCAGCTGTAATTAAGATGGTATGAGCTTGTTTAACATGAGCCATCATCCAAGTATGATCTTCACTAGGTTTAGCATGGATAAAATGAATGCCTTCAACATATAACGGATTTTCTTTTAATGATTCATCGATTAAAACGATATGGTTGGATTTTAATTGCTCTTTTAGAGCTTGAATCGTATGTCTAGCTCTTTCGTTCCAGCCTACTATAATGAAATGATCTTTATTTTTATACATATTTTTCCCCTCTAGAAAGCGATTTTCTCTTTTAACAACAGAACTTGCCAAGTGAACAGTCAAAAAGGCAAAAAAAGACGCGCCAATGAACACAAGGAAAATAGCTAGTATCCTTACTTCAGTTGATTCAGGAGTGAAATCGCCATATCCAACTGTTCCGGCCGTAATAACTGCCCAATAAAACCCTTCAAATATAGTTGGAAATGTTTTTGTTTCTAAGAGGTGAGCTAAAATAGCGCTGGATAATAGAATGCTAAAAAGAATAATCGCAAGTCGAATCAGCATCGGCATTCTTAAGTAAGCATAATAAATAGACCGCATACAAACACTCTCCTCCTATTATCACTATTGCCATAAAAGTTTGCTGTCTATACCGAAATGAAAACAAAAACCCCAGGACTGGAGTTAGTCCTGGGGTTTGCCATTATGAAGCCTCTTCTAAAAGTGGTGGTTCTTCAATGGAAGAATCTGATGCAACTTCATTTTCTGTTGTTTGTTGTAACTCTTTAGAAACTTCAGCTTGCTCAACTTCTTGCGTGAATGCTGAAGTTGACGTAGGGCATGACTGTTCTTTTGAAGCATTTTGATGATAAGTGGTTAATGCTTGTTGTTTTAACTCAGCATCAGTGACATTTGTTGTTACTTTAATGCGAACTTCTATAACGATACCATCAATAATAATTTCAATATAAATCCAGTGCTCTTTAGGTGTTTCTTCTTTAGGCGTTTCCTCTTTAGGCGTTTCCTCTTTAGGTGTTTCCTCTTTAGGTGTTTCCTCTTTAGGTGTTTCTTCTTTAGGTGTCTCTTCTTTAGGTGTTTCTTCTTTAGGTTTTTCTTCTTTAGGTGTCTCGTCTTTAGGCTTTTCTTCCTTAGGCGTTTCTACCTTTGGAGTATCTTCCTTAGGAATGTTTTCTTTCGGAATTTCTGGTTTAGGTTTTTCCTCATTTGGTGTTTCCTGTTTCGGTTTATCCTCTACGGGTTTTACAGGTTTTGGTTTCTCTTCCTTTGGTGCTGTGACGACAGGTGTACTCTTCGTAGGTGCTTTGTGTGTATTCTTGTCCTGCTCACCACCAGAAGGAGCAGGCGTATTCACATGTTTTTCTTGCTCGTTCTTAATTGGTTTTTCGGCTGGCTTTTCTTCCTTTTTTGGTGCAGAAGGAATTTCAGCATGACTTACAGGTAATTCGAACGTTTTCTTTTTCTGAGGTTCCTGTATTTTTTCTTGAACCGGTGTTACTTCCTTCTCAACCTTTACCTCGTTACTCGAATCTTTTATATCTAAGATAGGTAGAGGCGGTTCGTATACAAGATCCTCTTTCTTGTCTTCAGAGGCATCAACTGTTTCAAGATCCTCTTTTAAAAGCTCTTTTATAGGGCCCACTTTTTCTGAAATCTCTTCTATTGTAAGAGTTGAAATTTCGTTCTTCGTAATTTTCATTCCAGACTTCTTAGCTGCTTTATAAATCGCATAATGACCAGGTGACATTTTCATCTTTTTAGATTGTTCGCGCTCTTTAGAACTCATCACGATAGTTGTCATCTCTATCGATTTCTTTTTAGCGGTCTCTGTCATCACTTCATTCACTTGTTGTTTAATTTCTTTCTCCTTATCAGCAGGTATTTCCTCAGATAAGGTTGTAGTAATCAATACCTCTTCCTTTGACTTCAGATAGCCGAGGTCTTCGCATGTATCAAAAATAAGGTCAGTTACATGTTCGATTTCTTCATTTTCCCAATCGTTCAACCGATCAAGAACCATATGACCTTGCTGATTATAAGCCAAGATATCCAGTACTCTCATTTCTTCGTCAATCTTCAATTCAAGACTTGGATCCATGTTTATGCCGACATAGGCATACGCCCCAGGTCCTGATATCGGTGCGAGTACTTGAAAGAATAAGAGAAAGATAGCCAGAGCTACGGCAGTTCCTGTTTTCCAGTTTATGAAAATAGAGAAAATAGATTTCTTGTTTTCTTGTCTTACTGGAAGACGAATTTCTTGACCGACCATATAGGCTGCATTGGTATTTTTAATCTTTTTAAATTCTCCGCCCTCTGCAAGAACGATGACATGGCGCTTGTTAACCTCTACAATAATCGCTTTGTTCATTAGTGTTTTCCTCCCGTGCCAGGAACATATTGCAGCAACACTTGATAGTTTTCTATAAAGATAAGGGTAAGAGCGGTTATGTATTCTCGCTGTTTTTTCATGGTGTGCTTTTGATGCTGTGTACTTTCGTTATGAAGAAGGGGCAACCGTTTCCACGTTAGAAAGTAATTCCGCATCTCAGGGTCTTTCGAGATTTCTTCAGCAACTTTTATGGCTTGCTGTCTGTTTTCAACATCCTTAGGAGTGCTGGAGACTAAGTGACTAAACTCTATTCCATATTCTTTTAACCGCATTTTAAAATGCGATATTTCTTTTACAGGATCTGGTTCATCCGTGGTACTTGTGCATAGACTCAACGATGAATTTGAAGACGGTGTTTCAAATGCAGGCTGCAATGATTTATTTTTTTTCGTAAACCAACGGCGGATCAATTGTTCCCCCTCCTTCCGACTAATATGTAAAATAATATATTTCAAGATAATAATAACCAAATAATTATAGTATACTTTCCTATGAAAAAATAGTGAAAAAAGTCACAAGAGTAATTGTTTATGAAGTTTGTTAGCACTCATAGATGGAAAAGCTGTGAATGGGTGATGAAGTTGAAATATAATAAGGAAGATAGAGAAAAATATAGTGAAGCGATAGATCGCATGCAAGAGGGGTTAGACAGCATGATCGATTTATACAATGAAGCAGAAGATGATGAAGAACTCATTCAATATGATGAAGAAGTAATTGCCGCAATCAGGCAAGCAAAAGAAAGCTTTGGAGATCAATTTATCAACCAAAAAATAAACACGATCGTCAAGGAAGTGCTTTCGTTCATGCAAGGGGGTCAGACCCCCGAAAAAGACAAATAGCAATTTTGTCCATCTAAAGAGGACACTTCTAAACCAATACAACCGCCTTCAGTGAGCAACTGAAGACGGTTGTATTGGTTCTTCTTATAAAACATACATAAAAATCGGAAACATGTTCCAGCAAAACCAGAGTGTGAGGATAAACAGAATAGAGATAGGAACAGAAACTGTATATTGAATCCATCTCGTCGTTTCAGAACAGAGCTGCCACACTTTACGAACAACAAGAATCAACACTGGTATGGTTAAGACGAGAAAGAACAATCGTACCCAATATTCATAAGTCACGGTATCAGATGTTAATGAGAGTAAGCTGATAAAACACACGATGCCTATTATTCCGTAAAACGGCCAGATGACTTGTTTCAACTTCTTAGAATCATGTATCGTTAGAAGATAGAAAGCGATCATGCAGATAATGGTGAATACGATCATTATAGACCTCCTAATTTGTTATCTTATACTCTATTCTTTGTTTCTATTTTTTATGAGATTACGATGCAATCAACCATTTTTTTGAAGAGAGTTTCTAGCAATTAAGATGATACGTAAAAGAAAGGTGATAAGAATGAAAATCGCAGTTATTAACGGCAGCTCTAGAGAACATGGTAACACGGAAGCACTAACTCAAAAGGCATTAGACAACATTCAGCATACTTCTTTTTACCTCAAAAACTTCAAAATCAATCCTATAGATGATCTACGCCATGATGCAGGCGGATTTGTTAAGGTAGATGATGACTACGAGGAATTGATCAAAGAGATTCTACTATATGACGTACTTATTTTTGCTACACCTGTTTATTGGTATGGAATGAGTGGAATCATGAAAAACTTTGTAGATCGGTTCTCAGAGAGTTTACGAGACGAAACCTTAAACTTTAAGAAAACCATGGGCGATAAAGAAGCTTATGTTATTACAGTAGGGGGAGATCATCCTCGAATAAAAGCACTGCCCTTGATTCAGCAATTTCAATATATATTCGACTTTTTAGGTACAGAATTTGTTGGTTATTTAATAGGAGAAGCAAATGCACCTGAGGAGATATTAGCTGACTCAAAAAGCTTGGGAGATGCTAAATCATTTAAGACAGCTTTATCGAAGCACACTGAGAAATAATCAGTGTGCTTTTGTATTTTAATTATTATAAGTCTACAAAAGGGTTTCTTCAAAATGTTCACTTGATGGATTGTTATTCACTAGAGAACCTGTTCTATTCAAATCTAAGTCTTAATTGGTAATCTTTGATCTGAATCCAAAAAGAGGAAAATAACTCTTGTGTTTTTTTGTATTTAATAGAAAAATAGAGAAAAGGCATTTCTTGTAAATACTTTAAAAATAATTCAACAAGGATGTAGAACATGCGAGAGACTTCGTTTGAATTACAAAATACAAAACAAATGATGCATACGTTCTATGAAGCGGTTAATAATGGGATTATCGTTATAGAACCATGTGGCACAATTCTTTACGCCAATACAAAAGCGTATGGCATGTTAAGATTGTCTGATTCTGAAGTAGAAGGCTCATATATATATGAGTTGCCATTTTTTATAACAGATTCAAACAAAGAGAAATGGTCACTTCAAGAAGCTTACATTCAACATGAAAAAAACAAAAAAGCAGAATATCAGATCGAAATAGATTTAATCTGTAAAAACACAGGCTATTCTTCTTCGTTGTCTGTTTCTATCATTCCTCTTAAAGATAATGTGTGCGATCTATCTGTCATCACATTAACGGATAACCAGGAGCTAAAACGTACGGAAAAAAAATTGAATCGCAGTCAGCAACGCTTTAACTCGCTTGTTGACTCAATGGAAGACACTGTTTTTACGTTAGATACAAATTTTGTACATACAGGCATCTATGGAAGATGGATGGAGAAACACGGTGTTAAGCCATCCTACTTCTTAGGCAAGACCGTTCGCGAAGTTTTTGGCGCTGAGATTGCTGATGGTCAAGAAAAGGCATGTCGTCTTGTTTTGCAAGGCAAATCTCAATTTTATGAGTGGAGTAATGTGCGTGATGGTGAACGTCTCTATTATCAGGCTATCCTATCTCCAATTAATAATGACCAAGGTCAAGTGGAAGGAATTGTAGGTGTTTCTAGAGATATCACCCAAAGCAAGAGGATGGAACTAGGACTACGAGAAAGTGAAGAGAGGTTCCGTCAGTTTGCTGAAAATGCAAAAGACATCTTTTGGATGCAAGATTATAAAACGCATCAGCTACTTTACATATCAAAGGCTTTTAAGCAAATTTGGGATGTCGAAGAAACGGAGCTGATTGAATCTGTTTTTACAGACGTTCACTCGGAAGATCAAGAAGCTGTTTCAACGTTCATCAAATTAATCGCGCAAGGTGAATCACAGATTGAATACCGGATACATGGGAAAAATAACAGAGTCCGTTGGATCAGAACAAGAGCATTTCCGATCACCAATGACGATGAAGAGATCTATCGCATAGCAGGTATTTCAGAAGATATTACAGATTTAAAAGAAAAAGAAGAATTGCTCAGAAAATCAGATAAACTCACGGTCGTTGGTGAGCTTGCGGCAGGAATCGCTCATGAGATTCGTAATCCGCTAACAAGTATCAAAGGATTCGTCCAACTTATGAAAGCAGACATGGAAGATCTTCATAGTGAAATCATCTTGTCTGAGATGGATCGGATTGAATCGATCATTACTGAATTTTTAGTATTAGCTAAACCGCACCAGGAAACTTTTTTTCAGCAGAGAAACGTAAATGATTTTATTAAACAGACGATAACGCTGTTGGATTCAGAGGCGAACCTTAATAACGTTCAATTCGAGACGCACTTAATGAACGTTCCTCAGATTCTTTGTGAAGGAAATCAAATTAAACAAGTAATCATTAATGTGATTAAGAATGCGATCGAATCTATGAATGGCGGCGGCACCATCTTTGTAGAAACAGGAGCACATGATGAAGGCTATGTCTTTATTAAAGTTACTGACCAAGGAGTGGGAATCGGCGAAGAGCGACTTGCAAGACTTGGAGAACCTTTCTATTCCAATAAAGAAAAAGGCATAGGGTTGGGACTAATGGTATCTTTGAAGATCATTGAAAATCATCATGGAAATATTACATTTGAAAGTATGTTAGATATTGGAACCACGGTTACAATATTGCTGCCGACTAAACTTTTGCCATAAAGATTTGATAATGCGCATTTCAGTATATCTGAAATGCGCATTTTTTGCTTGCTAAATAAGTGTTTACGAGTTTTTTGTAAAGGGTAACCATATACAAGATGCATGAAAAATCTGATCTTTTTGATAGGTGGGAATTCACGTAAAATTGAGAACATTTCCAATTCATGCTACCCTTGTCTAGTAGGGGAATCTACAAAATGGGATATTCAAGGAGGATAAGAATGAAAGATTTCAAAAAGAAGATTGGGATGTTAGCTGTCGTTTTTTCAATGTTTGTACTAGCTGCATGTGGCAGTAGTGAATCAAGTGACGGGGGTCCAGAATTAAAGAACGAAGGTGAATTTAACTTTATCGTATCAGGAGAGTTTCCGCCTTTCAGCTCGGTTGATAAGGGAGGGGAACTAACAGGCTTTGATGTTGCAGTCGGTGAGGCGATTGCTAAAGAACTTGGTCTAAAGCCTGTTCCAGAGAAGTTTAAATTCCACGGCGCTGTATCCGCTATTAAGGCAGATCGTTTTGACGCAGCAGTGGCAAGCCATACAATCACTGAAGACCGCAAGAAAGCAGTGAATTTTAGCGAGCCTTATTATTACTCAGGTCCGGTAATCTTTACAAGACCAGACAGTGATATTAAAACAAAAGAAGATTTAAAAGGAAAAGAAGTTGCTGTTTCAAAAGGCTCTACCTATGAAAAATCTGCACAAGAATTTACAGATCAAATTAAAAACTATGACAGTGATGCTACAGCATTGCGTGCTTTGAGCGAAGGAAAACACGATGCGGTTATTACTGATGCTATCACTGGTAAACAAGCGATCGAAAAAGGATTTAAAATCGTCGAACAAGAGCAGCTTGGTACGAGTGAACAAGCGATTGCTATTAAAAAAGAAGATAAAGAATTGCTAAAAGCGGTAAATAAAGCATTAAAGAAAATGAAGGATAACGGTGAGCTCGCGAAGCTTAGTGAAGAATACGTCGGTGCTGATATCACGAAGAAGCCTGAATAATGGTGGAGCCGCCCTCATGAGGTTACGTGCAGGGTGGCTTTCTTTTATCCATACATTCGATCACACACCATTAACAAAGAGAATAAAAAGGGGAGGACAATGGCATGTTTGATCTCGCACACATTTTAGACGTATTAGTTGAAAGTTATCCGCTCTTCATGAAGGGACTTTTGATCACTCTACAACTTACCTTTGTATCTATTTTAATCGGTACGGGGATTGGACTTGTTTTTGCATTATTTAAAATCTCTGGAATTAAAGTCCTGAATTGGATCGCGAATATTTATATTGCACTCATTCGTGGTACACCTTTGATCGTACAGATTTTCATCTTTTACTTTGGTCTAGCAGAGTTAGGTATTTCTGCTTTTTGGTCTGCGGCATTTGGTCTTGCTATGCATAATGGAGCTTATATTGCAGAGATCTTCAGAGGTTCTATTCAATCGGTTGATAAGGGACAAATGGAAGCAGGACGCTCTTTAGGGATGACTTATGGATTGGCAATGAGAAGAATCATCCTGCCGCAAGCTTTTAAACGAGCACTACCTCCTCTAGGCAACCAGTTTATTATCGGTCTGAAGGATTCATCACTAGCATCCTTTATTGCCCTTAACGAGTTGTTCAGTATAGCAACGACACAGGGATCGAGGACATTTGATGAGATGACGTACCTGATTATTGTTGGTCTATACTATCTAATACTCGTTCTGCTTTTCACATTACTTGTTAATCTGTTAGAAAAGAAACTATCAGCTGGGGAATAGGAGGTGTCTGAGTTGAAAAAAGAAATGATACGCATTGAAAACTTAAAGAAGAGTTTTGGAGATTTAGAAGTATTAAAAGAAGTGAATCTTAACGTACAAGAGAGCGAAGTGGTCGTCTTAATCGGTGCAAGTGGTTCTGGAAAAAGCACGCTGCTTCGATGCATTAATTTTCTAGAGATTAAAAATGGTGGTAAGATCGTCATCGAAGAGGAAGAAATCGATCCGAAAACACATAACTTAAACGAAGTACGTCAAAGAGTAGGGATGGTTTTTCAGCACTTTAACTTGTTTCCTCATAAAACCGTATTGGAAAATGTGATGGAAGCTCCTCTAAATGTAAAAAAACAAAGTAAATCAGAAGCAGAACAGGATGCAAAAGCTTTACTAGGGAAAGTTGGTCTTTCTGATAAAGCAGATGTCTATCCAGCGAAGTTATCGGGTGGACAGAAGCAGCGTGTTGCTATTGCAAGAGCGCTTGCGATGAAACCAGATATCATGCTTTTTGATGAACCGACATCAGCACTCGATCCAGAACTTGTAGGAGAAGTGCTCGCCACAATGAAAGAGCTAGCGCAAGAAGGGATGACGATGGTCGTTGTAACTCATGAGATGGGCTTTGCAAAAGAAGTTGCAGACGAGGTCGTTTACATGCACGATGGACAAATCTGGGAAAGAGGAAAGCCAGAAGAGATTTTTGATGCCCCGAAAGAAGAGCGAACGAAAGACTTTTTAAGCTCTATTCTATAATGAAACAAAAAAGGTGCAGCGTTTATGCTGCACCTTTTAATGTCTGTTTTGAATGGTGGGAGTTTGAATATTTTTTCCTTTTCGTTCTTGTATCATAAGAACAGCACCCAGTACAAATATAATACCGATACTCTGAACAATGGATATGGATTCTTTGTATAGCATCATTCCCATTAAGGTAGCTACAACCGGTTCAATAGTAGATACAATAGCTGCTTTACTAGCATCCATCTGTTTTAAGCCTTGTGTATAGAACCAGTAGGCAAATACGGTTGGAAAAAGGCCGAGTCCGATAACATTCATTAAAACGGATGGGCGAAACACTTGGATATTAGCAGAAGTCATATCGCTAATCGGAAATAGAGCAAGCATCGCAAAGAAAAAAGTGTAGATGCTGATAGTGAGCGTTTCATATTTTCGACTCGCTAACTTTCCAAAAATACTGTAGAGCGAATAGCCAAAGCCGGCTCCTAGACCAATCAGAAGACTAGTAATCGATAGTTCCAATTGAGCGGAGAACAGACCTGATACGAGTGTACAGCCAATGAAAGTAGCGGTAAGGGCTAGCAGCTTCTGATGAGTTAATTTTTCTTTAAACACGATACTAGAGATTACAAGCACAAAAGCTGGAGCCGTATACAAAAGAATAGCTGCAATGGCGAGTGATGACGTTTGTATCGTCGTAAAATAACACCAATTAAAGAAGGAAACACTTAATATCCCGGTACCTAAGAAATACCAAGTATCCTTTAACTTGATTTTGAGTAGAGCAGGATTTTTTATAACAATCCATGCAAGGAATAGTAGAAAAGCACTGATAGCTCGTAAAAAGACAATCTGTAACGAAGTAAAACCGGCAAGCGAAAGTTCTTTAACGAAAAAGCCGATGATGCCCCAAAGAGATGCGCCGATCGCTACATATAGAAAAGCAAGTTTCGTTTGATAAGGCAAATTGGTTCATCCCCTAAAAAAATAATCTTAATCCTACTGAAACTCTAACAAAAAACACCTTTACTGTATATCACAATAAAGGTGTTTCGGAGTTTCTTTTATTATTCCATCTTATGCTTTATCTTTTCTACTTCCTCTTCTTCCTCTTTCACGATATTATCATCAATGTCTTCTTTAAAAGCAAAAGAAAGTAACAATGATACTAATATACCTCCGCCGATCAAGTTACCAATCGTAGCAGGAATTAAATTAAGAAGTATAAATTCATACCAACTGTATTCAAAGCCTTCTAAAACCGTAATGCTGAAATACCCCATGTTGGCCACGGCATGTTGAAAATTTCCTGCTTCAAAGATAATTACAGGTAAAAGAATTCCAAATATTTTACCCATTACATCACGTGCAGCTGTTGCGAGAACGGCTGCAATACCGATCAGCCAGTTGGCAAGAATACCAGAGAATAAAACTTGAAACCAACCCCATGTTCCTCGTTCAGTAAACTCCATCTTTTTTTCCATAAACTTTAGTAGGGTTTCATAAAACTCTTTGTCTAATGAACCTGACATATTTAGAAGGAACCCAACAAATAATGCTCCTAAAAAGTTACCAATATAACAGATCCCCCAAAATCGCAGAACCTTTTTACTAATCCAATACTTGCTTTGTAGAATATAGCTTGGGAGTAACACATTAATTTCCGTAAAAAGAATAGATCCTGATAGAAAAATCATTGTATAGCCGATCGCGAATCCAACACCTGATAACAGGTTATAGGTACCAGTTGTGTCTACTCCCATGGATAACAAAACAGAACCTAGTGCACCAAATGCGATAAATGCTCCTGCCATAAAAGATAAGATGAATTGTGCTAAGTTTGTAATCTGTAAAGAAGCTTTGCCTTCTTCAATAAAATACTCAATAATCTGTACTGGAAAAAAGTATTGCCGATCTGGAATATCAGCTTTTTTGTTATTTTTGTTGTCCTGATTCTCTTTCATTTTTGCATTCCCTCTTATTATGTCATCCTCGTCCTACTACTCTTCCCATAATTCGAAGTAAGCAAAACCACATATGATGAAATTTATACAATAAATCTTATTATTTACTTTTATATTCCAAATTTATATGAAATTCGACTTAATTATGGTAAACAAATTGAAATATTAAAGGCGACTATCCTCATGCGAAGCCGTGCTAATCCTTATCTATACTATTAATATATTCAAATAATTTTATAGTGTATTGAAAGGAGAGAACAGATTGAAAAAAGGTCTAGTGTTGTTTATGGGGATATTACTTGGGAGCTTATCATTTTGGAGTTATAAGGGAGAAGCAGCAAGCTATGTAAATCCAAATCAAACGTATACATATGAAACGATGACGAGTAACATCAAGACACTTGCTCAAAAATACCCGGGGTTAGTCCAATATCGATCCATTGGAAAAACGCCTTATGGTAGAGATATCTGGGCTGTTAAGCTAGGGAGAGGTGATGCGACGGTTTTATACAATGCATCACATCATGCAAGAGAGTGGATGACAACAAATATCGTGATGGAAATGATCGATCAGTATAGTGAACGCTATGTCTCCAACGGTACGATGGACGGCTATAATGTTGCAAACGTATTGAACAATACGTCTATTTGGTTCGTACCGATGACGAACCCAGATGGTGTCGTACTTCAGCAAAAAGGATTGTCCGCTTTTCCCACATCAGCTCAAGCCAATCTCATAAAGATGAATGGTGGAAGCAAAGATTTTAAAAGATGGAAGTCTAATGCCCAAGGGGTTGATCTGAACAGACAATATCCTGCGCGTTGGGAACAGATATCAAATAATGCAAAAGCTCCTTCTTATAAAGATTTCAAAGGTAGTGCTCCCCTTGTAACGAAGGAAGCAAAAGCGGTGTCGGCTCTCACTTATCTAGTAGACCCGGAAATTACGAACTCCTACCACACAGCTGGAAGAATACTATACTACCATTTTAATTATGGAACCAACACCTTTGAAGGGGACAAAACCCTCGGTACAACTCTTGCCAACATGACAGGGTATCGACTAATCCCTCCTGATACACAGTTATCAAGTGGTGGTGGATACAAAGACTGGTTTATTCAAACCTTCAAACGTCCTGGTTTTACGTTTGAACTAGCTCCATATGCAGGAGAAACGAATCCGCCAATCACGATCATTAATGAAGAATGGACAAGGAACAAAAAAGCAGGACTTTATATGGCAGTAGAAGGGGATAAGCGTTGGGAGAAACGTATAACACCAGTGACCAAAACCATCACTCTTACTCAAAAAGTTCCTTTGCATGACCGTCCTCATGTAAACCACAAAATGGCTGCAGCCAGTCTGTATCCAGGAACGTATAAAGCGAATGCAGCGTATGGAAACTTTTATCGCATCCAAACCATACTTGGACCAAAATGGATCGTTAAATAAAACATAAAGAAAAAACTGCTCTCTAGAATTTGCTAGAGAGCAGTTTTTTCTATGCGCTGATCGTGTGAGATGAATCCACTTTCGGTTCTGGAACAAACATAAGAATCGTAATGCCGATGATAAAAAGAACGACAAGACTGAACACGGCACTAGCAGAATTACCGGTAACTTGAGCGGTTACGGCGATTAACAACGGCCCCATAATGGAGGCGAACTTGCCGAAAATATTATAAAAGCCAAAGAATTCGTTCGAGTTTTCTTTCGGAACCAATTTAGCAAAATAAGCACGGCTTAGCGCTTGAATTCCACCTTGAGACGTAGCAACTAGCATCGCTAAAATCCAGAAATCCATTGTTGTTTTTAAGAAATAAGCATAAATACAAACAATAATGTAGACCACTATTCCAACGTAAAGCATCTTCTTACCTGTAAATCTTTCTGCTAACCTTCCGTATAGAATGGCAAAAGGGGCAGCGACCACCTGTGTTACAAAAAGGATGATTAAAAGGTTAGTAGAACTGATTCCAAGATCTGAACCATAAGCGGTGGACATCGTTATGATGGTCCCGACGCCATCGATATAAAAGAAATAGGCGAGCAGAAATAAAAATAGAGCCCGATACTTTCTTATTTCTTTCATTGTTTTACCTAAACGTTTAAAGCTGTTGATCAAAGGTTTCGGCTCTCGTTCGATACCGTACTTCTGATAAACGTTCTTCAGCATAGGAATCGTAAATATCCCCCACCATATCGCAGTGATCAAAAATGCAATCTTGCTAGCTAGAGTAGTTGAGATCGGCAGAACTTCATTTTGTGCCAACACGATAATCGCGATACTGATCAAAAAAGGAATCGTGCTCCCGATGTATCCTAATCCAAATCCTCTTGATGACACTCTGTTCATTCTTTCTTCTGTTGTTACATCGGTTATAAAAGCATCATAAAAGACATTAGATCCGCTAGAGCCGATTGCAGTTAATGTATAAAAAATTAATAATAAGAGCCATTGATCACTTGGAATAAAAGCTAATGATGCGGTAGAAATAAGACCAAGTGCGAAAAAGAAAGTGAAGAATCGCTTCTTTAATCCTTTATAATCAGCAATTGTTCCTAGTACGGGGCTAAGCATCGCTAATATGAACGTAGCAATCGCGATCGTATAACCCAAATAAGCGGTTGAATCCGACGAGCTGACTCCTGCATTTGTGGCAGCTGCTTTAAAGAACAAAGGAAATACAGCTGTTGAGATAATAATCGAATAAGCTGAGTTTGCCCAATCATAATACATCCAGCTATTCTCTTCTTTCGTAAACCGTTTCATAGGTTTTGTCCTCTCTATACTAGAATTCAGTTAAAAACTAGATGTTTAAAAATTCTTGTACGACTTTACCATCCGTTTTTCCTAAATCTAGACCTAATAGTTTAGCAAACGTCGGCCCTTCATCAATTAAATGCATGGAAGGAACAACAACATTTCTTTGTATCCCTTTACCTGCTAATAACAGGATAGTAGTGTAGTCTTCTTTTTCAGGAGAATAACCATGACAAGCATGCGTGAACCGTTTTTCCCTCACATCTTGATCTGTAATGTTGTTTAGAAAAGAGCCTTGATGTTCTTCGTTAAAATAAAAACCTCGTCTAGCTTCTACCATAAACGCACATTGATCATCAGCACCGGTTGCAGCCGCTTGTTCTTGACTGTAGATCTTTTCAATACCATTTCTTTCATCAATCAATAAGTGGTCCAGCAGTTTTTTCACTACCTCCTTTGTTTGTAGATCAGATGAATCCTTCAGGTAAATATATGCTGATCCATCACAACTTTTGCAATAGGCTTTCCAATTTTGTATAGGCCCTTTTGAATCAGTATCTATTAATCCATGTTCTTTTAATAGTACATTCAGTTTAATAGCTTTGCTCTCATCAAGAGCGCTATGATCTCCTAATACGGCGATCGTCGTTTCTTCATATATACCAGCTTCCTGTAAGGATTCGATAATTTTGCCAAGTCTGTTGTCATGCCTTTTTATCGCATCCATTGCTTCATCAGAAGAAAAGCCATGATAGTGCCTCTGTGAATCAAGATCCACAAAATGAACAAGCAATAGCTCAGGTTTTTTATTTTTAATCGTATGTATCGTGGACTCTAAAACAAAATCATCAAGCTCAGGCTGGTTCAAACCGCTACGCAGATGTCCGAATCGACGGTTCATATCAAGTTGATATCTTTTACTTCCGTTTAAGAGAGAAACAGGAATCTGGTGGTGCCACTTACGGTTCGCAAAAATTTCGGGCATGTTGTAATCGATGTTCGCTCTGGCAGTCACTGGCCAAAGGAGAGCACCTGTAGTCATACCTGCTTTTTTAGCTTCATCATATAAAGTAGTTCCTTTAATATGTTTTCTGTGCCAATACCAATCAGGCGAAGCTTTGCCTGGCTGTGTTAACGTATTATTTACGATTCCGTGGTTTTTTGGATACCTTCCTGTAACGATCGAAGTATGGCAGGGATACGTTACAGAAGGATAAATCGTCTCTACATTTTTGCAATGGGAGCCTCGATCCAATAATTCCTTAAAATGCGGAAGCTGATCTAAGATAGGAAAATCAAGGGAAGAAAGACAGTCAAAAGAGATGACAACTAAATGATTGGTTAGACGGGACATAACACTCCTCCAAAAGTTGCTAAGATTAACCATTCTAAATTAAATGATAGCATAAGGGAATATAACGCGTGTAAAGTCTATGTATGAATTATAAAAAATCATACCATTTCCTTTCCAAACTTTGTAAGTTGTGTTATGAATGAATTATCTCATTATATAGCGGGTGATGAAGTGATCAAATGGTGGTTAAGTGTTGTATTAATGTTTTTTATCACATCTGGTGTAATTCTGTACGTCTTCACGATGGATTACGCTTCTGAAAAAGCAATGGTAGAAATCACAAAAGAATTAAAGTCGAATGAAGATGAGATCACGAAACTTCTAGAAGACCCAGAGATTAGAAAGTACATAGAAACAGGGAA
The DNA here is from genome assembly GCF_015903895.1 of Fictibacillus sp. 5RED26. Classification (NCBI taxonomy): domain Bacteria; kingdom Bacillati; phylum Bacillota; class Bacilli; order Caryophanales; family Fictibacillaceae; genus Fictibacillus; species Fictibacillus sp. 5RED26. The sequence continues at coordinate 309,518 of NZ_JACZDU010000004.1, read as the reverse complement.
GCCTCCAAAGCAGAAGTTGCCATTTACTACAAAGAATGATGCTGTTCAATTCATCTCTGAGAGATACACCATTCAAGAACTAGCTTCCATTAGAGAGAAGGTAAGTAAAGGCTTGAATGAAGACGAAAAGCAAGCTGTATATGAGAAGCTGCTCGAAAAAGTAACGGATAATGAGCTGATGGCGCTTAAAGTAGCCGCTTTAAAAGAGATAAAGAAGAAATAAAAAAAAGCCCGTAACAGGGCTTTTTTTCTATGACTTTAAAACTTTACTGTAATCTTTCCATCCATTATTGAAATGTAGTAGCCATTATTTTCATCCTGCTTGACTTGAATGGGTTCGCCCGTTCTAATGACTTCTTGAATCTGTTCCTTGATCGTAGGATGCATATCGTATAGAACGTCTACATTTTCGATCGAAACGGTATTAATTCCTGTACTAAAACCCATAATCAATCGATCGGTAGAATTATCAAACATCAAAAAACTGTCGCTGTATTCAATCGCATAAAGAGTAGCATCATGTTTTTTTGCGATGGCTACGAGATGTTTTAAGTTCTCATGTGTGTCATCCATTAAGCTCACGTATGTGTAGCCGTCGATGATTTTAGTCTCTGGCATTTTTGTTTGTGTTTGCTCTTCTTGTATAGGTTTTTCCTCCACTTTTTTTGTTTGAGGCTGAACAGCAGGCTTTGGTGCAGGTTTTGTTGTTTGAGTTTTATTTTCTTTAGGCTTTTCGGAAATCTGTGGCTGTTCTACTTTTTCTTTTTCAACTGGATTTTGAACGGCTTCTTCATTTTGCGTTTGAACAGGAACGTTCACTTTCGATGCTGCTACCCGTTTTTCATTTTTTTCAACATCATTTTGATTTAGTTTTAGTGTAAGTACTTTATCAGTTTGTGTAGGAGTGACAACCTCCTGTTTAATAGGAGTATTTTGTTCTGTTGCTTTTACTTTGCTCTCAAAATCGCTATCATTTAATACCCCGATTGTTAGTAATGCTGTTGCTATAAAGATGACCGTACGTTTTTTGAATTTCAATGTTATGTCCTCCTCATTGTCTTGTTATTTATTAGACGAGAGAAGTCCTGAAATGGCTTCACTAATATTACAGAAATATTTCATAAATATTACAAAGTGCATTTTCCTATAAAAAAACATGAACATTAAAGGGGATTCTGTGGATAAAAAGAAGTCATATAATACGTCGGTGTGAGGAGGCATAGGCGAGTTTATTTTTTTACATATTTTATGTAAGCGCATTCATTATTTTTGTTTTCACATTTATTTCATTGGAGGGGATTATGTTTATGCTTGGAATGGAAGATGGACTTATCGCATTTGTGTGGGTGGCTACAGTTGTTTCGGCATTAGGGTGTGTTGTCTTTGGTGGAATCATGTGGAACAGAGGAGGTAATGACTCAAAATGAATTTTGCAGTCCTCATTCCGATTCTTATCGTATATATGGGTATCATGTCTTGGTTAGCTTATTATGGATATAAAAAGACGGTAACAGAGTCAGATTATTTAGTAGGCGGTCGAAACATTCACCCAGCGATCATGGCATTGTCTTACGGAGCTACTTTTATCAGTACGTCGGCCATTGTAGGTTTTGGTGGCGTCTCAGCGGCTCATGGATTTAGCTTGTTATGGCTAGCGTTTCTTAACATCGTACTAGGTATATTTGTCGCTTTTGCCATTTTCGGAACCAAGATTAGAAAGTTGTCACTAGATCTAAACGCTACAACGTTTCCTACACTGCTAGGAAAAAGATATGATTCAAAATTTATCACTGTTTTTTCAGGAGCTATGATATTTATTTTAATGCCAGCGTATACAAGCATCGTTTTGATCGGTGGAGGAAGATTTCTGCAAGAATCACTTTCGATGAACTTTAATCTAGCTCTTGTCCTATTGGCTGCAATCATTGGGATCTATGTAGTAACAGGTGGAATTAAGGCCGTTATGTATACTGATGCGTTTGGTGCAGTTGTCATGTTGATCGGGATGGCTATCTTCTTATTCGTCACCTATCAAGCAGTAGGCGGCATTATGGAGGGGCATAATGGATTAACCGCAATGAAGAATCTAGTGCCTCAAGCTCTCGCTGAGCAAGGACATCAAGGCTGGACAAGTATGCCTGAATTCGGATCACCTCTTTGGTGGACCATTGTAAGTACCATTATCATGGGAGTAGGAATAGGAGTTCTAGCACAGCCTCAACTTGCGATGAGATGCATGACTGTAAAAGATGATCGAGCACTTTATCGTTCTGTATTAGTCGGAGGTGTTTTTATCTTTTTTATGACAGGTGCAGCATTCGTGATCGGCCCGTTAAGCAATCTTTATTTTTACGAAAAAACAGGTGAGATCGCTTTAACAGCCGCAAAAGGAAACGTCGATCTTATCATCCCTATCTTCATTAACCAAATCATGCCTGAATGGTTTATCTATCTGTTTACACTCACTTTATTATCTGCCACAATCTCTACAGTTAGTTCACTCATTCATGTTCAAGCAACAGCTTTTGGCCAAGATATTTTAAAAACTCTTGGTGTTCAATCCTTATTTGGATCGAAGCTCAATCCTTCAAGAATCGGCGTGCTCATTGGAGTAATCGCTGCTGTTATATTAGCTTACTTGCTTCCAGCGGGAATCATCGCTCAAGCAACAGCCTTTTGGTTTGGCATATGCGCAGCCGGATTCATGCCAGCTCTGATAGGAGCACTATATTGGAAAAGAGCTACGAAGACCGCAGCTACAGCAAGTATGATCGTTGGGTTTACTGTAAGTATCATCGGTTTCTTATTCATACACCTTAAAGAATCTGCTGCTATCGGGTTATCACAAGCATGGTTTGGAAAACCAGCGATATTTCCTTATCCATGGACGCACATCGATCCTTTATTCTATGCTTTACCTTTATCTTCAGCCGTGTTCATAATCGTTAGCTTACTCGATAAAAGAACAAGCTTTACCCAGAAAAAAGAAAAAGAACCGATGATCCCAGCGGTATCTGAATAAAATATTCGAGGCAAACACAATTAATTTCAAGAAGTATGAACCTCCACTATTTGTTGCAAACTAGGAACAGATTAAGGAGGTTTTTTATTATGGATCAAGTAAAAGTCATTATTATGAAATTTCTTGTGTGCCTGATCGCATTTTGGATCGGACTCGATCTGTTCTTTGACGCTTCGATCAGTGATATCGTTTCTTTTGCGGTTACAACAACTGCAATCACATATATTGTAGCGGACCGTATTCTTCTGCCTAGAATAGGAAAGAACAACACGTTGATGGCAGAGTTTATTCTAGCGTATATGGTGGTTTGGATTTTCGGTTCGATTCTGTTAAATGGGTACATGCAGATTGCGTGGGGAAGTGTAATCGCAGCGGGTATTATCACCGCTACAGAAGTTTTTGTTCATTCATACTTATTAAAGCACATGCCTTCAAAGAATAAAGAGAGAAACGGGAGGCAACAAAGAAGGTTTAGACCAGGCTTTCGTTATGCAACAGAATTTGCTGAAGAACAAGATCCAAGAAATAAAAATAATAAACAAGAATAGTCTCCAAAAAAGTATCATGGCGTAAGAGCATGATACTTTTTTGTTCTGAATAGAAAAACCCTTGAGCTCTCTCAAGGGATTAGTGATTCGTTTGAATTTATATGGTGGAGACTAGCGGGATCGAACCGCTGACCTTTTGGCTGCCAGCCAAACGCTCTCCCAGCTGAGCTAAGCCCCCGAATAATACTGACATAGAAAAGTATATAATTATTCTGAAAGTGGAGCAAGTCCTTTTTGGATAAATCTGCATACCCTCGTTCTTAACATCAAATAATAAATAAAATATATAACAGTTATGATTCATCAAAAATTTTAGTCATACCTAACTCTCCTCTAAATGACATTTTCTCAAAAAGATATAAGTCTTTTTTACCTTAAAAGTATTTTTATTAATACTGGTATAGACAACTAGGCCTAGTAGTTTAAAGGACTTAAGTTCTGTTTTGTACTCTTACGACAGGAACCGCTTTTTTTCTACCGAAAAGTGACAAAGAAAGAAAGCGCTACCAAATTTTAAGGAGGTTAGTAATGTGAAAACATCAATAAACATTCGGTATGTTCTTTTAATCGCCCTATTGATCGTTCCTATGTTTGCTGGAATTGGGAAGGCTGAAGGTGTTTCAGCCAAACATAAAAGAAATGAAGGGTTAATGATCGCTCAAAATATGCCGCAACTAAGTAAGCATATTAACGGCGATACAGTAGATTTAGCAGCATTGATAACAAGTAAAGATGGAACATATGTCGAAGCGACAAATCATTTAATATGGAAATCCCTTAATAAAAGAGTTGCATCTGTAAACAGTGAGGGCCTTGTAAACTTAAATGGTAAGAATGGTGCAACAATCATCATAGTTACAGATGGTAAGTCGTTCGACAAAATCGGAATACACGTTAAAAACGGGAAGGCAGAATTTATAAAACAAAAAAACCAAAAATATGACGTGATCAAAAAAGCGATAAAGTCTATGACAGTAAAAGAAAAGGTTGGCCAGATGTTAATGCCAGATTTCCGGAATTGGAAAGGGCAACCTGTAACGGAAATGAACGATGAGATTAGAGAACTTGTAAAAAAATATCACCTCGGTGGCGTTATTCTATTTAGGGAAAATGTAGTAACAACAGAGCAGACAGTTAGATTAGTGGATGAATATAAAAAAGCAAATGAAGATTATGGTTTATTGGTTTCAATCGACCAAGAAGGTGGAATTGTGACACGTTTGCAGAGCGGTACCGATTTCCCAGGAAATATGGCGCTTGGTGCCACAAGATCAACGGTGATGGCGGAATCTGTCGGACATGCCATTGGATCAGAGCTTCATTCGCTAGGAATCAACATGAATCTAGCGCCAGCTTTAGATGTAAATAATAATCCTGATAATCCTGTTATCGGTGTTCGTTCATTTGGCGAAGATCCACAACTTGTTGCTGACTTAGGAACTGCATATATTAAAGGATTGCAAGATTCAGGAATGGCTGCTACGGCTAAACATTTCCCTGGTCATGGAGACACAGCAGTAGATTCTCATTTAGGTCTGCCTTCTGTTCCTCATGAAAAGGAAAGACTCCTAGAAGTTGAGCTATATCCTTTTCAGCAAGCGATCAATAACAATATAGATGCCATATTAACAGCTCATGTTACATTTCCTAAGATTGATCCAACAACTGTTATTTCTAAAAAAGATGGAACAGAAATCAATCTTCCAGCTACATTGTCCTATGAAGTATTAACGAATTTGGTGCGAAAAGAAATGGGCTTTAAAGGCGTTATTTCTACAGATGCACTCAATATGAAAGCCATAGTAGATCATTTTGGTCCAGTTGATACTGCTATTCGTGCAGTAAATGCTGGAACAGACATCGTACTAATGCCAGTGGGGTTAGAAGAAGTTGCAAATGGACTTTATGAAGCAGTAGATAATGGTGAAATTACAGAAAAAAGGTTGAATCAATCGGTTGAACGCCTATTGACTTTAAAAGCGAATCGCGGGATTTACAAACAAGTAAGCGAAACACCAATAGTAGAGAAAATTGGACACGCAGAAGAAGTTGTTGGCAACCAAGAGCATAAGGCTTTAGAAAATGAAGTGGCAAGAAAGTCAATCACACTTGTGAAGAACGATAACCTTTTACCTGTTAACAAAAACGAAGTCAATTCTGTAGTTGTTATTGGCAATACCTATATTGAAAACCTTCAACAAGCGTTAGCTTCTCATCACTCATCGGTAGAGTTGATAAAAGCAGATAAACCTTTAAATGCTGAACAGTTACAAAAAGTAAAAGATGCCGATCTCGTTGTTCTCGGAACCTATACGTTTAACGTGGCTGGACGTTCACCGTCTTCACCTCAAATGCAGATGATCAATCAAGTTATTGAGGCTGCACCAGATAAAACAACAGCAGTAGGTATTCGAAATCCTTATGATATTATGGCGTTTCCTGAAGTTTCAGCTTATCTTACACAATACAGCTTCAGAGATGCGAGCTTTAGAGCAGCGGCAGAAACTATTTTTGGATTGAACAATCCTTCAGGTAAGCTGCCTGTTACGATCTATGAAGATGGTTTAGAACAGATTCTATATCCGTTTGGTCATGGCGAAAGCTACTAATAGGGGGAAATAGACTATGAGAAAATGGGGAATTTTTTTAACGATATTGATGTTGTTTTCTTTTATATTGCCAGGTGCTCAAGCTACGAACCAGAAAGGTTTCGATCATAAGAAAAAGTTTAAGACAGGACTAGAGCAATTGTTGAATCATGATATGAGGGTATTAAAGGGTAAGAAGGTCGGTTTAATCACGAACCCGACTGGAGTAGACCGCAACTTGAACAGTATCGTTGATGTTTTATACAATCATCCAGATGTAGAGTTAAAAGCATTGTACGGACCTGAACACGGAGTTCGAGGAAGCGCTCAAGCTGGAGAATATGTTGAATTCTACATTGATCCAAAAACAGGTCTTCCAGTCTACAGCTTATATGGAGCAACGAAAAAGCCAACTCCTGAGATGCTTGAAGGAATCGATGTTTTAGTGTTCGATATACAAGATGTAGGCACGCGTTTCTATACGTATATTTACACGATGGCTTATGCGATGGAAGCAGCCAAAGAGAACAATATTCCATTTGTGGTACTCGATCGTCCGAATCCATTAGGAGGTAAAGAAGTAGAAGGACCTGTATTAGATCCTGCCTACTCTTCATTTGTTGGCCTTTATCCCATTCCGCTTAGGCATGGTATGACTGTAGGAGAACTAGCTAAATTATTTAACAAAGAGTTTGATATTGATGCGGATTTAAAAGTAGTAGAGATGAAGGGGTGGAAGAGATCTTGGAGCTATGAAGATAGTGGACTCGAATGGGTGTTGCCTTCACCTAATATGCCTACAAAAGATACGGCACTTGTATATCCTGGAAGTGCACTGATCGAAGGCACGAACGTTTCAGAAGGTCGTGGAACGACTAAGCCGTTTGAATTGATCGGTGCTCCATTTATTAATGGAGATCAACTAGCTGAGAAATTAAATAAAGAAGCTCTGCCTGGTGTTACATTTAGAGCAGCCTCGTTTACACCTGCTTCATCAAAACATGCAGGGAAGCTATCTCACGGAGTTGAGATTCATGTTAAGGATGAAAAGTTATTCCAGCCTGTTCTTACTGGAATCACTCTTGTGAAAAGCATTCATGATCTTTACCCAAATGATTTTGAATTTAGGGCAGAAGATAGTAGAGGGATCTCTTTCTTCGATCTATTAACCGGAAACGGATGGGTTCGAGAATATATTGAGACAGGGCGAACTGTAGAGGAAATTGTTTCTCGGTATGATCAAGAACTGGAAGATTTTAAAGATTTACGAAAAAAATATTTATTATATTAAGCGTATTTGAGAGCTAAGGCGTTTTCTTTAGCCTTAGCTTTTTTGTTTGAATTTTCTGACTGGTATAGACAACTAGTCATAAGAATGATAGGCTAGGCATAAAGTGATAAAGGGGAGTGGACATGAAACCTAATATTTTACTAGTTGGGAACTTGATTAACGAAGAAGGAAAACTCGTTAAAAATGGATATGTGTGGATCAAGAACGATAAGATTCACTATGTTGGTACTCCAACCCCCTTTTCATCAGATGAAGATGTAATAAGGTATACCATACCTCAAGACTGTATCATCATTCCTGGCATGATCGATATTCATATTCATGGTGCTGCTGGAGCAGATTTTATGGACGGTACGGAAGAAGCACTAGAGATTGTTGCAAAACATCTCCCAGCAGAAGGAACGACATCCTTTTTAGCAACAACGATGACTGAAGAGACATCTGTTATTCATAACGCACTGAATGCTGCTGCAAACTTCATAAAAAAATCTCGAAGTCCAGCCGCTGAAATGCTGGGTATCCATTTAGAAGGACCTTTTATTTCTCCAAGACGCGCAGGTGCACAGCCTACGTCTTTTATTCAGGAGCCTGACGTACATATATTTAAAAAATTTCAAGAAAGTGCTGAGGATCAAATAAAACTCGTCACTTTAGCACCTGAAATGGATGGTGGACTTGAACTTACAAAGTACTTATCTTCACAAGATGTGATCGCTTCGATCGGTCATAGTGACAGTTCTTTTGTAGAAGTAAAAGGTGGGATTGAAGCAGGTATTTCTCATGTTACCCATTTATTTAACGGCATGCGCGGAATACATCACAGAGATCCAGGTGTTGCTGGTGCTGCTCTCTTACAGCAAGAATTGATGGTTGAGATGATCGCGGATGGCGTTCATGCTAGTCCTGAGATGATTCGACTAGCCTACCATTCTACTGGTGCAGAACGCACGGTCTTAATTACGGATTCAATGAGAGCCAAAGGTTTAGGAGAAGGATCCTACACACTTGGTGGCCAGCAAGTAACTGTATCAGGTAATGAAGCTAGATTAATTGACGGAACACTAGCAGGAAGTATCTTACCGATGAATGTTGCTGTTAAAAATATGATGGATTATACACAGTGCTCTTGGTCGGATATTGTGAAGATGACGAGTGAGAATGCTGCAAAAGAGCTGCGGATCTTTGAGCGGAAAGGAAGTCTCTCGGTTGGTAAAGATGCCGATATTACGGTGTTGACGGAGGACAGCGATGTACTTATGACATTTTGTCGAGGCGAGCTTGTGTATCATCGAAAGGGGGAACGAGTTTGAGATTGATCAAGGTTTCCGATGAAGAAGAGCTTAGTAGAATGGCAGCTGAATATGTGTTTTCGAAAATAAAGAGTTCAGAAAAAATTGTACTTGGTCTTGCTACGGGGAAGACACCTTTAGGCATGTACCGACACCTTTCAAAATATAGTAAAGAGTATAAGCAGTCCTATTCACAAGTGTACACGGTTAACCTTGACGAATATGTCGGTTCCAGAGCTTACCATGAATACATGCAACAAAACTTTTTCGACCATATCGGAATCCATAAGAATCAAACTCATCTCCCAGATGGTAACGCCGTAGATCTTGAAAATGAATGCAAGCGCTATGAAGAAGTGATCAAACAACTGGGTGGTATCGATCTTCAGGTGCTCGGTATCGGAGAGAACGGACATATCGGTTTTAATGAACCGGGTACAGATTTTAGTTCGCGTACGCATGTAGTGAAGTTAACAGAGTCGACATTAAGGGCGAACGCTAAATATTTTACACATGAGAAACAGCCGCGAAAAGCGATTACGATGGGCATCGGCACGATACTCGAGAGTAAAGAAATCCTGCTTCTTGCTGCTGGCGAAAAAAAAGCGAGGGCAGTAAGAGCGCTATTTCAAGGTATTATGAATTCCGATATACCTGCGACAGTTCTTAATCATCATCCTAACGTTACTGTGTTAGCCGACAAAAGTGCAAGGAGTCTTTTAGAAGAGGAGAGTTAAGTATTTTTATGATTGATAAAACATCACCAATGCCACTTTACTTTCAGATCGAAGAAGCGATCAAACAAAAGATTGATAAGGGTGAATGGGAAGCTGAAACCATGATACCTTCTGAAAGAGAATTTTCTCTAAACTATGAAGTAAGCCGCATGACAGTCCGGCAGGCTATCAATAATCTTGTGAATGATGGCTATTTAACCCGCCGAAAAGGAAAAGGTACGTTTGTTTCTGCAAAGAAAATAGAGCAGAAGCTTCTAGGCCTTACAAGCTTTACAGAAGACATGAAATCACGGGGCTATAAACCCGCATCTAGACTCATATCTTTCCAAAAAACGACCGCTGAAAACAGATTAGCAAAAGCGCTTGAGATAGAAGAGGGTCAAGAAATTTATGAGATTAAACGTGTTCGCCTTGCAAATGACATTCCGATGGCGTTTGAGACTACTTATGTTCCCGTTGATCTTCTTGAATTAAACGAATCACATATAAAAGAAGGTTCTTTGTATTCTGAAGTTGAGAATGCAGGCTTTGTAATAGATTATGCGACACAAAGTTTAGAAGCGTCCATTTCGCGTGAAGCAGAAAGCGAGATACTCGAGATTACAAAAGGCGCAGCCGTTCTTCTTATTAAGAGACAGACTTATTTAACGACAGGAAGGCCACTTGAGCTCGTTCATTCGGTGTATCGAGGCGATCGCTACAAATTTATGATCGATATGAAACGCATATAAAAAGCGTTTTATATAAAAATGAAAGCGTTTACTAAAAGGGGGAAGAAGCATGGGGAAAGAGCAGCAAATGGCTCATGGTATCATCGAAAAACTTGGAGGTTCTTCAAACATCCAATCGTTGATGCACTGTATGACGAGAATTCGGGTTAATCTACACGACCCGTCAAAGGCAGATCTAAAAGGTCTTAAAGAAGTAGATGGTGTGCTGGGTGTCGTTGAAGATGATACACTGCAGATCATTGTTGGACCTGGCATCGTTAATCGCGTCACGCTTGCGATGAGCGAAGAAACAGGTATGAATATTCAATCTGTTGATGAGACGGATCCTATGGACCTCGAACAGTTGGCCCGGATGAATAAGGATGCCATCAACAAGAAGAATGCAACACCTTTCAAACAGTTTTTACGCAAGATCGCTAGTATCTTTATTCCGCTGATTCCTGCGATCGTAGCTTCTGGATTAATAGCTGGGATGTCAAACGTAGCTGTAAGAATGGGTGCTGACCCAGAATCTTCAATCATGCAGATGCTTAGCTTAATTGGATGGGGTGTATTTAGTTATCTAGCTGTGTTCGTAGGTATCAATACCGCCAAAGAATTCGGTGGAACACCAGCATTAGGAGGAGCAGCAGGTATCTTACTGATTAACCCGGGCCTTGCGAATATTACCCTCTTTGGAGATCCACTTGTAGTAGGACGTGGTGGATTGATTGGCGTAATGCTTGCAGCGGTTTTAATCGCCTTTTTGGAAAAGCGTATTAGAAAATTTGTACACCCTTCAATTGATATTATTGTTACGCCAACATTGGCATTATTAATTACTGGTTTTGCTACGCTATTTGTTCTTCAACCAGTAGGCGGATTTTTGTCAGATCTAATTACGAAAGGTTTGTTAAATTTAATTGATATTGGCGGTATTTTCTCTGGACTTATCTTAGCAGGAACATTCCTTCCATTGGTTGTAACAGGATTGCATCAAGGGTTAACACCAGTACACATGGAGCTTATTAATACGATCGGTGATGATCCGCTATTGCCGATTCTAGCGATGGGTGGAGCAGGGCAAGTTGGTGCTGCATTTGCGATCTACTTTAAGACAAAGAATCAGCGTCTTCGTAAAGTTATTAAAGGTGGATTACCTGTTGGTATGCTCGGAATTGGAGAGCCATTAATCTTTGGAGTTACCCTTCCGCTCGGGCGACCTTTCTTGACAGCATGTCTAGGAGCTGCAGTTGGTGGAGCGTTCCAAGCATTCTATGAAGTTGCTACGATTGCCATCGGTGTGTCAGGCATTCCACTCGTGTTCCTTGTAAATGCAAACGAAATGGTTCTCTATCTAGTAGGTTTAGTAATTGCTTATTTCTTCGGGTTCTTATTCACATGGACGTTTGGATTTAAAGAGAGTATGGCAAAAGACATCTAACGAATCAGGAGTGAACATTTTGTGTTATGGTATTTCAATTTACCTGAGTGAATCAGACACGTTTAATAAAAACTGGATGGAGAAAGCAGCTAAAAGTGGCTTTCAATACATCTTTACATCTCTTCATATTCCTGAAGAGAAGGACGTGGATTACGTTAAACAAGTTAAATGGTTAGGGAAAACGGCTCAAAAGTTTCATATGGAAGTAATGGCTGATGTTTCACCGGCTTCTCTAGAGCGGTTGGGTTTATCTTTTAATGAACTACCTTCTTTAACAGACTGGGGCATTTCGGGTATCAGGGTGGATTATGGGTTTACAGCCAAGCAGATCGCTTGGCTGTCTCACCACCTGAAAGTTGGCCTGAACGCAAGTACCATTGACGAAGAAGAGCTTAAGAAGTTGATGGATGAGGGACTTCAACCGAATCAAACAGAGGCTTGGCACAACTTTTATCCAAAACCGTTTACAGGTATCTCTAAGCAATCTCTTTATGAGAGAAATGCTCTGTTTCATCGGTATGGAATCAAGACGATGGGATTTATTCAAGGTGATGAACAATTACGCGGCCCTCTTCATTTAGGGCTTCCTACAATTGAGAATCACAGACATGTATCACCTGCACTTGCTGCGTTGGAACTTCAAGAAATGAATACGGATAAAATCTGTGTAGGAGATTTAAGCCTAACGAACAAAACGTTGCAAGAATTAAAGTTTTTAATGGAAGGTACAGTCCCTCTTTACGCCGACCTGAACAAAGGATACGAGACATTCGACAACATGGTTCATACGAATAGAATGGATGCTGCAGAGTATGTGATCCGGTCCGTTGAGTCACGACATCAGCCTTCTCATTTTCAATCAGAAGCTCATGAGTTAGATGTATTTAATGAAGGAACGATAACGGTTGAAAACGAGTTATATGGCAGGTATGCGGGTGAACTTCAGATTTGTTTAAAAGATATTCCTGCTGATACAAAAACGAATGTAGCGGGACGTATAAAAGAAGAGAGCTTGTCACTGATGAAGAAAGTTGGAAGCGGCAAGAGATTTGTGCTGTTGAATTCAGATGTGAAATAAAGATTTGTTAACTATCAACCACTTAAAGGAGATCAAGATGGACTTAACCAAATTGGCTACAGAAAAAAGAAATCCTGACACGTTAACTATTGATGAACTTACAACTTTAGAAGTGATCCAAAAAATACATGAAGCCGATCTGGGAGTAGCCAGTCGTATTACTCCTGTTTTAAAAGAAATCAGTTCTGTCGTTGAAAAAGTAGTAACAGCTTTTGAAAATAAAGGTCGATTGATTTATATAGGTGCTGGAACTAGTGGGCGGTTAGGTGTGTTAGATGCATCAGAGTGTCCTCCCACATACGGCACAGATCCAAAGTTAGTCGTAGGGATAATTGCAGGCGGTGAGTATGCCTTACAACATGCGATCGAAGGAGCGGAAGATGATGCAGAGTTAGGTCAATCCGATCTTCAATCATTGAATGTAACGGAAAGAGATGTTGTTGTAGCTATTGCGGCTTCTGGCAGAACTCCATATTGCTTAGGTGCGATGAAATACGCCAAAACAAAAGGAGCATTAACAGCGGCTCTTGTTTGTTCTGTGGATTCGCCGATGGAAAAACTTGCGGACATTAGCATTCCTGTTATAACGGGGCCAGAAGTGGTCACAGGCTCTACCCGAATGAAAGCTGGTACCGCTCAAAAACTTGTGTTGAACATGATCAGTACAGCGAGCATGGTGAGATGGGGTAAAGTGTACAGCAATCTAATGGTAGATGTTCAACCGACGAATGAGAAACTAAGACAACGAGCTAAAAATATTATTATCGAAGCTTCTGGTGCAACAGAAAAAGAAGCGGAAATGGCTTTGCAAGAACAAGGCGGCAACACAAAGGCGGCAATTTTTCAGCTTGTGACAGGCGTCGCTCCACATGAAGCCAAATTGCAACTAGATCAGCATAATGGAAAGTTAAAAGAAGCGATACGTAATTTCACTCAAAAGTGAGAGGGGTAGGTACTATGTTAGGTTTCTTACAGCGGATTGGTCGGGCGCTCATGCTTCCGATTGCAGTACTTCCTGCAGCTGGACTTTTGCTACGTTTTGGTCAAGACGATTTACTAGACATACCATTCTTAGTTGCTTCAGGAAACGCGATTTTTGGTCATCTAGCACTTTTATTTGCGATAGGAGTAGCAGTCGGACTATCTAGAGATGGAAGTGGAGCTGCTGGACTTGCAGGAGCAATCGGTTACTTTGTATTAACAGAAGGAGCCAAAACATTTGCCGAAGTAAACCTGAATTATGACGGGAAATTTGATATGTCCGTCTTAGGAGGTATTCTCGCAGGGGTTATAGCTGGACTTTTATATAATAAATTTTATAATACGAAACTCCCTGAATGGCTTTCTTTCTTTGGAGGTAAACGATTTGTTCCAATCGTAACTGCTGGAACGATGGTACTTTTAGCGCTAGTCTTCGGATTTATCTGGCCATATCTTCAGATGGGGTTAGAGAATGTTGGTACTTGGATAACAAGTGCAGGAGCAATCGGTGCAGGTATTTTCGGTTTCTTTAACCGCTTATTGATTCCACTTGGACTTCATCATGTGCTCAATAGCTTCTTATGGTTTGTATTTGGTGAATTCACAGGTGAAAATGGGAAGGTAGTTACGGGTGACTTATGGAGATTCTTTGCCGAAGATCCTAAGGCAGGCTTCTATATGGCTGGATTTTTCCCTGTGATGATGTTCGGACTACCAGCAGCTTGTTTAGCCATGATTCATACCGCAAAAAAACATCGGAAGAAAGCAGTTGCGGGGATGTTAGGAAGTTTAGCACTCACTTCCTTTGTCACTGGTATCACAGAACCGATCGAATTTGCGTTCATGTTCCTATCTCCTTTATTGTATGTGATTCATGCTGTATTAACGGCTGTTTCAATGTCGGTCGCAGTATTACTAGATATACATCACGGGTTCACGTTTTCTGCTGGTGCGATTGATTATTTCTTAAATATTGGGATCTCGCAGAATGGTTGGTTGTTACTCCCGATGGGGGCGGTATATTTTGTCTTATACTATGGAATATTCCGTTATCTAATTGTAAAACTGAACTTGCAAACACCAGGCAGAGAAGATGAAGAATCTATAGTTTCAGAAGCTGCAGCAACTTCTACAACCAATGAAAGGTACGAAACGGCAGCATCGGCGTACTTGAGTGCACTCGGTGGAAAAGACAATATCGTGCTGCTTGAAAACTGCATTACTAGATTACGAGTTCAGATTAAAGATTTGTCAGCAGTTGATGAGGAAGGTCTAAAGAGAGCAGGATCTAAAGGGCTGATCAAGCTTAATAACCAAAATATACAGGTTGTCGTAGGTTCTGAGGTTGAACCGATTGCAGATTGTATGAGAGATAAGCTATAAAGCTATAAAAAAAGACCGCCATCTTCTTGAAGAA
The DNA here is from genome assembly GCF_015903895.1 of Fictibacillus sp. 5RED26. Taxonomy (NCBI): domain Bacteria; kingdom Bacillati; phylum Bacillota; class Bacilli; order Caryophanales; family Fictibacillaceae; genus Fictibacillus; species Fictibacillus sp. 5RED26. The sequence continues at coordinate 294,413 of NZ_JACZDU010000004.1, read as the reverse complement.
AATGGCGGTCTATGCTTTTCTTACACGTTCCAATAACCACTTACTGGTACGTTTGCTGCGTATCCATAGGAACATGGATACGCATATACGCAGCAGTTTCCATTAAACGAGACGGCTCCGACAATAATGAGCAGCACGAATAGTACCACGTAAAGCGTAAAGCTATCAGAACAGTACTTTCTTGACGACATAATTTCACTCCTCTTCTTGCATGTGAGAAGCCGATTTCTCTCCTCAGCTCATTTTATGCAAGTAGGATGAGCATAGAAACGGAGATAAACGCCTCATTTTAAGAGAGTTGCCGTCAACAAGAAATCTATTTGTATGCTTCATCTAAGATGATGTATAAGTAATCTACGAATTCACCTTTTGAAAACATCGTAACTTCATATATATTACCAAGGTCGTTGTATACATAAGCTGTGTCTGTGTCTGTTGTTTCTTCAACGTCTACAGGTAGACCCGCAAGTTCAAGTGCTCTTGTCATTTCTTCATCATTAAACATAATTTCTTCGTCTATTACAGAATAAACAAGACGAGCTGCTTTTCCTTCCACAAACGTAACCGCATACTTATCATTCTGATAGTAGTTTACGATAGCGGGAACGAATTCAGTCGTACCTGAGTAGCGGAACTGAATCTTTTCAGAGCGGGTTGGTTTACCCCATCTGTCGCTTATTTGTTTTTCTGAAGAATTTGTTAGTTCACTAGCAACAAATTGATGCTCGCTAGTTAGATAGTCCGTTTGTTCACTATCACTATTTTCTGATTCACCTTCTGCATTGCTGTTGTCATCTTCAGTAGTTGTTGTCTCAGTTGCTTCTGAATCTTCTTTTTCTGGTTCAGATGTGGAATTATCAGTAGATTCTTCTTTCTCTGCTTTTGTTTCAGAAGTTCCTTGCTCATTTTGTTTCGTATCCTTTGAACAAGCTGTTACAGTTAGTAACCCAATTATAAGCAATAGCGTAATAAGTTTTTTCATGATACTCCCTCATTATGTAATTCATATTGTTTAACAGACACTTCCAATGTTAACAAAAGAGTATAAAAATTGAAAATGAAAACTTTGGCAAATGAAGAAACTTATATCCTTTTAAGAATAGAATGACATTTAAATACCTCATTTTCATAAAATAAGGATATAGCTGTTATCGCTTTTTTGTTGTTTCCAAAGTAGTTGATTACATCTCGTGCCTATCTATTCACTGGGGGCACTTTGCAATGCTTTTATTAAAGAAGTCATTATCAGTCGAATGCATGGAGGATTATTTCATTTTGTTAACAAATCAACTACAATATATGGTAGACATCCATTTAAAGGCATGAATGCGGAAGGGCAGGTGGAATGGGATGCAGTATATTGTGTATGATTTAGAAATGACAAACCGGCTCTCAGAGATTATTGAGATAGGTGCCATTCGAATGGTCGAAGTTGATGGTGAGCTTAAAATTTTGGATACGTTTCAATCATTCGTTCAACCTAAAATGGATAAGTTGAATACACGAATTACGAATCTGACTGGTATCACCAAAAAAGATTTGATTTCTGCTCCTGTTTATACAGAGGCAATTGAAAATTTTAGATCCTGGATCGGCGTAGAAGAATATTATCTTTGTTCTTGGGGACCAGAAGATAAGTGGGCACTCATTACTGATTCAACTTTTCATAAAGCAGATACGGATTGGATCATCAACCATAACGATCTGCAATTTCATTTCAGTATGCTCCACGATAGTGAAAAGGGATTCCGTTATGGGTTGTCGCGTGCACTCCAGGCAATGGAACTTGTTTATGAAGGATCTAAACACAGAGCACTAGACGATGCCATGAATACAGCTAGAATTCTCACAAAGATATATAGAAAGATCAAATTTGTAAAAAACCCGACTTCTTTTTTAGAATCAAAGCTTTTTGAGCCTGAAAAATTAGTCTATAAAACAAAGTCTGAAGTGAATGAGTCTCCCTTTGCTTCCTTATCAAAGTTATTTAACTAAAGTAATTTTAGTTTTAAATGTAAACTTTTCAATGCAAACAGTTAACCATTAAGACGAGGATAGGACTTATTCCCTGTTTATTCGACTTCCTTCGACATAAATGTATAGGTATTATAGGGTAAAATCCATAAAAAGTAAGATATGTCGTCATTTGACGAATTGTTTTTGTAGGAAAATGACCTTAGTTTCGATAATAATAGTAAGCGTAGGGGGTGTTGTTGGTGGATACTACATATTACATAACCAATAAAAACAATCAGTTGTTGGAACTTTTGAACACGATAGACCATTGCTTGACAGGTGCAAGACTTGAGGAAGTGGATTCAATAATCAAATTAAAAGAAGAATTGTTAGCAAATGATGGTATACATATAACTCCAGAGCAAATTAATAATATTATTTCCTTACTGTTATCATTTGTCCCTAATACAGTCAGAGAAGTTGGTTAATTGAGAATCTCTTCATAAAGAGGTTCTTTTTTACTACCTAGAGTTTTATTCGCTCATATATTTTGCTTTCAGGGGGTAAAGTCGTAAAAAAAATAAGAAGTGAAAAAGATCACTTCTTATTTAGATTCCTCTACTTCTTTTTTTGATTTCAATTCATCCATTTCATTCTTAAATCTTTCTTGTAGACAACTTTTGTGACCATATAGGACCAACATGTCTCCTTCTTGTATTTTTGTCGTATAACTATCCTTTCGTACTGTTACGTCTCCTCGCTTTATAAATAAGACAATTAGATCATCTTCTGTTTGAATGACGTCTTTTAATTGTTTCCCCATAATCTTAGAATCTTTATGTATAGGAATTTCTACTACAACATCATCCTCTTCAAAATACATAACATCTCTTAAAGGAAGATCTGCTAAGTTATAGCTTTTTTCCATGTGACTCTCAAAAGAACGTTTCATGTATTTTTTTAGTTTAGGTACGCTTAAGATTAAATATAAACTGATGAGTACTAAAATAATGATTCCAAGTTCGATCGAACGAAATTCATCTGATAAGATGCTGCTTATCGATGAGATGATAACCGCTAATGAAAAGACTCCGAACAAAATGAGAAACGTACTTAAACGTCTGCGTACCGGATGCTCCAGAATCAACTCTGATTCTCCTGTCGTAAATCCAGTGGCTGTAAACATTGAGATGACCTGGAAGCGAGCGATTTCTTTTTTAAGACCAGTTAACGTGAATAACAGAACGTTAATTTCAATCACAATTCCTATGATGGCAAAATAAAGCAAAGTGAATAAAAAACCCACAAAGGCACCTCCGTTAAAATTCTTCTCTACCTGTATACCCTTATTTTCTATTTATATAGAGGAAATAAAATATTTTATTCGTTTCATAAACATATATAGCCCCTCATATAGTTTGGTACAGGAGGGATGTAGATGATAGGTTTTCTTATTACCTTAGTGCCCGCAAGTCTATTGTGTGGAGGAGTTGCTATGTTGATTCATACATTCGTGAAAAAAGATTCATATCAATACGATCAAGAAAATCTTTGGGAGGATACATCACTTACATCTGAAGATTATCGTTTGAAATAACAAATTAACACATTCATTACTTGATATTTTCCCTCGTTATGGTAAAAAGTAATATAACAATAACTTGTAACAGAATCGAGGATTTGATGTGCGGAAAGTATCAAAAAGATGGTTAATTGGTGGTACAGGACTAGCCCTCATACTATTCCTTATCTTTCAATTTTATGGAGAAACAGAAGGGGCGAGCGATACACAAACTCTGAAGGTCGTTGCCCTTGGAGACTCATTAACGTATGGAGTTGGTGACCCATCCAAAACAGGCTATATCGGAATCGTTAAACGAAATATTCAGCAGCAAACAGGCAGAAATGTAATCATTAATAATTTTGGGATCAGTGGACAGCGTTCCGACCAATTGTTAAGACAATTGGATAATGGAGTCGTGATCAAGTCATTAAGACAAGCAGATCATATCTTTGTTTTTATAGGCACAAATGACTTTCGTCACGCTGCCGGTTGGAACTTTCGCCAGTTGCCTCAGCAAAAATTAATGCTCGGAAAAGAAAAGCTAAGAAACAATTTAACTAAAACACTGACAGTGGTGAGGGAAAACAATTCGTTTGCACCGGTTTACGTATTAGGTCTTTATAATCCTTATTTTGGGAAAGAATACGATCCCACAGCTGCAGAGAGTATTAAGACATGGAATGAAGCAATCGTTGAGGCGAGCAAAGAAAGCACGCTTACAAAGTATATCTCCACATTTGAACTCTATGAAAACGTTGAGAAAGAACTGTATTTTTCTGATTCTATACACCCTAATAGAAGGGGATATAACAGATTAGGAAATTGGGTTTATAACCAGTGGAAACCTTTAAACCAGGAATGATCTCTTAGAAGTAGATACTTCTAAGAGATTTTTTTTGGTTTTTTTTAATTGCTTCTTTTGGATAGAACCATCCTTTGAGAAAGTAGTTGTTTTCAGGTTCCAGGGCGAACGGTGAGCGTCGTTTGTGAGTTTCGTTTTTTATAAGTATTACCTCCGAGCTTGTCCGAACCTGATACTTGGCATCTTTCACTCCAATCAGCTCTTAAAGGAGATTAGGATTTGAGAGCAATAATCCATCAGAGAAAAACATTTAAAAAAACGGTTGACTTGAGAATGATTATCATTATAATTAAAAGTGAAGTTGATAATCGTTTTCAATTACTTATACATAAAAGGAGTAACTGACATATGTTTAAAAAGAATCTTTTTACGGTTGTTACAATGGTCCTACTAGCTGCTTTAGTCTTAGCAGGCTGTGGTAAATCAAACGAGGGTGCGAGTTCGAATAATAATGAGACAAAAAAAGAAGAAGTAAACCTATATACAAGTCGTCACTATGAAGTTGATGATAAAATCTTTGCTGATTTTACAAAAGAGACAGGAATTAAAGTCAACCTTATTAAGGGTAAAGAAGATGAGTTGATCGAGCGTCTTACAAGAGAAGGGAAAGCAACAAAAGGAGACCTTTTCTTCACATCTGATGCTGGACGTTTACACTGGGCAAAAGATAAAGACCTCTTACAGAGTGTAGAAAGCGAAACTTTGAATAAGAATATTCCTGATAATTTAAGTGATAAAGACAATCAATGGTTCGGTCTAACAAAACGTGCACGTGTTATCGTATATGATCAGAAAAAAGTAGACAAATCAGAACTATCTACTTATGAAGCGTTAACTGAAGACAAATGGAAAGGTAAAGTACTGATCCGTTCATCAGAAAATATTTACAATCAATCATTAGTATCATCCTTTATTTCATTAAACGGAAAAGATGAAGCGAAGAAGTGGGCAGAAGGGATCGTTAACAACATGGCTCGTGATCCACAAGGTGGTGACAAAGACCAAGCGAAAGGTATCGCTGCTGGTGAAGGTGATGTTGCTATCATGAACTCCTACTATTTTGGTCAGATGTTGAACTCAGAAGATCCTGAAGAAGTGAAAGTTGCTAAACAGCTGAGTGTGTTCTTCCCTAACCAAGAAACAACAGGAACGCACATCAATATTAGTGGTATAGGTGTTACGAAACACGCTAAGAACAAAGAGAATGCTATAGAATTAATGGAATATCTGTCTAGTCCAAAAGTTCAAGAAGTATTTGCTGAAGCCAACTACGAGTATCCGGTTAATAAAGAAGTAGAACCTTCAGAGCTTTTAAAGTCTTGGGGTCCGTTTAAAGAACAAGATCTTAACCTTTCTGAGTTAGGTGAAAACAATGCAGATGCTGTTAAGATTATGAATGAAGTCAGCTGGAAATAAACGTTAATATTTTGCCGTATCACGATTTGTGATACGGCTAATTCCATGTAAAACAAACAACAAGAACAATGCTGATGAGTAAAGAAGGTGAATATATTGTATTTCATTCGAAAAATGAGATCACAGTTTAATAGTTGGGCTTTGCTTAGTGTGATTTTTTCTACTTTAATCCTTTTACCGGCTTTGCTCATCATGGTTCAGTTATTCGCTGAGAGTAATGAGAATTGGGAACACATTAAAGAATTCATGTTGAAAAATTATATCGTAAATTCCGTGACACTCGTTGGTTTTACTGGTCTTTTCACAGTGCTGATCGGTGTAAGTGCGGCATGGCTAGTTTCCGCCTATAAAGTTCCTATGCATCGGTTCTTTAAGTGGGGTCTTATCCTCCCACTTGCGATTCCACCATACATTGGGGCCTATACGTACCATGGTATTTTAAATTATACAGGCGTCATTCAGACGTCACTAAGGAACCAGTTTGGTATAAAAGTGGACCAAAAGTTCTTTGACATCATGAACATACCCGGTGCTGTTTTTATCTTTACGATGTTCCTATATCCATATGTATATATCATCACAAAAAGTTTCTTAGAAAATCAGTCATCATCACTGATTGAGAATGCACGGTTGCTAGGAAAAGGCTCGTTCATGACATTTATACAAGTCGTCCTTCCTGTGTCACGTGCAGCGATCGTTGGTGGAGTTAGTTTGGTCATTCTTGAAGTTTTCAATGATTACGGGGTAGTAAAGTATTTTGGTATTCAAACATTTAGTACAGCAATATTTCAAGCGTGGTTTGGGATGGGAGATATCTATTCGGCTATCAAGTTAGCGGGTACTTTGATGTTTATCGTAGTTTTGATCTTGATCTTAGAAAAAGTAATAAGGGGCAGGAAACAGTATAGCTATTCCACTTCAAAAGTCCGCCCGTTACAACCTAAAGAACTTAAAGGTTGGAAAAAGTTCGCTGTGCTTAGTTTTTTCATCTCTTTATTTGCTCTAGCTTTCGGAATTCCTTTCATTCAGCTTATACATTGGGTGTATATGACTTATGACGTTATTTTAAATACTGCTTTTGTTGACTTGATTTGGAACTCGGTCTTTGTTGCTTCTATAGGTTCAGTTCTTATCATTATCGTCGCTCTAATTATCGCCAACTTTAGTCGTCTATCAAAAGGTTGGATGGGGAAGCTTTTTTCAAAAATAACGGTTTTAGGGTATTCGATTCCTGGAGCTGTAATTGCAATAGGTGTATTGACCTTATTTCTCTCACTAGACGAAAAGGTATTCACGTTATATGAATGGTTAGGGTTAGAGCCAACTCTTGTGCTGAGCTTAAGTATTAGTATGCTGATCTTTGCCTATGTGGTCCGTTTTCTAGCAGTTGGTTTTAACTCCATCGAATCAGGCTTTGATAAGGTAGGAACGGTTTTCACAGAAGCTTCTAGGACATTAGGTATGTCGGTAACGAAGACGTTTTTTAAAGTGGATATTAAGATGATTAAAGGTGCTATTGCTGGTGGTTTTATCCTTGTTTTTGTAGATATATTAAAAGAGCTGCCTCTTACTCTTATCCTTCAGCCTTTTAATTTTTATACGCTAGCTACCAAAACATTTCAATACGCAAGTGACGAACGTATTCACGAAGCCTCTGTTTCATCAATGGTGATTATTTGTATAAGTGCACTTTCCATCTTCTTTTTACACAGAGTTTTAGAAAAGGAGCCAAAATAATGTTTGTTCAAATCAAAGACTTAGCGTTTCATTATAAAAATTCGCGTAACCCTTTGTTCGAAAATCTTTCTTTAAACTTTAATCAAGGAGAAGTTTCGGTGATCTTAGGAGAAAGCGGAAGCGGGAAAAGTACGTTACTTCGTCTTATAGCAGGACTAGAGGTGCCCTCAAGAGGATCGATCCTCATAGATCAGGCTGTCATGAATGATACATTTCGTTTTGTTCAGCCAGAAAAACGTGGTGTAGGTTTGGTTTTTCAAGATTATGCTTTGTTCCCTCATATGACGGTTGAAAAGAACATAAAATTTGGCTTAACGAAAATGAATCGTAAGCAGAAGCAAGCACGCATGGAAGAATTATTGGCTATTGTGGGAATGGAGGACTATGCTTCTCGTTATCCTTATGAATTGAGCGGTGGACAGCAGCAGCGTGTTGCACTAGCTAGGGCTATGGCTCCAAATCCATCTTTGATCATGTTTGATGAACCATTTAGCAATCTCGATTCTAAGCTTCAACTACAGATTCGGGATGAATTACAGGAAATTTTAAAACGTACGGGGATCACTTCTATTTTTGTAACTCACGATGAAGAGGATGCTCGTGCCATAGGGGACAGGATCATACTGATGAACAATGGAAAGATACAGGATGAAGGGCGTCCAGAAATGGTATTGAAGAGGAATAAAGAACAATTATCACTCGCATACGTATAAAAACAAAAAACCGGGATATCCCGGTTTTTATTTTTGGCTGTTTTATAAAGAATTGTTACTAATAGATCTTTTTGAATTTGCCTATATAACTGTTGATTGGAGTGGTAAAGTGACACGTATGAATGTTGTTCACGCCTGCCCCATGGAAAGCGAGCAGCCTGGAACGGAAATCCACACTTCCAAAAGAAACTATGTTTTAAACAGCCTTATTTTTTAAATTGAGTATCTAATTTACCGTTCATATCGATTAAAAATCCGATTTCTCTTCCTAATAATTCACCTAATTCTTTTGCTTTCTTTTCGCTTTCGTTCTTTATTTGTTCAATCGTAAGTTCACCTTTTAATTTGGATGCTCCAACGATTATACTTAATTCACCTTTTTCATAAAATACGATTTTCATTTACAATACCTCCCTGAAAAATAGAACCTTATATATAATTCGTTTTTTTCTATATGCTTATGGGGTAGAAGTGAGAATATGGAAAAACATTCATCATGAAACAATTAATTGGAATAAATAAGCATAGTGAGTATTCTTGACAAAAATTTATGTATGTTGATAAAATTAGAGCATATTATATATGATTCGCTGAATTCGGATGTTCTATTCCATAGAATATCTTGAAGCGGGGGAACCACGATATGGCTTATAAAGCCTAGGGATGAATTTGTGCATACACAAAAGGGACAACTCTCAATTTCCTAATCCGACAGCTAACCTCGTAAGCGTTTTTGGAGAGAGAACTCTATACATGGGCTCAGTCTATGTGTTGCGGTGTATTCCCACGGAAAATCCTCTCTATTTTCGGTGGGTTTTTATATGCAACAAATAGGGCATGTATTAGTATAAAATTTCTTCATCGTACTGCACACTAAATAGTGAGAAGATTTTAACAAAGGGGGTACTTTATTATGAAATTGTCTACAAAAATTTTAATTGCACTTGCACTTGGGGTTGTCGCGGGATTAATTCTTAATCTAGCTGTACCAGATGCTTTTTCAACACTGGATAAATACGTTTTAAAGCCAGTCGGGACATTATTCTTAAACCTTATTAAAATGTTAGTTGTTCCAATTGTTTTTTTCTCAATCGTACTTGGAACTGCGGGATTAGGTGATCCGAAGAAACTTGGAAGAGTGGGTGCCAAAACGGTTGGGTTCTTCTTAGGAACTACAACAATTGCGATTACGATCGCGATGGCTTTAGCGCTTATCTTTCAACCAGGTGTAGGGGACTTTAAAACAGAAGGTGCTAAGTTTGAGCAACAAGAAGCGCCAGCAGTTACGGACACGTTGCTGAACATTATTCCTACTAATCCAATTCAATCGATGGCTGAAGGAAACATGCTTCAAATTATCGCGTTTTCCGTATTTGTAGGATTTGCTTTAACGATGTTGGGAAGCAAAACAAAAGGTATTATGGATTTAATTGAACAAGGTAACGACATTATGATGTATCTTGTAAACCTAATTATGAAATTTGCTCCATATGGTGCTTTTGCATTGATTGCTTCAGCGGTAGGAAGTCAAGGAATGGATGCTATCAAAGCGATGGGCTTATACATGAGCGTAGTTATTTTAGCTTTATTCATCCACTCTGTTGTCGCGTATGGTGGTTCAATTGCTCTATTTGCAAAGAAGAGCCCGCTCTGGTTCTTTAAAGGCTTTGCGCCGGCAATGTCAGTTGGATTTAGTACTTCTAGTTCAAATGCAACACTTCCAATCTCAATGAAAACAGCTCAAGAGAATTTAGGTGTTCGAAAATCGATAAGTGGTTTTGTACAGCCGCTTGGTGCAACGATTAACATGGATGGAACAGCTATCATGCAAGGTGTTGCGACGATTTTTATCGCTCAAGTATACGATGTTAACTTAGGTTTAACACAGATGCTTACTGTTATTTTAACGGCAGTGCTTGCTAGTATCGGTACAGCTGGTGTTCCTGGAGTTGGATTGATCATGTTAGCGATGGTATTGAACTCTGTAGGATTACCTGTCGAGGGTATTGCCTTAATCCTAGGTGTTGATAGACTTCTTGATATGCTTAGAACAGCTGTTAACATCACTGGTGATGCTGCTTGTGCTGTAATCGTTGATAAAGGCGAAGACAAACATCTTGGGACTCGTGAACAAGAAGTTAGTGCATAAATAATCACTTCAAAAGGCCGCGGTGTATACATATACCTGCGGCCTTTTTGTATGCCCATTTCCCTAGTTTACAAATGTTGAGTAAATAAATGTAAGCACTAATGAAAAATCATGGTAAAATAAGAAGATACTTAATGAGATTTCGGAGTGATCTTCTTGGAAAAATGGCTAGAGATACTAACGCTTGCAGCAAAGATCCTATGGGTACAGATTCAAACCGCTATTAATCCTATCATCGAGTTAACAGAGAGCGCGATGAACTCTTTTTGGTTTGTCTTTTCACTCACGATCATCACAGGCTACGTATTACTAAGGCTTGTACAGAATGCAATTACTTATTATCAAGCTCATAATTTTATTCACAGAAAAATGAATAACGAACCCGCTAGTGATATAGAATTCACCCTATTTATGAAATCCCTTTGGAAGAAAGATCGATCTAAAGGTTTAGTGGCCAATGCCAAATCAGCTAAAAGCAGATACCTCCAGTTCAATGCTCAAGAACGTTTATCCATCCAGAACTACTTGCAGCATCGACTGAAATTTTTACGTACGAACCAGCCATTGTTCATCTTGGGAGCTGTTGTGATTGGATTGCTTTCAAGTATAACAGTGAATGTTCTACCGATCGAGGCGGCTGCGCTTACTGCGGAAAATGTATTGAAAACAACGTTGTTCATCCTTTTCTGGTTGTTCATTATGCAAGCAAAATACGTTGCTATGAAAAAACAAACGTATCATCATCTAGCATGGATGCAAGATACCAATCGGACAACAGCGGTTGATTACATGCGGGAAGAGGATGTTACGGTTTCAACGAACAAAGAAAACAACCCTGCGTATTAACGTGATACGTAAGGGTTGTTTTTTATCCAGAACCGATAAGGATAATGAACAGCTTCTTCGGCATAGTGTATACCTATGCGTGGACCAGAGATTATTTCATTTGGTACTAATTCAATTCCTTGTTCTATCCGTATATTTTGCTCATTCATTTTCTTACCATTATCATTCAATGTGAACCCCATTGCTTTGCTCAGTTTACCTGGACCATTCGTAAGCTGAACCTCATTCTTTACGCTCGCTCTTCTTTCCTTCATTATTTCTATTCCTTCAATTGGTTGCAGTGCTCTAATTAGTATGGCTTCAGGTTTATTAACGGGTCCGGAAACGATATTAAAGCAAACATGCATCCCATAAATAAAATAGGTGTAAATTGTACCTGCTTCACCGTACATCACTTCTGTTCTAGCTGTTCTTCGATTGTTATAGGAATGCGCAGCTCGATCTTCAGGGCCTAGATAGGCTTCAGTTTCTACGATGTATCCCGATGTTATTACGTCTTCATGGATATGTATCAGCTTCATTCCTAAGAGTTCTTTTGCTAGATCTAGAGTTGGTAATCCCCATAGTTTCATTTATATCTCCTTGTTATGTATGACATGTATTATTTATTAGTACAATAACAACAGGTTCATGTAAATTTATGTTTCCTTTTGTCGAAGTTTTACAAACCGTAAAAAAGAGGAAATTACGAAAGAAAAAAGAATTTTTTATAAAGCAGATGAATAGGAGGCGTTTAATATGGACGGTTGGGTGAATGAAACAGGAATTTATGAAAATCTCTCCAAACGACGCTGGGAGTACTGGGAAGTAAGTCAACATGGAATTAAAACCATGGTTTCCTGGCTATGCTGGAATGCCCCTAACTCGGTTTATGAACAATGGAGTAAATCTGTCTTACACTAGCAATAATCTCGTGTGAAGTTCCTTTTTGTATAAGGAACTTTTTTGTTTGCTTAGCAGGCTTGAATCTTCTTTTATGTGGTTAGAATGGATAACAATGATGATTCACAAAAAGGAGAAGATTTTATATGGATTCGCAGAAAGGACAACTGCGTCGAGCGGTTGAAGGACGTAAACAACGACTCATCCAGCATCTAATTCATAGAGGTTTGTATGGGTATGAAGACCATAGGTATCTAACTGATTTTACATTAAGTGAACTAGAGTTAGAATGGAAGAATGCTCAATTTATTGATCAAGAAAATCATATAAGCTAAATCGTTTAAATAGTAAAAAAATAATGAGTCCTCTTAACTATTTTCTGATATAATATACCTATAAAATAGGAAGAATGTCTTGTGGGATTTATCCAAAAATGGCTAAGACAATTGCCATAAATCGTTTGATAAAGGCAAACTCATTGAAAAGTGAGGACGCAAAGCTAAAGGGGCTTCATTTTCCAAATATGCCAGCCAGCTACCTTACGACATTATCCTTCGATTTATGAAATCATTTAGGGGGGATATCATTGGATCAGCACTTATTATTCTTTTCATGGTCAGCGATTGGTTTTTATTTTGCAACAATTTTTTTTCTAACACTTTTACTGTTTTTCACTAAAAGCCAGCTTAAAAAAGATAACAGAATCATAGATGTTTTTACAAATATCCTAATCATTTTAGGTGCTATCGCTTGGGTGGTTATCACGAGTTAAATACTGAATTGCAAAATTTCCAAATTTTTAGTAAAGATAAGCATAGAACCCTCACGTTATAATGGATTTATGAATGAGAGGGGGATTAACAATTGGATAAATTGAGGATAAACCTTACCGATGATGAAAAAGAATTGTTAATTGAAGCACTGTTGAGTCAAGGGTATGCATATGAAGTTGTTGATTCTGAGCTAAAAGATCTAGAATACGAGCTCAAGCCAGATTATGAATCAAAAGTAAGGAGACTGAACGGACTTTTAAAAAAATTACATAATTAAAAAATAAAGCAAAAGGCCTTTTCTCAAGGGTCTTTTGCTTTTTACGTTAAGTATCTAATAATCCTTTTCTTCTGGCTTCCATACGCCATTCAGCTTCTTTTACTAATCTTCTAGGTAATTTACCTCTGTTTTTTAAGAATGACCAATACGTTAAATATTGTTTTGGTCTGGAAACTGGTGAGACATTTCTAGCATACTCCCACCAAGAAATTTCATTTGCTTCTAAGCGTATTAAAAAAAGATCATCGCCTTTTACCATAAAACTCACTCCTGTCTTGCCTTTCGTTACCAATAGTATTGACTCAATTCAATAAAATAACCGAAAAAAATCATGGCACTTTATTTTATGCGATCTGTTATATAACGCTTAGGACAAAAAGTAATTTTTTATTTTGGCAGGAAATAAGTTATGAAGCTTGAATCTTTAAGTTACTAAAGGAAGGTCGTGCTAATGAAAAGGGGGGTGGTCCTGTTGGAGCAAGTACTCATGTTTTCATCACTATTAGCTCCTTTAGTGACAGCTATGATGGAGCTCTTAAAACGTACTTTCCCGATTCCGAAAAAATATATACCCATTACTAGTTTTTTTATGGGATTGATGATTGGATTGTTAGCTGCCCCTGTTACAGAGATGAATGTAGAGCTACGGTTATGGTCTGGAGGGATCGCGGGCTTAGCCGCCACAGGATTGTATGAGATCGGCAAGAAAAGTAAAAAATATAAAAGAGCAAGTTAGTGAGGTTCATGTGATTATTTATGGTTGCACTTTCATCTTTTGCTTAAAAAGGGTTTAGAATTCCGAAATCAGTGAATAGATTATAGTAAGAAAACAATGTCAGGCGGTGAACTATCATGAAAGCTTTTCTAGCACTATGTTTGGCTGTTATGCTATCATTCATCATTGTCCCTAACATTCCTGAAAACGTTCAAGTGAAGTCCGGTGCCTCGGACAAGATTATCACTCAGCCAGTAACGGCTGAAGAAACGAAAGAAAAACAAACTGCTCCTGCATTTACGGAGGATATCGCGAAGAAACAGGCGAATCTCTTTATTGAAGCATTAAAGCAAGAAACGGATGAAAACTATAGGGTTTTAAATTATTCTAATAAAGAAGAATATATGACATACTTAACGAATTTTGTGTCTAAAGATCTAGCTACGTATTATACGGATGGATTATTTGAGGAACGAGAAAGCTCCTTGTATATTATTCCAACTGAACTTCCACCATGGTTAGAAGAAAGTGAACCTGTAATAATTAAACAGCTTTCAGATCATTCTTATAGAGTTCACCAAAAAAATGAGTCTGATCTTTATGGTTCTTATGAAATTACATTAGGATTTGAGTATATGAACGGGAAATGGATTATTACATTTGCATCAGTAGATTAAACATGGGTTTTACCACCCATGTTTTTTTACGATTAGATTGAATAGACTAGGATTGTTACATAATAGAAAGAGGAAGTTAATAGCTCTTTAGAAGTGTACGTATAAAGAGTAGCAATTAAAACAAATGGACTTTAAATGTTGTGAACTTTACAATAAAGGAAACAGTCGAGATGGAGTAGTGTGATGGATATAATTACATTTAAAGATTTTTATAACAACACTGTACAATTGTCGTTTTCAGACCACCCCTTTTCGGATACGCCTAAACATGTGTGGTGTTTGTGTAAATTTAAAGATCAATGGTTGCTGACAGAACATCCGAGACGTGGAATTGAATTTCCAGGTGGAAAAGTAGAACCAGGAGAAACCGCAGACGAAGCAGCAGTTCGGGAAGTTTTTGAAGAAACGGGTGGAAGAGTATCCGATCTTAAGTATATTGGTCAGTACTTTGTCGATGGTAAAGGCGGAAAGATCATTAAGAATATTTATGTTGCGACTGTGGATAAGATTCTTTTAAAACATCGTTATTTTGAAACGAACGGGCCAGTCTTAATGAGTGAGTTACCTGAAGATGTATCCACTGATAAGGCGTTCAGTTTTATGATGAAAGACCAGGTGCTAAAGGAGAGCATGAAATACGCCCTTCTGCATTCCCTGGCCTAGATTGTTAGATCATATTCGGTGTTTAATAAGTTTTCGCTCAAGCCATTCGACTCCTTGATACATGATGGTAGCCATAACGGCAATGATCAAGAGACTCATCAGCACGAGTGTGAAGTTAAAGACTTGGAATCCGTAGATAATCATGTACCCTAAGCCTTGTTTTGAGACAAGGAACTCACCTACGATAACACCTACCCATGACAACCCCACATTTACTTTTAAAGATGATATGATATTCGGAAAACAGGCTGGAAGGATTACCTCCTTAAAGCACTGTTTTTTATTTCCTCCAAAAGATCGAACCACTTTAATATAGTTAGGGTCCACATTTTGAAACGCCGTATAGACGACGAGGGTCGTAATGATGATCGAGATTAAAATTCCCATAGCGATGATTGAACCGAAGTTCGGGCCGATCGCAACGATCAATATTGGCCCTAACGCTACTTTAGGCATGGCGTTTAAAACAACAAGATAGGGATCAAGGACTCTAGATAGAAATGGAGACCACCAAAGCAGGGCTGCAAGTAAAGTCCCAAGCAGTGTACCTAATATAAATCCTAATACGGTCTCGCCTAGAGTGAATATTACGTGAATATAAAGTGATCCATCACTAACCTTTTCTATAAAAAGAGACCCTATCTTCGTTGGTGAACTAAACAGTAAAGGATTGATCCAACCTCGTAGAGAGGCAACTTCCCATAACAAGAAAAAGCTGATAAAAATAAATAGTTGAACAAGACGTATATTTCGATTTTCTTTTCTTATCGATTCAAGATACTCGTGGTGAATCTTACTCTTTATCGTTTTGTTCAATGTGCTCCAACTCCTCCCATATTTGCTGAAAGGTTGCTGAAAAGTCTGGATGCTGACGAGCTTCAAAGGGAGGGAGATCTCTTAATGTTTCTGGCATTTTAAACGTCCTGAAAATACGTCCAGGATTTGTTGATAACAGGATAACAGTATCACTCATCGCGATGGCCTCACCGATATCATGCGTAACTAAGATAGCTGTTTTTCCATGTTCTTTTAGAGTTGAGGATACGAGATCTTCAAGCTTTAACTTTGTTTGGTAATCGAGTGCTGAGAAGGGCTCATCAAGCAAGAGAATCTTAGGCTGTGTAGCGAGTGTGCGAACGAGCGCCACCCTCTGTCTCATACCTCCAGAAAGCTCTGAAGGAAATTTTGTTAATGTATGATCAAGCCCGATCTCTTTAAGAAGTCGTATAGCGGATTGAACGTTTTCTAAGGAATGCTGATTCCTCAGTTTTAAACCAAGCGTTATGTTATCCTGGATCGTTTTCCATGGAAATAGATAGTCTTGCTGTAGCATGTAACCGATTTTTGGGTGCGGAGAAGTAATTTGTTGATTATTCACCATTACCGATCCAACCGTTGGTGTTAATAGACCAGCGATCATAGATAGAAGTGTAGATTTACCGCACCCGCTTGGTCCCAGTAAGGATATAAACTCGCCTTCTTGTACAGAAAGCGAAATATCTTCTAAGGCCGTTGTGGCAGACGTTTTTGAAAAGTAAGTTTGCCCGACAGATTTTAGTTGTAATAAAGCCACGACGATCCCTCCTGATTTTTTATTTGTAATCTCAGCAAATCATCAGTAAAGCTTCTCGTGTAAAAATGCAACAAGAAGCTCATTTTTGTAGCCGTCTCATTATGCAGAGACGTAAGTTCTCTTATTTAATGGCTTTCTTAGCTATTTGAGTATCAACAAGAATGTTATAATCCACTTTCTTCGGAAGTTCTCCCGCTTCATCCATAATGGTCTGTAAGTTGTTCCACTCTTCTTCATCTAATATCGGGTTAAGAGCGAAACTGTGTTGATTCTTGTATCGGTCCACAACGGTTTCAATAAGTTCCACAGGGGTATCTTCAAAATATGGTGCGATTACTTTTGCGATCTCTTTTGCCGAATGGTTCTCGACCCATAACTGCGCTTTATATAAGCCTTTTGTAAATTTCTCCAATGTTTCTTTGTTTTCTTTTATATAGCTTTGTTTTGACATGAATGTTGTATAAGGAATCTTCCCGGACTCTGCACCGAACGAAGCGACAATGTGCCCAATTCCTTCTTGCTCAAAAAGACTTGCTTGCGGCTCGAATAATTGAACGTAATCTCCAGTTCCAGATGCAAAGGCGTTTGCAATATTGGCAAAATCAATATTTTGAATCATTGTTAGATCATTCTTAGGATCGATTCCGTGTTTCTTTATTCCAAACTCACCTGCCATCTGTGGCATTCCACCTTTACGCTGACCTAAGAAAGTACTGCCTTTTAATTGATCCCACGAAAAGAATTCCGGCTTTTTCCTTGCAACCAAGAAAGTACCGTCTGTCTGAGTGAGTTGTGCAAAGTTAATAACAGGGTCAGTCGATTCTTGTGCATGTACATAGATTGTTGTTTCAGAACCAACGAGTGCTACGTCTGCTCCATCAGATAGAAGAGCCGTCATCGTTTTGTCGCCGCCCCAGGTCGTAGTCAGCTCAACGTCCAAACCTTCTTCTTTAAAAAAGCCTTTTTCTATGGCAACATATTGTGGAGCGTAAAAAATAGATCGTGTTACTTCGGCGATTCTGATCTTATCTTTTTTAGGGCTTGAGGTATTGCACCCTGCCAGTAGCATGGAGAAAGCTAGTAAACAAGTAAAAAGTAGCATTAGTTTTCTTTTGAAATATTTCATCTTGGATCCTCCTGCACATAGGAATGAAGTCATGACTTTTATGTAATAATGTATGTGATTGGTGCAAATGTGTGTTTGCCCACAAAAATAAAGGAGTGTAGGAATGAAAAAGGCAAAAATGATAGAGTGGCAGCGATTTCCTTCTCCGCATCCTACCATTCGTTTGTATGTAGTTACTTATTTAAATGATGGGTTAAAAATAAAAGGACTAGCAGCATTACCAGAAGGGAAAGGACCTTTTCCGGGTTTCCTTTATCTCAGGGGCGGAATCAAGTCCGTTGGCATGGTCAGAATTGCTAGGATCATTCAGTTTGCCTCACAAGGATTTGTTGTGATGGCTCCCTATTATCGTGGAAATCTAGGGGGGGAAGGCAACGAAGATTTTGCTGGGGAAGATCGAACAGATGCATTTGCAGCTTATGAAGTTTTGAAGCAGTTTCCAAAAGTAGATGAAGAGGACATTCATGTGTTCGGATTTTCTCGTGGCGGTCCTATGGCCTTGTTTACGGCAATGAAATATCCTGAGATACGTTCTGTCGTAACATGGGGCGGTGTGACTGATATGGCTATCACGTATGCAGAGAGAGAGGATCTGCGCAGGATGATGAAGAGAGTTATTGGAGGAACACCAGAGAAATATCCAGAAGAATTTGAATGGCGATCGCCGCTTAATTATTGTGAAGAATTAGATACACCCTTACTTTGCGTTCACGGTATGAAGGATGAGAATGTAACGGTCGAACACACACTTAAGATAGAAAAAAGATTAAAAGAACTCAAAAAGCCATGTGAAACATGGATCTATCCGGAGTACACCCATTATTTTCCTCCAAAAGAGAACCGGAAGATTACATATGCTTTATGCGCATGGATGAAAGGACATGGAAAAGGAGCTGAATGAGATTTTAGCTCCTTTTCATAAATGAAAAAAACCTTCCATCGCTAGAATGGAAGGTCATTATTCCGTGTATTAAACGAGCGGTCCAGCTTTAGAAATCTCAGCTGATACAGACTTGAATTTTTCAAAGTTCGCATTAAATTGACCAGCAAGTTCTTTCGCTTTCACATCATAAGCGTCTTGATCACTCCATGTTTTCTTCGGTTGAAGAACTTGGTCTGGTACCCCAGGGCAATGTGTTGGGATATGAAGCCCAAAAATAGGATCTACTACTGTTTCAACTGAGGCAAGTTCGCCTTCTAGAGCAGCCAGCACCATTGCACGTGTATGACCTAGGTTCATACGACTTCCAATACCGTACTCTCCACCAGACCAGCCTGTGTTAACAAGGTAAACTTGAACGTTGTGCTGATCAATTTTCTTGCCAAGCATCTCAGCATAAACGGTAGCAGGAAGTGGCAGGAATGGTGCGCCAAAGCAAGTTGAGAAAGTAGCTTGTGGTGATGTTACGCCTCTTTCTGTTCCTGCAAGTTTGCTCGTGTATCCTGATAGGAAATGATACATCGCTTGTTCTTTAGTAAGTTTGCTGATCGGAGGCAGTACACCGAATGCATCAGCAGTTAAGAAGATGATTGTATTCGGGTGTCCTGCGACACTTGGTTGAATAATATTAGGAATAGCATCAACAGGATAAGCAGCACGTGTGTTTTCTGTTAGTGAAGAATCTTTATAATCCGCTTCTCTTGTAACGGGATCGATCATAACATTCTCTAAAACGCTTCCAAAACGAATCGCATTCCAGATCTGTGGTTCTTTTTCTTTAGAAAGATCGATTGTTTTAGCATAACATCCACCTTCGATATTAAAGACACCGGTGTTAGCCCAACCATGCTCATCATCTCCGATTAAGCGACGGTTCGGATCTGCTGATAATGTAGTTTTACCAGTACCAGATAGTCCGAAGAATAAAGCTACATCTCCTTCATTCCCAACGTTGGCAGAGCAGTGCATAGACAGAATGCCTTTTTCAGGAAGGATGTAGTTCATGACAGAAAATACAGATTTTTTGATTTCACCTGCGTACTCAGTACCACCGATAAGGACAATTTTCTTTTCAAAAGAGACGATAATAAATGTTTCTGAGTTAGTTCCATCTTCAGCCGGATTAGCTTGAAATCCTGGTGCTGAAATCACTGTGAATTGAGATTCATGAGAACCTAGCTCATCGTGGTTCGGGCGCACAAACATTTGGTGAGCAAAAAGGTTATGCCATGCATACTCGTTAATTACTTGGATAGGAAGGCGATACTCGCGGTCCGCACCAGCAAACCCTTTAAATACGAATAGTTCTTCTTTATTGCTTAAGTAATTGAGTACTTTTTTGTATAATTTATCAAAGTTTTCTGGTGAAAATGGTTTATTTACCTTTCCCCAATCGATTGAATCTTTAATGGAAGCATCTTCAACGATAAATTTATCCTCAGGGGAACGGCCTGTGTATTTCCCCGTTGTAGCTTGAAGTGCTCCTGTGGATGTAAGGATGCCCTCGTTGCGTTGAAGAGATTTTTCTACTAAAACCGGAACAGGTAAGTTCTGGTGAGTTGTTTCACGGGTCACAAGATCGTTTAAGGTTGTCGTAAATTCCAATGTATTCATATGAGACAGTACCATCCTTTATCCTAGAGTGATATATTCGAAAATTAGTATAACACATTGATTTAAATAATGTATACTATTTTATGAAAGTGCATCAAAAAAGTTCTTACTTCTGAAAAAAAGAACAAAATGTTGTGAATTATCCATCTTATTTAAAACGCTTTCATTCTATAGAATATAATACTCCAAACTTATTGCTATTCATAGGGTTTTCTATTGACAGAGGTGAAGCATTACGCTATCATATTTCGAGAACGGCTACTCTTATTCTGAGTAGGTGGAGGGACAGGCCCTATGAAACCCAGCAACCGACATGAAAGTGGCAATAATAACGCTACTGGAAATGAAAAGGTGCTAACCTGCAAGGTGAAAATAACCTTGGACAATAAGAGGTTGAAGGCATTTTGGTTTTATAAACCTTTTCCCTCGTGAATGTATGTGAGACAGGGAAGGGCTTTTTTTATGCCTTTTTCAGGTTAAGAACATAAACTGTGTAAAATAGATAAGAATAAAGTACCGTATCATACTCAAAAGCAGTTAAAGGGAGGATATTAACTTGTCCAAAAAAGTTAGTCGTCGTTTATTTACATCAGAATCCGTTACAGAAGGCCATCCAGATAAAATCTGTGACCAAATCTCAGATGCGATTCTAGATGAAATTTTAGCTAATGATGCAAATGCTCGTGTAGCATGTGAAACATCTGTAACTACAGGTCTTGTACTTGTTGCAGGTGAGATCACAACTTCTACTTATGTAGATATCCCAAAAGTTGTACGTGAGACAATTAAAGAAATCGGTTATGACCGTGCCAAATATGGTTTCGATTCTGAAACATGTGCAGTACTAACTTCTATCGATGAGCAATCTGCTGATATCGCGATGGGTGTTGACCAAGCTCTTGAAGCAAGAGAAGGTTCTATGACAGATGCTGAGATCGAAGCGATCGGTGCAGGTGACCAAGGTCTAATGTTCGGATATGCTTGTAACGAGACAGAAGAGCTTATGCCTCTACCAATCTCACTAGCTCATAAATTATCTCGTCGTCTTACAGAGGTTCGTAAGTCTGAAGAGATTCCTTACTTGCGTCCAGATGGAAAAACTCAAGTAACTGTTGAATATGATGAGAACGACAAACCTGTTCGTATTGACACAATCGTAATTTCTACTCAGCACCACCCTGAGAACACACTTGAAGAAATTCAAAGAGACATCAAAGAAAAAGTAATCACGCCGGTTGTTCCTGCTGAACTAATCGACGAGAACACAAAATACTTCATCAACCCAACGGGCCGTTTCGTAATCGGCGGACCACAAGGTGATGCTGGACTTACTGGCCGTAAAATCATCGTAGATACATACGGTGGATATGCTCGTCACGGTGGTGGTGCATTCTCTGGTAAGGACGCAACTAAAGTTGACCGTTCTGCTGCTTATGCTGCTCGTTATGTTGCTAAAAACATCGTAGCATCAGGTCTTGCTGACAAAGTTGAAGTTCAGCTTGCTTATGCAATTGGTGTTGCTCAACCAGTATCAATCGCTGTAAACACGTTTGAAACAGGTAAAGTTTCTGAAGAAGTTCTTGTAGAACTAGTTCGCAACAACTTCGACCTTCGTCCGGCTGGAATCATTAAGATGCTTGATCTTCGCCGTCCGATCTACAAGCAAACTGCTGCATACGGCCACTTTGGACGTACTGACATCAACCTTCCTTGGGAGAACACAGATAAGGCTGCAGAGCTTAAGAAACAAGCAAATATTTAATAACATGTTAAACCAGACTTCCTTTTGGGAGTCTGGTTTTTTTAGTTATTTTAGAAGATTATGTCGAAAATCGGATAAAAAATTTTATGTACGGAATTATTCGCTAGTTTTACGGATAAATGTTTTTTATCTGCGGATATAATTGTAATTACCTCGTAAAAAAAATTGTGTATCTTCCAAACGAACATCTTAATCGCTAATGTTCATTTGGAAGATACGTTTATTTTATCCTCGTATTTTCATATCTTATTAACTATTCATCTGCTACGCAATGATCGTTTTATTTTTATTTTTCGTATAAATAACTTCTTCATACTGCATTAAAAGGTTCCCGAAAATAGCTGACCAAGATTGAGTCATCGCATAATTTCTTGCTTTTCGTTTCATAGAGCCTAAGAGCATAGGATCTTCCAAAATAGAAACGATATTTTGTATGAATGAATCAGCTTCTCTAGCTTTGCAGATTCTACCCGTTACACCGTCTTGAACAATTTCAGCTACTCCGCCAGAATCAGACACGATAGCAGGTAACCCAGAGGCAGCTGCTTCTAAAACAACATTGCCGAACGTCTCTGTAGAAGAAGGGAAGACGAAAAGGTCGGCTGAAGCATAAACCCGCGCAAGATCTTCTCCAGATAGATAGCCTGCACATGTTACATTGCTATATTCAGTTTCCCACTGTTCGACATCACGTCGACTTGGTCCGTCACCCACAATCAGCCAATGAACATTCTCGCTCAAAGGGGATGGCAGCTTATCTATCATTTCTTTGAGGATGTTTAGATCCTTTTCAGGTGCTAGTCTTCCCACGAACAAGAAGATATACTTCTGTGTGATCTTATATTCTTCACGAACATGGAAATCTCGATTTTGAGGTGTGAACATCATACAGTCAACTCCTCTGGACCATATTTCAATAGAAGTAAAGCTTTTTGTGTATAAAATCTTCCGTGTTTCTTCACTTGGAACAAAGATCTTTTCAAAAGGTTTATGAAACCATTGCAGATAACGCCAGAGCAAGGGGGATAAGAAATCTAGATGGTAGTAAGCAAGGTAGCGGTCAAAATGAGTATGATAGGAGGCAACCATGGGAATGCTTTCTTTTTTACCGTATCTCATTCCGAACAGACCAATATTAAAAGGAGTCGCTATATGGAGGAGATCAGGTTTAAATGTATTCAGTTCATCGTTCAAGGCTTTAAACTGAGGTATGGCAAGCCTGCACTCTGGATATAGAAAGAGTGGCAGGCTTTTCATGGCATAATACTGTTTGCCCTCTGTTTCTTGAACATCTTCAAATGAAGGCATGATAACTTTATAATCAACTCCATTGGTTTCTAGATAACTCGTAAATCTTTTTAACGTACGAGCAACTCCGTTAATTTGTGGGTGGAACGTATCAGAAAAAAGAGCAAGCTTCATTTCTTCATCTCCTTTTTATAAGAAATAAGGCAAGACAAAGCTATTAACTAAGAACAAAGAAAAGAAGCTGGAGCTGATGCCTAGAATCATTCCTGCAAGTACATCAGATGGATAGTGAAGACCTAGATACATACGGGAGATGGCCACTAAAAGAGCGGCGACTAATAAAAATATACCGATAAACGGATTCAATAGTATTAAAGGCGTTACGATTGAAAATACAGCTGTTGTATGACCGGATGGAAAAGAATGATCTTTTAATGGGTTATCGCCGATGTTTGTATCTGGAAGGCTTAAATAGGGTCTTTTTCTCGGGTACATTTTCTTAGAAATCGCAACAGGAATGTGGCTGAACAATAATGACAGCATACAAACAATTCCCCAAGACTTTAAATGCATAGGGAGAAATAACAGAAGCAGAATACTTGTTGAGATAGTAGCTGTTGCACCACCAAGATGTGTCCACAAGTGAAAAAAATGATCCATTGAATTTCTGTGTAATCTTCCATTAATCAGCCGGAAAAATGTACACTCTTTTTCATAAAGCCAGTCGATTACTTTTGTCATGAATATCCCCCTTACCATTCATATTTTGTTTGATACTATAATAATAAAATACAATTGTAAGGGGAACATGAAGACAGTATGAAATTATTATAAAAAAACCATCCTGCATGTGCAGAATGGTTAGAAATATATTTTCCTGTCACGTTCTTCTTTTAAGATTTCAACTGCCTCACGGAATCGTTGAGAGTGGATAATCTCTCTTTCTCTTAGGAACCGAAGAGAGTCATTAAGGTCAGGGTCATCTGACATATTAATGATCCATTGATAGGTAGCTCGTGCTTTTTCTTCCGCTGCAATATCTTCATATAAATCAGCTATCGGATCGCCTTTTGCAGCTATGTAGCTTGCAGTAAACGGTACACCCGCTGCATTATGGTAAAATAATGCGCTGTCGTGATTTACATAGTGGTCTGCGATGCCAGCGGCTTTTAGTTGCTCTGGTGTGGCGTCCTTTGTCAGCTTGTAGATCATGGTTGCGATCATCTCGAGATGCGCGAACTCCTCTGTACCTATATCTGTAAGAAGTCCTATCACTTTGTCTGGAATTGTATAACGCTGATTTAAATACCGAAGAGCCGCTGCGAGTTCTCCATCTGCACCTCCATATTGTTCGATCAAGTATTTGGCAAGTGTCGGATTACATGAAGTGACTTTAACGGGATATTGCAGTTTTTTTTCATACACCCACATTTAAATGAACCTCCTTTCGCTTTATAACTGCCACGGCCATGGTCCGTCACTCCAATTCCATGGCATACCTGAATAACTGTTTCCGTATTGCTGGAGAGGACCATATTTTGATTCAATGGCTCTTTTGATCTGTTTTCTTTGTTTTGCGAACTGATTAAACTGTTGGACTGCAGATTCATCTTGTGGGTGTGTATCGAGATATAAAGTAAGTTCCACAAGAACAAAATCAACTGCTTGCAGTTCTTCCATCCACTGATAGAACTCTTCAGGTAAGGTTGATGGCACGAAGATTACCTCCTTCTTTCATAGGGATTTTCATAATAATCATAAAATGCTGGCCATAATGTGCCTTTTTGGAGTGCTTCTTTTGGTGAGTATTGTGGCAGGTTATATGGTTGGAATCCCATATATAGATTAGGAGGAGTAGAGTAATATTTTTTTCCGATCGGAGGGCACGGATCGTAAGGGCTATGATAAGGAACATAAGACTTTTGGTTAGATGGACGCATCAGACAACTTCCTTTCATATTGTTAACTTTTATTATAAGTATTCAAAAGGAAGGCAGTTTCAGTACGAATTCATCTCAAATTGTTTGTTTCTATGTTAAAATTATGGGCAAAACATACAGAGAGGTGAGGTGGAAGTACATGTATGCAGGAATACATCATGTATCCTTACTTGTAACAAATCTAAAAGAATCCCTTTATTTTTATGAGGGAATTCTCGGTTTCAAGCAAAATAAAAAACGCCCGCAGTTTGATTTTCCAGGCGTTTGGTATGATATCGGTGACACACAGCTTCATTTGATCGTTCATCCTAAAGGTAAGGCTAGAAGAAATACGACTGAGATTGATAGCAGAGACGGTCATTTTGCGATAAGAGTTACCGACATGGACAAGCTAATAAAAACATTAGATGTTCATAACGTTCCTTATGTTAACAAACCAACAAACAAAACAGAGTGGCATCAAGTTTTTGTGAGTGATCCAGATGGTAACCTAATCGAGTTTAACGTTTAGGCTGCAAGGACTTATAATACTGACCTTTCTCGTAATATTCACGGCGAATGCGGTTCATGTCCGTGATATCTTCTTCTGTTAATTCTCTAATCACCTTAGCAGGCCGACCGAAAGCTAACGTATTAGGTGGTATCTTTTTTCCAGGAGGAACAAGACTTCCTGCGCCTATAAAAGCTCCTTGTCCAATGTGAGCTCCATCGAGCACGAGTGAACCCATTCCGATCAATGCGTTCTCTTCAACGACACAACTATGTAAAATCACGCTATGTCCAACTGTAACGCCATCTTTTAAATGAAGAGGGCGGTTCGGGCTTTGATGAAGAACGGAATTATCTTGAACATTTACATAGTTTCCAATGATAGTCGGGGAAACATCTCCTCGTATGGATGTGTTAAACCATACAGAAGAATATTCGCCAATCTGAACATCACCCGTTATGGTGACATAGTCTGCAATAAAGGCAGTTTCTGAAATCTTAGGTTGTTTATCTCCAAATGGATAGATCATAATTATACACTCCTATTATCAATATTTATCTATCTACAGTTTAGCAAATCATCAAGTCTTATGAATAGAGAAGAAGGTGGAGAAATGTGGACGTGGAAAACAAAAAAGGATGCGATCGGAACAATCGTTGTCGTACATGGTGCAAATGAACATCATGGCAGGTATGATTGGGTCATCAAGCAACTGAACGAAGCGGGCTTGCATTGTGTTTCAGGCGATCTTCCTGGTCAAGGTACGACAACGAGAAGAAGAGGACATATTGATGCATTCGACGATTATATCCAAACCATAGAAAAATGGTATCTAGAAGCCGAGAAATTAGGCCTTCCCGTATATATCTTAGGACATAGCATGGGTGGATTAGCTGTGATCAGAACCTTGATGGAAAAAAGGCTAAGCGTAAAAGCGGTAATCTTATCCTCTCCGTGTTTAGGATTGGTTCATTACCCATCAAAAGGAAAAGAAGCCGTTTCCGTTCTATTGAACAAACTCGCTCCGAGTGTAAGGTTAGCGACCAACTTACCTGAAGGCAGTGCTACAAGGAACGAAGAGATACGTATTCGTGATAGAGAGGATAAGTTGATCGTTAAGAAAGTATCTGTCAGGTGGTATCGAGAGTTGATTGGTTCGATAAAACATGTTTTTGATCATTATAAAGATTTCCCAAATGTACCTTTAATGCTTTTACAAGCGGGGGATGATCGAATCGTGGACAAAATGAAAGTTATGCAATGGTTTAACGCAGTGCAACTCGACGAAAAATGGTATAAAGAATTTCCATCACTATATCATGAAGTATTAAACGAGCCTGAAAGAGATCATGTTTTTAATTATGTGAAAAAATTTCTATTTTTGCATAGCGAGGTCGATTAAAGAAAAAGGTAAGGAAAGAAATAAACAAAAGGAGCCATCTTATGAACAAAGTTCCGGTTCACCCTTGGGGATTGATGTATTCCGTTTATACGCAGATTTTTCCGGCTGTCAGTCATCTGCTGAAGACCTGGCATGATAGAGCTGAAAAGATTCCTAACCCTGAATTAAGAAAACAGGCAGTTAGCAGCATATCGGATAAGATGTTTCACTGTGAAGGGGGAGCTATCCTTACACTGCTAGCAGGTAACCAGCGCAAAAAAGCCATAGAGTTTGTGGTGGCGTACCAAACGATCAGCGACTATTTAGATAATCTTTGTGACCGAAGCACGTCACTGAATGAAAAAGATTTCCGAGCACTTCATGAAAGCATGTTTCATGCCCTATCTCCTGGCGCTGTTCCTACTAATTATTATCGTTACAGAGAAGAACAGGACGACGGAGGTTATTTAAACGAACTTGTCTACACGTGTCAAAGTGTTTTGTCAGAGATGAAAGCTTATCCGAATATCGCAAGTGAACTAATCGGACTTGCTTCGATTTATTGTGACCTGCAAGTACATAAACATGTAATCGTTCAAGAAAGAGAGCCACGTCTAATCAGTTGGTTTGGAGAGTATCAATCCGTTCTACCAGATATAACTTGGTACGAATTTTCAGCTTGTGCAGGTTCAACGCTTGGCATATTCTGTTTAGTCAGCTATGCGTTTCAAGGAAACTTCACGAAAGAATCTGCTGCAACGATAAAGAAAGGATATTTTCCATGGCTACAAGGTCTTCATATTCTTTTGGATTATTTTATTGATCAAAATGAGGACAAGTTAGAAGGTGATCTTAATTTTTGTACGTATTATAAGAATGATCAGCACATGTTAGAACGTATGGTTTATTTTGCGGAAAAAGCAGAGAAAAGCTGTGCAAACCTGCCTAACTCAAGGTTTCACCGTTTGATCCAAAGAGGTCTCTTAGGGATCTATCTTGCAGATCGGAAGGTGTCTGAGAGCCCTGGAATCAAAAAGATGGCAGCAAAGCTCGTTAAAGTTGGTGGCGTAACGAGTTACTTCTTCTATGTAAATCGAAAATTATATCAAAGATTAAAACCTTCTATCTCATAATATAAATGCTGATTGAGCAAGCTTTGTAGCTCTTAGAATTGGTTGGTCCCCGCTCCATGTGGTTCGCATTTAGCTGGGGTATGTGAGAATAGTAACTATTACGTAATTTGTCGAGGATTGCAAACTCGTGGATAAAAGACAAAAACTTTTGGATGGAGAGGCAAATCTCGTGGATAAACAGCCGAAACTTCTGGATTGCGTGCTCAAATTTCTGGATTGATGATGCATAATACCCCAACGTGTATAGATGGCGACTAGTTTCTGAATCCTGAGACTGCACCATTTAACAAGAGTATACTTTAAAAAAGGCTGAATCAACTTTGATTAGTTGAGTTCAGCCTCTTTTTTCGATTGCGACTACAAATGGCGGGTCGTTTTTTTGATTAATAAATTCGTATTGTAAAACATGAGCCTGTTTTTGATCCAGCTGTTTTACATAATTCATGACTAGTTCTTTTTCTCTTTTTCCCTCTTCATGCCCATGGTAGATCACGAGTATGATGACGCCTTCAGGTTTTAATAGTTGCAGGAGCTGTTCAATAGCACCGATTGTAGATGATCCTGTTGTTGTAATCGACTTATCGCTTCCAGGCAAGTAGCCGAGGTTAAAAATAGCGGCAGTTACTTTTGTATGAAGATCACTAGGTAACTGAGTTGTTAACTCATCATGAGAGGCATGATAAAAGGTAACATTATCATTTGCATGATGATCAACAAGTCGTTGCTTTGAGTTCTCGATTGCTTGCTTTTGAATATCAAAAGCAAACACATGGCCGCTCTCACCGACGAGTTTTGATAAAAATAAAGTGTCGTTTCCGTTTCCGCATGTTGCATCAATTACGATATCTCCCTCATCACAAAATGTACGAAGAAGTGTTCTCGCAAACGGCAAAACTCCTTCTAATTTCATAGGGTGTTCACCTCAGACGTATTATAAAATTTCCCTTGATAACTATTCCTATTTTTAAGCTCACTTTCGATCGCGTTTAACACTTTCCATTTATTTAGACTCCACATCGGTCCTACTAATAAGTCAGATGGTCCGTCACCAGTTAGTCGATGAATCATCATATGTGGGGGAAGAATCTCTAGTTGGTCACAAACAAGTTTTACATATGTGTCAAAATCAAGAAATTCTAACATACCTTGTTCGTATTGTTTGACCATCGGTGTCTTTTTCAGAAGATGAAGCAAATGAATCTTGATTCCTTGGACATCTAGTTTCGCAACTTCCCTTGCTGTTTCCATCATCATTTCAGGAGTTTCTAAAGGCAATCCGTTAATGATGTGTGTACACACTCTAATGTTATGTTTTCGAAGTTTTTCTACTCCTTCTACATATGTTGCGTAGTCATGAGCTCTGTTGATGAGCAATGCTGTTCGCTCATGTACAGTCTGAAGTCCTAACTCGATCCAAAGATAAGTTCGTTTATTTAAGTCAGCAAGATATTCGATCACATCATCCGGTAAACAATCAGGTCTCGTAGCAATGGAAAGTCCAACAACACCTTCTTGTTCGAGCACCGTTTCATATAGCTCTTTTAGTTGCTCAACAGGAGCGTACGTGTTCGTAAAAGCTTGAAAATAGCCTATATATTTACCTTTTTTCCATTTCGAATGCATTCTTTCTTTAACGGTGTGAAACTGTGTGATGATATCGTCACGGCGGTTTCCTGCAAAATCTCCTGAGCCGCTTTGAGAGCAGAAGGTACATCCTCCAAATGCTGCGTTGCCATCACGATTCGGACAATCGAATCCGCCATCAAGTGGTACTTTAATAATTTTATCTACCAAATGGGACTTTAAATGCTGATTCCATGTGTAATATCTTTTTTCTCCAAAATAATCTGGTTTTTCCATAAGGTGTGTCATCTTTCTCACTCCTTCATACGGTGATGAGCACCATATGACATTGTAGCATGTTCGCACGGTGAGCGGCAAAATGAGTTGTCAGTACTTTCAAATTGTAAAGTGCAGGAAAAAGGAATAAAATACAGAGTGGTTTATGACATCTTAGTTAGCAAGCGGGGGATATTTATGCCAGCGAAAGTATGGCTGCTCATTATTGGAATGGCACTTAATGTGACGGGCTCAAGTTTTTTGTGGCCGATCAATACGATTTTTATACATGAACACCTTGGTAAGTCACTTACCGTAGCAGGAATGGTTCTATTACTTAACTCAGGTGCTGGAATCATCGGCAACTTAACGGGAGGATTGCTGTTTGATAAATTAGGAGGCTACAAGACGATTATGCTCGGAGTCTCCATTTCATTTACGACTTCTTTCTTATTAATCTGGTTTCATGATTTTTGGATGTACAGTATCCTTCTTGTTTTTATGGGATTTGGAATGGGAATCGTCTTTCCATCTATGTATGCATTAGCAGGTACGATGTGGAAAGAGGGTGGAAGGAAGGCGTTTAACAGAATCTATATTGCACAGAATGTAGGAGTGGCGCTTGGGGCTGCTCTTGGTGGATTTGCAGCTTCATATTCTTTCACACTATCATTCATCAGTTGTTCCACTCTATCTTTTGTATTTTTTATTATTGTGTTATTCGGCTTTAAAGGCATAGATGAAAAAGAAGAAGCATCTGTGCAAACCGTTTTTTCTCAACGTAAAAGAATTCACAACAAAGAAGCGTTTATTGCTTTGTTAATTTTATGCGGAGGGTATCTGTTGGCTTGGATAGGTTATGTTCAGTGGCAGTCCACGATCGCCGCTTATACGCAATCACTAGGGGTAAGTCTGAAAATGTATAGTTTACTCTGGACCGTTAATGGTGTGTTTATCGTTCTTGGTCAGCCGCTGGTCAACCTTTTCTTGAAAAAGTGGCTTCATTCTACAACATCTCAAATTTTGGTCGGTTATTGTATATTTGTCATTTCATTTGTGATGGTGGGAAATGCAAAAGACTTTAGTGGGTTTATGGTAGCGATGATTGTGCTGACAATAGGAGAGATGCTCGTATGGCCAGGTGTTCCATCCATCGCAGCAGAGCTCGCTCCTGAAGGCAGAGCAGGATTCTATCAAGGAATCGTAAATTCTACTGCCACAGGCGGAAGGATGCTCGGTCCGTTGTTTGGAGGAATGATCGCCGATCTGTTCAACATATCTGTGTTGTTTCAAACGATTATCGGCCTGATGGTGCTTGCTTTCATTTTAACGATCCTATATAGCAAGAGTCGACATGCCATTCAGCAAACTGAAATTCCTCAACAAGCTTCTTGAGATTTATAGGTAAATGAACAACCAAGAGACCGTGATAGGATAATCACGGTCTCTTGGTTCATATTTTAATGAATTAAGCGGCTCTTGTTTCTTCTTTTGGAAGCAGTTTAGCTGACATTAATCTTCTTCTGATCGTAACACCAAGAACGGAAGCTAAAATGGCTTTAATTACTCCGACAAGTAAAAAAGGAATAACACCACCACTCATCGCTTGTTCCCAGCTAAGGCTTGCGATGAACTTTAGTTGAACGGCACCAAAAACAAGTGTGATCACCATACCTACTATATTTGCACCAACAGCTGGCAGCAGAGTAAAACTTGTCTTTTCTAAAATGAGTCCAGTGATATAGGCAGCGATAATAAAGCCGACGATATAGCCTCCTGTTGGACCGATCAGTACCATGAACCCACCTTTAGCTTCAGAAAATACTGGGAGACCGATCGCACCCATAGCGACGTAGATCATCACAGCTAATGTGCCGTATTTACGACCTAAAATAGTTGCGCAAAGACCAATCGCTAATGTCTGCCCTGTAATCGGAACTACCGGTAGTGGAATGGTCAGCTGAGCAAGAATCGCTGTAATTCCTGCCATCAGAGCTGCGTAAAGTGACATCTTCAGTTTTTCGTTGGTTTCATGCATGTTTGTGGCACCCCTTTTAAATGTTAACATGAAAATAATAACGGTTAACATAACATTATACAGCTCCTAAACGTTTGTCAAGATACCGCTTACATCGATATAGCATTTGTTTAAAAGTGGGAAAAATAGGCTATTATACGTCTAAACAACCTTGACAATTTAGGGAGTTATTCATAAAATACAAATTAGCATCTAAATTTTTAATAACGATGATAGGGAATAGTAAAAAAAGAATGGAATGATAGAGAGTTGACGGCTGGTGCAAGTCAACCCGGACTTTTTTGAACTCGCCCTTTAGTTGCAAGTGTGAATGAAGTAATGCTTGCCGTTCGCCGCGTTAAGGTATGTTTCCGAGTGAATGCGATTTTTGCATTAATCAGGGTGGTACCGCGGCAGGTTTAAATTGTTAACTAACCTTTCGTCCCTAATGTTTATTAGGGGCGGGAGGTTTTTTGTTTTTAAAAGTATAGTTTTCTAAGGAGGATCGGTTATGTATTATAACCACAAAACAATCGAGAAAAAGTGGCAACAGTTCTGGGATGAGAACAAGACGTTCCAAACAAAAGAAGAATATGATAAAAAGAAATTTTACGCGCTAGATATGTTTCCATACCCATCTGGAGCTGGCCTTCATGTTGGTCATCCAGAAGGTTATACGGCGACAGATATTCTATCTAGAATGAAGCGTATGCAAGGATACAACGTACTTCATCCGATGGGGTGGGATGCTTTCGGACTTCCTGCCGAACAGTATGCGCTTGATACAGGAAACGATCCAGCAGAATTTACAGAAACAAACATCAATACGTTCCGCAGACAAATTAAAGAGCTTGGTTTCTCTTATGACTGGGACCGTGAAGTTAACACAACAGATCCTTCTTATTACAAATGGACTCAATGGATCTTTATCCAGCTTTATAATAAAGGACTTGCGTATGTAGATGAAGTACCTGTTAACTGGTGTGAAGCACTTGGAACGGTACTTGCAAACGAAGAAGTCATCGATGGAAAAAGTGAACGTGGCGGCCATCCTGTTGTTCGTAAACCTATGAGACAATGGATGCTTAAGATCACAGCATACGCTGACAGATTGTTAGAAGATCTAGATGAACTAGATTGGCCTGAGAGCTTGAAAGACATGCAGCGAAACTGGATCGGCCGCTCAGAGGGAGCTGAAGTACACTTTGATGTAGATGGACATTCTTCTAAAATCACAGTGTTCACGACACGACCTGATACACTTTTCGGTGCGACATACTTAGTTTTAGCTCCTGAAAATAAACTAGTAAACGATATTGTAACAGAAGACCAAAAAGAGGCAGTAACCGCTTATCAAAGACAAGTAGAAACAAAGTCTGATCTTGAACGTACAGAGCTTGCAAAAGAAAAGTCTGGTGTGTTTACTGGTGCATATGCGATTCATCCTGTAACAGGTGCAAAACTTCCGATCTGGATTGCAGACTATGTACTAGCAAGCTATGGAACGGGTGCGATTATGGCAGTTCCTGCGCATGATGAACGTGATCATGAGTTCGCAGTTAAGTTTGAACTTCCGATCGCTGAAGTGGTTGCCGGCGGAAACGTGGCAGAAGAAGCATACACAGGTGATGGTGAACACGTTAATTCAGATTTCTTGAATGGCATGCAGAAAGAAAAAGCGATTGCAACAATGAACGAATGGCTTTCTGAGAACAAAAAAGGTGAGAAGAAGATTACTTATCGTCTTCGTGACTGGTTATTCTCACGTCAGCGTTATTGGGGCGAGCCGATTCCGGTTATTCATTGGGAAGATGGTACGATGTCGACGGTTTCAGAAGATCAACTTCCTCTTCTTCTTCCGATTGTTAAAGAGATCAAACCGTCAGGCACAGGAGAATCTCCTCTCGCTAACGTTGAAGAGTGGGTAAACGTTGTAGATCCTGAAACAGGAAAGAAAGGACGTCGTGAAACGAATACGATGCCTCAGTGGGCAGGAAGCTGCTGGTATTACCTTCGTTATATCGATCCAAAAAACGAGGAGCAATTGGCATCTCCTGAAAAGTTGAAGCATTGGCTTCCAGTTGACATTTATATCGGTGGAGCGGAGCACGCGGTGTTGCATCTTCTTTATGCTCGTTTCTGGCATAAGGTTCTTTACGACCTAGGTATCGTACCAACAAAAGAACCTTTCCAAAAACTTTTCAACCAAGGGATGATTCTTGGAGAAAATAATGAAAAGATGAGTAAATCTAAAGGAAATGTTGTTAACCCGGATGAGATTGTATCGAGTCATGGTGCGGATACACTTCGTTTGTATGAGATGTTTATGGGCCCACTTGATGCTTCAATCGCATGGAGCACAACTGGTTTAGACGGAGCTCGCAGATTCTTGGATCGTGTATGGAGATTGCTTCTGGCTGAAAATGGAGAGAAGATAAATCCTTCCATTAGAGATGCGCAGGGCACAGATGCCTTCAATCGTCTATATCATATGACGGTTAAAAAAGTAACAGAAGATTATGAAGGGCTGCGCTTTAATACAGCCATTTCTCAATTGATGGTGTTTGTAAATGAAGCAAACAAACAAGAAGTTCTTCCAAAGGATTTCATGCAAGGTTTTGTTAAGATGCTTTCCCCGATCGCTCCGCATATTTGTGAAGAGCTTTGGGAAATGCTAGGTGGAGAAGGCAGCATCGCATATGCGTCTTGGCCGGTTTGGGATGAAGCACAGCTTGTAGAAAATGAAGTTGAAATCGTTGTTCAAGTTAACGGCAAACTTAAAGCAAAGATGACGATTGCGGCTAACATCAGTGGTTCTGATATGGAAGAAGCTGCTCTAAAAGATGAATCCGTTCAACAAAGCATTGAAGGAAAGACGATTCGCAAAGTGATTACAGTTCCAGGTAAGCTTGTGAATATCGTTGCGAATTAAAGGAGGCAAACGTTCATGGAAGAGTTAAAAGAAATTTCACCATCAGAAGTAAAGCAATTGCTCAAAGAGGGCAAAAAGATATCTCTGATTGATGTTCGAGAAGATGAAGAAGTAGCTGAAGGGAAGATCCCAGAAGCAGCGCATATCAAAATGGGTGAAATACCAGTTCGTCTAGATGAAATAAACAAGGACGAAGAACACATCATCGTCTGCCGTTCCGGACGCCGCAGTGAGAATGTTGCTTATTTCCTGCTAGATCATGGATTTAAGGTCAAGAATATGACAGGCGGCATGCTGGAATATAATAAGGACTAAAACGATAATATTACTCTCTGCTCATGACTTGAGCAGAGAGTTTTTTTTATAAGTATGTTTACTTTATTGAAGAAAGTTTAAATTTCCATGAAATAGCCGATAGAAAAGGTATACTTAATAGCCTTGGAGGCTTACAAATGCCATTAAAACACGCAAAAACAAAAAAATGGACCTATATCATAGCGGTTTTGTTTACCTTACATACTGTAAGCACAATAGGATTAATGTATAATCAGAGCTATTTGATATATGGGATCGACTTAGGAATTGTTGTTCTTTTTGCAATTTTGATTTATAAGATGCTGATCGTAAAAGATAGTTATGCAATAAATTTAGAGCAAGAGATCTTAAATCACAAAGAAACTTTTGCGGAATTAGAAGCGAGTCGAGTGAAGCTTCAAAATATATTTGACAGTATCGATGTTGCGATATGGTCACACAATTTGAAGACCAATAAACTTTTGATCACATCGGGTATTGAAAAGTTATATGGTTATCCTTTGCAAGCTTTTTATGATGACTCAGAATTATGGAAAAAGGTCATTCACCCTGATGATGACGAAATCATCATAAAACGAGGCATCGCGATTCAAAACGGATTGATCACTACAAGTGAGTATCGAATTATGAAGCCGAACGGTGAGATACGCTGGATTCAAGATCGGGGAATTCCCTTTTTAGATGCCAACAAAAAATTAGTTGATTTTAACTCTATTCTTATTGATATTACAGAAAGAAAAAGAGCTGAAATTACGATTGAGCATATGGCTTATTATGATGAACTAACGGGGCTGCCTAATCGTAATGGATTTATGCAGACGATAGAAAAACAAATAAAGGAAGCGGACGTACAGAGTCGCAATCTAGCTCTGTTGTACGTGGATCTAGATCGGTTTAATGTTCTGAACGATACTCTTGGGCATAGCTTTGGTGATCTGTTGCTGCAGAAGGTAGCAGAACTTTTAAAGGTTACGGTTGGATATAACGGAACCGTGTTTAGGAGAAGTGGAGATGAATTTCTGATTTTGTTAAACTTTAAAGAAATCAGTGAGATCAAACAAAAAGCAGAACAGATCATTCAAGCTTTTACAAAACCGTTCAAGTTGAGTGGACAAGAAGTATTTACAACACCAAGCATAGGTATCAGTACATATCCAGGGAATGGTTCAGACAGTGAAACACTCTTAAAACGCGCAGATTCCGCTTTGTACCAAGCAAAGGAAAAAGGACGAAACAATTATCAATTTTTCACAGAGCAACGTGATGGCAAGATGGAAAGAAGGTTAACTCTCGAGCATGGTTTAAGAAGAGCTTTAACGAACAAAGAATTCTTTCTTGTTTATCAACCTTTAGTTCATATCGGAAATAATAAGATTCTGGGTGTCGAAGCGTTATTGCGCTGGAATAAAGAAGATGAAGGGATGATCTCTCCTGCTGAATTCATACCAATAGCTGAAGAGACGGGGATGATTCTACCAATCGGAGAATGGGTGTTAAGAGAAGCTTGTTTGCAAGGGGTACATTGGCATAAAAATGGCTTTAGTGATCTCTTAATCTCCGTAAATATATCGGTTAGACAACTATTAGAAGAAGCATTTATCGAAAGAGTTGAAAGTATTTTAGCTGAAACTGAGT
The DNA here is from genome assembly GCF_015903895.1 of Fictibacillus sp. 5RED26. Taxonomy (NCBI): domain Bacteria; kingdom Bacillati; phylum Bacillota; class Bacilli; order Caryophanales; family Fictibacillaceae; genus Fictibacillus; species Fictibacillus sp. 5RED26. The sequence goes on along the minus strand of NZ_JACZDU010000004.1, from coordinate 257,238 downwards.
TTCCTCCTACTTCATTAGAGCTGGAGATTACAGAAAGTACCACGATGCAAAACATGGAGGAAGCTCTTCCGATATTAAATTCTTTAAGGGCGAAAGGAATTCGCATATCTGTCGATGACTTTGGTACAGGTTATTCCTCGTTAACGTATTTGAGACAATTACCCGTTGATACATTAAAGATTGATAAGATGTTTATCGATGATATTTTGACAGATTCAAAAGCAGGAGCGATTGTAAAAACGATAATTGATATGGGACATAATCTCGATTTTAGTGTAATTGCAGAAGGAATCGAAAGCCGTGAGCAGATCGATTTCTTAGTAGAGCAAGGGTGTGTATTCGGCCAAGGTTATCATCTGTACAAGCCGCTTCATGCTGATGAACTCCAAAGACAGTTACATAAGAATGTTGTTATGAATTAGAAAGAAGCTTAAAACGTCGTGGATGAACGGTGTTTTGAGCTTTTTTTATTGGATTTCAGAACAAATCACAATTCTCAAATTGTACGTTCAGAACCTCCTGACCTACTTAAAATACTTCTATTACACAACCAAATGTTTTATATTCATCATTTCGTGAAACACTACATAAGTAGACAAATAGAAGGAGTGGATATGTAGTGAATGTATTAGTGATTGGAGCAAACGGTAATATTGGTAAAATGACATCTAACATACTAGCTGATCAAGAACACTCTGTAAAAGCGATGGTCAGAAAGAAAGAACAGCAAGATCATTTTCTGCATGAGAATATTACTGCCGTTCTAGGTGATTTGGAACAAGATTTTGAGCATGTTTATGAAGGGATTGAAGCTGTTATCTTCACAGCTGGTTCAGGTGGTCATACAGGACCAGAGAAAACAGATGCTGTAGATTATGAAGGAGCGGTAAAGTCCATACAATTAGCGCAAAAACATAAGGTGAAACAATTCATTCTAGTAAGTTCAGTTGGGGCAGACACTCCTGAAAAAGGACCAGAAGGACTTCAGCATTATTTAGAGGCAAAAGGAAAAGCTGATCAAGAACTGATAAACAGCTCCTTAAATTATACGATCTTACGTCCAGGTGCCCTGACAGATGATGATGGAATGGGATTGATTCAAGCCAAAGAAAAACTGAACGAGCGCGGTTCTATACCTCGAGCAGATGTAGCAAGAACACTTGCAGCCTGCCTCGGAAATGAAAAAGTTAACCACAAAGTCTTTGAATTGATTGAAGGAGAAGTACCTATTCAAACTGCTCTTGAAAATCTGTAAAAGACAAAACTAGTCAAAACCTAACAAAGGATAAGCATCTCCAGAGGCCGAAGAAATACCAAAACACTTGGCCGAAAGGGGATGCTTTTTTATGATTCAAGTGAAAATCTTTGATGAAGATCATGAAGAAGATTTAGAGATCGCTATAAATGAGTTTCTGAGTACTGTTCCTCCTGAAAATATTGTGGATATTAACTATCAAATAGCCGTATGTGATAATGTGCACTCAGAGGACGATACGATGTTTTCTTTTTCAGCCATGATTATCTATAAAAAGATAGAATCACCTAAATAAGGAAGAGTGGCAACCGCTAAATGGGTTGCCACTCTTCCTATTTTTTAGGGCTCAAGCTTACCCCATTGCATGGTAAGCCGCGTTAGTGCCTGCAATGTTTCCTGTAACAAAGGCAACAGTAATATTATAACCGCCTGTGTATCCGTGCAGATCTAAGATTTCACCACAGAAGAATAAACCTTCTTGCTTCTTAGATGCCATCGTTTGAGGTGCGATCTCTTTAACTGATACGCCGCCTCCTGTAACGAAAGCTTTTTCAATAGATAAGGTGCCATTAACAGAAAAAGTGAAACTCTTCATTTGTGCAACAAGCTGACGAAGGGCTTGTTTGGATACTTGATCCGCGATGGAGTCACCATCAATCTCAGCGCGTTCGATTAAAAAGTGAAGAAACTTTTCTGGAAGTAGTCCTTTAATTACATTTTTAAAGGCTTTTTTAGGATCAGCATCTATCTTTTTCTGTAGAGAAGTAAGCAGGGTCTCTTCATTTTCTTCAGGAAACGAATCGATTCTCATCTCGATAGATGGTACATCGAACTTTTTCAAGGCTTTGACTACATATTGACTGCACCGTAATGCTGCAGGTCCTGATACTCCAAAATGAGTAAAGATCATATCCATTTGATGGGCTTTAATCAACTTTCCTTTTGGATTCCATACTGAGAGTGCAACATTTCTTAACGAGATACCTTGTAAGGTCTTTTGTTTGATGAATGATTCAAATGAAGTGATGGGAACCTCTGTTGGATAGAGCTCTGTAATCGTGTGCCCCGCCTTTTTTGCCCATGCATAACCATCTCCTGTGGAACCCGTATGCGGAACTGATTTACCGCCTACAGCGATTACGATTGATTTAGTATGGATCACTTCTCCACTATGCAGAATGATCTCGTGGATATCATCACCATAATGAATCGTTTTTACAGGAGTGTTGGTTCGAATCGTAACTCCAAGCTGCTTTATTTTTTGCAGAAGAGCAGCAACCACATCAGTCGCCTTATTTGTAACAGGGAACATACGCCCATGGTCTTCTTCTTTCAATTGAATGCCTAGTCCTTCGAAGAATTGAATGATGTCTTCGTTGTTAAAAACGGAAAAGGCGCTGTATAAAAAACGGCCGTTACCTGGAATGTGTTTGATAATTTCTTCAACAGGCAGTCGGTTTGTGACGTTACAACGCCCGCCTCCAGAAATAGCAAGTTTACGACCTAGTTTTTCTCCTTTATCGATCAATAGTACGCGTGCACCATTCGTGGCAGCCCCTACACTAGCCATGAGGCCAGAAGGTCCACCGCCGATCACTATACAATCATAAATCATACGATCCCAACTTTCTAAATACGTTCAATAAAAATCATTTCATACAATAGCATAGCTTAATCAAAAAGACTATATGTTTTCATAATCCTTACTTTTTTGCAAAAAGTTAAAGTAGGTTACTTCCGCTTTTAATGTGATACAATATCAATAATGTTTTTTAGGATGATTAGTAGGAGCTGAAAATAGTTGTCTCGATTACTTCGTGGAACATTGATCTTATCCGCTGCGACCTTTTTCTCGAAATTTATCGGATTGATCTTTGTAATTCCATTTACAAATCTAGTAGAAGAACAAGGTATGGCTCTATACGGCTATGCTTATATTCCATATACCATATTACTTAGTATTTCCACAATGGGAGTTCCGCTTGCTGTTTCTAAATTTGTTTCTAAATATAATGCATTAGGAGATTATGCAGCAGGAAGAAAACTGTTGAAATCCGGTCTTCTAGTCATGACGCTGACAGGAACTCTAGCTTTTGTCATACTGTATATGTTAGCGCCTATACTTGCTCATCAGATCATTGATGAAAAAGGTGGACAAGGCAACACGATTGAAGATATTACATTAGTTATTCGAATGGTAAGTACCGCTCTAATCGTAGTACCTTCTATGAGTTTGATTCGTGGATACTTCCAAGGCTTTCAATCTATGGGGCCGACAGCTGTGTCGCAAGTCGTTGAACAAATCGTTCGAATCGTGTTTATTCTTGTTGGAAGTTTCGTCGTAATCAACCTAATGAACGGGGAGATTACTACAGCTGTAGCGCTTTCTACATTTGCAGCTACACTAGGTGCAATCGCAGGCTTAGCCGTTCTTATCTGGTATTGGATAAAAAGAAAACCCCATCTGGACAAGATGTATAGAGAAAGTAAACCTGTTGCTGATATATCGTTAAGAGATATTTATAAAGAAACAATTAAATACGCAATACCGTTTGTAGCTGTTGGTCTAGCTATTCCGCTCTATCAGATGGTCGATCAGTTTACGATCGTTAACACGCTGAAAAAGATGGATTATACGTTAAAAGAAGCAGAATCTGTATTCGCCATCATCACACAGATCGCGCATAAGCTTGTTATGATCCCGGTATCATTAGCAACTGCTCTTGCACTAACCTTGATACCTGTGATAACGAAGTCTTTCACTCAAAACGATGATGAAATTCTTCATAAACAGATCACCCAAACGTTTCAGATGGTGCTGTTCTTAACGGCACCAGCAGCGATCGGGCTAACGGTTCTTGCATACCCTGCATATGGCGCACTCTTTGGGTTATCATCTATGGAAACGGGTGGCTATTATCTTCAATGGTACGCGCCGACCGGGTTATGGTTTGCGATGTTTACCGTTACGGCAGCAATACTACAAGGGCTTAATCAGCAACGTTATGCGTTTATCAGTTTATCAGCTGGTTTCCTAGCAAAACTGATTTTGAACAAGCCATTGTTATTGCTGTTCGGTGGGACTGGCTCTGTCATTGCCACAAACATCGGATATACACTTTCGATCTTGTTTAATCTGTATATCATTAAAAAATACAGCGGCTTCTCTTTTAAATGGGTATATCGAAGAACGGTTCTGATCACGTTATTTTGCGCAGCGATGGCAGTTACCGTCATGATTGTATCGGCACTTTTAGGTGAGACAGAGACAAGACTTGATACGATCATTAAATTAACGATCGGTATTCTTACTGGTGGAGCGGTGTATGTGTTCTTAAGTCACCGATCAGGACTATTAAATATCATATTAGGAGATCGCATTCCTTTCTTGAAACGCAGAAAATAAGCATAAGAAAAAAGAAGGCTGATTATTGGCCTTCTTTTTCTGCGATAGTCTTTATTTACTCTGATGATTCTGTTCATCGTACCATTTAAGCTGATTACCGATACTGTAGCCTTCGAGCGGGACTTCAAATTGAAAACCTGCTCTTTCAAGCGCGGGCTGTAAAAATTCTCGGTATACCCAACCGCCATGAATATAAATCTTACATTGAGAAGGCTTGATGATTTGTTCCAGGTCTTGAATAACGTGATGGGCCCATTCCCGTTTTTCAGATGTCTTAAAATTTTTGATAGAAACATTATACGGTTCAATGTATTGGTCTTTCGTTAATAGTCCTTCTTTTGCACTAAAAAAGTAAAAATCATCATAATGATTTTGTGCGTATTGAACAGACTTAACGAATAAGGGACTTATGTATAAATCTATAGCTGCAGAAGGGGTAGACGCTTTTTTTCGTGCAGTTGCTAGAAGACCTATTTTCCTTTTCATTCCAATTCCTCCTATAGTACTAAATTACCCTGTTTCTTCAAAAATCAATCAATTTTTTACAATAATATAGGAAAAAAAGATCATTCAATCAGGAGGTTTCTTATGAGAATAGATAAATGGCTATCAAATACAGGCTATGGAAGCAGAAAAGAAGTAAAACAGTTACTAAAATCAGGTGCAGTTACGTTAAACGGTGAGGTGGTAAAGGATGCAAAAACTCAAGCGAACCCTGATCATGACAACGTGATGGTTCATGGAGAAGAAGCTGTTTATAAAGAGTTTATCTATCTGATGATGAACAAGCCCCAAGGAGTAATTTCAGCGACAGAAGACTCTAGGCATGAGACGGTGATTGATCTTCTTTATATGGAAGATCAGAATTTCGAGCCTTTCCCTGTTGGAAGATTAGACATTGATACAGAAGGATTATTGATCTTAACCAATGATGGTCAGTTGTCACACTCTTTGTTATCACCAAAAAAACATGTTCCTAAGACGTATTACGCCAAAATAAATGGATCAATTCCAGAAGGTGCGTTTGAAGATTTTAAAGAGGGGGTTATCTTAGATGATGGGTATAAAACAAAGCCTGCCTTTTTAAGAACCCTGACTAATGATGACAAAGAATCAGAGATAGAGTTAACCATCACTGAAGGGAAGTTTCATCAAGTGAAAAGAATGTTCGAGGCAATCGGCAGACAGGTCATTTTCTTGAAGCGAATTCAGATGGGGCAACTCAAGCTTGATGAAACGCTTGAGTTAGGAATGTATAGAGAGCTTGCAGACGAAGAACTTTCCTTACTTTCTTTAAAAGAGGATGTTTTTGAATAATTTATAAGGGGTATCTTCCAATAAAAAGGAGATGTATACCAATGAAATTATCTGTAGAAAAGTTAATGGATGCTAAAGCCCAAAATCATACGATTTCAACGGAAGAAACAGAGCATAAGATCAACGACATTCTATTTAATATGTACGACCATCGCTTATGCTATTTTACGTACACCGTTGACAACGGAATCAATCAGCGTGAAGAGGTTCCCTCAGATAAACATATGGAAACAGTAGTTGCTGCCACTTCAGGCATCGGTACACAGCATACTCCGTTTACAGGAAGCTCTAACCTTGCTGCTAATCAGAACTATGGAAAAGAAACCTTTTTTATCCCTTGGCATCAAGTGAAAGAATTTGATGAAGATAAACTAGTGTTCTCCGGAAATGAATTACAAAGAGATGAACCAAAAGAGTGTTATTCTTATATGGCTATAAAAGATTGGACTGTCATTGATCAAGATGGTGAAAAAATTGGGAAGATAAAAGATTTGATCATTGATACAGATCGTCAGCAAGTTATTGGTTTTTCACTTGCAGAAGGATTTTGGAAAAACTTATTCGGTCAGGATGATAAGTATATGCCTGTTTCAGGAACGCCGAATTGGGAAAGCCGTGAATGGAACATTGAAAGAACTCCTGATCTGCTCTTAAAAGACAACAAGGATGAACTTTAATATTAACAAAAAAAGTCCCTGCTAAGAAATTAGCGGGGATTATTTAATGCAATATGCTTATCCGAAAAATTTATTATATCTTTTTAAGATACTTTTACTTTTTTTCCTGTTGTTTCCCACATACCTCGGGCAGGACTTGTTACTAAATTGTTATAAGAGAGGACGTTAAGATCTCTCTGGATGGTACGTTGCGTAGTTCCAAATTCTTCAACTAGTTCTCGTGTTGTTACAGTACCTTTCTTGCGAATAAACAAATACAGGGCTTTCACACGATTCAACATTCTGTCAGTTGAAGGACTCAAAAAACCACTCCTTGTTATTTAGATAGTTGTTAACACACTATATGATACCAGTCTAAAGTTAATGAAATATGAACGTTGTATTACATTCTTTTTAATTCTTAAGACCCATCCTTTTTATAAAAAAAAGCGAAGAATCCGTATTGGTTCTTCGCTGCTTCAGCCATTAGATGTAGTAATAACGTTCAAAAAGATGTCTGTGCGGCTAGGCAGCAAAACCTCATAACGAACATATGATCCTAAATATAAAGATATAGAGGAAAATTGTTAGTTAACCAACACTACACCTCCCATTTGGCACCATTATACACTAAAATATTTATTTGTCAATATCCCATAATTCCTGAGAAAGCAAAACGCTCTAACCATTTTAATGGGAATAAGGTACAATAATAGGGTTATTAAAATTATTATGTTAGGAGCGATGAGGTGTATATTTTACAAAAACTGATGAATAGGCTATTCGTTGTGAATAAGCTTGGAATTTTTTCATTTACCTTTTTTATCGTTATTTTTTCGTCAGTCGTTATGCATCTTCTAGAGCCAAAAACATTCCCTCACTGGTTTGACGCCTTGTGGTATGTAATGACAACTGTTACAACGGTCGGTTATGGTGATTACTATCCGGTATCCACAGCAGGAAGAATTTACGCGATCTTCATCTTTTTAATCGGCATCGGTATTGCTGGTCTGGCTATTGGGAAACTGGTAGAAGCATTAGGAGCTCATCGTAAACGAAAGGAGGAAGGAAGATTGACTTTTCAAGGTAAAAATCATTTCGTTATTATCGGATGGTCTGAGAAAGCAAAATATGCTGTTAGTGAAATCATTGAAACTCATCCAAACCTAGAAGTAGTTCTTATTGATAACCTGCCTGTTACACCGATTACACATCAGAGTGTGCATTACATTCAAGGTGACCCATCAATAGAAGGGACTCTCGTACAAGCAAATTTAAAGGAAGCCAAATCTGTACTTGTGTTTTCAGATGATTCGATTCATGATTCAGCACTCGCTGATGGTAAAACACTATTGATCGTAACTTCTGTAGAACGTTTAACTCCTCACATACATAGTACGGTAGAGATCAAAAAAGAGGAACATATTAAAAACTTTAGGCATGCTAAAGTAGATGAGTTTGTTTTAAGTCATGAAACAGTTTCTCGTATGGCTGTACGGTCCGCCTTTTCTAAAGGTATTACGGAGATCTACACACAGCTTCTTTCTCATAAAGAAGGAGAGAACTTATTTGAGGTGCGAAAACGATCGGAATGGGTAACATACAAAGACGCTTTTGACAGTTTGTTGAAACAAGGTGCTACACTAATTGCGGACGGCAACGATCTATCGATAAACAAGAAGTTGGACCAACCAATTCGTGATGATGCACGTCTCTATATCATCTGCAGCAAAGATGTATACGAATCAATCATCTGAAAGTGATCGAAAAGACAATCGTCAGAACAATTTATTTAGAAAGGATGTAAGTGTGATGGATCAGGTCAATTGGAAAGAACAAGTTGAATTGAGAAAAAAACAGCTTATGGAGGATACAAAAGGGCTATTGCGCATTCCTAGTCTGCTCGATGAAGAAAATGTCAAAGAAGGAGCACCTTTTGGGCCAGAAATAGAAAAAGCTTTATCTTATATGTTAGACCTCGGAAAAGAAAGTGGAATGATTGTTAAGAATGTGGACGGATATGCTGGTCACATCGAGATTGGAAACGGAGAAGACATCGTAGGTGTTCTATGTCATGTTGACGTAGTACCTCCTGGTGATGGCTGGTCTGTAGAACCTTTTGGAGCAGAAGTGAAAGACGGAAAAATCTTCGCACGAGGTGCGATTGATGATAAAGGACCAACGATGGCAGCTTTTTATGGGATAAAAATCATTCAGGAACTCAAGCTTCCACTATCGAAAAAAGTCCGCATGATCATTGGTTGTGATGAAGAAAGCAACTGGCGATGTGTGAGACATTACTTTACGAAAGAAGAGATGCCAGCGATCGGTTTTGCACCCGATGCTGATTTTCCAATCATCTCTGCAGAAAAAGGAATCTTTGATGTGGAGTTTCGTCTAGATAACAATCAAAAGGAAGAAACAAGTGACCTTCATTTACTTTCTTTTACATCGGGTCAGCGTTTAAATATGGTTCCAGACTATGCAGAGGCTAAGATTCAAGCAAGCAACTTAGAAGAAATTCAACAATCGTTCGAAGCGTTTGGTGAGAAATCTGTAATAGAATACCAAGCTCAAATAGAAGGTGATGCTTTAATCCTGAAAGTTAAAGGGAAATCTGCACATGGAAGTACACCAGACATGGGTAAGAATGCTGGGCTTATGCTTGGTGAATTCTTAAACACTCTTTCTTTCACTGGAAACGCTAAGTCATTTCTTCGCTTGTTGGACGAACTTACTGGCGAATTTACAGGTAATAAGCTAGATATTGCTGCAGAAGATGAGGCGAGCGGTAATCTAACGGTCAATGCTGGAATCCTTTCATATGATCAAGTAGAAGGCGGAAAAGTAGGGTTAAATATACGCTATCCGGTTACACATGATAGCAAGAAGATCGAAAATACTTTATCAACAAGAGCGAAGACAGATGATTGGTCGATGAGAATTATTGAAAACAATCCACCTAACTATGTAGAAGAAAGTCACCCACTGATTCAAACCCTTCAAAAGGTTTATGAAGATCAAACGGGGAAAAAGGGTGAATTGATGGCTATTGGCGGTGGTACTTATGCACGGTCATTGGAGACAGGAGTTGCTTTTGGCGCGTTGTTCCCTGGACGAGAAGATGTGGCTCATCAAAAGGATGAACACATGTTTGTAGAGGATTTACTTCTCGCTTCTGCCATATACGCTCAAGCCATTTACGAACTAGCTAAATAGCATGTAAGAGAGGGTACATCATGAATAATTCTTTCGATAAAACCTCTATCAGTCTAAAAGGCTTTTATCTTTTAAGTTTTTTTGGTCTAGGGAGTTTATTTCCGTTATTAGGTGTTTATTTTAAAGATTCAGTAGGTCTCAGTGGGACAGAAATAGGCACATTAATGTCTATCAGTCCAGTCGTGATGATATTTGCTCAGCCTCTATGGGGTGTGGTTACAGATTATTCAAGGCGTCCAAGATCCGTGTTAGTTCTATCATTGCTTTTAACAGCTGGGTTAGGATATAGCATCTATCTTTTCGAGTCCTATTTTTGGTTGATCGGGATACTTATCGCGTTTTCTTTTATGCAGAGTGCGTTAGTTCCTGTTTCAGACAGCATTCTTTTAAATTACGTACAAAAAGAGAACAAACAATATGGAAACTACAGACTTTTTGGGGCGATCGGATTTGCAGTAGCTGTATATATAGCAGGAAAGCTTTCAGATTCCATTGGAATTCAAGTGATTTTCTATATGTTTACCACTATTCTTCTTCTTTGTATTTTATTTGTTTTCAAGATGCCGAAAGATAACCAATCGCTCCGTACAGATCTAAGGAAGGGGATTGGGCAGCTAGTCAGGATGCCTTCCTACCTCGTTTTTCTCGCTGCTACGTTCTTGGTGTTTGGTCCTATTTTTGCTAATAACTTTTACTTTGGATTTTATATTCAAGAAACAGGCGGAACTCTAGCAGGTGTGGGACTTGCTTTCTTGATCGCAGCTGGAAGTGAAGCTCCATTTATGAAGTTTGCTGGACTCACCATAAAAAGATGGGGAATGATGCATATTATGGTCTTTGCAGCGACAGTTTCTGCTGTTCGTTGGACCTTTTATTTTTTTGAACCCTCTTACCAAATCGTATTATTGACAACCATCGTACAAGGATTTTCAGTTGGGTTGTTCATCCCAGCAGCCATGGAATATGTGCGAGCTTATACACCAGTAGAAGTGAGAGCAACCGCAGTTTCTCTATACACAGCTGTAGGGAATGGCTTAGGCTCTTGGTTTTGTACGTTTGTAGGCGGTGTGATCTTTGATAAATACAGCATCTTTTATACGTACTTATTTTTTGGTGCTTTATCGTTCATAGGGCTGGTAATGGTGTTAATCCTCACAAAGATGGAAGTGCAAGGTCGCATACTGATTCAAAGATCTCTATAAAAGATTAGCAACCCTCATGGCAACAATGTACAAAAGAAGCATCCCAATTCTGTTTGGGATGCTTTTGTCATTTATTCAAATTGAAACAGATCACTCGATAAATAACGTTCGCCTGAATCACACGTCATACAGATTACGACTTCACCTTTTTTGCGTTTTTCTGCAATTTTTAAAGCGGCATATACAGCTGCTCCTGATGATGGACCGACCAAGATCCCTTCTTCTGAAGCAAGACGTCTTGTGATCGTATACGCGTCTTCATCATTAACTTGAACAATCTCATCATAGACCTCTTGATTTAAGATTGGTGGGATGAAACCAGGACTTGTTCCTACTAATTTATGTTTCCCGGGCTTTCCTCCCGAAAGAACAGGAGACCCTTTTGGTTCTACAACATGAACAGTTAAATTCGGAAAAAATGTTTTAAGCTGTTCACCCGTACCTGTTATCGTTCCTCCTGTACCAGCCGGTGCGATAAAAGCAGTAAAGGGCTTGTTTAACTCTTCGATGGCTTCTTTAATCTCAATCGCTGTGCTTCCTCTGTGTGCATCAGGGTTTGAAGGGTTCTCAAATTGCATAGGCATATAGCTGTTTGGAATTTCCTCTGCAAGCTCTCTGGCTTTTTTAATCGCTCCAGGCATCTTTTCATCACCAGGAGTTAGCACCACTTTTGCTCCATATGCTTTTAAAAGATTAATTCTTTCTTCTGTCATCGTATCAGGCATCACAATAATGGAAGAATAACCTCTAGCGGCCGCATTCATAGCGAGTCCGATCCCTGTATTTCCTGAAGTAGGTTCTATAATGGTAGAGCCTTCTTTTAAGAGACCTTTCTGTTCTGCATCAACGATCATATTATAGGCAGCGCGGTCTTTAAGGCTTCGACTAGGGTTGTAATACTCTAGCTTCACATATACATCTGCTCCCTCTTGATGAGGAAGGCGGTTTAACTTTACGATAGGTGTATCACCGATTAATTCCGCGATATTTGTAACAACTCTCATAAACTGCACTCCTTTTTCTTGCTGATTTGATTATAACAAATAAGTCACGCGGGAAAAAAGCAGATGAATCCATGTATTCTTTGATAAAATAAATGAAGGTGTGTGAGAAGTATGCAAAGACATTATTTTATGGCACTAAAGCTTCCTGATGAGACCAAAACAAAGCTTGCGAATATATGCAATCTTATAAGGAATGAACATCATTTTAAAACATGGGTACATCCTGATGACTTTCATATCACTTTAGCTTTTCTAGGTGCTGCTTCGTTAGAACAGCTTCAAAAACTGCAAGAATTACTTAACGAAAAAATGAGTATAACAGAGGGTGGTTTTTCACTACAAATAAACCAATTTGGCTTTTTCGGAAACGAACAACATCCAAGGATCTTTTGGGCAGGTGTTGAAGAAGAACACTGTTTATATACTCTGCAAAAACAAGTGGCTTATGTATGTGAAGAGGTAGGTTTTCAACTTGATAAAAGACCTTATGCCCCGCATATAACGCTTGCACGGAAACATATAGAGTCAGACTGTAATTCCCTGAATTCTCAGCAGTGGTGGAGACGATTTGGTGAAAACATTCGATTCCAAGCTGATGAAGTGGTTATCTATGAAACACATATAGAGAAACAGCCCAAATACCATGTTTTACACTCTTATTCGGTATAGAGTGATGAAAAGAAAGGAGTTCGAATGGCGCAGCTTGTAAAATTACTTGATTATGTATCAAGGTACGAAAATAATTTGCATCATTATCAATCGTTATTTATGCGGATTAAAGAAAATCGCTGGAGGGCATTTCAACAACAATATGGAACAGAAAATCGTAAGAAATCTCATCAAGAATTTCGGGAAAAATTATTTCATCATCAGATGAACTGGGCCACTTCGACTGTAAAAGAGATTTCAAACTGGGATAATAAATACCTTCATGATGAAACACTAAAGTTACTCATTCAAGGAATTCCTGATAATTACTTTTTGTTCTATGAACCTGTCTTTCAAGTGAAGAATACAGGAGTGGAACTAAATATTATTTTGGTAGGACCCACAGAGGTTTGGCTGATCGTTTGGATGAATGGAGAAGGAATTTGGCAAGAAGCTGAAAATAAACGTTTCTGGAAAAATGTTCGAGATGAGCAGAAAGAAACCGTCTTGAGTCCATTTATTCGACTCGAACGCATGCAATCATTCGTTCGAGAAGCTTGGGAACCTTATCAAAAACAGCTGTCATTAAAAGCGTGTATTGTTGCACCGGATGCCTTTGTTGATTTTACGAGTGATTGGAGAAGAGTGAGCTATGTAGATAAACGCAATTTTAATGAATGGCATGCACTTCTTCAACAAAATCCGGCACCGATTAAAGGACTGCAATTAAAATTTGTGTCTGATCTCTTAAAATTAGGTGTAACGAATTCTCTATACAGAAAAGATCCTTTATCCAGTGAGTCTGAGTTTCATTTTGAAGGTATTTGAGAGATTTTGTCGAATTACTTTTAAAAACATAAATCGAGGACGCACTGAATGAAAAAATATTTCTTTATCATTAACGCAAACAACCCAAAAGCGATTCAATCATTTAATCAATTAAAAAATGTAATGGACAAGGAAGAGATAACTTATCGAACGTTTTATACAGAGTATAGCGGTCATGCCACAGAAATTGCGAAGAAGATTACATACATAAACAAAGCTGATATTAAAGCTGTTATTGCAGTAGGTGGTGACGGTACGGTCCATGAAGTTTTAAATGGTATGAAAGAGAATCCTAGCATTCCTTTAGGGTTTATATCTGGAGGATCTGGTAATGATATCGTTCGAGTATTAACGAAAGATGTTAAAGGGGTAAAAAAAAAACTTCTATATCTTAAACGCAATCGAACGGTCAAGACTGACTCCGGAAGTATTCAGCTTTTAGGAAGAAGCAATAAGATCCAGTCTTTTATAAGTGCCGTTGGTATTGGTTTGGATGGAGAAGTCGCAAAGTTTACAAATGAAGCGACATACAAAAAGTATTTACATAAGCTGAAATTAGGTTCTCTTGCCTATGTTTTTACATTGTTTAAGGTTTTAAAATTTTATGTACCAGATTCCATGGAAATCAGAATCGATGGACATGAACATCAGTTTAGCAATGTCTGGCTTGTAGCTGTTGGTAACATGCCCTATTATGGAGGGGGTATGAAAATTTGTCCTTCCGCAAAGTGTAATGATGGAGTTTTAGATGTTTGTATTGTGCATGATCTATCTCTATTCAAACTTTTATTGCTCTTTGTTTCTGTATTTTGGGGTGGTCATGTTAACGTACAAGGAGTTTCTCAGTTTAAAGGAAAAGAGATTGAAGTGATAACACGTAAATCAGTAGCCATTCATGCCGATGGTGAGTACAAAGGAACCACTCCGGTTCGTATTGAAGTTCAACCAGGTACGGTTTCAGTTAAAATATAATTTTTAAAACGAGTGGGGAATAAAAATGAAATGGACAGATTTTTTTAATATTACTCTATTTGCCTTCCTTTGGGTTATGTTGATCGAAAAGAAGTCAGGTTTGAAGAAATGGATTTTAGATGTAACCAATGACCAGCTTATTCTTGGGATTGTTGTACCTGTCATCGTTTATGCGGCAATCGTTATTGTAGGGAGAATCATGAAGAATAAGTATTTAAATGCGGAGTGAAGATAAAAAACTTCTGTTAGTTATCTTCGCCAAATGCGTGAGGCCGCCTAAAGTAATCCTATCTTACTTTTAGGATAGGCCTCTTTTTCATAGATAGGAATAACAAATTCATTTTAAGTTCAATATGATGTAATAGCGATAAAAAGGGGTGAGGTCAATGAAAGTTGATCATATTTCAATGTCGGCATATATCGATGATTTTTCTATGATAACCATTGTAGTCTGTAACCCTTTTTCAATCATCCCGTCACTTTCATTGGTAGATGATAAGAAGGTATTGCAGCCATTAACCATCGATAAACAAGAACATTATCATAATCAAGTGATCTACAAATGCAGAACGAGAACGCCCATTGATTTAAAAAACCGATATTGGGTCACATATAACGATACAAAGATCCCTTTAATGATCGGTAGCATTGTACGGACCGAAAAGTTCGATAGCCTCTATTATGATGACAGTAGTCTTGGAGCGAATTACACACCAGAGAGTACGACATTTAAAGTTTGGTCTCCCGTTGCCTTTGCAATGATACTTAAGTATAAAACCAAACATTCTAATACCTTTGTTGAACAAAACATGTCACGGTCTGAAAGAGGAGTGTGGCAAGCTACGTTAGACGGAAATCACCATCTTACAGAATATATGTTTGTCGTAAACGTAAATCATGAATGGATAGAAACAACAGATCCTTATTCGAGGTCGATTACTGCAAACGGAGTTCATTCGGTTGTCATCCATCTACCTGAGACAGATCCTGACGGATGGAATCGATCAGAAAAAAAGATAAACCTTCGTTCAAAAACAGACAGTATCATCTATGAAGTTCATATTCGGGATTTAACGATTCATTCTGATAGTGGTGTCTTAAATAAAGGAAAGTATTTAGGATTAACAGAACAAGGGACAAAAACATCCAATGGATTTCATACGGGATTGGAGTATATAAAAAGTCTTGGTGTTACTCATGTTCAGTTGTTGCCAGTAGCAGACTTTGGAAGTGTTGATGAAACAAGGCCAGATTCAGCGTACAACTGGGGATATGATCCGGTTCATTTCTTCTCTCCTGAAGGATCGTATGCTACAAATCCTTATGACCCGATCTGTCGAATAAAAGAGCTAAAAACTTTGATTCAGACTCTTCAACATAATGGGCTCTCGATCATTTTAGATGTGGTTTACAACCACGTCTATAAACGTGAAGAATCATCACTTGAAAAGCTCGTTCCTGGCTATTATTTTCGTTATGACGATGGCGGAAACCCGGTTAATGGAACGGGTGTAGGAAATGATACAGCATCTGAAAGGAAAATGATGCGCAAGTTCATCTTAGATGCGCTAACTTTTTGGATGAGTGAATATAAAGTGGATGGATTTCGATTCGATCTGATGGGGATTCATGATGTTGAAACGATGAAGCAGGCTGCAGAAAAGTTAAAATCTTTGAATCCTGGCGTGTTTTTACTTGGAGAAGGCTGGGATTTAAATACGAATTTAGAACCTGAAAGAAAAGCTTCTCTGTCATCTGCTAAGAAGATGCCATCCTATTCATTTTTTAATGATGCGTTTCGTGACCATGTTAAAGGAAGTATCTTTCCTAAGGGTCAAAGCGGGTTTATTAATGGTAATAATGATGAACGAATCAAACATCAGATGAGTCATGTGATGAAGGGTTATGCAGGTCAGCATGATAAATTTATTAAAGCTGAACAAAGCATTAATTATACAGAATGTCACGATAATCACACATTGTTCGATCTTTTGTACATTCGGCACCCCTTCGAAGATGAAGTAATGAGAAGGAAGAGACAACAGCTTGCTTTAGCGATTACGATCTTTGCACAAGGCGTTCCATTTATCCATGCGGGGCAAGAATGTTTTCGAACGAAAAAAGGTGAAGAGAACAGCTATAATCTTCCCGACACGATCAATGCGTTCGATTGGAACCTTGTTGAGTTCTTTCATAAAGAAGTTGATTATTTTAAACATCTGATAGGTATAAGGAAATCACAGCCTATTTTTCGTGATAACTCTGTTGAGCTTTTGGAATGGAATGTACCAGATGGATGTTTAGGATTTAAGTACCACCTTCCTATCACCGATATAAAAGATGGTGCTTCTTATTGGAGCAAAGCTTTATTGCTTTTCAACCAAACGACTAAACCGATAATCATCCCTTTAGAACAGCATAGATGGATGATAGCGATTGAAGATGAAAGATACGATAATGTAGTATTAAATGAGGATTCGTATAGATTAGAACCGTTATCTTTTTCTTTGCTTTATTCTGTTTAGAATTGTAAAGAATCAAGAATCAAGTGCTTTTCTTGATTTTTTGTGTTAAAATAATGACTTCGCAGTAATTTAATTCGATACGGAAAAGCTTTAATTTTTTGAACGAACAACTAATAAAAAACGGATTTCTTAACTAGACAAGAAGGTGAACATTTTGGAACAGATTTTGGGAGAAGATTGGCAGGTTTCCCCTGCTGGCGGAGCAACGGGAGAAGCATATATAGCTGAATATGGGAACCAAAAACTGTTTTTAAAGCGTAATTCCTCTCCGTTTTTAGCTGTTCTTTCTGCAGAAGGAATTGTTCCTAAACTTTTATGGACAAAAAGATTAGGTAATGGAGATGTTATAACAGCTCAGCAATGGCTAAACGGCCGTGAATTAAAAGCAGCAGATATGAAAAGTGAGAATGTAGCTGAACTTTTGGCGAAAATTCACCGATCTCAAGAACTGCTTGGCATGATGAACCGATTAGAGAAAAAAAGGTTAACACCAGTTGACCTATTAAATGATATACAATTGCAGATGCGTAAAGAAAAAGATTATCTAGAAATCATCAATGATTCCTTTGCTTATTTAATGGAGACTGCATCTGAAGTGGAAGTCGATAATTTGGTTGTATGCCACTGTGATGTTAATCATAACAATTGGCTGCTAAGCGATTCTGATGAATTATATTTAATCGATTGGGATGGAGCGATGATTGCTGATCCTGCATTAGATCTTGGAATGCTTCTCTATAGCTATATCCCTTATGAAAAATGGGAAGAATGGCTCGAGATTTATGGGGAAACCCTTGATGATGATTTAGAAAGAAGAATGCATTGGTATGTTTTGGCACAAACGATAAGCTCTTTTTTCTGGTATAAAGAAAAAGGACAGTCTAAAGAGACTGCCCATTTTGCAGAAAGTATTAAGAAACTTGCTGGTTCGATCTAACACTGACAATATATAAGACCATCTGACACTATTTCCTAGGGAATAGTGTCTTAATATGGATGATGTGTTTGAATCGTGTTGATCCATGATTCTAAGTGAGGACGATGATTGGTAATATGCTCTTCTAAATGCTGGTGTGAAAAGCCTGTATGACTATATTCGTTAATGTTGGACAAGATGTTTCGTACTTCTTCATGAACTGCGCCGTTCTCCAATAAATGTGCAGCAAGACGTTCTAATTGAGCACATTCGGATGGTGAACCAGCACAATCGGTATAATGGTCTTGAAGAAGATCTCTTATGATATGCAATTGATCATTGTGATTTAAGGGCATTTTTCCTGCACATCCTTTCATTGCATAGCTTATGGATTATGCTAAAAAATATCCTTCGTTTAAAACTATTATGAGGTAAATGAAATCGTATATAAAAGTGTGAAAAGTGGGGAGAAAATATGCGTCAAAGATTTAAGCCTTGGGCAAAAGAAAAATTAATCGACCATCCTGAATACGTTTCAGTAGAGCCTGAAAAAATGAAAGGGAAGTGGCATTCTTTTTTTGGGAATGACAATCCGATTCATATTGAAGTTGGAACAGGTAAAGGACAGTTTGTTAATGGTATGGCTAAACAAAATCCTTCTATAAATTATTTAGGGATGGAGCTTTATGACAGTATCATCATTACTGCATTGGATCGTATTCTAGAAGACGAAAAACCAAACGTAAAACTTATTAGAGCAGATGCATCACACTTGCTGGATTACTTTGAGCCGGGAGAAATTGAGCGTGTTTACCTCAACTTTTCAGATCCTTGGCCAAAATCCAAACATGCTAAAAGAAGATTAACGCATGAAAGTTTTCTGAAACGATACGAAACGGTATTAAAAAAGCCGGGTGAAATACATTTTAAGACGGATAATCAAGGGTTGTTCGAGTATTCACTTCATAGCATGTCAACTTATGGCATGTTCTTTAACGAAGTAAGTCTTGATCTTCATAAGAGTGATATGGAAGATAACGTTATGACAGAATATGAAGAGAAATTCTCTGAAAAAGGATATCGAATTTATCGAATGGAAGCACAATTCCGTTCATAAAGATCCAAGCATATGCTTGGGTCTTTTCTTTTCATCCGATCTGTGTTTCTTGTGATACACTTGTACAGAGATCCAAATAGAAAGGAGACTAAAAATATGGATCAGTGGAAGATTGGTAAAAAGACATTGACATGGTTGGATGGCGGGGTCACACATATGGACGGCGGTGCTATGTTTGGAGTCGTTCCTAAAGCTCTATGGGAAAGGAAATATCCTGTTAACGAGAAGAATCAAATAGAACTTAGAACTGAACCCATCCTTGTTCAAGGTTTTGAAGGAAAGAACATACTCATTGAGTCTGGAATCGGTTATGGGAAATTAACAGAAAAACAAAAAAGAAATTATGGCGTTACAGAAGAGTCGCTTATTGAAAAAAGTTTAGAAAAAGAGGGATTAACAACAGCTGATATTGATATTATTCTTATGACACATATGCATTTTGATCATGCCTCAGGGCTATCCAGATGGGAAGATGATAGGTTAGTACCTGTTTTTGAAAACGCTGTTATTTATACTTCTGAAACAGAGTGGAATGAGCTTAAGAATCCAAATATCAGGTCTCAGAATACATATTGGAAAGAAAATTGGGAACCTATTCAGCATCAAGTAAGGACGTTTAAAGAAGAGATAGATGTTCTAGAAGGGATAAGAATGGTTCATACGGGCGGGCATAGTGATGGTCATTCCCTAATTGAGCTAACGATAGAGAATGGTGAAAAGCTCTATCACATTGGTGACATCATGCCAACTCATGCACATCATAACCCACTATGGGTGCTGGCTTATGATGATTATCCCATGACTTCCATCTTTCAAAAACAGAAATGGATAAAGCCTGACACATGGTATTTCTTTTATCATGATTGTATTTGTCGTGCTGTTAAGTGGGATGCAAAAGGTGACATGACAGAAAGAATTCCACGTTCCCCGAAAATGTAAAAAAACCGTCACATATTTTCCATTTTCAAGTGAATGTCGAAATCGACAGGATATGTTAAAATATGAGAGGCATGTATTGATGAACTTTATTTATATCTTAAAGGGTAAAAAATGAGAGGGGATTTGAAAATGAAAAAACAGTTAGTTGCCATTTTTACCGTTTTAGCACTGTTTTTATCCATGGGTACTTTCGTATCTGCTGAACAAGCTACAGATGAAATGAAGAAGACGATTGAAAAGGGAATTGAAAGTAAGCACAAAGATTTAAAAAAAGGTTCTTTAACATTAACAGACATTGAAACATACCCAAATCAAGACTCAGAACTAGATGCATCAGAAGTAACAGTTGCCATTGCTAACTATGATACGGTTAGAGATAATATTTTTTACTTCGATCACACAGAAGTTGTGTTCTATGATGCTGACAAAAACGAACTTTTGGCTGAAGCAGCAGTAGCTAAAGCAAACTCTCAAATTAAAGATTATAAAAAAGCACACGAATCAGATCTTGGAACTCATATGGATTGGATCGTTGTAACAGGACTATTATTTCTTCTAATCATCGTTCCTTTATTGATTTTAGGTGTTTGGGAAAAGCGTCAGTATCTTACTACGAAATTCAAGATCGATAACAATCTTTATGATCAAACAAAATTATATCGTTAATCTCCATAAGAAAGCCCTCAGGAAATTTTCCTAAGGGCTTTTTTTACTTTGTGTTTGTTTTTGGATTTGAAGGGGCATTTTGTTCATCACAACCATTTAACTTTTGACCTCGAGGTCTAGCCACTGCAACTAGACAGGTGAGACATTTAAAAGTGAAACGTACGAATGTGGCTCACCGCCTGCACCGTGGAAAGCGAGCAGCCTGGAATGGAAATCAACATTTCCGAAAGCAATAAAGTTTAAGAAAACAGCCTTTATTTTTGAATGAGCTCTAACAGACTTCCAGTTGAAGCATCAATTAAGAATTCGTAATGCGAGGCTTCCCTTCCAGGTGATGAGTTTGAAAAGCCACCCTTATATACAGAGTATGGAAGGCCGTGCACGTTCTTTTCTTCTGAGTTAACCATGATCCAGGCTCCAGAGATTGTGTAATGATCTCTTGCTTTTTCCTTAAATTGTTTTAAAGCTTTTTCTGGTGTGATGGTTTCTGTTTGCTTCTTTGTAACAACATAACCGATTGCAGCACCTGTGAGGCCTGCTAGAATCAGGTTTCTCCAATTCATTACTATTCCCACCTTGTGTAAGTTCATTTTTAAAAATCATATTGGTTCTTCTTTATCAGTATAACAAAGAAAAGCCTTCTTTTTCTTGGGCTTTTTTGATAAGATACACTTGATAAAGATGGAGGGTTCGAAATTCCCACCCCTCTTAAAACAAAACTAGGGAGCGTGAAGAATGAACATTTACACTCTCTGCGTTTTTAGCAGAGTTTTTTTGTTTTCGTGCTCCATTCGAAAGGATGAACTGGAATGACTTATAAAATTCCAACAGATGTTCAAATACTTGGTCGCGACATTAAGAGCGAACAATTAAAGTACCATAATAAGCGGGTTGCAGTATGCAAAGAGTTTACGTTTGATGCGGCTCATCATCTGCATTGCTATGATGGAAAATGTAAAAATCTCCACGGTCACACATACAAACTAGTGATCACAATGAGCGGATTTGTGAATTCGATCGGTATTGCCGTAGATTTTGGAGAGATAAAAGAAATCTTTAAATCAGCAATCGACAGTAAACTAGATCACCGATATTTAAATGAAGTTCTTCCGCCGATGAATACGACTGCAGAAAATATGGTGGTTTGGATTTGGGAGCAAATTGATCTTGAACTAAACGAAAGAGGTCTAAGTGAACAAGGTCACAGGTTAGAAGAGTTAAAGCTGTATGAGACACCTACTAGCTATGCTGTCATGAAAAGAGAATGGATGGTGGAAAAGGATGATGTTTAATCTGCCGTCTAAAGACGTTTGGAAACATTGGAAAGTTCCTATGGTCGAGATTTTTGAGACGGTAGAAGGTGAAGGATTACAAGCTGGGTATCCTACGGTATTTGTACGTGTTTTTCATTGTAATCTCCGTTGTACATGGTGTGATACGACATACAGTTATGCACCAGCTAAGCCTGAGTTTGAAGCAACGATTGAAGAGATCGTGAATACGATTAATACGTTTCGTTCACAACGAATCTGTTTTACAGGTGGAGAGCCTTTGATCCACCGAGAAAAATCAGCTGCCTTGCTTCTAGCTATGGCTGACTTGGATCATATTGTGGATATCCACATTGAAACGAACGGAGCTATCGATCTACAGCCATTTGAGCAATTGCGCAACTCTCACCATGATTTACAAAAAAAGATGAGATTCGTGATGGATTACAAGCTCCCAGCATCTGGTGAGATGGAACGGATGCACATGGAGAATTTCAAAGAGCTTCAGCACCAAGATGAGATCAAATTTGTTGTGGGGTCAGAGAACGATTTTGAGATAACGAAACAAGTAGTCTCTGAACATTACAGAAATGGTCAGATCTGTGTAAGTCCGGTATGGGAAAGTATGCCTCCGAGACGTCTTGTTGAACTTTTGTTGGAGAATCCACTACCAAATGCAAAGCTCAGTCTTCAGCTTCATAAAGTGATCTGGCATCCAGAAGAAAGAGGGGTCTAACCATGAACAAAAAAGCGGTTATTGTTTTAAGCGGAGGACTTGATAGCACAACTTGTATGGGGATCGCAAAGGCGGAAGGATATGACTTATATCCGATCACTTTTCACTATGGACAACGCCATAATCGAGAAGTTGAACAAGCGATTGAAGTAGGTAAATTTTATGATGTAGCAGATCATCGAATTGTAGATCTCACCTTCTTAAAAGATATAGGAGGAAGTGCCCTTACTGATGAAAAGGTAGATGTTCCGACTGAGGCAGAAGAAGGAATCCCTGTAACGTATGTGCCTGCTAGAAATATGATTTTCTTATCACTCGCAAGCGCTTATGCTGAAGTTATCGGAGCTACTGCCGTTTATACCGGCGTTTCAGCGGTTGATTTTAGCGGCTATCCAGATTGTCGTCCTGAATTCATTCAGAGCATGGAAGAGACGATTAACCTAGCAACAAAAGCGGGTGTGACAGGGAAAAATATTTCAGTAGAGACACCATTGATCTCTTTATCTAAAAAGGAAACGATTGAAAAAGGTCTTTCTCTTGAAGTGCCATATGATCTAACAACTTCTTGCTACAATGGGAAAGAGGCAGCTTGCGGTCAATGTGACAGCTGTGTTTTACGATTAAAAGGTTTTAAAGAAGCAGGAGCAGTCGATCCGATCACTTACGAAATCTAGAACGTTCATAAGTATAGAAAACCCCTTCTTATTAGGTGTACAATAAAAATGTACATGTGACTAATTAGAAGGGGTTGTTTTTATATGAATAATGAAACACTCGACTTGTTTAAAACATTGACTGAATTGCCAGGGGCGCCAGGCTTTGAAAGAGATGTTCGTATGTTTGTCCGAAAAGAGATCGAACCTGTATCAGATGAAATTATTCAAGATGGTCTTGGTAGCATCTTTGGTGTCAAAAAAGGGAATGGTCCAAAGATTATGGTAGCAGGGCACATGGATGAAGTTGGTTTCATGGTTACGAAGGTTACGAAGAACGGTATGCTTAAATTTCAAGAGTTAGGTGGTTGGTGGAGCCAAGTTCTCTTAGCTCAACGTGTAAATATTTATACGGATAAAGGTGATGTTATAACAGGTATTATCGGCTCGACTCCACCTCATCTTCTTTCCGACGATCAGCGTAACAGACCGATGGGTATTAAGAATATGTACATAGATATTGGTGCAGATAATGATGAAGAAGTTCATAACCTAGGCGTAAGACCCGGGCAGCAAATCGTTCCGATCTGTCCGTTCACACCGATGGCCAATCCGAAGAAGATTATGGCTAAAGCATGGGATAATCGTTATGGTGTGGGATTAGCGATTGAACTATTAAAAGAATTAAAGGATGAAACGTTGCCTAACGAATTGTATAGTGGTGCTACGGTTCAAGAAGAAGTAGGACTTAGAGGATCCAAAACAGCAGCTAACTTAATTCAACCTGATCTATTTTTCGCTTTAGATGCAAGTCCAGCAAATGACATGATGGGGGATAAAAGTGAGTTCGGACAGCTTGGAAAAGGTGCGTTGTTAAGGATTCTAGACAGAACGATGGTCACTCACCGTGGAATGAAGGAATATATTCTAGATACAGCTGAAACGCATAGGATTCCCTACCAGTATTTTATTTCACAAGGTGGAACGGATGCTGGCAGTGTACATATTTCAGGGAACGGTGTACCTTCTGCGGTGATCGGAATCTGTTCACGTTATATTCACACGCATGCTTCAATGATACATGTTGACGATTATGCGGCTGCTAAAGAATTGCTTATAAAACTTGTGAAAACAGCAGATGAATCTACATTAAGAACGATCTTAGAAAATAGCTGAGGGTGAACGCACGATGAAAATTGGAATTGGATCATCTAATCCTGCAAAGATTAAAGCAGCTCATCCTTTTATTACGCATTTTGAGGATGCTGAACTCGTATCTTACGCATCTGATTCACTGGTTGCGGCTCAGCCTTTTTCTGATGAGGAAACCAAGATCGGTGCTATCAATCGTGCGAGAGATTGTGTGAAGCAAGGAGCGGACATCGGCATTGGTTTTGAAGGTGGTGTTATGGAGATGGAAGATGGCATGTATTTATGTAACTGGGGAGCGGTGGCTGACCAACATGGGAACGTCTATTCAGCTGCGGGAGCTCGCATTCTACTTCCATTGGTAATCGTAGCAGGTCTGAAGCAGGGCAAAGAACTTGGAACATTGATGGGGGACTTAACAAAAGACCCAGAGATCAGAAAAAAGGATGGAGCGATAGGCGTCTTTACCAGTGGCATGCTGTCTAGGAGTGAGATGTTTTTGCATATTTCCACGATCCTTTTAGGGCAATATATATACAGTTTAAACAAATAAAAGTTTAAAAACGCGATGCTATTGCAGAGTATATTTTTCAATCGAAGGTTGTTAGTAAGGTTTGTATACCTTACCTAACAGCCTTTTTGTATGAATAAAGATAATCAGGGGAAATTAGAAACAAAAACGTTAGGCGGATTTTAACTTTGAACTCATATTCGAAAAGAGTACTGATCTTGTTTGTTGTCCTCATCGCTTTGTGTGTTGGCTGGGTCGTATATGAAGTCTCACCACCTGAAGGAACAGCAGAGAAGGCTTTTGTTATAAAAGAAAACAGTGATTTTGAAACGATATCCGATCATTTAAGAGAAAACGAATTTATTAAAAGCCCATTTTTATTTACCGTTTATGCAACAGTTACAGGAAAGAAAAGTGAAGTTATAGCCGGAGAACATACGATTAAACAAGGAAAAGGGTATAAAGAGATTCTGCGAGATCTATCTACTTTGGAAAATGAAACAGAAGCCATCGAAGTGATCATTCCAGGAGGTTTGACAGTTACAGAGATAGCAGATCGATTAAGCAAAGCGGAAATTGTGGATAGAAATCAATTTCTTGAAGTAGCAAAATCGTGGGATACATTAACTGATAATCAACAAGAGCAATTAGGAATAAACAAGAAAGTAAAAGAATCGGATACAAAGTTTGCTGTGGAAGGACTTCTTTTTCCAGACACTTATTATCTTGAGAAGAAAATGAAAGCAGATAAAATTATTCATCAAATGACTGAAAGACTGATCGAAGAAACAACAAAAATTACAATTAAAAGTGATCAAACAATTTATGAAATGATAACATTAGCTTCAATTATTGAGCAAGAAGCTCTTTTGAATGAAGAGAAACGTAGGATCGCTGGTGTTTTTGTGAATAGGTTAGAAGAAGAGAAGAAGCTGCAATCCTGCTCTACCGTTCAATACTTGCTAGAAAAACCAAAAGCAACATTAAGAAGAAAAGACATTAAGATTAATAGTCCGTACAATACGTATATCAATAAGGGTCTGCCGCCAGGGCCGATTTCTAGTCCAGATCTATCTTCATTAAAAGCCGCAGCAGATCCCGAAAAGCATAACTATTTTTACTTTGTTGCAAAACAGGATGGTACATGGAGTCATTACTTTTCAAAAACGTATAAAGAACATAGAAAATATACTCAATTGAGTGGAAATTATTAAACCCGGCGAGTGATCACCGGGTTTTTATACTTAATCTTCTTTTTTAGTTTCACGATCTAAAGAATGAACAGACTCCGTATCTTCCTCTATTTCCTCTTCGTCAACATGGTGATCAGGTGTTACTTCTGTCTCTGCTTCAATTTCTTCTCTGTACTCATCGTATGGAACATCATGCTCTTCTGCATCACTATCATCAACTGTTGCTGCTGCTTCATGGTAAGTATCGATAAATCCTATCTCTTCATCAGTGATTAGATTTTCTCTTTCACCTAAAGAAAATTGGTCTACTTCTTCTTGCAAAGTGAGGGCAATTTCTTGCAGTTCTGTCGCAGCAATGTTTACTTGGTGAATGGCTTCTTTTTGGTGAATACTTGAGGCACTAACTTGTTCACTTGTAGCAACGGATTCCTCAGATATCGCACTCACTTCAAAGAGCTTTTCAGATAAGTTTTCATTAGCGGATTCAACACGACCGATCGCACTTTTTACTTGAGAGATTCTTCCATTTATTTGAGAAACATTTTGAATGATGCTTGAAAACGCTTTTTCTGTCTGTTGAACAGATTCAACTTGATCAACACGATATTGCTCAAAGCGCACTGTTTCTTTTGATAACAGTTCCATTTGATATGTCATGGATTTTACTAGCTGCTGAATTCTTAGTGCTTCATTCTTAGAACGCTCAGCAAGTTTTCGAACTTCACTGGCAACAACGGAAAAGCCCCTACCAGCTTCACCAGCTCTTGCGGATTCAATGGCTGCATTAAGTGCAAGAAGGTCAGTGCTTCCTGCTATCTCTTGGATCGTTTCAACGATTGAATGAATCTGTTTGGATTGTTTGCTCGCGTCTTGAATTTCTGAAATAAGACTTTGAGCAAGTTCTAAAAAGTTCTCAGAATGTGTATTTAGTTGATGGACGATATTGGATCCTGCTTTTCCTTCGTTTTCAGCTTGAATGGCATCAGAAGCAATCTCGTCACTGATCGAAGCCGTTTCTTTAATATATCCAGTCACATCAGAAAGCAAAAGTGTACATTCTTGCAGATGATCAGCCTGATTTTGAGCTCCTGTAGCTACTTGAGAGATCGCTTCTGTCACTTCATCACTTTGTGCGGTGGTTTCTTCTGATACGGCTGCTAAGTTTTGAGATGAACTCGTTAGTTTCTCTGCGGCATCTTTTACTTCGTTCATTGATTTTTGCATTTTTTCAGCCATACGATTAAAGGTTTGAGCTAGTTCTCCCATTTCATCCTTAGATTTCGTCTCTACACGGTAAGAAAGATCACCATCACCAATAATGGCAGCTCCTTCTTTAAGTACCGAAATTGAGGATTGGATCGATCGTAGAAGCCAAACACCGATCACACTTAATATCGATAAGATTACGACACTCAAACCAATTAAACTGATCGTCAGCCAAAACTTAACTGATTTTTGGTTTTTCGTTAATTCAACATTTTCCTTCTGCAAGTTACTTTCTGCATCTTTCGTTGATTGATCTACAACATTAGCGATCTTTTCAAAAGTCGAAATATCATCCCCGATCTTTTTTGTGATCGATTGGATCGTATCTGCAGAGGTTGTATATTTTAATAAATTTGATTTAAAAGTAGACAACTGATCAGCAGGCAGGTTTTTCTCATCTAACATACGATCAAACGTTTGAGCACTTTCTTTAAAGCTTTCAACCGTCGTGCTGTCATACTTAATATGAACATCTTTTTCATACGTTTGCATCTGCAGCAGTGTGATCAATAAAGCTTGGTCGTTCATGGCTTTTACTGATTCATAAAAGTTGTTAGATGTTTCTGTCATCATCTGCTTTAATGAGTTAAGTTGTGTAGTAAGGCTTGTGGCAGAATTAAACGATGTTTGATAAGCAGACAGGTCTTTTTCTATTCCTTTAATTGAAGAACTGTTCGTTTCTTTAGCTATTTTAGTTGTTGCTTTTTGCAAGTCATTCAATGAAGTTAAAACTTTTTCTTTAGCATCTGTGCTAGGATCTCTTAAATACTCTTGTTCAAGTTTACGCACTTCATTAAATGTACTTTGAATATCATTACTAGAACGTAATGTTAGTTGTACTTGATCTCTTTCCTCTTCCATTTGGGTGTTCTGCCATAAAAATAATCCAATAAATGCAAGTAATAGTACCATTCCGGCTAAACTGATGAAAAGCATCAGTCGCACTCTTCTTCGTATCGACATGTTCATATGAATTCCCCCCTGCCATTTTATCGGTCTTTTTTGAATTATTTTAAGTTTCAAAGTAAAAAGAATTGTATGTAAAACTAATTAGCTTTACACCTGTCTTTACATGGGTTTAAAACAAGTTATAATGTTTGGGGGACATGTTTAACAGAACAGCAAAAGGAGTCATTTCATATGAGGGATTTTTTAAATAAAAAAGGGGTAAGTCTATCCCCAAAAACGTATTTTATTACGGGGTTTCAATATTTTGCACTAGGTTTGATGGCATCGCTTATCGTAGGACTGATTCTAAAGACGATTGGTGAGCAACTCTCACTTCCATTTTTCACAGAGATGGGACAGTTAGCGATGACTTTGATGGGTCCAGTGATCGGTACGGCAGTGGCGTACGGATTAAAAGCACCTCCACTCGTTATCTTTTCAGCAGGTATAGCGGGTGCAGCAGGAGCGGATCTAGGGAGTGTTGCGGGTTGTTATGTAGCAGCGTTGATTGCTGTAGAAACCGGAAAGCTAGTATCTGAAGAAACGAAGTTTGATATTTTAATCACACCTGCAGTTACGATCTTTACAGGTTTTACGATTGCAACATTTATCGGACCAGGAATTGATCAATTCATGAAGGCATTTGGTCAGCTTGTTATGTGGTCAACCGATCAGAGACCGTTGATCATGGGGATATTAGTAGCTCTATTGCTTGGCTTTGCACTAACAGGTCCGATTTCTTCTGCCGCAATTGCGATGATGCTTGGCCTAGAGGGTCTAGCCGCTGGTGCAGCAACAATTGGATGTGCAGCTCAAATGATAGGGTTTGCCACAAGTTCATACCGGGAAAATGGATTTGGAGGCTGGCTTACCCAAGGAATCGGAACATCAAAACTACAGTTTCCAAATGTGGTAAGAAATCCGTATATCTTAATTCCGCCAACAGTTGCCGGTATCTTATTAGCACCCATCGGAACACTTTATTTTCAAATGGAGAATATTCCAGCCGGAGCAGGGATGGGTACAAGTGGCCTCGTAGGGCAAATTATGACGCTCAGGACGATGGGCTTTACCTTTGAAACGTTTCTTGCTATATTTATTTTGCATTTTATAGGACCCATTATCATTAGTCTGATACTTTCAGAATGGTTAAGAAAAAAAGGATATATTAAATTTGGCGATATGAAGCTGAATCAATAAGGAGACGATCTAAATGGAAAATATCAAATCGATCGAACAATTTAAAGAAACAATCAAAAAGGACGTTACAATAGCTGTCTTTTCTGCTGATTGGTGTCCGGATTGTGTGGTAATTAAGCCGATCCTACCAGAAATTGAAGAAGAATATTCAAACTATCAATTTGTCTATGTGGATCGTGATGAACTGATCGAACTTTGTCAAGCGCTTGATATTTTTGGTATACCGAGCTTTTTAGCATTTAAGGACGGCGAAGAGATCGGACGTTATGTGAATAAAGAGAGAAAAACAAAAGAGCAGATTGTTGCCTTTTTAGAAGAGCTTAACATTCCTTCAAAATAGGTCAAAAGAGTATGTTATAATAACGAAAAATGATATTTTTTTAGGTGAAGGGAAGTTTTTTTAATGGCTAAAGTTGAAGTAAATCACAGTAAATATGAAGGAATTCGTTTTGACATCCAAGATGAGAACGTAATCCTCGTTGATATATTAGAAACAATTCCATATGAGTATGTAGGAAAAGATACAATGGTAACCATTCCTACGACTGAATTTACATCTGTATGTCCTTGGTCAGGTCTTCCGGACTTTGCTGATATCATCATCAGCTACATTCCAAATGAAGATCTAGTAGAAATGAAGTCATTGAAGTATTATCTAACTTCATATCGTAATGTTGGAATCTATCAAGAGCATGCTACAAATCGTATTTTGGAAGATCTCGTGAAGCTGCTTAAACCTAAGTATATTAAAGTAGTTGGAAACTGGAACGCACGTGGCGGACTAGGAACAGAAGTAGTAGTAGAATATAAAGAAGAGAACAGCAAGTAAACGAACAAAACCTCCATTAGGAGGTTTTTCACGTTACGTGTAATCGTTGTTTAGGAAAGGAGGATTCATATATGAGCAGTTCCATTAAACTAAAGAAAACCTTACAAGAGAAATTAATGAGTCCAACCCGGGAATTTTCATATGATAGAGAAGAGGAAACGCTGCGAATTACGAATAAGATAACGGGTAAAGGGGTCTCTTTATCTCTCGGTGGGCTCAGTGCACGCTGGTCGAAAGAAAAAGATGAGCTTATCAATAAACTTGTTTACTACGTAGAAGAAGGATTGAACGCCGCGTCCCATGAAGATGAGAGTTCGAATAGCCTATCACGCATCTTCCCAGTCATTCGTTCTGCTTCCTTTCCTACAGAAACACCAGAAGGAGAAGAACTGTTCTATCAAGAGCATACAGCAGAGACGAGGATTTATTATGCTTTAGACCTAGGCAAAACCTACAAACTTCTAACGAATAATAAGATGAAGGCGTTGGAGGTAGAAAAGTCTCAAATACTTGATGCAGCAAAGTTCAATGTAAAACGATTATCAACAGATTATAAAGAAGACCAAGTTGCGGGAAATACGTTCTTCTTTTTAAACCATAACGATGGATACGATGCGAGCAGAATCCTGAATGTTCAGTTCTTAGAAGAAATGAAGAAAAACATTACCGGAGAAATGGCAGTTGCCATACCACATCAAGATGTATTGATTGTTGCAGATATCAAAAATAAGCAAGGATACGATGTCTTGGCTCAGATGGCGATGCAATTTTTTATGAACGGACGAGTACCGATCACGGCTTTACCGTTTATGTATGAAAACAAAGAGCTAGAACCTGTCTTTATTTTAGCCAAGAATAGACCAGTAGAAGAAGAAACAACAGATTGATTAATAATAAAAGCCGCTAGATCATCTAGTGGTTTTTATTTCTTATCTTTTTAGACGCATGTGCTATTGATGAATATTTAGACTATTGTTTCTCTTCTATTTTCGCTACAATAAAGAAACAACCAACAGAAATAGGTGAGAAGATGAGTTGGATAAAAAAATTAATGAATACGTTTTTTGACGATGAAAATGAAGATGATTCCTATTATGAGGATGAGAGAAAGCAAAACCAAGAGCCAGTAAAAAAGCAACAAGCAACCGAAAAAAAGGAAAGTACAGAAAAGACGAGGTCAGTTTCTTTTGTAAACAATGGGAGAAAACCGTCTCAATCAAATATACAGCATCCTGCGAAAATGCTGCATAAGTATCCAGAGAATGCGCCATTTCGTTTTCCTGTGATCCCGGATGAAAAAACGGCAAAACCACCTGTACAACGACATACATATCAGCAGAAAGAGACACAACAGTATAAAGCCCCTGTTAGGGAAGAAAAACCATACCGAGATGAGCGCACTGTACGTGAGCAACGATCTCTTCAAAAAGACAACAGAAGAACTCAAGCCAAATCAACTACTTTTAGCCAGGAACCAAAACGTCAAGCATTCAAAGCATCTAACGTTCCGTCGCCTGTTTACGGATATGAGAGAAGAAATAAGAATGATGCACAGGTAAAGCCTGAACAAAAGGAAACCACTCCTGAAGTGAAATCTAGGTTTACGCCTACAGATGTACCCTCTCCTGTATACGGGTATGGAAAGAGAAAGCCAGAAGGTATCTTGTTCATCGGTAGAGATATACCTGAGAAGGATTCTGTGACAGAAGAACTTTTAAAGACTGTTGAAGAAGTTCTTCCAGCTGCAACAACAGAAGACACAATGGATTCACAAGAGATTCGGCGTGAGATTTCTCAATTTCAAGATTCGAATCAAAGTATGGTTGAACCAGAACAATTACCGGTTGAAGATGAAGTAATAATCTTGGGTCAGGATGTAGCATCTGAAGAAGAAGAGCATAATGAGTCGCTTGAAATGGTTATGGAACACCAAGAGTATGTGTCAGAGGAGGACCACGAGGTTGCACCTGACACGCTAAATGTGGAGAAACAGGATGAAATGATTGAGCCTGTTGATGAATCAGAACCTGCTGATGAACGTGCGGAGAAACCTGATACACAATATGTTCAAGAGGTAGCCCCAAGTAAGTCAGAGAAGCAAGTACAAGAAGATGTAGTAATTGAACAGACTCCGCCTAAGAAAGAAGCTCCAAAAAGTGGAGGTCAATTCGTTCCTTTCAATGTGCTGATGCTAAAAAAAGACAGAAAGTCACTAAGCAGTGTTTCAAATCCAGAAATGCGTCAGTCAGAAAGTAGACAAACAGCAAGAAAAGAATTAAACATTCATCAAAGTGCTGAATCTGTAAAAAATCAGCTATTTGTTCCAATGTCATTATTGAATAAAGCGAAGATATCACTTGAAGATGATGATCTTTGGTTAAACGAACAAAAGCTTACACTTCAATCAACATTGGATAACTTTAATGTGAACGCAAAAGTAGTTCATATGACAAAAGGCCCTGCCGTAACAAGGTTCGAAGTTCAACCCGCTCCAGGCGTTAAGGTAAACAAGATTACAAACCTTACAGATGATATAAAACTTAGCCTCGCTGCTCGTGATATAAGAATTGAAGCGCCGATCCCAGGAAAGAATGCAATCGGTATAGAAGTTCCCAACCAGCATAGCAGAGCTGTTTATTTACGTGAGATCATTGAAGATGATGTGTTTAAGGATTCAGTTTCTTCCTTAACAGTGGCTCTTGGTTTAGACATTTCAGGAGCACCTGTAGTAACAGATCTCCAAAAGATGCCGCACGGACTTATAGCAGGTGCTACAGGTTCAGGAAAGAGCGTTTGTATCAATTCTATACTTGTGAGCTTGCTGTATAAAGCAAAGCCGGAAGATGTCAGACTGTTACTTGTCGATCCTAAAATGGTCGAACTCGCACCATACAATCATATCCCGCATCTAGTGACTCCTGTTATCACAGATGCAAAAGAGGCTACAGCTGCTTTGAAATGGGCGGTTGAAGAAATGGAACGCCGGTATGAAGAGTTTGCAAAAACAGGTGTACGTGAGATCAAACGTTACAATCAAAAGATGGAAGAAGAGCAGCATTATAAGAACAAGATGCCATATATTGTTGTAGTCATTGATGAATTGGCAGATCTTATGATGGTATCACCGCAAGAAGTTGAAGAAGCGATCTGCCGAATTGCTCAGAAAGCAAGAGCATGTGGTATCCATCTTCTTCTTGCAACACAGCGTCCATCAGTAGATGTTATCACAGGACTGATCAAAGCCAATGTACCAACTCGTACAGCATTCGCTGTATCGTCCGCGATAGATTCACGAACCATTCTAGATATGAGTGGTGCAGAACGGTTATTAGGGCGAGGCGATATGCTCTTTATGGAGAACGGCTCGAACAAAGCGGTTCGTATTCAAGGAACGTTCGTATCTGATGAAGAAATTGAAGAAGTGACACGTTACGTAAAAGAAGAATATCAGACGGAATATCTTTTTACTCGTGAAGAACTGATTCAGCATCAGCAAACAACAGAAGTAGAAGACGAACTCTTTGAAGAAGCTTGTTACTATGTAATCGAAGTAGGTGCAGCATCCTCTTCTAGCTTGCAGCGTAGATTTAGAATTGGTTACAACCGTGCAGCAAGATTAGTAGATATGATGGAAAGCTTCGGCCTCGTCTCTGAAACGATGGGAAGTAAGCCAAGACATGTTCTTCTTACACAAGAAGAACTAGAGAATCGTCTATATAGTGGTGTAGAGTAATGAAGTAATCAGAAAGAGCTGATTGTAAGGGACGCCTTACATCAGCTCTTCTTTTGTAAGCAGAGTGGTGAAGTTCACACTTTGGTAGAAAGTAAGGATATCGGCAAGAATAAAGATATATCGGCAAGAAACCGATTATATCGGCGGGAAATATCTTTTATCAGCAAAATTGCTTTTATATCGGCAAATTTGACCGATTATTCATTTATTTCACTTTCTGGTTGCTCTCTAAAATTCTCTATTAAATGATTTTCTTGAGTTATTGTGCCTTGTTCGCTATTATAGTGTGGGGAATAGTTCCCTTTCTTTTATACCTTGGAATAAGTCATGAGGAGTAATTTAATGAAAGAGATAGAATTAAAGCTGCAAGGTAAGATCAAGCGGCTCACAAATAAAACATTTAAATTTGATGAACGGATCAGAGAAGGCTGGTTCTCTGCTGTTTATTTTCTAAAAACGTGTGAGATTGTAGAATCATTTAAACCAGATAATATCGTAACCATGCAGTTCTTTCAAAAGAGTGATGCCGTTCTGTGCGGTTCGGATGAAGCGATCGCTCTTATTAAAACGTTTGCTAAAGATGTTGATTCTTTAGAGATCCATTCTCTAAAAGATGGAGACAAAATCTCTCCGTTTGAAACGGTGTTAACGATTAAGGGACCTTACCAAAACTTTGGGTTCTTAGAAGGTATGATAGATGGAATACTAGCCAGAAGAACGTCGGTTGCAACGAATGTTTATAATGTTGTGAAAGCTGCTAGCAAATCGGGCGTACAGAAACCGGTCATCTTTATGGGAGACCGAGATGATCATTTTGCACAGCAAGCAGGAGATGGTTATGCATCTTATATTGGCGGCTCAACTGCACAGGCTACACATGCGATGAATGAATGGTGGGGCAAAAAAGGAATGGGCACGATGCCACATGCCCTCATTCAAATTTTCAATGGTGACATAGTGGAAGCTACGAAAGCTTATCATGCAAAATACCCTGAAGACGACCTTATCTCACTCGTTGACTATAACAATGATGTGATAACAGATGCCTTAAAAGTAGCAAGAGAGTTTGGAGAGACTTTAAAAGGGGTAAGGGTTGATACTTCGCGAACGATGGTCGATCAATATTTCTTTAGAAATCCTGATGTGTTAGGTTCGTTTGACCCTAGAGGCGTCAATCCAGAATTGATCTTTGCACTCCGAAAAGCGCTGGATGAAGAAGGCTACCAACATGTCAAAATCGTTGTTAGCGGTGGGTTCAAGAAAGAAAGAATCGAGCAGTTTGAAGAACAAAAAGTACCTGTAGATATTTACGGGGTAGGCAGCAATCTATTAAAGATTAATATTGGATTTACCGGTGATAACGTTATGATGAACGAACAGCATCAAGCAAAAGCTGGAAGAATCTATCGCCATAATCCAAGACTAGAGTTAGTGGAATAACAGATATCATTATTTTGGAGAAGTTGGGTAAAAATAGATAAAAAGGTCTATTAGACTTTTATCATTTGTCTATCATGGTGATAGGACAACAACTTTGATATAATGGTTCAAGTATTCCGAATCAAGCCTGACTGTGCATAAATAACCGATTCAAACAGCAGGCATATAATAATACAAATAGGCCTTTTAGAAGGTGTTCTTTTTGTGGAGGGCTATACATGACAAAATACCATTTTATTGGAATTAAAGGGACAGGAATGAGCCCGTTGGCACAAATCCTTCATGACACTGGTCATGATGTTCAAGGATCTGATATTGAGCAATATATCTTTACTCAAACAGCACTTGAAGAGAAAAACATACCGGTGTTACCGTTTGACAAGAACAACGTTGAAGAAGGTCAAACGATTATCGCGGGTAATGCTTTTGGCGAACAGCATGAAGAGATTCAAGCTGCAAATGAAAAAAATATACCTATTCATAGATATCACCATTTTCTTGGAGAGTATCTATCTAACTTTACATCGATCGCCGTTACGGGATCGCACGGAAAAACGTCAACTACAGGATTACTAGCACATGTTGTAGGTGCAGCAAAACCTACTTCCTATTTGATCGGTGATGGAACAGGTAAAGGCAGCAAAGGCAGCGAATACTTTGTGTTTGAAGCATGTGAATATCGCAGACATTTCTTATCATATAATCCTGATTATGCGATAATCACAAACATTGATTTTGATCATCCTGATTATTTTTCTGATTTAAAAGATGTAATCAGTGCATTCCAGGCTATGGCGATGCAGGTTAAAAAGGCGATCATCGCATGTGGTGATGATGCAAATCTTCAAGAAATTCATGCACAAGTACCTGTTGTGTTCTATGGTTTTGGTGATCATAATGATTTCCAAGCAAAGAATGTTAATCGTGGTGATGAAGGAACAACATTTGATGTATTTGTTCGCAACACGTTTTATGGGACGTTCCAGATTCCAGGATACGGCACACATAACGTTTTGAACGCCCTTGCAGTCATTGCGATCTGTCATTATGAAACATTACCGATGGATATCATTAAAGAGCAATTAAAGAGCTTCACAGGGGTTAAAAGACGTTTCTCTGAAAAATCAGTAGGTGACCAAATTCTGATCGATGACTATGCTCATCATCCGACTGAGATTAAAGTAACGATTGAAGCAACAAAGTACAAGTATAAAAATCGTGAAGTGGTAGCGATCTTCCAACCACATACATTTACACGAACAAAGACGTTTCTAGATGAATTTGCAGCAGCCTTAAGTGAAGCAGATCACGTTTATCTATGTGATATTTTTGGTTCTGCAAGAGAGAATGCGGGGAATCTTTCGATCGAGAATTTGATAGAAAAAATCCCTAACGCACAATTCATTACAGAAGATAAAGTGGATGTACTAAAAAAATACAATGACGGTGTTTTATTGTTCATGGGTGCTGGAGATATTCAAAAATTCCAAAGAGCATACGAGGAAACACTGACTGCAAAACCTTAAGAAAAAAAGACTTGCCTGACGGCAAGTCTTTTTTGTATTTTCTTTTGATTAATTCGTGAAAATTTATACCTGTGAAGGCTAGTGCTTCATTGATAAGTTGATTGTAGTGCAAGGTGAGCCTCCTAACAGCGCAGAGCGCTAGGAGGTTCACGGCACGCCGCCCCGGAAAGCGAGCATCCTGGAACGAAAATCAACTACTTACATGAGCATTTCTACTAGTATTATTTTAAATTCTCAGGGTTTAATTGCTCTAATTCAGGAAGAACGAAAACGCCATCTTTACGAATCAACACATCGTCAAAGAAGATTTCTCCTCCGCCGTAATCAGGACGTTGGATCATGACCATATCCCAATGGATGTTTGATTCATTTCCGTTATACGCCTCTTCATACGCTTGACCAGGCGTAAAGTGGAAGCTGCCGTCGATCTTCTCATCGAAAAGAATATCTTTCATCGGATGCTTGATGAACGGATTTACACCGATCGCAAATTCACCTACATAACGAGAACCTTCATCCGTATCAAAAATCTTGTTGATACGCTCAGAATCGTTAGCTGTCGCTTTTACAATCTTCCCGTTCTCAAACGTTAACTGCACATTTTCAAACGTAAAGCCGTTATAGGGTGACGGCGTGTTATAAGAAATCGTTCCGCTAACAGAATCTTTAACTGGAGCTGTAAACACTTCACCATCTGGAATGTTGTTTTGTCCAGAACATTTAATGGATGGAATATCTTTGATCGAGAACGATAGATCTGTTCCAGGTCCTGTGATGCGAACTTTATCTGTCTTATCCATGAGGTCTTTTAGTGCAGTCATGGCGTCATCCATTTTTCCATAATCAAGGTTACATACTTCAAAATAGAAATCTTCGAAAGCTTCTGTGCTCATGCTTGCAGATTGTGCCATAGATGCGTTCGGGTAACGAAGCACACACCATTTCGTCTTTTTGATACGAATC
Source organism: Fictibacillus sp. 5RED26 (assembly GCF_015903895.1). Classification (NCBI taxonomy): domain Bacteria; kingdom Bacillati; phylum Bacillota; class Bacilli; order Caryophanales; family Fictibacillaceae; genus Fictibacillus; species Fictibacillus sp. 5RED26. The sequence goes on along the minus strand of NZ_JACZDU010000004.1, from coordinate 219,150 downwards.
TTACGGTGCATTGCAAAGATTGTTTTTTCGTAAAGCGCCATTTTTTCGGAAGGTACATCAGACATTTCGTTGATGTTGTCACCTGAACGTAGACCAATATAAGCATCCATCTGGTTCATAAGATCACCTTCGTGTTTAGCGATCATCTCCATTTGTTCTTCAGTTGCTTGTGTGTATTGAGCGCGCATTACAGAATGGTCTTTTAGTAGAACGAATGGAAAACCGCCAGCAGCATATGCTTCTTGAACAAGTGCGTTCACGAGTTCTTTTTGCAGGCCGAAGTTTTCAATCAATACTTTTTCACCTTTTTGCAAATTTACTGAATATGTAATCAAGTTTTTTGCTAGTTGTTGAATTCTTGGATCTCTCATGTTGAAGAAGCCCCCTATATATTTGATATCTTCTTTATTTTAACTTAATTTAAACAATTTGTAATGTTCTAGAAAAGGATTTTAATGAAGTGGTAAAGAATACTATAAAAAAACACGTTTCCTTTGATAAAAACTCGGGAAAAAGCAATAATATACTTTCAGGAGGTGTCTCGAATAATGGATATCATTATCTCAATCAGTGTAGCATTAGTCGCAGTTGCATTTGTCGTACTCGTTTATTTTTTATCAGGGGCTTTGAAATCATTACAAATTACCCTCAATCATGTCGCGGTAACGCTAGAAAGTCTAGAGAAGCAATTAGATGGCGTAACGCGCGAGACAACCGATTTGTTACATAAAACAAACCAGTTAGCCGAGGATGTTCAAAAGAAATCAGATTCTCTTAACAACGTGTTTTCTGCAGTTCAGGATTTCGGTCAATCCGTTCAAAAGGTGAACCAATCTGTCCGCAAAGTAACAGACCAGATTACGGTTGAAACAGAGCGACAGTCTAAACAAATATCGCAAGCGGTTCAATGGGGAAATGCAGCATTGAATTTATGGGGAAAATACAAACTCAAAAAATCCAATGTTGACACAGCGACAAATCAATATTCCAGAGGAGGAGTGTAAATGAGCAACAACAACAATCAAAACATTGATAGCAAAGATTTTATCATCGGTGCTCTTGTTGGTGGCATGTTAGGGGCTGCAGCAGCGCTATTATTAGCGCCTAAAGCAGGGAAGGAATTGCGAAGCGATCTGAATGAACAAGCTGTCTATTTAAAGGATAAAAGTAATGAGATCTCTCATTTGGCTCGTGAAAAATCCTCAAACATTGTTAAGACCGTATCTGAACAATCTAACCAAGTCGCAACAAAGGTTAAAGATCTAACTTCAAATCTTCGCAAGGATATTGATAAGTGGCGTGCGAAAGAAGAAGAAAACGCGTCTGAACTGTATGGTGAGATTACAGACGATATCCAAGATGAAGGTAAGCTGGATTATGATCCTGCTAATGAGCAAGAATTAGTAGAGCAAAAATATTGATAAGTATGGTGTGAATATGAAAAGATAAGAAAAAGAACTTGTTTCTTTTTCTTTTCTTTTTATTATGGAGGTAGAAATCGATATGTCACTCATTCAATTACAAAACGAACAAGATTGGAATTTAGTAAAAGAACAAAGAAACCGCATTATCTTGATGAAAAACAGTACAACATGTCCCGTAAGTCATGAAGCTTTTAAAGAATTCCAAAAGTTTGCAGCTGATAACGAGAATGAAACGTTGTATTATCTGAACGTGCAAGATTCAAGACCACTAAGTAATGCGATTGCTGAGCAAACAGGAGTGAAGCACGAATCTCCTCAAGTTTTAATTTTCGATGGAAATAACGTGGTTTGGCATGATTCACACTGGAATATAACGAATAAGAAGCTTGCACAAGCGAACGAAAAAACAAAAGCGTAGCAGAAATTGCTACGCTTTTTTCTTTTTAAACTAGTACTTCAAATTTTAATAGTAGTTGATCACCTGTTTGTATTTCGGTTTGAAAGCCGGCTTTTTCTCCGTTCTTTAACAAAATCAGGCTCTCACCTGGTTTTGGTTGAAGTGTAAGTTCCACTTCTGTAAAAACGTCTTGAAAAATAAACGGTTGTTGATTGGCCTTTTTCATCAAAAGTCTTTCCTGACTATGAAGAACTGAATCGCTACACAGTTTTTCCTCTTCACGGTAGAACGTATAAAGTGGTCTTACAAGAGTCAGTTCTTCTTCATTAAAAATAACCGTACATGACTGATGAAGGTTTAGGTCTAGTGCGTTCGTTACATGTTTCAAAGTTACTTGCTCTTCTTCAGAACGTTGATAATCTAAACGATCTCCGTCGTTCCATTCTGTATGAAGGGTAACACTTAGATCGTTTAGATGCACCGTACTCGTGATTGTAGTAGGAAGAGAGAGCGGTTTACCATCTACAAAAAGAGTAAAATCCAAATTCTTTGTTTCGATACTCCACTTTTTTAGATCAAAAATATCTGAAAGGGTTGAAGGGAAGCGATAATAACAATCATCTCTATCAGATAATAAAGTATTGGCGCATACACGTTGTTCATTTATATAATAATGTGTTTCAAATGTCTCAGCTTCCCCGTTCACCCATAACGTTTTGACAGAGTGATCATCAATTGCGTCTTTTATCGAGATTTCCGCATCCTCCCCGTTATTTCCAGGTTCATAATGGATGATTGCACCCTCTAAGATTTCATCTGATAGCGTGCAAGGAACACCATTCATCTCAATGGTAGGAGCTGAACCGATCTTTCCTTTAAACATCTTCACTTTCCCATTCACAGAAACCATCAATCCCATTCCAGGTTTACCGTAAAGTTTCGAAAGATCAGCTCCTCCAGCGATCAAGGCATCACCGATCGTAAGTTTTTTTACTTGAAATAAACGTATTGTCTTTCCATTCACAGAGACGGTTACATATTTAACCGGATTTTCTTTAGCCGCAATACCGATACCTACAGGTGTTACGAGTTCAGGGCCATCTTCTTTTAATGATGGGATCAATGATTGGATGGCGTTAAGACCACGAATCGCAACTCGCTCGATTGGCAGGGTAAGCTTTTCAGCGACTTTCTCGCGTAATAGAGGTGTTAAACTGCCTCCTCCCACAAGCATGATCGCCTGTGGTGCTTTGCCGTTCAAGCGAAGGACTTCATTTGTAACTCCTTCTGCCAAATTGTCGATCGAATAGGCTATCGTTGAAATCACTTCAGATGTGACTTTCTTGGATGGAAATCCTAAGATATCTGTGTATGTTATTTCAGATTCTTGCGTTAACGAACGTTTAATCTGCTCAGCTACAGGAAAATCCAACAAAAACTCAGAACTGACTGCTTCCGTAATTTCATCCCCTGCGACCGGTACCATACCATATGCAATAACTGTTCCTTGAGCAGTTATCGCGATATCTGAAGTACCTGCTCCAATGTCAACAAGAGCTACATTTAACTTACGCATAGAAGGCGGAATCAGCACATTGATGGCTGCGATCGGTTCTAACGTTAGAGCTTCCATTTCAAGGCCAGCTTCGTCTAGAGCTTTCATTAAGGAATCTACAACTACTCTCGGTAAAAATGTAGCGATAACTTCTACACTAGCTCTGTTTCCTTGCTGACCGATAAAGCTCCCGATCTCCTGCTCGTCGAGATAATAATGAAGGACAGAATATCCAACGCAATCGTAGATTAAATTGGAGTTTTCATCTAATAAGCTCGCTAATTGATATTGAGCTTGCTGAACCGCTGCAAGTTCCATATGGATCACTTCTTCATTTGAAGTGATATCACCAAGTGAGAGATCTTTTTCAGAACGGCCTTTCACGGTCTTAAGAGCTCTTCCTGCTGCAGCAACACAAACTTTAGAAAGCGAACCTACTTCATGTTCGAGCTGATTTTTTATAGTCCTGATCACTTTAGCAACAGCAGGGATATGGTGGATCTGGCCATCAAGCATAGAGCGCTCTTCATGTTCGATCATTTTTTTATGTAAAATTTCATACTTTCCGTTTTCATGCTGCTTTAAAATCATACCGACCACGGAGCGTGTACCGATATCTAATGCGAATAAAAGATTTTTGTCCACGAAGGCACCTCTTTTTGTTACGATAGATGTATAGGTAGTCTTATAAGTGATAGAAAACGTCCTAATTATTAGAAATGTATCATATTTCTTACATTATATAAATACTGAGGTGCTAAGATATGAATCATCTAGAATTAAACACGTTACGAGCAGAACTTGATGATGTGAATAAAGAGTTATTAGCGATAATCAATAAACGTGGTGAGCTTGTTCAGCGGATCGGTAAGATCAAATCAGATCAAGGTATGAAGAAGTACGATCCTGTTAGAGAAAGACATATGTTAGATCTCATTTCAACAGATAATGAGGGGCCATTTGAAACGAGTACTCTTCAGCATCTTTTTAAAGAAATATTTAAAGCAGGTCTAGAATTACAGGAAGTAGATCATAAAAAGGAGCTTCTTGTCTCTAGAAAGCAAAGACCTGAAGATACGGTTATCTCTGTTAAGGGGATGGAGATCGGAAACGGAAATCCTATTTTGATTGCTGGGCCGTGCGCTGTAGAGAGTTATGAACAAACAGCTTCTGTAGCAGATGCTGTTACAAAGAATGGGGTAAGACTATTACGAGGAGGAGCATTCAAACCACGAACGTCACCTTACGATTTCCAAGGATTAGGTGTGGAAGGACTTCAGATTCTAAAAAAAGTGGCAGATGAATACAATTGTGCGGTGATCAGTGAGATCGTCCATCCACAAGACCTTGATATGGCGTGTGAGTATTTAGACATCATCCAAATTGGTGCTCGAAACATGCAGAACTATGAGCTGTTGAAAGCAGCAGGGAAGCTCAATAAGCCTGTTCTATTAAAAAGAGGACTGGCAGCAACGTTAGAGGAGTTCATTAATTCAGCGGAGTATATCATGTCGCAAGGAAACGGGCAGATCATCCTTTGTGAAAGAGGGATTCGAACGTATGAACGAGCGACACGAAACACATTAGATATTACAGCCGTACCGATTTTAAAACAAGAAACCCATCTGCCTGTGTTTGTAGATGTCACCCATTCAACGGGAAGAAAAGATTTGCTCCTGCCAGCAGCGAAGGCAGCTTTTGCGATCGGAGCGGATGGCGTGATGGCAGAAGTACATCCTGATCCAGCAGTGGCTTTATCAGATGCTGCACAGCAGATGAACATCGAAGAATTTGAAGTATTTGTTGAAGAACTTGTTTCCTCACGTTTTCTTAAAATCAATCAAATGGTTTAATAAGTGATCAACATAGGACCGGTGAGCTTAAGGATTTAGCTGCCGGTTTTTTTATATGCAAACAACTACTCTAAAAAAGCGTATGATTCTGCCTTTTTTCGCCAAAAATAAGTAAAATAGGTTCATTTTATTTTATTCTTTTTTTAATGTATGAATAAATGGTGAAACATGTCTCTATTCGTTGCCTACTTTACTACTTTATCGTATGATAATAGCATTACATAGCTGTCGGATATGCAGTATATAAGGAGGATTTTTTTTGAATACAACAATTTATGATGTAGCTCGTGAGGCAGGTGTCTCAATGGCAACGGTTTCTCGTGTTGTTAACGGAAACCCAAACGTCAAGCCATCTACTAGAAAGAAAGTACTTGAAGCGATTGAAAGATTAGGTTATCGCCCGAATGCAGTAGCAAGGGGATTAGCAAGCAAGAAAACAACAACGGTCGGCGTTATCATTCCGGATATCTCTAGCATCTTTTTTGCGGAATTAGCTCGTGGTATTGAAGATATTGCCACCATGTATAAATACAACATTATCCTTTGTAACTCAGATCAGAACAAGGACAAAGAGATCCATCTGTTAAACACTTTACTAGGTAAGCAAGTGGACGGCATTGTATTTATGGGCGGGAAGATCACAGAAGAGCATGTAGAGGAATTCAAGCGTGCGGCAGTTCCGATCGTAATGGCTGCTACTGTGGATATGAACGAAGAAGTTCCATCTGTAAACATCGATTATCAAAATGCTGTTTATGAAGCAGTTTCTCACTTGCTTGAAAAAGGTCATTCTTCTGTTGCGATGGTAACTGGCCCATTAGAAGATCCGATCAACGGTTATTACAAATTTAACGGTTACCGTAAAGCGTTAGAAGAGCACGGTAAGAAGGTTGATGAAAGTCAAGTATTCGTTGGTGAATACACATATGATTCTGGAATTGAAGCGATTGAAAGCTTCTTAGACAGTGGAAACAAACCTTCAGCTGTCTTTGTAGGTACGGATGAAATGGCACTAGGTGTGATCCATGGTGCACAAGACCGAGGTTTGAGCGTGCCAGAAGATATTGAAGTGATCGGGTTTGACAACACAAGACTTGCTACTATGGTGCGTCCGACATTATCAACGGTCGTTCAGCCAATGTATGATATCGGAGCTGTAGCGATGCGCTTGTTAACAAAACTAATGAACAAAGAAACAGTTGAAGAACATACGGTAGTATTGCCTCATCGTATTCAATTCAGAGATTCTACAAAACAATAACGAAGTGTTGAGGTGGGCGAAGTGAGGATTGGCATCATCGGTGCGATGGACGAGGAAATCGTTTATATGAAAGAAGCACTGGATATTTATGGGGAGAGCGTTTTTGCTCAAAATAAATTTTATGAAGGTACACATCATAACAAAGAAATCGTTTTATGTAAGTCTGGCGTAGGGAAAGTTAACGCAGCGATTACCACACAGATTCTTATCGATCGCTTTCAAGTTACTCATGTTCTTTTTACAGGAGTTGCAGGTGCACTTGATCCTGAACTTGAAGTAGGAGACATTGTAATCTCATCAAGTGCGATGCAGCACGATATGGATGCATCTGCATTGAGCCCTGACTTTCCAAAAGGAACGATTCCGATGTTCGCGTTTGATTCTGAGTTTAAAGCAGATGCTCAGTTAGTAAAACTTGCAGAAACAGCAGCAGAAAGATTACAAGGACCGAAAGTGAAGATCGGAAAAGTACTGAGCGGTGATCAGTTTATCGCTGATCGAGAACTGGTTGAAGTATATTCTGCTCTTTTCAATGGAACTTGCATTGAAATGGAAGGGTCAGCAGTAGCTCAGGCTTCATTCTTAAATGAAGTACCGTTCGTGATCATCCGTTCGATCTCTGATAAAGCAAACGGTGAAGCGCCAGCTAGCTTTGCTGAATTCACCGCATTAGCTGCACGTCGTTCGTCAGACATGGTCGAAAGCATTATAGAATCATTATAGAATGTGACTTTGGAGAACTGACCCGTCAATGGACGGGTCAGTTTTTTTGGTTGAGGGTCATGAGGTCTTATGGATTTGTCGAAAAGTGGTTAAAAATTTTTATCCGTGAAATTAATTTACATTACCGTGAAATTAATTCTATTTACCGTGGATATATTTTCGATTACCGTGAAATTATGAATATGTTCATTAGAGAATATGGCTTGAACAGCTGTTTTCCGGCTCAAAAAGTATAAAGAAAGAGGACTAAACGGTATAGTCCTCTTTTTTTATGAACTCTTTTTAATGGAATATAAGCTTTTTTCCAATGTTGCTCTGTTTTTTGATGTGATCTCTTCTTTTCTTGGAATTGGTTTATAGATTCCGGATTCATCTTCCCATGTAGGAGGAAGCGGATACTTCGCCTCACTCGTCCAACGCTTTAGCCAGTTCTCTGCTATCTGTCCGGAAGGTGCTTGATCGTTCATGACACACCAAAGGTAAGACCAAGCCCTCGGAACGACACGCCAAATATCATAACCGCCACCGCCTGTTGCAATCCAGCGGCCGCCGCAATATTTTTCGGCGACTTTCTTTGCGATCCTTGGAATTTCAGTATACGTTTTCATCGTTACGGACAAATGAGTCAAAGGATCATAATAATGAGCATCAACACCATTTTGGGTAATGATGACGTCCGGTTTAAAAAAATCTGCCACTTCCCACAAACTTCTTTCATAGCACTCTAAGAAGGATTCATCTTCTGTAAAGGCATCAACAGGAACATTAAAGGAGAAGCCATACCCTTTGCCAGCTCCTTTTTCATGGATTGATCCTGTTCCAGGAAATAAGTAGCGTCCTGTTTCGTGGATGGAAAGTGTGCAAACATCTGGATCATCATAAAAAGCCCACTGCACACCATCACCATGATGGGCATCCGTATCGACATATAAAACACGTGCATTATATTTTCGTTTCATATATTCGATTGCGATTGAACTGTCATTGTAGATACAAAATCCAGAAGCTTTGCCTCTAAAACCGTGATGAAGTCCACCGCTGAGGCTAAGAGCATGCTTGGACTTTCCTTCCATGACATGATCTACAGCTGTAAGAGTAGCACCGACGATCCAGCTGCTGGCTTCATGCATATTTGGAAAAATGGGAGTATCTTCTGTACCAAGTCCATAGTTTAGAGCGATCTCACGGTTAAGCAGTCCTTTTCCAGCCTGCTTTACGGCTTCCACATACCCTGAATCATGAATCATCATGATCTCTTCATCTGTCGCTTGTCTAGGTAAGACAATCTGATTGTCATCCAAACACCCTGAATCTCTTAACAACTCATAAGCAAGTTGTACTCTAAGCTGATTGAAAGGGTGGGTGTCACTGAACTTATATCCTAAAAGATCTGGTGAATAAACAAAAACGGAATCATTTTTCATCGAGTTCACCCGGAACAGGTGGCCACTTCACTTCATAGCCGTTTTCAATCAAGTGTTCGATGACCGGAAGTGGGTTCATCGTACCAACACGAAATACGATAATCTTTTCTCGCTCATTATGAGACGGATAGACAAGGACAGAGCTGATGTTCAAGTGAAAATCTTTCAACACACTCGCAACCTTAGCCAGTTCACCAGACTCGTTCGGGACGGCTACCTCTAGATGAGACCCCGGTTGATGAGTACCTGTTAATAAGATAAAAGCATGAAGCATCTCTCGTTCAGTTACTAGACCAACTAACTTCGTCTCTTCAAGTACAGGAATACAGCTTACATTATGTTCATAAAAAATCGTGGAAAGTTCTTCTGCGATATCGAAAGGATGAGCTGAAAAGGTAGCTTGTTTCATAATGCTTGAAACAGGCTTCTCAAAATCTTCTGGGTGTTCGTTCTGGTGAAAAATAGATGGACTGGCATCCTTCACTTCACGATCTGTAACAAGTCCTAGTAGATCTCCGTTGTTATCAATGACAGGCAAGTTTCGAACATCTTTTTCTAGCATTAGTTGAATGGCTGTACCGATCGTCTCGCTTTCATGAATCGTTACAACATTCTTTTGCATCATATTTTGAACGATCATATGTAACACTCCCATTTGATTTCTCTCTATAAAGTGATATTTTTATTATGCTGTTTTCGTATACACTGTTGCTCATGAAAGTAGTTGATTTCCGCTCCAGGTTACTCGCTTTCCATGGGGCGTGCGGTGAGCCTCCTGCCGTTATACGCCTTTAGGAGTCTCCACCTGACCGCTCGTCCCATAGGAGTCGGCAACCTTGCGCTTCTATCAAATTGCATATGAAGTAAAAGAAAAACATCCTAAAAGTTTATTAGTACATAAAACGATTCTTAAAACGCAGCCGGTCAAACTGTTGAATCGTGTCTAAGTCGATTCTTTTTCCGATACGGACCATCAAACAATTGGCTGGGTGCGAACTAATTTCAGGATCATCTGTTGCCATATACTCAAGGTCACCTGCATTCATCATCTTTTCCATGACTTTTCGGTAATCCCAAACGGATAGTTTCGTTCCTTTTAAGTCCCAGTGCCAATAGTATTCTGTTGTGATAATAATATAGTCTTCCATGGCATCATCCATCATGGAAACTTTTAATAGTGTTTTTCCAACTTTAAAGTTTCGATAATCAGGAATGACCTCGATCGCACCTAGTTCTAATAGATTTTCCATGTTTCCTTCTGACCAGCGTTCTAATGGATCAGGATAGACATATGTAACATAACCGACTATGGTATCTTTATTTCTTGCGATAATGATTCTTCCTTCGGCTAGCCTCGCGATTTCGGTAACTGCTTTTTTTTGCTCTTGAGCTGGCCTGAATGCTTTTAAATCTTCATGGAAAGAAAGACCTTCTAACGTTTCTGCTGATACAGGTCCTTCGACGGTAATTGTTCCATGACTCGTTTTTAGTGCTATACAGTTGTATGTTTTCGTATGTTTCATTTTTACACCACCTAGGTTGGTTTCCAACTTCTATTATACAACATAAAACCATGTTGTAAGGGTTTACATAACGGTTTTTATAGATAGTTCTAATAAGTTAAAAAATTTAGATAATATGATATAATTAAAGGGATATCCAAAAGGGAAGGGAGATTTGGCAATGAAACTGGAAGCGCTTCCGATTATAAAAGGTGATTTTAATCTACAAGATTATGAGGCTACATACGGAGCATTTGATTGGAAAGACATTGAAAAAGAATTCTCCTGGCACAAGACAGGACGAGTTAATATGGCATATGAAGCTATAGACCGTCATGCAGCATCCCATCGTAAAAACAAAGTAGCACTCTACTTTTCAGATCAAAAAAGAGATGAGAAGTATACGTTTAAAGACATGAAAGAGATGTCTAACAAAGCGGGGAATATGTTACGCCAAATAGGTGTTGAAAAAGGAGATCGCGTCTTCATCTTCATGCCGCGTTCACCTGAACTTTACTTTACGTTCCTTGGTGCGATCAAGCTCGGAGCAATCGTTGGCCCATTGTTTGAAGCATTTATGGAGGGAGCAGTAAGAGATAGACTTGAAGATAGTGAGGCAAAAGTGCTTGTTACCACGCCATCGCTATTAGAGCGTGTCCCGGTTGATGAACTGCCGAAATTGAAGAATGTAATTTTGGTAGGAGAAGATATTAAAGAAGAGGGACCATATGTAAATTATTTTGATCGTATGAAAAAAGCATCGAAGGATCTAGATATTGAATGGGTGGATCGTGAAGATGGATTAATCCTTCACTATACGTCTGGATCGACGGGGAAACCAAAAGGTGTGCTTCATGTTCATAATGCGATGCTTCAGCATTTTCAAACTTCAAAATGGGTACTTGATCTAAAAGAAGATGATGTTTACTGGTGTACGGCAGATCCGGGCTGGGTGACAGGAACTTCCTATGGCATATTCGGGCCATGGTTGAACGGTACATCAAGTGTCATTCGCGGGGGGCGTTTCTCTCCTGAAGATTGGTATGGAACGATTGAAAATTATGGTGTAACAATCTGGTACAGTGCTCCAACTGCTTTTCGTATGTTGATGGGCGCTGGAGACGAAGTGGTAAAGAAATTTGATATGTCTTCACTTCGACATATTTTAAGTGTAGGTGAACCTCTTAACCCCGAGGTCGTTAGATGGGGAATGAAGGTGTTTAACTTACGGATACATGATAACTGGTGGATGACGGAAACAGGTGGTCAGTTAATCAGCAACTACCCAGCGATGGAAATTAAACCTGGTTCGATGGGTAAACCGTTCCCAGGGATAGAAGCAGCGATCATTGACGACCAAGATAACATTTTACCACCATATCGTATGGGCAATCTTGCTATCAAAAAAGGATGGCCGTCCATGATGCGAGCAATCTGGAACAATCCTGAAAAATACGATTCATATTTCACGCCAGGTGGTTGGTATGTTTCCGGAGATTCTGCTTATATGGATGAAGATGGCTACTTCTGGTTCCAAGGTAGAATTGATGATGTTATCATGACTTCTGGAGAACGAGTCGGGCCGTTTGAAGTGGAAAGTAAACTCGTAGAACACCCTGCTGTTGCGGAAGCCGGTGTTATCGGAAAACCCGATCCTGTTCGAGGAGAGATTATTAAGGCGTTCATCGCCCTTCGTTCTGGCTATGAAGCAAGTGATGAGCTGATCGAGGAAATCCGTAGTTTTGTAAAAGCTGGTCTTGCTGCACATGCGGCACCACGTGAAATAGAATTCCGTGATAAGCTTCCGAAGACAAGAAGTGGTAAGATTATGCGTCGTGTTCTTAAAGCGTGGGAACTTGATCTACCGACAGGTGATCTTTCTACGATGGAAGATTAATAACAATGAAAAACCCTCGAATCAATTCGAGGGTTTTTTCTTATTATTGTTTTGTGTTGTGGCTGGTGGCGGATCACCAGTGCCAGGATCTGTAGGTTCAGTTGGTGGCGGCGGTGGATCTTGTGGCTCATCAGGCTTATCAGGCTTATCTCCATCTCCTTCTGTTGGAGGTGATGGTGGCTCAGCTGGTGGTTTCTTTTCACCGACCTGAACTTTTGTCTGTGCGGGAGATTCCTTACCTGCAATATCCACTGCTGTAACATAAACGACTCCGGCAGGAACTTTTGCAGAAGTTTTATCAGCGGTTACAGAACCGATCTTCTTAAATGATGTACCATCTGAAGAGTGATAGATGCGGTAACCAATTACATCATTCTCTCCATGTGACGCCCAAGAAAGCACGCCATCCGACATTTTTGCGCCCGCAACAGCGGAAGGAACTTTGCCGTTCTCTTTTAACTCTTTTTCAGGAACAATGTTGTTCAATAGATTCGTTGTATTCGTTAATTTGTTTAGCGCTTCTAATCCAAGTTCGCGGAGGAACTCTTCCTTAATCAGAACACCATCTTTTGTAAACTCTTGTGGTGTTGAAGGAAGTGCTTTATATTTCGCATCGCCTACAAGCACATAACGACCTTTTGAGAGTGTGTCGTCCACTTCATTAGGTGTGAACTTCGCATTAAACAGATCAGTCGTTACGAGTCCAGCACTTCGACAAAGATCAGAAGGCAGTTTACCCGATATCCCACAGATCTCACGACGTACGATTCCTGAAGGCATTGCGAATTGCTTTTCAGCGTCTACGAGCTGTGGTGAATGTTTATAAGCAGCATTTATAAGTTGTGCCCATATTGTTTGGTTTCTTTGCCCGGTGTTACCCGCTAGGTCAGCTGGAGTATCATAACCAATCCAAACACCGAACGTTACGTTAGGATTTGATGCAACAAACCATGAGTCTTTATCGGCATTTGTTGTTCCTGTTTTACCAGCCCAATCTGATTGGAAAGCTAGTTTGCGAGGAACACCTGATGCCGTTCCAGAAGACAGAACATCTCTCATCATGTCAATTAATAGATAGGATGTTTGTGGACTATATACTGGTTTCGCTTCACTCTTATGTTGGTAGATGACTTCACCATCATTAGATTCAATGCGTTCAATCATATATGCATCAACAAAATTTCCTCCGTTTGCGAAGGTAGAGAAAGCGTTAACGTTTTCTTCAACTGTAATACCTACATCTAAGGCACCCAGAGCCATTGCATTTTGTGTACGATCGCCTTTCGTAAGGCTCGTTACACCCATCTGCATTAGTTTCTCAGTAGCTTTCATATGATCTACACGTTGATAAGATTTAATAGCTGGTATATTTCTTGATTTTTTTAAAGAATGTCGAACTGATACAAGACCATCGAAATCCATATCATAGTTATTTGGCTTCCATGTTCCTAATGCAATTGGTGTATCAGGAACGATTGAACCTGGTTGAACTTTACCTGTTTCCAATGCGTAAGAATAAGCAAGCAATGGTTTCATCGTTGATCCATTTTGACGAGGAGCTCTCATCGCATGGTTGGTTTGTTCGCGGTTAAAATCACGTCCTCCAACAAAACTGATGATCTTTCCTGTCTTATTTTCTATCAAGGTTGCACCGACTTCTTCAGGTTCGGGTTTATCAAGTTTAATTCTTTGGCCTTTGCTGTTATACACGTATTGATTAGCAGGACCGAATAAATTATCATTTTTCACTACTTGCTGCATATCATCGTATATTTTTTGATCGATGGTTGTGAAAATTTTAATTCCCTTTTGCCTAACTTGAGTTCGGGCATTATCCTCATACTCTTTTAATTCCTCAGCATTTAAATCGCTTAGTTTTTTTCCATCTTTTTCAGCGTTCAACTTTGTCAGTAAATCCACTGTTCGTCTTTGGATTTCAACAGTCAAGTATGGATATCTCTCATATGAAGATTGCTTTTTAGTTGTTAGATTCTTTTTTATATCATATTTCATTGCCTCATCATATTCTGCTTGTGTAATAGACCCGGCAGATAACATGCGGCTTAGAACAGTTTGCATACGTTTTATGCCGGCAGACATGTCTTTCTTTTGCTCCCCACCTTTATTAAAAGGGGTATAAACGAAAGGGTTCTTTGGTAGTCCAGATAGGTATGCGGATTGAGCTAAATTCAGCTTGGATGCAGGTACTCCAAAGACACCTTCTGCAGCAGCCTGTATACCAGCAACGTTTCTACCTGACGAGTTTCTTCCATAAGGTACGATGTTTAAGTAAGCTTCTAAGATTTCATCTTTCTTGAGTACTTTTTCAAGTCTCATTGCTAATAAAATTTCTTTTGCTTTTCGATCAAAAGATACTTCATTCGTTAGAATTTGATTTTTAATTAGTTGTTGAGTTAGCGTACTTCCACCTGTTACAACAGAAGCACCTGAAAACTCTTGGAACATGGCGCGGAATATTGCTTTTGGCACAACACCCTCATGTTCATAAAAATATTGATCCTCTGTTGATATAACAGCTTTTAAAACATAAGGAGATACTTCTTTTAAACTGATCTCTTGCCTATCCAAATCAGATTGAAGCTTTCCTAGATATGTTTTGTTAGCGAAATAAGCGGTACTCGTTTCTTCATAGTTGTAGATATCTTCTTTCATAGAAGTGTGAGCTCGCACGGGTTCGTCTTTTACAAGAGAAGCGAAGAAACCAGCTCCTACACCTGCTGCGAAAACACCACCGAGGATAAGTAATACAGTTACAATCAAGAACATGTTCCATGTGACGTTATATGTAATTCGTGCTGTTCGAATAATTCCTTTTTCTTTCAAAAAGTGGACAAATTTCTCCCATTTTTGCTTCAATTCATCAAAACGAGACATCATTTGGTAATCCCTCCCCCTCGTGTATTATAACATAAGGTCGATTTATGATAGAACACCGTTTTTGAAGATGAAGATTGACATGAAATTCAACTATGTGGTAAAAATAAAAGAAGATTATTATATGTTGAAAGCGAAGATAGGAATGAGTAGCAGGTGTCTCCCTGTTTCAGAAAGCTGGTGGTTGATGCGAACCAGTGCAAAGGCATGCTGTGAATTACCTCCTGGAGCTGTCTCTGTGAACGTTAAGTAGCAGAGAACGGATAAAACCGTTACGAAATGAAGTGAAAAGCCTTTTTTGGGCTTTTAATTAGGGTGGTACCGCGAGATTGTCATCACGTCCCTTTCCAACTGGAGAGGGACTTTTTTTATTGTCATTAAACAACGAAAGGAAAGATAGGAATGAATATTCTACAAGATCTAGAATTTAGAGGTCTTCTTAATCAAGTAACAGATCAAGAGGGATTGCAAAAAGAACTTGAAAACGGAATCGTAAAGCTTTATTGCGGATTTGATCCAACTGCTGACAGCCTGCACATTGGAAACCTGTTACCGATTCTTACACTTAAACGATTTCAAGAAGCTGGACATCAACCTTTTGCGCTAGTTGGCGGGGGAACAGGTTTGATTGGTGATCCAAGTGGTAGACAAACAGAAAGAACATTGAACGAAGCTGAGATTGTTGTTCAATGGACAAATAAAATCAAAAATCAGCTTTCTAGACTTCTTGATTTTGAAAGAGAAAACAATCCTGCTAAGACAGTGAATAACTATGAGTGGTTAAGTCAACTTACGATGATCGAGTTTCTTCGTGACGTTGGAAAGAATTTCTCAGTTAACTACATGCTTGCCAAGGATTCTGTTGACTCTCGATTAGAAGCGGGTATCTCTTTTACCGAGTTCTCCTACATGATTTTACAATCGTATGATTTTCTTAACCTCTTCCAAAAAGAAAACGTAAAACTTCAAATAGGTGGAAGTGACCAGTGGGGGAATATTACAGCTGGTATGGAATTGATTCGTCGTTCTGGCGAGGAAGAAAAGGCTTTCGGACTAACGATTCCGTTAATCACAAAAGCGGATGGAACGAAGTTTGGTAAAACAGCATCTGGAACGATCTGGTTAGATGCAGAAAAAACGACTCCATACGAGTTCTACCAGTTCTGGGTAAACGCAGCAGATGCTGATGTAATCAACTGGCTAAAATACTTTACATTCTTATCTAAAGAAGAAATTGTAGCTCTTGAAAAATCCTTAGCTGAAGCGCCAGAAAAACGTGAGGCGCAAAAAGCGTTAGGACGAGAAGTAACAACTTTAGTTCACGGTGAAGCAGCATACAAACAAGCAGTAAAAATCACTGAAGCACTCTTCAGTGGAAATCTGTCTGACTTAACGGCTGCTGAGATCGAACAAGGTTTCAAGGATGTTCCGTCATTTAACGCAACGAATACGGAGGACTTAAACATTGTAGATCTGCTTGTTGATGCGAAGATTTCTCCATCTAAACGGCAAGCAAGAGAAGATGTAACAAACGGAGCTGTATCAATCAACGGTGAAAAGATTCAAGATACAGCATATATGATTGGTGAAAAAGACCGCATTGAAAATAAGTTTGTGATCATCCGTCGCGGAAAGAAAAAATACACTTTGATCAGATATTAAAATGAAGGATAGGAACCCAATCGTAGCAGGGTTCCTATCTAATTTTATTAAAGGATGTGTTTGTTGTGAAAAGAATTCAATTAGCAGAAGACCTTCAGTTTTCACAGATCGTTCACGGACATTGGCGTTTAGCAGAATGGAATCTCTCTCCCGAAGAGCTTCTTTCACTTATAGAAAGATGTATAGAGGCAGGAATTACAACGTTTGATCATGCTGATATTTATGGTAATTACATGTGTGAAGAGCTGTTTGGACAAGCCCTAGCTCTTAAACCATCCTTACGACATGAAATGCAGATCGTGACTAAGTGTGGTATTAAACTCATTTCTGAAAACCGTCCACATCATACGATTAAATCTTATGATACGAGTAAAGAACACATCATCGCTTCTGCAGAAAATTCATTGAAAAAAATGAACACAGACTTTGTAGATGTACTATTGATTCATCGCCCAGATCCGTTTATGGACCCAGCTGAAACAGCAGAAGCGTTTCACATCTTAAGAAAAGAGGGGAAAGTGAGACATTTCGGTGTTTCTAACTTCACACCTAAACAAATGGAAATGCTGCAAAATGAGTATGATGGACCACTTGTAACGAATCAGATCGAGTTGTCCGTTCTTCATGAACAGTCTTTCTTTGATGGCACGATCAATCACCTTCAAAAAGAAAAAGTTAGACCGATGGCTTGGTCTCCGCTTGCTGGAGGAAGATTGTTTAATGGAAAAGATGAAAAAGCGGTACGAGTGAAAAAGGCTATAGAAATAGTCGCTAGTGAAACAGAAGCCTCATCTATTGATGAAGTAGCTTATGCATGGCTGTTGAATCACCCGGCACAGGTCATGCCGATTGTTGGTAGCGGAAAAATGAATCGTATTGAGGCAGCGATAAATGCAGCAAACTTACCGCTAACACGCGAGCAATGGTTCTACATTTTACAAGAAAGTATGGGGAAAGAAGTAGATTGATTCATACTTTACTCATTCAATAATAAGTCGAAATCCACACAGTATGATGTGTGGATTTTTTTATTATATCTATAGAACATTTCGTTAGTAATTAGTTCCTTAGTAGTATAATATTAGAAATAAATACTAAAAGATGGGGATGCATCAATGATTACATTAAGCAACAACAGTTCTACGAAGAGCTCACAAGTCTTGAATGAAAGTGCTGTACTGGCAGCGATTGATCGATCAGTAGCCATGATTGAATTTGACCCTCATGGAAAAGTACTATGGGCAAATGAAAATTTTGCAACAACGGTGGAATACCATGTTGATGAGATGCCGTTTTTGGTCCATAAGCAATTTTGCACAGAAGAGTTTTTGCGAAGCGGTGAGTATGATCGGTTTTGGCGAAGTCTAAGAGAAGGTAAAACATTTCAAGAAAAGATTCAACGTGTAACGAAATCAAAGCGTTTGATTTGGTTAGAAGCTACGTATACACCCGTTCTGGATGAAAATCATAAAGTGACAGCTGTGGTAAAGATTGCAACAGATATTACGAATAGAGAAAATAATACGATCAGGGTTGCTTCCGACCTACAACAGATGTCCCTAGAATTGCTTACACGAGCGGAAGAAGGATTAAAGAAAAGTAATGAGATTTCATTATCTACCGAAAAATTAGTGTCTGAATCCCAACAGAATTTATCTATATTAGAATCTCTGAAAAAGCAAGCTACTTCTATAGAAGATATTGTAAAAACGATTCGTGAAATTGCGGCACAAACCAATTTGTTAGCGTTGAACGCAGCTATAGAAGCAGCTCGAGCTGGTGATCATGGAAGAGGATTTAACGTTGTGGCGGTTGAGGTTAGAAAACTGGCTAATCGCGTGCAAGACTCTATCCAAGAAGTGAATGCACATATTTCAGGGATCACTGGCGAGATAAACAAGATCAATGATGTGACTCACCGATCGCAAGAAGGGATAACCAATAACAAACAATTGATCGAACAAGCGATGCAAGAGTTCTTAGGTATCGAAACTTCTGCGAGACAGTTGGAGTCACAGGCAAGTAAGTTTAAGGAACTTCTATAGGTCTACAAAATAAGAAAAACCCCTAATGCCTTTAGAAAAGGTGTTAGGGGTTTCTTCACTCTTATTAACGAGAGTAGTATTCAACGATAAGTTGTTCTGTGATCTCAGCAGGAAGTTCAGAGCGCTCTGGTAAGCGAGTGAAAGTACCTTCCAATTTGTTTTCATCAAATGTTAAGAAATCAGGTACGAAGTTGTTTACTTCGATCGCTTCTTTAATAGCAGATGAGTTACGAGATTTTTCACGAACACCGATTACATCTCCAGCAGATAGACGGTAAGAAGCGATATCAACACGCTTTCCGTTTACTGTGATGTGACCGTGGTTTACTAGTTGACGAGAAGCACGACGCGTGCGAGCAAGACCAAGACGGTAAACTACGTTATCTAAACGAGATTCTAAAAGAATCATGAAGTTTTCACCGTGGATACCAGTCATTTTACCAGCATCATCAAAAATGCGGCGGAATTGACGCTCGTTTACACCGTACATGTAACGAAGCTTTTGCTTCTCTTGTAATTGTAAACCGTATTCAGAGATTTTTTTACGTTGAGTTGGACCATGTTGTCCTGGTGCGTATGGACGCTTAGAAAGTTCTTTCCCAGTTCCGCTTAGAGAAATTCCAAGACGACGAGAAACTTTCCATGTTGAACCTGTATATCGAGCCATTATAGACTCCTCCTTCACATGTTTGTTTGTGTTAAAACAACAACAGTGACTATGGCCTTTTCATGAGCATATTTTGTATGAAAAACATCTTCACTTCAGCAGCCATGAAGCTACGAGATGTTCCCGGATTAATTAAAACCAGGGTACAAAATAAAAACAAATGATGGACACAGTGCCGCTTATTTTACACAAAGAATAGTATAAGCTTTTTTGTTATACCGTGTCAACTCTATCTATAAATACATAAAACATTTTCAGGGACAAATTGTAAAAACATGAAAATTCATATATGATATGTTTAAGAAAGCGCTTACATTTTATATTGCCTTCAAAGGAGAAGTAAAAATGGACACAAAACGCTTTGAAACAGATGTGATTCACAAAGGGTATAATGCAGAACAACATAATGGGAGTTTGGCTCCTCCGATTTTTCAAACTTCAACTTTTGTATTTGACAGTGCTGAAACGGGTGCAGCACGGTTTGCAGGTGAACAGGAAGGATATATCTATTCTAGACTTAGCAATCCTACCGTCGCGATGTTAGAAGAGCGAATAGCAGCGATGGAAAAAGGGGAGAAAGGTCTAGCGTTTGGTTCCGGTATGGCTGCCGTGTCAGCTATTCTTCTCGGTTTAACGAAAACAGGTGATCATATCCTCTGTTCTGAAGGAGTTTATGGTTGTACCTTTGGCCTGCTTCAGCTTATGGAAGAAAAGTATCATATTACACACAACTTTCATTCGATGAACGATGAGGACTCAATACGGTCAGCAATTAACGACCATACAACAGTCATATATATTGAATCTCCGATAAACCCGACGATGAAACTTGTTGATTTAAGTATGGTGGCAAGAATTGCAAAAGAATTTAATATTCCAGTAGTTGTAGATAATACGTTTTCCTCTCCTTATCTACAGCGTCCACTTGAATTAGGCTGTGATATCGTTTTGCACAGTGCCACGAAATATTTATGTGGACATGGGGATGTAATAGGAGGTCTAGCGGTTGGAAAGCAAGAATTGATGAGCCATCTTGCTATGACCACTCAAAAGGATATTGGTGGAGTAATGTCTCCTTTTGATGCCTGGTTGCTTTTAAGAGGAATCAAAACACTTCCTGTTCGAATGGACCGTCATTGTGATAATGCAAAAAAGCTGGCAGACTTGTTAAAGAAACACCCTGCTGTAAATCGAGTTTTGTATCCGGGTGATTCTGATTTTCCTCAATACGAGCTTGCGAACAAACAAATGTTAAACGCGGGCGGTCTGATCAGTTTCGAAATAAAAGGAGATAAAGTGGTCGCACAAAAATTCATGAATGCATTAAGACTCATTAAAATCGCAGTTAGTCTTGGAGATGCAGAAACACTCATCCAGCATCCTGCTACGATGACGCACGCTGTCGTACCTGAGGAGAATCGTCTTCAGATGGGAATCAGTGATCAGCTTCTGCGCTTATCGGTTGGTTTAGAAGCATGGGAAGATATTTGGGGTGACATAGAACAAAGTTTAGATTCTTTATAAAAGGCTGTTTTCTTAAACTTTGTTGCTTCTGGAAGTAGTTGATTTCCGTTCCAAGCTGCTCGCTTTTCGCGTGGCAGGAGGCACGCACCTTCCACTCCAATCAACTGTAATGAAAGCAACACCTTTTAGATGAGCGTTATATACAAAAGAAGCCCTGCGCTTATATCGGCGCAGGGCTTTTTTAATAGGTAAGAGAAATTAGATATATCGAAGTAAAACCTCACAGAATTTTTCTAAGTTCTCTTGATCAATCTCATCAAATCGTTCCTTGTCTGGACTATCAATATCTAGAACTCCTAGGAGCTGGCCGTCTTTAACTAACGGAACAACGATCTCGGATTGAGAAGCTGCATCACAGGCGATATGTCCAGGAAACTCATGAACATCTTTTACTACTAATGTTTCTTGGTTTTGAGCGGACGTTCCGCATACTCCTCTTCCAAGAGGTATTCTTACGCAAGCTGGAAGCCCTTGAAAGGGTCCAAGAACTAATTGGTTCGTCTCTACTTCAAGTGTATAAAATCCGACCCAGTTTACTCTGTCTAAGAATTGATTCAGTAAAGCAGAAGCATTTGCAAGATTCGCAGTAGCGTTTGTTTCACCCTCAAGTAAAGCAGAAAGTTGTTTTAACAGAAGAGAATACCCCTCATTTCTGTCTGTGCTATATTGCTGAACGGAAAACATCAAGATTCCTCCAAACCTGATAAATTGTTTATTCTATCCTATCAAATAATGTTGAACTATACACCCAAAAGCCCTTATTTGTCGAGCGATTATTAAAGGTTTATGTCTTCCGCCCAAGAATTTTATACAAGAGGGAAGGACGGTGGAAGAAAATGAAGACAGATCCGATGGAAACGAAACTGAAAATAGCTGAGGCTGCGATTGCTCTTTTCACAAGCCAAGGATTTAAAGGAACGACCGTTAGGCAGATAGCAAAAAAAGCTGGTGTGAACATCGCTTTAATTTCGTACCATTTTGGAGGAAAGAAAGGTCTTCTAGAAGAGTTGATCACTTCATTTTTTGAAGGGTATATCAGAAGGATTGAAATCATCTATCATACATCGAGCTCTCCAACAGTAAAAGGGAGTTTTATTGAAATAGTAGAAGCATTGTTGATCTATCAACAGCGAAACCTTCCTCTTGCACGCTTTGTCTATCGTGAGATGACGCTTGATTCAACATTGGTACGTGAACTCATGTCTACCTACTTAGTAAAAGAAAAATACTTTTTGCAAACTTTGTTTGAAAAAGGGATGAAGAAAAAAGAATTCAGAAGGCAGCCTGTGGACTTTTTAACTATTCAGTTCAAGGATATGATGATGCTACCATTTTTGCATCCACTATATTTAGCTGAAGTGTATCAGATCAGTGCTGAAACAGAAACGTTCATCCAACCTTATAAAAAATGGATGATGAACTGGTTTGATAAATGTGTTTGTCTTCCTGAAAGAAAAAATCCCCTACTGTCTGCTGTTCAAAAGCCGTTATTCGGCTCTATTCAAGAGAAGTGGGGAAGTTAATGTTGCTGTTGCTACTAATTGATCAAATCCTTGACCGAGTCCCTTAGCACTGTGGGCATCAGACCCATAGACGAGAGGGATTTTTCTTTTTTGTGCTTCATTTATGATCCAATCTGAAGGGTAAGGCTCCAAACAATAAGGCTTAACAGCACCTGCCCCGTTATAATCCAAATACATTTTACGTTCAGACAAGGTTGTTAAAATGTCTTCTACTTCCTTTTCATAACTAAAATCTGGAGGGAAAAGTGTCTGAAACTTCTTAGCTAATGTGATATGACCAATCCTTTTTGGCTGATGCTTCCCAAATGAATGACTGATTGATCTTCTAACCGTTTGAAAGTATAGGGAGTAGACAGCAGAAAGGCTACCCGACTGTTCAATCAATTCTTTAAATACATTCTCATCATAATCCATGCAGTAGTGCTTATTTTTGACGTTTAGAAAATGAACAGAGAGAATGGCATCATCGAGCTCTGGCCAAACTTCTTTAAGAAACGTATTCGTCTCGTCTTCATATCCATCTATAAAATCAATCTCTAATCCAGTAAAAATCTCTATTTTACTTTTATAAAATTTCTTAACTTCTCTCAAAGTGTTAAAGTAACTTCCTAATTGTTCGTGTGTCATGCTACTGTCTTTTGTGGGAGCAGGATCGGTAAATGTATGAGGGAGCGGGGCATGCTCTGTAAAGGTAATACCTTTCATACCTAAAGAGATAGCTCTTTCGATATACATTTCAAATGTGTCTAGTGACCCATGGGGACAAAAAGGCGTATGGACATGTCCATCATAGTACATCTTTCTTACTCCTCCTTTCGACAAAATCTTCATTAAATTGGAAAAAAATTATCAGATTATGCAATTTTTTTGCGTCAAATGTTTGTTTACATGTTATCATAAAAGCATTAAACTGCAATTTTTATAGAATAAAAACTAAATTAGATCGGTAAAGCGATTTAAACATACGAATACATAATGTAGGCCATATAGAAATTTGAACAGATAGAAAGGGTGCCTTTGATGATATACATAGTCATTGCCATCGTTACATTCCTAGCATTGATCCTGTACGGTGCCATGTCACGCCGAAGAGTGTATAAAGAAATTGATCGACTCGAAGCATGGAAAATGCAAATTATGAATCGCCCATTAACAGAAGAGATTTCAAAAGTTAAGGGTATGGCGATGATTGGGGAAACGGAAGAAAAATTTGAAATGTGGCGTCAAGAATGGGATGAGATGGTAACGGCTCAACTTCCTAATTTAGAAGAAGACTTATTCGACGCTGAGGAATATACAGATAAGTACCGCTTTAAAAAAGCTAGATCTATTTTAGCTGGGGTTAGCCAATCATTAGAAAAAATTGAATTGCGAATTAAAGAGATTACTTCAGAGATTAATGAGTTAGTTACGAGTGAGGAACTAAATCGAGAAGAGATCGTTGAAGCGAAAGAAAAGCTGCAAGAAACAAAGAAGTACTATTTAACACATATCCGCGCACTTGGTCAGACAGCACCAATTTTTGATAAAGAGCTGGATGAGATTAAAGCACTGTTTGAAACATTTGAATCACTTACTGTACAAGGAAGCCATCTAGAAGCTAGACAAAGACTTGTAGAGAGTTTAAACCGTATTTCAGACTGTAAAACGAAGATGCAGGGTGTTCCTGAACTTCTAGTGATCCTTCAATCGGATATACCAAATTCACTGAAAGAATTAAGTGCAGGTTTTACTGAGATGGAACAGCAAGGCTACGTTCTACATCATATCGGTATTGAAAAAGAGATCAGTTCTTTGAAAGATCTTAACGAACAAGCGTTGAACAGAGTGTTAGATTTGGAGCTTGAGAGTGCTCAAAGAGATATGGACGAAACGGTTCAGAAAATGGATCAGCTCTATGAAATGCTCGAGAACGAAGTGCATTCTAAGCAATTTGTAATTAGTGAAAGAGAAATCTTTTTCTCTTCCATTCAAGATCTTCAAGATAGAATTGAGAATTTAAAGCAAGAGACCCAAATTGTTTCTTCTACTTACTTAATCGAACAAAATGAAGCAGAAATGCAAAAGAAGATTGAAAAACTGTTTCACAAGCTACAGAGTCGTTTCTTAATCATTGAAGATTCAATAGACGAAAAAAGAGAATCTTATTCAGTTATTCGAGAGATGATGGAAGAGATGCAAAAGCAGATGGAAGAACTGCAGCGTTCTCAGAAAGTATATGAAGAAATGCTTCATAACTTAAGAAAAGATGAGCTTGAAACGAAACAAAGCTTAAGAGAACTAAGAAAGAAACTGCTCGAAGCAAGAAGAATGGTACAAAAGAGCAACCTTCCTGGATTACCGGAACACTACTTGATCACGATCGGGAAGGCAGAAGAATATATCATCGAAGTTTCTAAAAAGCTGGATGAGAAGCCTCTTGAAATGTCAGATGTTTCTTATGTACTAAACAAAGCGCACGAAGCAGTAAACGAAGGTTACGATGAAACGTCTAAGATGATCGAGAATGCTTTCTTAGCTGAGAAGCTCATACAGTACGGCAATAGATTCAGAAGTTCTTATCAATCTGTATCCGTTCGATTGATTGAAGCAGAGATCGCTTTTCGAAATTATCAGTATGAAGATGCTCTTGAGATTGCAGCTTCTGCGATAGAAAGTGTTAGACCTGGAATCCTTAAAGAGATGGAAATCAATTTAAAGTCACATGTATAAAAACTGCGAGGATTCAATTCCTGCAGTTTTTTTGCTGTTTAAAGGAAGTTTAAAGGAATTTTATTTTAGTGAGTTTACAAAAACTGGGTTATAAGTGGAGATGTGCACGATAGCTAAATTATGGTATGATAATGAAATGTGTGTTTTAGAACGGTTTGGAATGGATAATTGGAGGATTCAACAATGATTTATTTGGATAATAGTGCAACAACAAAGCCATATAAGGAAGTACTTGATACGTTCGTTACGGTGTCAGAAAGGTATTTTGCCAATCCATCTTCCCTTCATTCTAAAGGAGGCGAAGCTGAGAAATTGCTTGGTCAGGCCAGAAAGTCAATTGCTCAGTTACTGGAGGTTGCTCCATCAGAAGTCGTTTTCACCTCTGGTGGTACAGAAGGCAACAATATTGCGATCAAAGGGATTGCTTTTCAACATCAAAATCGAGGTGAACACCTTATAACATCTTCTGTTGAGCATGCATCGAGTCATGAATCCTTTCAATATCTTGAATCACAAGGTTTCGAAGTAACGTATCTTCCGGTGGATCACAACGGTTTGATTTCATTAGAAGAACTTAAGTGTTCGATCCGGCCAGATACGATTCTTGTTTCACTTATTCATGTCAATAACGAAACGGGAACGATACAACCTATTCAAGAGATAGGTAAGATCTTGAAAGAGCATCCGAAGATTTTTTTCCATGTCGACAATGTTCAAGGTGTCGGTAAGGTTGACCTGCCACTAAAGGAGTGGGGGATTGATCTATGCACGATATCTGCCCATAAAATTCACGGTTTAAAAGGAAATGGGATTCTATTTGTGAAGAATGGTGTGAGTGTCTCTTCTTTATTCACTGGTGGAGAACAAGAATTAAAGAAAAGAGCCGGGACTGAAAATGTTGCAGGTATTGTAGCTATGGCAAAAGCGTTAAGGTTAATTCTTCAAGAAATGAAGGAAAAGAAAGAAAAATTACTTGAGATTAAACAGTTCTTAATTGAAGAGTTGCGTTCCATAGATGGAATAGACATCAATACATCTATAAAGTACTCAGCTCCTCACATTATTAATTTTTCAGTGAAGGGTATCAAACCAGAAGTGCTGATCCATTCCCTTGATAAAAGAGATGTTTATGTATCAACTCGATCTGCATGTTCATCAAAACAAGGTGGAGCTAGCCGTATCTTACTAGAGATGGGGTTAGGAGAAAATCGTGCTTCGACGGCTATTCGTTTGAGTACCTCCTATGGAAACACTTTGAAAGAAGCAGAACTGTTTTTAAAAATATTAAAAGAAGAACTAATAAATATTAAGAAGGTAATGAGGTAATGAAGATGATTTATGATCATTTAGTCGTACGCTATGGTGAATTATCACTAAAAGGAAAGAACAGAAGGCATTTCGAATCACAGCTTTTTGAAACAGTAAAAAGAAAAATGCGTCCGTTTCAGGATCTGAATATGTCAAAACACTTTGACCGAATTGTTATTGAGTTAAACGGCCAATCATATGAGCCTATCGTTAAATCTTTACAAGATATTTTTGGCATCCACTCGATCAGTTTAGCTGTAAGATCTGAAAATGACTTAGAAGCGATTCAGAAAGCAGCGTTAATCGCTCTTAATGAAGCGATGGAAGGAAAGAAGACGTTTAAAGTTACTGGTAAACGCTCATTAAAGTCCTTCCCAGTTAACTCCATGCAGCTTAACCAAGAAGTTGGAGGATACCTTTTAAGAAACACGGAAGGTTTAACCGTTGATGTTCATAATCCAGATGTAAATGTAAAAGTGGAAGTAAAAGATACAGGAACTTACATCAGCTCAAAATCATTTGAGGGAGCTGGCGGTCTGCCGATAGGTGTTGGCGGTAAAGCGATGCTAATGCTTTCAGGTGGTATTGACAGTCCAGTAGCGGGATATTTGACTATGAAGCGTGGTGTTCGTATTGAAGGTGTTCATTTTCATAGTCCGCCATTTACAAGTGAACGAGCAAAACAAAAAGTGGTGGATCTGACACAAGAGCTCACTCGCTATAGCGGAGGCAAGATCAAGCTTCATGTTGTACCTTTTACAAAAATTCAACAAACGATCAAAGATAAGATTCCGTCTAGTTATAGCATGACAATCATGAGAAGAGTAATGCTTAGAATCACTGAGCGTTTAGCGGAGAACAACCATGCGATGGCTATCGCGAACGGAGAGAATCTCGGCCAAGTTGCAAGTCAGACGATGCATAGCATGTATGCGATCAATGAAGTAACAAACCTGCCTATTCTTCGCCCTGTTATTACAATGGATAAACTAGAGATCATGAATTTGTCGCATAAAATTGGAACATATGAGATTTCAATTCGTCCTTATGAAGATTGCTGTACCATTTTCTTGCCTTCTGCACCAAAGACTAAGCCGAAGCGTGAGAAAGCGATTCGGTTTGAGAAAAATATTGAAAACCTTGAAGAGTTGATTGAAGAAGCGGTTAATGAAGTTGAGACGCTGATTCTTGAAGAAGGGAAATCAACGGACGAAACGTTTGATGATTTGCTCTAAGGCATTTTTTGCGTGTTTTTTTAGTTCTTGAAAGTAGTTGATTTCCGTTTCAGGTTGCTCGCTTTCCGCGGGGCAGGCGGTGAGCCACATTCGAACGTTTCACTTTTAAGTGTCTCACCTGCCCACCTGTCCCGCAGGAGTCTCGCACCTTCCACTCCAATCAACTAGTCAATGAAGAAAATTACAAAATAAATCAGCCTCTTTAAAAACATCAAGATTATTAACTTTAAAAGTTTGATGACAAGTTAATCAAGGTAAGTCATAAAAAAAGTCTGCATATTGTGCAGGCTTTTTTTACTTATAGAGCTGTTGTTTTTGCATTCAGATTGTCTGTCCATTGCAATTTACTTAGAGTGCAAGGATGCTTGCCTGCTACATGAGAAGCTACTTTTGAAGGCATGCAACGAGAAAGCGTACTGAGGAAGCATTGACTTGTTAGATGCAGTAGCAAGTATGCAACAGCAAGCTTGAAGTGGTCATTTTTATAACTGAAGTTAGCAAGTGTGTGCTGAAATCAACTGCGTTCAATAGCCTGCTTCTTAACTAATATACGAAATGGCAACACACACAACAATTTCCAAGAATTGAATCGGCCATTTAGACACATCTTATTAGTACAAAGGAGGTGAAACAACATGGCAAACCAAAACCAATTAGTAGTACCAGGTGCACAACAAGCTGTAGACCAAATGAAGTATGAAATCGCTTCTGAATTCGGTGTAAACCTTGGACCAGATTCAACTTCACGTGCTAACGGATCTGTAGGTGGAGAAATCACTAAGCGTCTAGTAGCTCAAGCTCTAGGTGGATACTCTAAATAAATAGCAAATGGCTAACGGAGCGGGTTGTCCCCGCTCCTTTTATTTTTGTACATATATGACTAAATTTTAAAAATTTTCTAAAATATATTATAATGGTAAAGAACAACATGAATTGAAAGGGTGAAGTAAATGAACTTGATTGCTCCAAACATTTATAATTTAACAGAAGAAATGGAAAAGTATGCTTTAAACCCTGAAAAAAAAGCTTTAATCTGGATGGATGAACAAGGTATTACAGAGGAGATTACATATAAGAAGCTCCTAGACAGAGCGAATCAAATTGCAAATTCTTTAGAAGAACTTGGACTGGCTAAAGGTGATAGAGTTCTGATCATCATGCCGCGACTGATTGAAACATATGCGGTGTATATCGCTTGTTTGAAAGCTGGAATTTCTGTTATTCCATGCTCAGAAATGTTAAGAGCTAAGGACCTGAGCTACCGTGTTCAGCATAGTGAAGCTAAAGCGATCATTGCGGATTACCGATTTACAGAGCAAGTTAATGAGATCAAAGACCACTTGCCTACACTTACATATAAAATTAGTGCGAACGGGGAAACAGATAATTGGTTAAGCTTACAAGCGATTACGAATGATGTAAGCGTTTCCTATAAAGCGCCTGAAACGGCAAGAGATGATATGGCTTTTTTATCTTACACATCAGGTACAACCGGCCAGCCTAAAGGTGTGGTGCATACACACGGATGGGCATATGCTCATATTCGTACTGCTGCTAAGAGCTGGCTAAACATTTCAGAAGATGACAAAGTTTGGGCAACGGCTGGACCAGGCTGGCAAAAGTGGATCTGGAGTCCATTCCTATCAACATTAGGAACAGGTTCTACCGGTTTTGTCTATCAAGGTAAGTTCGATCCCAAAAAATATTTAACACTTTTACAAGACCAGAAGATCTCTGTTTTATGTTGTACACCAACAGAATATCGTTTAATGGCAAAAGTAGATAATTTGGATCAATATAAGCTACCACAATTAAGGAGCGCTGTATCGGCTGGAGAACCGTTAAACCGAGAAGTGATCGATACGTTCGAAAAATATTTCCAAATTAAAGTACGTGACGGATATGGACAAACAGAGAATACGTTATTAGTCGGTACGATGGAAGGTATGGAGATCAAACCAGGTTCAATGGGTAAGCCGACGCCTGGAAATGATGTTGATGTCATTGATGAAAACGGAAAACCTGTTGCTGCTGGAGAAGTTGGTGATATTGCCGTTCATAAAAATTGTCCTGCTCTGTTTAAAGAATATTATAAAGATCGTGATCGAACGATGATGGCTTTTCGTGGTGACTATTATGTGACGGGTGATAAAGCGAAGAAAGATGCTGAAGGCTATTTATGGTTCGAAGGCAGAGGTGACGATATAATCATCTCCTCAGGGTATACGATTGGACCTTTTGAAGTAGAGGATGCACTTGTAAAGCACCCAGCTGTTAAAGAATGTGCGGTGGTGGCAAGTCCAGATGAAATACGTGGTCATATTGTTAAAGCGTTTGTTGTTTTACGAGATCATACTGCAAGTAACGATGCCTTAACAAAAGAACTTCAAGAACACGTAAAAGAACTTACAGCTCCATATAAATACCCAAGATCCATAGAATATGTTGATGATCTTCCAAAGACAACTTCAGGAAAGATCAGACGTATCGAGCTTCGTCAGCTAGAAGCATCAAAATCAAGATGATTTTTAAGGAAAAAGCAGATAACTTATCTGCTTTTTTGCTTGGTTTTTAAGTTATACTACTTTTAACAGAAGATGAATAAAGGTGGTCAAATAAATTGGGGACTCTCTTTTATAACGGAAAAATCTACACGATGGCAAACGAAGGTGAACATATTGAAGCTGTTTACGTGGAGAACGGTCATATCATTAAAACAGGAACGGAAAAACATCTAACTAATACATTTAGAGAGCATATTACGAAAAGGGTTGATCTAAATGAGAACTTCATGTATCCGGGATTTGTGGACAGTCATCTACATTTGATCGGTCATGGTGAAAAGTTGATAAAACTCGATCTCTCAGAAATGACTTCTGCTGAAGAGATGGAACGTGCTCTGAGAGAAAAAGCAACTACACTTACATCCGATGAATGGTTGATTGGAGAAGGATGGAACGAGAACAATTTTATCGACCGTAAGATTTTTCATAGACAAGAACTTGATGATATTTCAAGAGGACGTCCTGTTCTTCTATCCAGAGTGTGTCGGCATGCATTTTTAGCGAACACAAAAGCTTTAGCATTGGCAGGTATTACTAAGGAGACGATCGATCCTCCTGGTGGAATTATCGTAAGAGATAATGATGGAGAAGCAACAGGGCTGTTACATGATAGTGCTGCAGAACTTGTAAAGAAAGCTGTGCCAGAAGCTTCACAGAACTATTTGAATACGGCCTTAAAAACCTCTATCAAACATTTACTTTCATTAGGATTAACAGGAGGTCATTCGGAAGACTTAAGCTATTATGGGTATGTAGAAAGGCCATTGAGTGCTTATCGAACTGTCATTGATGGAGAAAAGATTAAGTTTCGAGCTCATCTATTGGTGCATCATGAAGCCTTTGAAGACTTCAAGAATGTTAAAAAGGAATATGAGTTGCCTTTCGTAGAGTATGGAGCATTGAAAATATTTGCAGATGGAGCTTTTGGAGGCCGGACCGCTTGGCTATCTCAGCCATATAATGATGCACCGGAAACCTCAGGTGTATCGATCCATGCAGATATTGATCTAGCTAAACTTGTTCAAAAAGCGAGAGAGTATCATATGAATGTTGCTGTACATACGATTGGTGATATGGCATTGAAACAAACGATTGAAGCGATAAAAAATCACCCTGCAAAGGAAGGCAGAGATCGCCTAATTCATGTTGGACTTGTAGATGATAATTTAATTGCAGAAATGAAACAACTTCCAGTCATACTAGATATTCAACCAGGATTTGTAGCATCAGACTTTCCATGGTTGATCGAACGACTCGGTACGGATCGAATTCCAAATGCTTTTCCTTTCAGAAGATTGATCGATGAAAAACTAATTTGTGCAGGTGGCTCTGATGCTCCTATTGAACCAGTGGATCCGCTTCTTGGAATATTTGCTGCAGTAACACGAAGAAAACCAGGGGAGAGTCATGAAGGTTATGTTCCAGAGCAAAAATTAACAAGGTTTGAAGCGATATCATTATATACTGTCGGAAGTGCTTCTGCCATTATGCAAGAAGATGTTAAGGGGGTCATTAAAAAAGGATATTTAGCTGACTTTACTGTATTAGATCAAGATCTATTTGAAGTTTCAGAAGATGAGATCTTAAAATCTAAGGTTGTACTTACAATTGTAGATGGTGATATTGTCTATGAGAACCAGGGTTTGTAGAACGCGAATCATGAACCAAAAAAACAGCTTGCAGATGATGCAAGCTGTTTTATTTGGTTGTTTATCTTCTACAAAAAGCTTCTTTTTACTTTATGCCAAAATGAATTGTCTTTTAATTTTACAGTCTTGATTCTTTTAGTTGTGAGCTCAAAATTCAATGTCTCACAATGCTTAATACTCATTGCTTCATTATCCATTCCGATGATCGGATAATGGCTGTTATCATGCTTGATCTTTAATGTCATCTTACGGTTATCACTGAGTATAAACGATGAACCTAACGTGCGGTAGTGATTGTTATTTAACGAAGCGAGTTCACTGATTTGATAGCAAGCTAGCATCGGGTCAACGACCGCACCGTTAACTGACTTATTGTAAGCTGTACTACCAGTAGGTGTCGAAATGATCATTCCATCCCCACGGAAGGTTTCAAAATATAGATCATCGATGAAGACGTCAATCTCAAGAGTTCGAATAATGGAAGAACGAAGAGAACATTCGTTTAAGCAGAAGAACGACCCTTGACCATCAATGGTTACAGATAGAGCAGGGTATTTTCTAACTTCAACTTGTTCGTTTTTCATCGCTTCAATCATACCCGCTTGATCATCGATATGAAAATCGCAATAAAATTCATTCTCAAGTGTACTCACACCTACATAAAGACAATCATCTCTGAAACCAGTCTTACGGACTGCTTGTAAGAAGGTGCCATCACCACCGATGCTAGCTATGATGTTTGCTTCCTGCTCATCTTCAACTACTTCGAACCCCTCTGTTATGGCTAATGATAGTAATTGGTTGATCTTTTCTAAAGTGCGTTCTTCTTTTTTGTAAAAAAAGAAGATTTTATTACGAACAGCCATAATTGCTTTCCTCCCTTAATTTCTCTGCTTCACTATTTTGTTCTGAGTGATGAGATCAAATTCCTAATTCTATTGTAACAGACAGACTTCTTAAGGTTTAGATTGAATGCGCTCTGCCTATAATGAAAAGATAACAGAAGGGGAGAGCATGTATGGTTTGGTTTACAATCATAATAGGTATCTTACTATTTTTATTAATCGTGATAAGTCTTTCAACGATCCACATCTCCATTTATTTCGTTCATCGAAATGATAATAGTAACATTCAGATCAATTTTAAAATGTATCATTTTTTAAAATATAAATTGAATGTACCTCTAATCATGGTAGATGCTCAAGATCACTCTGTAAAGATAAGAGAAGAAAAAGAAACGACGCTCGGACAGAAAAAAGAAAAGAAGAAGATTACGTTCTTACAACTAAAAAATCAATATCAATCATTTAAAAAGATGCTAAAGCATATAAACCACTTTTATCAAATACTCGCTGCATTTTTGAAGAAGATGAGGATGAAAAAAGTAGAATGGCACAGTGCAATCGGACTCGGAGAAGCTTCTTCGTCTGCCATTGCAGCAGGAGCAGTATGGGGTTTTAAAGGAATAGCGATACAAGTGCTCAATACGTTTTTTAAACTTGAAGAATCTCCGAATGTATCTGTTGTTCCTGTTTTTCAGGGGATGCATAGTGAAACGCGCTTTTCTTGTATGATTTCATTCAAAATCGGGCATGCTATTGTCGTTATGTTGAAAATCTTAAAGTCCTGGCGAATAGTAAGTCGTTCGGCTAAGGTGAATTCTGAATATATGACTGGAGGCATGTAAAAATGAGTGAACATCCGATCCAGGGTTTAATGAAAACCGCGATGGAAAACTTAAAAGAAATGATCGATGTAAATACGATTATTGGTGATCCTGTAGAGACACCAGACGGCAGTGTCATTCTTACTGTATCAAAAGTAGGGTTTGGATTTGCAGCAGGTGGAAGTGAGTTCGGTGGACAGGAAGAATCCCGTAATTCTTCTACACAGCAAGGTTCATCTAGTCAATCCAAGGAGATGCCTTTTGGTGGAGGGAGTGGAGGAGGAGTTTCCATTACTCCGATTGCATTCTTAGTAGTAAGCAATACAGGAATCAAGACGATCCACTTAGATAATAGTACGCATCTGTATGAGAGAATCTTAGATCTAGCACCTGGTGTGATTGATAAGCTACAGCATATGATGAACAAGAACAAACATAATAATGGTCCATCAAATACACAAACACATGAGTTTTAAAAAAGCTAACATCTCGTTAGCTTTTTTTTCTGCATTGCTTTAAGATGAAAGGGAAAGTACATAATTTATACCTTAAAGGAGGAATATAATCATGGCTGTAACATTTAAAGAAAAACCAGTTACATTACTAGGAAATGAAGTAAAAGTAGGGGACCAAGCTCCAGATTTTACAGTGTTGGCAAACGACATGTCTGAAGTGAGCCTTGCAGATTCTAAAGGAAGTGTACGTTTGATCGCTGCTGTTCCTTCAGTTGATACAGGCGTATGTGATGCTGAAGTGCGTCGTTTTAATGAAGAAGCATCCAAGCTTGATAACGTTAAAGTATTAACGGTATCAGTGGACTTGCCTTTTGCACAAAAAAGATGGTGTGCTGCAGCAGGTATTGAAAATGTTCAAACGCTATCCGATCACCGTGATCTTTCATTCGGTAAAGCATACGGCGTTGCGATCGAGGGACTTCGTCTTCTTGCACGCTCCGTATTTGTTATTGATAGCTCTGATAAAGTTACGTATGTAGAATACGTAGACGAAGTAACGAGCCATCCGAATTACGAAGCAGCGATCGAAGCAGCTAAAGCAGCGAAATAAGCAATCAGACATCTCCGGTATAGCGTTTAATATACCGGAGATTTTTTTGTTTAAAAGGGATAGAATCCAGCAGAATCCATTCATTTTACAAGCAATAGAAGTTAATGATTGTATATCCTGTACGTAGTTTGCTAAAATGTTTCCTGTGAAAACTTAGGAGGAAGCTAAATATGAGTTCTTTTAAAGATGTAGAAAAGCTGTTTGTTGTTCTCGACAATACAGCGACGGCAATTAAGGATAAACTTGAACTGCCTTATTTAGATGCTCTTGTGGAATCAGGAGAAAACCTGTTCTTTCAGGAGATACCAAAAGAATACCCGAAAGAATTAACAACTGTGTTAACAGATGAATACAAAAAAGTGAACGTTACAGAATTCGGTAAAGAAGAAACGCGCAAGGCTTTCCAGTTGGCTGTACTTAAAGGCATGAAAGAAGCTGTACAACCACACCATGCGATGACACCAGATGCGGTTGCATTATTCGCTGGATATCTTGTTCAAAAATTCATGAAACAATCCGAGAATCTTACGTTGTTAGATCCTGTAGTTGGTTCAGGGAACTTGCTAACAGCTGTAATGAACCAGTTAAAAGACAAAGAGTGTGTTTCGTTTGGAGTAGAAGTGGATGAAACTCTTTTGCGATTAGCTTGGGTCAATGCGAATATCCAAAAGCATAAGTTAGAGCTTTTTCATCAAGATGTGATCAAACCGCTTTATGCTGATCCTGTTGATGTTGTAGTAGCCGACTTGCCTGTAGGATATTATCCAGACGACGAAGCCGCTAAAGCCTTTAAAGTTTATGAAAAAGAAGGACATACTTATGCACATCACTTAATCATCGAGCAAGCGGTTCATCATTTGAAAGAAACTGGCATTGGGATTTTTATCGTGCCGAACAACCTGTTTGAAAGTGAACAAGCGGACTTATTCAAAAGTTGGATGAAGGAAACAGTAACCGTACTTGGTCTTCTTCAGCTACCTGAATCATTATTCAAGTCCTCCGTACATGCAAAAAGTATCCTGATTCTTCAAAAGAATGGAGAAGGTGCGATCAAGCCTAAACAAGCGATGCTTGCTCAGCTTCCATCCTTCTCAAATAAGAGTGGATTAGGAAATGTTATGGAACAGATTAATGAGTGGTTTAAAACAGAGTGGGAACGTGAAAAATAACAGCGTGGGTCTATCCTATGCTGTTTTTTTCATGGAATTGCAAACGGATTCAAGTCTGAATTGCATGAATATAAGGTGTAAGCGTTTTACAACCTTGATATTAATAAGGGTCAATGTTTAAATAAGGAAGGATTATAGTTTCAAGTGAGATGGAAGTGTGAGTTCACACCCTACTATTTCATTGAATATGAAGGAGATGGCTATTTTGGCTAAAATTATTGCAATTAACGCCGGAAGCTCGTCCTTAAAATTTCAGTTGCTTCAAATGCCTGAAGAAGAAGTACTGACTAAAGGACTTGTAGAACGTATCGGATTAAATGACTCGGTTTTCACGATCGAAGTTAACGGTGAAAAAGTAAAAGAAATTAAAGATATCCAAGATCACTCAGAAGCAGTATCTATGCTTTTAGATAAATTAGTAAAACATAACATCATTTCTTCTCTAGATGAGATTGAAGGAATTGGTCATCGTGTTGTGCATGGTGGAGAGAAGTTTAACGACTCTGTTCTGATCACAGATGAGATTTTACATGAGATTGAAGAGATCTCTTATCTTGCGCCATTACACAACCCAGCGAATGTTGTTGGAATCAAAGCTTTCAAGAACGTGTTGCCTAACGTACCAGCAGTTGCTGTTTTTGATACGGCTTTCCATCAGTCCATGCCTGAAAAATCATTCTTATACAGCCTTCCTTACGAGTATTATGAAGAATATGGTATTCGTAAATACGGATTCCATGGAACAAGTCATAAGTATGTTTCAGAGAGAGCTGCGGAGCTCCTTGGACGTCCGGTTGAACAACTTCGTCTATTATCATGCCACTTAGGTAACGGTGCAAGTATCGCAGCGATCGAAGGTGGAAAATCGATTGATACATCTATGGGCTTCACACCTTTAGCAGGTGTTACAATGGGAACTCGTTCTGGTAACATTGATCCGTCATTGATTCCTTATATCATGCAAAAAACAGGTCAAAGCGCTGAAGAAGTAATTAATGTATTGAACAATAAGAGTGGAATGCTTGGAGTTTCTGGGTTCTCCTCTGACCTTCGCGACATTGAAAGTGAAGCAGAAAAAGGAAACGAACGTGCTGAACTTGCATTAGAAGTTTTTGCTAGCCGTATCCATAAATATATCGGATCTTATGCAGCGAGAATGGCTGGAATCGACGCGATCATCTTTACTGCTGGTATCGGTGAGAACAGTACAGCTGTACGTGAGCGCGTACTTCGTGGCTTAGAGTTCATGGGAGTATATTGGGATCCTGCTCTTAACCAAGTTCGTGGTAAAGAGGCATTCATCAGCTATCCTCACTCACCAGTAAAAGTTATCGTCATTCCTACAAATGAAGAAGTAATGATCGCGCGTGATACAATGCGCTATGCGATGTAGTGATAGAGACAGTCTTTTCCCCCCGGAAAAGGCTGTTTTTTTATGCTTAGATATGCAAGTGTAAGGAGGAATATGGAGTCGTTTAGCGTAAACCATCTAATGAGTAAATAAATAACGATCAGTTTGTAAAAGAGGGTGGCTGAAAATGTACATAAAGGAACAATATCTTTACTTGAACAATCGAAATGTAAAGGCTGTCGTTCGAAATTATGAACAAAAAGATTTTGCTGAACTCCTTGCCATTCAAAAAGAAAGCTTTCCTCCTCCGTTTCCAAAAGAATTATTATGGAATGAAGAACAATTACATAATCATACCTCACTTTTTTCAAACGGCGCACTATGTGTAGAGATCGATGGAGTTATTGCTGGATCCATAACGAGTTTGCTCGTTGAATATGATTTAAAACATCCGCAGCATACGTGGGAAGAGATAACCAGTAATGGCTATATTACGAATCATGATCAAAATGGGAATACTCTTTATGTTGTAGATATTTGTATACGGCCATCCTATCGGAAATTAAATTTAGGCAAGCTTCTTATGCAGGCTTTGTACGAAACGGTCATTCACCTTAAATTGGAGCGATTGCTAGGTGGCGGAAGGATGCCGGGATTTTCTCAGCACTCCCATGTTCTTTCTCCTCAACAGTATGCTGATAAAGTGATCAGTGGAGAGCTATATGATCCGGTCATCTCGTTTCTAATGCGCTGTGGAAGAAATCCGTTGATGCTTATTCCAGATTATTTAGAGGATGAAGAATCGTCTAACCATGCTTTATTGATGGAATGGAAAAATCCTTTTCTGTGAGTTTGATCACTCCAGATTTTTTACTTTAAGAGTAATTTATACTACACTATTTAAAAGGTTTTAAAGGAGGATATGTATGGCACTAACAGAGCGTGAAGAACAGATCTGGCAGGACATTAATGCGTGGGAAGAAGCTTTTTTTACATATGAACCAACGGATTTTGGTCGTACTTACGAAAAATGGGCAACCAGGCAGATGGACCTTCTTCCAGACGAGATGCAAGAGACGATAGGAGAGTATGTTGATTCTGCACTGTTTCATATTCATGCTCTTATTCAGAATTCACAATTCCAACTGGATACGAAGCAAAGGCTGTTGTCTGAAGCTAGAGTCTTTAGAGACGATATCTTTGAAATTGAAGATCTGAAAAAGTGTTCGATCGATCAGTTGTCTTATATGGCAGACCAGCAGATCGCAAGAAACAGACTGTTGTCATTCTCTCAAGGAGGACTCGCAGGCACAGGAGGACTTCTCTTCTTAGGTACAGATCTGCCTGCAATGGTTGCTCTAGGAATTCGCTCTGTGCAATCTATCGCGATGCACTATGGATATGATATACAAAGACCTGCAGAAATGATGCGCTCCTTAAAAGTCTATCATGCAGCCACGATGCCAAAGCGTTTTCAGCAGGAAAAGTGGGACGAACTGATGGTTGAGATCAGAGAGGAAGAAGATCCGATTTTTTATGCAGGAAAAGATGTGATTGCAGATGTGTCCTGGATGTCTCATCCGATACAGCAAGCTGTGAAGATGATGGCGATTCTCCTTCTCAGAAAGAAGCTCACTCAAGGTCTGCCGATCTTCGGTATGGCATTGGGTGCTATTATGAACTATCAACAGTCGAGAAAGATTACAGAAATTGCACACAAGTTTTATCAAAAAAGATATCTTTACGAAAAATATTAAGAAACAGGTGTTGCATTCATGAGTGTTCAAGAACATAAAGCTCTAGCTCCAGAAGTTGTTAGATGCATGATCGTAACCGTCAGTGATACTCGTAATGAAGAAACAGATAAGAGCGGCAAATTGATACATTCTTTTTTAGAGAAAAATCATCATAAGATTTCTGAATATAGAATTGTAAAAGATGATATGAAGTCCATACGAGATGCTGCAGAATACGGCATACAGAACGAAGACATTGATGTTGTGCTTTTTAATGGAGGCACAGGGATAGCTTCTAGAGATGTAACGATCGAATCGTTATCCTATTTGTTTGATAAAGAGATCAATGGTTTTGGTGAGCTCTTTCGCATGTTAAGTTATACAGAAGATATTGGATCTGGTGCGATGCTAAGCAGAGCAGTAGCGGGAGTTAAGGATAGGACAGCGATATTTGCACTCCCTGGTTCGTCAGGTGCTGTAAAACTGGGCATGGAAAAATTGATCATCCCCGAGCTGTCACATGTTGTTCAACAGCTAAAAAAATAAAGCTGTTTGCTAAAGAGTAGACATCAACTACATTCAAAGAGTGACATTGTATACGAAAACAGCCCAAAAAAAAGAGGATGCATTTGCATCCTCTTTTTTTTTATGTGAAGACTTCTAATAAGTCAGGGGAACCATATATGCATTCCCCTTAATTAATCGTGTATTTTGGATGTTATACTCTGATTCAATCGATACCATAACCAAAGATCGTTTATGACAGAAGCGAGGCTCGCGATTTTGTTGTTCAATTCGCAAGAGACCTCAAAATGTTCTTCAGTCGATAATTGATCTTGCAGCTCGTTAATTTTCCGTTCGATCTCTCCGATTCGGTCCGGAATTCTTCCTCTGATCCTTTCCCAATGCAACATGATTGCTTCTTGAGTGGATGTATCGTACTTTTCCCACGCTTTATTTAAATGTGGAACAAAGATTCCAAGTCTTTCATCCCAAACAAAGTCATTCTGCAACTGAAATCACCTCTAATCCTATTGTACAAAAGGGTGGGTGTTGATGGTAGTTAAAAATCAAATGTTATTTTTATTCATTTTAAAGAATAACCTTGCAATCCCTGTGATGTTTTTGTTATAGTATGAACTATCATAAATGGTATTTTTATAAACAAAAATGTATAAAAATAAATAAATATTCATTTTTGTCTATAACAAAAGGAGAGATTTCATATGGGGAAAAAGGTAGTTTTAGCTTATTCTGGAGGGTTAGATACATCTGTTGCGATTCCGTGGCTAGCGGATAAAGGATACGAAGTCATTGCATTATGCTTGGATGTAGGGGAAGGAAAAGACCTTCCTTTTATACAATCAAAGGCGTTATCAATCGGAGCATCAGAATCGATCGTACTTGATGTTCAAAAGGAATACGCTGATGAATATGCATTAGTCGCTCTACAATCACATGCATTATATGAAGGGAAATATCCACTCATCTCTGCATTAAGCAGACCGTTGATCGCGAAAAAGCTAGTAGAAACAGCTAAGAAATATGGAGCTACAGCAGTTGCTCATGGATGTACCGGGAAAGGAAACGACCAAGTCCGCTTTGAAGTTTCTGTCGCTGCACTAGCACCTGATCTTGAGGTTCTAGCACCAGTTCGTGAGTGGAGCTGGTCGCGAGAAGAAGAGATTCAATATGCGAAAGATCATGATATTCCTGTACCGATCAAAAAGGAAAATCCGTTCTCAATAGATCAGAATCTATGGGGAAGAAGCAATGAATGTGGAATCTTAGAAGATCCGTGGGCTGCTCCGCCAGAAGAAGCTTATGAGATGACTGTTGCTCTTGAACATACGCCAAATGAGCCGCAGGTCGTCGAAATTGGATTTGAACAAGGTGTACCTGTTTCACTGAACGGTCAGAATGTTACATTAGATGTTCTGATAAATCAGTTGAACGAATGGGGAGGCGCTCATGGTGTTGGACGAATCGACCATGTCGAAAATAGATTAGTAGGAATAAAATCCCGTGAAGTTTACGAATGCCCAGCGGCAACAACACTAATCAAAGCACATAAAGAGCTTGAAGATCTAACACTAGTTAAAGAAGTCGCTCACTTTAAACCGATCATTGAAAAGAAGATGACTGAACTGATATATGAAGGTTTATGGTTCTCACCGCTAAATGCATCATTAAAAGCCTTTTTAGATGAAACACAAAAACATGTAACAGGTACGGTACGAGTTAAATTCTTTAAAGGTCATGCGATCGTCGAAGGAAGAAAATCACCTTATTCCCTTTATGACGAAAAACTAGCAACATATACATCAGACGATGCTTTTGATCATACAGCTGCGAAAGGATTTATCTCTTTATGGGGACTTCCTACAAAAGTAAGCAGCATGGTTCAAAAAAATGAGGTGAAAGTGTGAAGAAGTTGTGGGGAGGACGTTTCTCAAAACAGCCTGAAGAATGGGTAGATGAGTTTGGAGCATCCATCTCTTTTGATCAGCAATTGGCCGGTCAAGATATTAAAGGAAGTCTGGCTCATGCTAAGATGCTTTTCCAATGTAAGATAATTGATAAGAGTGCTTATGAAAATATTAAGAATGGTTTGCTTTCCCTTCAGTCTGAAGTGGAAGAAGGGGAGCTTACTTATTCAGTTAAATATGAAGACATTCATTTGAACCTTGAAAAATTATTAACAGACAAAATTGGGTCTGATGGCGGCAAACTTCATACGGCAAGAAGTCGAAATGATCAAGTAGCAACAGATTTCCATCTGTATGTTAAAGAAGAAACCATATTGATCATGGATCATATAGAAGAATTGCAAAAATCTCTGTTGAATCTTGCAGAAGAACATGTAGAGACGATCATCCCTGGGTATACACATCTTCAGCGTGCTCAGCCCGTCTCATTTGCACATCATCTTTTAGCATATTTCTGGATGCTTGATCGAGATAAAGGAAGACTGCAAGATAGTTTAAAGCGTAGTGATATTTTGCCTCTTGGAGCTGGGGCTTTAGCGGGAACAACATTTGATATCGACCGCAACATTACAATGAATGAACTAGGATTCAGAGATAAATATCTCAATAGCTTGGATGCTGTGAGTGATCGAGATTTTGCGATTGAATGCTGCAGCAACGCATCAATGATCATGATGCATCTGTCTCGTTTTTGTGAAGAACTGATCCTTTGGTCTTCAGAAGAATTCGGGTTCATCGAGATCAGTGATAGCTTCACTACAGGTAGCTCCATGATGCCACAAAAAAAGAACCCTGATATGGCTGAATTGATTCGTGGGAAGAGTGGGAGAGTATATGGTTCGTTGATCTCCCTACTTACCTTAATGAAGGGATTGCCACTTGCATACAATAAAGATATGCAAGAAGACAAAGAACCTGTTTTTGATACGGTAAAAACAGTAAAAGGATGCTTAAGTATCATGACGGGCATGATGAATGAAGTAAAGATTCATGTTGATAAGATGAATAAAGCCGTTCATCAAGACTTTTCTAATGCTACAGAACTTGCTGATTACCTAGCGAAAAAAGGAATTCCTTTTCGAGAAGCACATGAATTAGTGGGGCAGATGGTCCTTCAATGTATTCAAAAAGGCTGCTACCTTCTTGATGTATCTTTAGATGAATATCAGGAATGGTGTCCGCTCGTTGAAAATGATTTGTTTGATGCACTATCTCCAAAAACTGCTGTAGAAAGACGAAATTCTGAAGGTGGAACAGGCTTCGAAGCCGTTCGCCAGCAGATTGATGCAGCACAATCAAGAATGGCCGTTTCCAATAATTAGCTCAAATGAACTTTCCTCAGAAGACTAAAACTATGGTTAAAGTCTTGCAAGTGAAGGAGGAAAGAATGATGGAGAATGAAAAACGTCCCAATCAACAGCTTGAATATGATGCTGAAGGTGAAATGACTGTTCATCAGCAGATAACAGAAGCTTATCAAAGCGGAATCGTTGATAAAGTAGATCAAGGCCAGCAAAGAACAAAGTTAGATGAAGAAGAAAGTCTCTCATAACTGAAGAAAGGATAGTTCGTATAGTCGAGCTATCCTTTTTTTGTGTACTAAAAAAAGATTGCTCTGATTATTAGCAGCTTTTGAATTTTTCTCGATACTAAAAATTAGAATGTTCTTTTTCCATTTAGGGCATCTTAATGCTGTCTTAACTATGTTCATATTCAAATAAAATTCAACTTTTTATTTTGAATTTTTGGTGGTATGTTAACTATAGAATAATGAAAAAATTTCCATGTGATATAAAGGAGGTTGAAATATGAAAATAGGTATACCGACTGAGATAAAGAATAATGAAAATCGTGTAGCGATGACACCAGCAGGAGTATTGAACCTTGTGGCATCAGGTCATGAGGTCTTTATTCAAAAAGGCGCAGGGATCGGATCAGGTTTTACAGATGAAGAATATGAAAGTGCTGGTGGTGTTATCGTTGAAACACCAACTCAAGCCTGGTCGATGGACATGGTCATGAAAGTAAAAGAGCCGCTTCCTGAGGAGTACTGCTTCTTCCGTGAAGGTTTAATTTTGTTCACCTATTTACATCTTGCACCAGAGCCGGAACTAACGAAAGCATTAACAGATAATAAAGTAGTGGGTATTGCGTACGAAACGGTTCAGTTGCCAAACGGAACGCTACCTTTGCTTACACCGATGAGTGAAGTAGCAGGAAGAATGGCTGCTCAAATAGGAGCACAATTTTTAGAAAAGCCAAAGGGCGGTCTAGGTATCCTCCTTAGTGGAATTCCTGGTGTAAGACGCGGCAAAGTAACAGTTATCGGAGGCGGAGTAGTCGGGACGAATGCGGCTAAAATTGCTATGGGTCTAGGAGCAGATGTAACAATCATCGATTTAAACCCAGAACGTCTTCGTCAGCTCGATGATATCTTTGGTGTTGAGATCAATACGCTCATATCCAATCCGTTAAATATAGCTCTCGCCGTTCAAGAGTCAGCATTAGTTATTGGGGCTGTCTTAATTCCTGGAGCAAGGGCACCTAAACTTGTTACCGAAGAGATGATTAAAGGCATGCAGCCAGGGGCTGTAATCGTAGATGTTGCCATTGATCAAGGTGGAATTTTTGAAACGGTTGATCGAATCACTACACATGATAATCCAACATATGAAAAGCATGGTGTTCTTCACTATGCTGTAGCTAACATGCCAGGCGCTGTTCCTAGAACCTCGACGATTGGTCTGACTAACGTTACAGTACCGTATGCTCTTCAAATCGCAAACAAAGGTTATGTTAATGCGTGTTTAGATAATGAAGCTCTACTAAAAGGTATTAATACGTTAGATGGATTTGTAACGTATAAGGCGGTTGCTGAAGCGCATCAACTAGATTATAAAGATGCCGTATCTATTCTAAAATCTAACTAAAAGATAACAAACGAAAAAGTCCAATATTCCTTTTCTCTGGAATCGGACTTTTTTTCTGTTCTATAATAGGGTATGTAATGGAAGTAAGGTATTTCAGCGTTTATTTGAGAAGGGAGCATGTAAATATGAAAGTGACTTTTCACGGACACTCCGTACTGGAAGTTCAAACAGATCAACACTCCATTTGGATTGACC
Source organism: Fictibacillus sp. 5RED26 (assembly GCF_015903895.1). Lineage (NCBI taxonomy): Bacteria > Bacillati > Bacillota > Bacilli > Caryophanales > Fictibacillaceae > Fictibacillus > Fictibacillus sp. 5RED26. Next base: position 174,729 of record NZ_JACZDU010000004.1, on the reverse strand, counting down.
CTTTTATTAATGGAAATGGACAAGCTAAGATCGATGTTAAGGACGTAAAAGCTGATGTGATTCTTTTAACACACGGTCATAACGATCATGTAGGAGACACAGTTGAGATCGCAAAAGCAAATAACAGCTTGGTCGTTGCGCCATTTGAACTTGCTGAGTACATGCAAACACTCGGCTTAGAGGCACATCCTATGCATATCGGAGGAAGCCGAACATTTGATTTTGGAAAAGTGAAGTTCACTCAAGCCTTTCATGGATCAAGCTATTCACAAGAAGATGGCACGGTCGTATATACCGGAATGCCAGCGGGAATTTTATTCTCACATGATGGAAAAACGCTATATCATGCAGGAGATACAGCTCTATTCTCAGATATGAAATTAATCGGAGAGTTTGCAAAACCAGATATTGCTTTCTTGCCTATTGGTGACAATTTCACAATGGGCCCAGAGGATGCATTGATTGCCGCAGAGTGGATCGGTGCAAAGGTGACCGTTCCAATCCATTTCAATACGTTTCCTGTGATTGAACAAGATCCAGAAACCTCATTCACATCTAAACTTGGAAACAAAGGAAAAGTGCTCCAAAGCGGCGAAAGTATAAGCGTATAATGATTCTAACCTCCCTTTCTATGCATACCAATGATAGTAAGGGAGGTTGTGTTTTTTATGAGACAAGAAAAAATGGCAAAAGTATTAATGTTGTTGGTGCTTTTCTATGTAGCGATACCTGTTATATCGTTTGACGGCCCACTTCTGCAACAACTTTTTTCAGTAGCTTGGATAGGATTTGCCGGTATGCTTTTGGTCAGCTTATTGTTTAAAAAGGATACGGCTCCAAAAAGGGCTGTTAAAAAGCAAAGTATAGCTTCAGATTCAAAAATGAAAAAAAGGATACACATGGAAAGTTGAGTTTCTGTTCTAATGCCTGTATAATCTGTATTAGTCAAAGTGATAAAACAGATAGATACAGGTAGAAGGAACGGTGAATGTAATGCTAACCAAGCATGAACAAATACTACAGCATATTTTGGACCTTGATGTCGGATCAAAAATCTCCGTTCGGCAAATTGCAAAAGATCTGACCGTTAGTGAAGGAACAGCTTATCGAGCGATAAAAGAAGCTGAAAACCAGGGGATTGTAAGCACGATCGAACGTGTTGGTACGATACGTATCGAAAGACAAGCAAAAAGTAATATTGAAAAGTTAACGTTTGCTGAAGTAGTAAATATTGTTGAAGGACAAGTACTAGGCGGGCGCGCTGGTCTTCATAAAACGCTGCACAAATTTGTAATCGGAGCTATGAAACTTGAAGCGATGATGCGCTATGTTGATGCGGGGAGTTTGTTGATCGTCGGTAACCGTGTGAACGCGCATGAACTTGGACTGAAAGCAGGGAGTGCAATCTTAGTTACTGGTGGCTTTGATACAGAAGAAGAAGTGAAAAGACTCGCTGACGAGCTTGAACTTCCTGTTATCTCTACGAGCTATGATACCTTTACTGTTGCGACAATGATAAATAAAGCGATTCATGACCGTTTGATCAAGAAGGATATTGTTTTAGCTTCTGATATTTTAATTCCGATCGATGAGACGCATTATCTTTATCAACATGATAAAGTGCAGCGTTGGCACGAATTGAATCAACAAACGATGCATAGTCGTTATCCGGTAGTCGATCAAGGCAATCGTGTAACAGGTGTAGTCACTTCTAAAGACATTATAGGTGTTCCTGTTTCCATGCAGGTTGAAAAAGTAATGACTCGTGCACCTTTAACCGTTACGGAAAAAACATCTGTTGCAGCATGTGCTCATATGATGATCTGGGAAGGGATCGAACTGCTCCCTGTTATCGGAACTTCTCATAAACTGATCGGAATCTTAACAAGGCAAGATGTATTAAAAGCGATGCAAATGATGCAAAAGCAGCCTCAAGTGGGCGCGACCTTTGATGATTTGATAACTACAGAGTTAAAAGAACAAAAGGTGGATAACGAGGTGACGTACTTCTGTAGAATTACACCGCAGATGACCAACCACCTAGGTACTGTTTCATATGGTGTATTGATGACCATCGTTACTGAAACCGCTCGGAAAGCACTCAGAAAAATTAAAAAAGGCGACCTCGTTGTGGAGAACGTAACGTTTTACTATATTAAGCCTGTACAGATTGATAGTGATATCGAACTGATCCCAAGAGTGCTTGAAGTGAGTCGAAAATTTGGAAAAGTAGATGTGGAAATCCATCATGATGGAAAGATTGTTGGAAAAGCAATGATGATGGCACAGCTTCTTGATCATCGTTCATAAAAAAAGTCCCTCCTGCAGGGACTTTTTATCCATACGTATTTAATTTTTCTGTGCTTCTTCACGTGCAAGCGTAAGGAAATGCTTGTACATTTTATAATTCATGATTAAAAGAACGATTCCGTAAATTAAAAAGACTAGTGCCACCCAAAGCTGTACACGTCCTTCAACAGCTGTTAGTTCGTTCAGACCGAAGGAAGCTAAGAATGAACCGAGTGCCATTTTTGCTTTTGTGCCTGTCCAGCGCTTTAAGAATGGTTCTTTTGCACGTACTTCAGAAACTTTATAGAACACATATAGAGCAAAAGAAAGTATAATTAGGATAATAAAAATAGGCATTGAAAATTCCCCCACGTATTTACTCCACTATATTGTAAACGTTTAAAACCATAATTGCCACAACGACATCTAAAAGGAGTCTGCTATGAAAGAACAAATCTTACAAGTAATCGAACAGTATGAAAAAATAATCATTCATCGACATGTCAGACCAGACCCAGATGCGCTTGGATCACAAGGTGGGCTTTCAGCGATCCTTAGGGCGAGCTATCCTCAAAAAGAAGTGTATGTTGTAGGGGAAGAGGAAGCGGGTCTTACCTTCTTAAATACAATGGATGTCATAGAAGACGATGTTTACAAAGGTGCTTTAGTCATCATTTGCGATACAGCAAACTCACCTCGTATCAGTGATCATCGTTATTCACTTGGAGATTTTATTATTAAAATTGATCATCATCCTAACGAAGATCCTTATGGAGATTTAATCTGGGTGGATACTGAAGCAAGTTCTACATCTGAGATGATAATGGATCTTTATCTTTTCGGAGCAACGTCTGGACTTAAGCTTGATGAACATGCAGCAAGACTTATCTATGCTGGTATTATTGGGGACACTGGTCGCTTTTTGTTTTCAAATACGACTCAGAAGACTCATCATTATACAGCGGCGTTATTAGAGACAGGATTCTCGCCATCAGAAATTCACGAAAATCTATATAAAATTTCTGAGAAACTTGTGAGGTTGAACGGTTATGTTCTTCAAAACTTTTCAATTGTTGATAATTGCGTAGGGTATATCCACTTAAAAAAAGATACATTGAAAAAGTTCGGCACGTCAGCAGGTGAAGCATCCCTTTTAGTAAATTCTTTTTCACATGTTGAAGGCTTGTTAGCGTGGGTGTTTTTTGTGGATGAATCAGATCAGATCAGAGTAAGATTAAGGTCCAAGGGTCCTGTAGTTAATAAGATCGCAACTAAATTCAATGGTGGTGGACATCCGAGAGCATCAGGAGCAACCGTATATACAGAAGACGAAACGATGTCTGTACTCGCTGAACTTCGAAACCTCTGTAAAGAATATAAATCCAAATAAAAAAGGCCTCATCGGGGGGGCCTTTTTATGCTTTAGCATGAAATAGATTTAGTTAGCTTTTTCAGGGATAAACCAAGAGCCAACATCTGTTACATCTTCATGCACTTTTAAGTTTAATTTTGCAAGCTCTCTCTTGATTAGGTCTGCTACTTCTTTCGTTTCTGCAAAAGCAGAAAAGCCATTCTGTAATTCCTTTACCTTTTCACGGGCAAGTTCTTTTCGATTGATAATCATGTAGTTTCCCCCCAATAATCACTCTAGAATTATTCTTTACACATATTTTATACAATTGAAGGAGGGATTGCCATTTCTTTGCCCAAAGATTCATAAAAACGTAATATTTCGACCATTATTTATGCATAATCATTCACTGATTTTAGCTGATATATAGATTCGAAGAACACCTGTGTATAAATACAAGTGATCGATTTTCACCTCATAAGTTTGCTCGTCGTCATCAAGACGGTATGTTTTATTTTCAATAGCTTGTACAAGTAAGGAATGGCTTTTAGCAAGTGTTTCTGTATCTTCTCCTATTAGATGCTCTAGATCGTCTTCAACTGCTTTTGCTATGTGCAGCCTTGTTAAATTTGATAACTTTGAAGAATCCTGGTTTGAGAACCTAGCATTCACTTCATGAAGTTTAAACTTCTTGGCGAGTTCTTTATTTGCTTTTTCATCATCCGAGGTTAAGATCTTGTTCTTCTTTTCCAAATCATTAATTTTTACTCGTTGCTTTTCAATTTTTACAATCAGCCTTTCATGAGCTAAGCCGCCTTGTATTAAAAAAAATGCCCAGCCGATAATAAACCCGATCGCTATCCCAGCAAAAAAACGCTGGTAGCCTTTTCGTTGATATAGCGGTGGGATCCTCATCAGTTAATGTTCTCCTGGCTGAGCCATTGAATCAGTTGCATGGCAGAATTAGCACCAGCAATGGCAACGAAAATATAGGTTAATTGTTTGAAAATCTCTATAGTAGCGCCGTTTTCAAAGCTTCGCTCAAAATTAGTGATCGTATCAAACGTTCCACCGATAGCAGCGACGATTGCCCATATTTTAAGTCTTTTTGCAAGCTCCATCATTTCATATATAGGTGCTTTTCCTACAAGAAAAGCGGCAAGACCGCCGATTAACGCTCCACCCAACAACACGCCGAAAGCTATAGCAAAATCTAATATGATATTCGCAAAAAATTCACGCACCATGAGACAACCTCCCCTCTTACTCAATGTATGGATAATAGGTGGAGTGTATGCTTATTTGATAGAAAATGAATAACCGCTCGCTGTTGAAAACTGTTTCATTAACACATACGAACTTCTGTACTATAATGGAATGCAAACAGGTGCGTAAAGGAAGTGATGGTATGGGGTTTGTCCCACTGCATATACATAGTGAATACTCGCTTCTTGAAAGCTCTTGTCGGATCGAAGAGCTTGTTCAGTATGCAAAAGAGCTTGGGTATACGTCTTTAGCCTTAACAGATAAATCAAACATGCATGGTGCCTTAAAGTTTTATACTACATGTGTAAAAGCTGGCATCAAACCTATCATTGGATTGGAAGCAGAGGTTGGAAGTAATCAAGAGGATACAAAAGAGAAGATAAGTTCAGGCAATAAACTTCTTTTGTATGCGATGAACATAGAAGGCTATGAAAATTTATTAAAACTCACAACGCTTATGCAGACAAAGCTGGACGGTGAAGTGTCTTCTCTTTCTTATGAAGAAATTTCAAATCATGCAGCGGGCCTTATCGCTGTTTCTTCAGGTATGGAAGGTGAGATTCAGCAATTTCTTACTCGTGAAAATCTTGACGATCAACGATTAGATAAGCTTCTTCACTTTTATAAAACGTGCTTTAAAGATCGTTTTTATCTTGGACTAGAAGATCATGATACAGGTATAGAAAAAACAATTAATCTCCAACTTCAAAACCTTTCAAGGAAGTCTCTCATTCCACTCGTCTGCATGCATGAAACGTATTATATGAGAAGAGAGGATGCAAACGCACATGATATCCTGCTTTGCATCAAACAAGGCGAAAAGAAAAGCAATCGTGATCGATTTAAACTGCAGACAGATGACTTTTATTTTAAATCCCCATTAGAGATGAAACGTGTATTTTCTCATGCAGAGGATGCATTAGATGAAACGGTTAAACTGGCTGAAAGATGTTCACTCGAGCTTGAGCTTGGTAGCATTGCTTTGCCCAAATATCCTGTACCAAATAATAAGAACAGCTATGAATATCTGACTGAGCTTTGTAATGAAGGACTTTTGAAGCGTTATGAAACGGTAACACCTGAAATAAACGAACGATTATTATATGAACTTAACATTATTAAGAATATGAACTTTGAAGATTATTTCTTAATCGTTTGGGATTTTATGAAATTTGCACACGACGAAAAGATGATTACAGGGCCAGGAAGGGGTTCGGCAGCAGGATCACTAGTAGCTTACGTTCTTCAGATTACGAACGTTGACCCGATCCATCATCAGTTGATCTTTGAGCGTTTCTTAAATCCGGAGCGGGTTACGATGCCCGATATTGATATCGATTTTCCTGATAACCGTCGGGACGAAGTACTAAGCTACGTAGCTCGTAAGTATGGTACAGATTATGTCGCACAGATTATTACATTTGGTACCCTAGCAGCAAGAGCTGCTATAAGGGATGCGGGCAGAGTGATGGATTTTGCTCCTGCGCTCATCGATCTTACCGCAAAGAATATTCCATCAAGACCTGGAATCACGTTGGAAAATGCATTGAAAGAGTCAGCTGGCCTGCAACAGGCGTACAAAACAGAGCCGGATGTGAGAAAGCTTGTTGAGATCGCGATGACACTTGAAGGTTTACCGAGACACGCATCAACTCATGCTGCAGGTGTAGTCTTGTCGGGAGCTCCACTTGTTCAAAAAGTACCCTTACAAACCGGGCATGACGGTATACCTCTTACACAATACAGTATGGAGTGGCTTGAAGCTGCAGGTCTTTTGAAGATGGACTTTTTGGGTTTGCGGAATTTATCGCTTATTGAAAATATCTTATTGGCGATCGAAGAAAATGAAAATGTGAAGATCGATCTAAATGATATTCCATTCGACGACGTGAAAACATTTGATCTTCTTGCGAAAGGAGATACTACAGGTGTGTTTCAGCTTGAGTCTGATGGGATGAGAAAAGTTCTTCAGCAGCTTAAGCCGACAGAGTTTGAAGATATCGTAGCAGTAAATGCTCTCTACCGGCCGGGTCCGATGCAGAATATTCCTGACTATATCGCGGGTAAACATCGTCTGAAGACCGTACACTACATGCATCCTGATCTTGAACCGATTTTAAAATCCACGTACGGAGTAATTGTCTATCAAGAACAGATCATGCAGATTGCAACAAAAGCGGCTGGTTTCACACTAGGAGAAGCAGATTTACTGAGAAGAGCAGTAGGTAAGAAGAAACGGGATATTCTTCTTCGGGAGCGACAACACTTTGTTGAAGGTTGTTTAAAGCAAGGCTATGATGAAAAATCTGCAGATGCGCTATATGACTTGATCGTACGCTTTGCTGATTACGGGTTCCCGAGGAGCCATGCTGTTGCATACAGTGTCATTGCCTATCAGCTTGCATTCTTAAAAGCAAACTATCCTGCCCACTTTATGGCTGCCCTGCTTTCAAGTGTTATCGGCAATCATGATAAAGTAAATCAATATATTAAAGAATCTGAGCAAAGAGGCATACCTGTACTCCCACCATCTATAAAAAAAGGCAGCGAAATTTTCATTTCAAACGGATCTCATATTTCATTCGGGTTATTGGCTATTAAAAATGTTGGATACAATGCCATTAGGATGCTGATGGCAGAAAATGAAAAAGAACCGTTTCAAGATCTGTTCGATGTTTGTTCACGCTGTCCTCAAAAAGTTGTGAATAAGCGTACACTCGAATCATTAATTTTTGCTGGAGCAATGGATGAATTGGGACAAGATAGAGCAGTGTTGCTGGCTTCATTAGAAACTGCGATAGAATATGGAGAAGAGGTTCAGGAAATCTCGCGAAAGAATCAGATGTATCTTTTTGATGATGATATTAATTTACCTAAACCTTCTTACGTTTCCGTTCAATCTTTTCAAGAAGGCGAGAAGCTTAAATTTGAAAAAGAAGCTCTAGGTTTCTTCCTTTCCTCACATCCGCTGCAACGATATCGAACGACGTTAAGCAGCTGGAAAGCCGTCCACATAAATGAATTAAAAGAAAAAAGATCTTCCGTTCGTCTTGGTGTATTAGTGGACAAGGTACGAGCGATTAAAACAAAAAAGGGAGAGCTCATGGCATTCCTGACGATTAGCGATGAGAGCGGTGAGATAGAAGCCGTGGCTTTTCCAAAAGTTTATGAAGCCAATCACTCTCTTCTGCAGAAAGGACAACAATTGTTCATAGAAGGAAGTGTGGAACACCGTAACGAAACATTACAGATACTTGTGAACAAATGCAGACTGCTCCAAGATCTGAAGTCAAACGAGCAGCCAACACTATTTCTTAAGATAGATAAAGACCATCAATCACCTCAGCATCTTAATGCTGTGAAGGCGATTTTCGATGAATCAAAAGGAAGTACATCTGTTGTTCTTATCTATGAAGAAAATAGACAAAAGGTCCAGATCTCTCAGAAAGTAAATGTTTCTGAAAATTTGTTGTTAGAATTGCAATCTGTTATTGGTGAGGGTAATGTCGTATTTAGAAGAAATTAAAAACCTTTACAGCTTGTTAACTTTTGTTATAATGGATGAGTCAATATTAGTGGTCTGACCACCTCCTAATTGGCTCATCAACCTTAAATTTAAAATCATTAGGAGATGAAAAAATGTCTACATTAAGAGAAGAAGCACTACACATGCACCGCACACATCAAGGGAAATTAGAATCGAAATCAAAGGTACCTGTACGTAACGCGAAAGACTTGAGCTTAGCGTATTCTCCTGGTGTGGCAGAGCCGTGTAAAGATATTTATGATGACAAAACGAAAGTCTATGACTATACGATGAAAGGCAATACTGTAGCTGTTGTTTCAGATGGGACAGCTGTATTAGGTCTAGGAAATATAGGACCTGAAGCTGCACTTCCTGTAATGGAAGGAAAGGCAGTACTATTCAAGAGTTTTGCTGGTGTTGATGCGTTCCCAATCTGCTTGAATACTACAGATGTGGACAAGATTGTTGAAACGGTAAAATTGCTTGAACCTACATTTGGTGGTGTGAACTTAGAAGATATCGCTGCGCCGAATTGTTTTGTAGTCGAGGAGCGTTTAAAGAAAGAAACAAATATTCCAATTTTCCATGATGATCAGCATGGCACTGCCATTGTTACACTAGCTGGTCTAGTTAATGCGCTTAAATTAACAGGACGTGAAATGTCTAAGATTAAGGTCGTTGTTAATGGAGCAGGAGCAGCTGGGATAGCTATTATTAAGTTGCTAGATCGTTTTGGTGTGAAAGATATTATCATGTGTGATACGAAAGGTGCGATCTATGAAGGTCGTCCGTTCGGAATGAACTCTGTAAAAAAAGAAGTTGCAAACTTTACGAACCGTACAAAACAAGAGGGAACACTTGCTGATGTAATCAGCGGCTCAGATGTTTTCGTCGGTGTTTCAGTAGAAGGTGCATTAACAAAATCAATGGTTGAGTCAATGAATCCAGAACCGATCATCTTTGCTATGGCCAACCCAAACCCTGAGATCATGCCTCATGAAGCGCGTGAAGCAGGTGCTATGGTCATTGGAACAGGACGTTCTGATTTTCCTAACCAAGTAAATAACGTTTTAGCGTTTCCTGGTATTTTCCGTGGTGCGCTTGATGTTCGTGCAACACATATCAATGAAGAAATGAAGATTGCAGCCGTACATGCGATTGCAAATCTAGTGAACCCAGTAGAATTGACTGCAGATTATGTAATTCCTGCACCATTCGATCCGCGTGTTGCACCTGCTGTTGCGGCAGCTGTAGCGACTGCGGCTATGGAAACAGGCGTTGCAAGACTTCGGGTGAATCCTGAAGACATCGCTGAAAAGACTAAGAAACTAGCGATCATCGGAAAAGATGAATGAAACCGGTAGAGGAGAGAGGAATGTCTGTCCAGCCTACCGAAAAAGTATATATTGAAATTCTTAAACAAATTAAAGCTATTATTGTTGAGGATGGTCTTCAAGCGGGTGACAAGCTCCCTTCTGAAAGGGAGCTGAGTGACCGCCTGAAGGTTGGAAGATCATCTGTCCGTGAAGCACTGCGATCTCTAGAGCTTCTAGGTCTGATTGAGACACGAAGAGGAGAAGGAACCTTTATACGTGAAGCAACCGGTCATCGACTTGTTGAAGTACTAGCATCTTTCATTCTAAATGATAATAAAGCTAGACACGATCTTCAGGAAACAAGGCATATTGTTATTAAAGACTGTGTAGAGCTTGCAGTACGAAGGTGCAAATCTTCGACCATCTCAAAACTTACACAACTAATTAAGCAGATGGATCCGAACGAACATGAACAAGTTAATGAAGCTTGCAAGCAATTTGAAAAGATTGTGATTCAAGCATGCGGCAATCATCTTCTTTATCGTTTATATGTTGAACTAACGGGTTATGGGTCTTCATTGCAACGAGCAAATTCGTATTGGCCACAAGCATTTTGTGAGGAAGTTTTAACACTTCTTCAACAAAAAGATGCTGTGAAGCTGACGAGTTTGTTATCAAAACAAAACGATGCTCTAAACGCAATCGAATAGGTGGTGTTATTCATTTATGATAAAAGGATTGTTTGTAAAAAAGAAAAAATATGCCACAATACCGACTGGTAAAGTTAAACAAGACGTACCAGAAGGGATTATGAGTAAATGTCCAGAATGCAAGCACATCATGGTAACAAAAGAACTAAGAAAAAACTTGCTTGTTTGTCAAGGTTGTCAATACCATTATCCAATGTCATCACAAGAACGAATAGCTGCACTGATTGATGAAGGAACATTCACAGAATATGACGCAGATATGATTTCAGGAAATCCTTTAGAGTTTCCTGATTATGTGGAGAAACTTGAAGGCGACCGAAAGAAAACCAAAATTAACGAAGCTGTTGTTACAGGTGCAGGTCAGATAGATGGCCTTGATGTAACATTAGCGGTTATGGATTCTCGCTTTAGAATGGGTAGCATGGGTTCTGTTGTAGGTGAGAAGATCACACGTGCGATCGAGCACGCGATCGATAAAGAAACACCGTTTATTATCTTTACAGCATCAGGTGGAGCTAGAATGCAAGAAGGCGTTTTAAGCCTGATGCAGATGGCTAAAACGAGTGTCGCTCTTAAACGATTAAGTGACAGAGGGTTGCTGTTCATCTCTATCATGACACACCCAACTACTGGGGGAGTTTCCGCAAGTTTCGCATCTGTTGGTGATTACAATTTTGCTGAACCTAAAGCCTTAATTGGGTTTGCTGGCAGAAGAATCATCGAGCAAACCATTCGCCAAGAATTACCAGATGATTTTCAGACTGCTGAGTTTTTATTGAAGCATGGACAGTTAGATAAAGTCATTCATAGAAGCGAAATGAAGAAAACATTGAGTACGCTATTAAAGATTCATACAGAAGGGAGGGTGTAAGGCATGGCTGCAGAACTAGAATTTGAAAGACCGATACATGAGCTGGAGAAAAAGATCGCAGAACTTAAATCATTTATGGATGAAAAAGATATTGATTTAACTGATGAGATCAAAAGGCTAGAAGAAAAATTGTCTAACCTAGAAAACAGTACGTATTCAGAGATGAAACCTTGGGATCGTGTTCAAATTGCCAGACATGCTGAACGCCCAACCACCCTTGATTATATTAACTATCTGTTTACGGATTTCATCGAATTACATGGAGACCGTCTTTTTGGTGACGATGAAGCGATCGTTGGAGGCGTAGCTTTTTATAAGAATCTACCTATAACGATCATCGGACACCAAAGAGGGAAAGATACGAAAGAAAATCTTCGTCGTAATTTTGGGATGCCACATCCAGAAGGCTATCGTAAGGCACTTCGCTTAATGAAACAAGCGGAGAAGTTTAATAGACCTATTATCTGTTTCATTGATACAAAAGGAGCATATCCAGGAAAAGCAGCTGAGGAAAGAGGGCAGAGTGAAGCGATTGCTCGTAACCTAGTTGAGATGGCAGGATTAACTGTTCCTGTTATTTGTGTTGTGATCGGAGAAGGTGGAAGCGGTGGAGCATTAGCATTAGGTGTAGGGAATTATGTACACATGCTCGAGAACTCAACCTACTCTGTTATCTCCCCAGAAGGTGCAGCTGCCATTCTTTGGAAAGATGCTTCGATGGCGAAAAAAGCAGCAGAATCGATGAGAATCACTGCTCCAGACTTAAAGGAGTTAGGAATTATAGATGAGATTATTGAAGAAGTTAAGGGCGGAGCACATAAAGATGCTAAATACCAGGCGGAATTGATCGACCAGGTTTTGGAAACTTCTTTAGATTCTCTGTTGTCTATGTCTCAAGAAGAGCTCATAAATCAACGCTATGAAAAATATAAAAAAATCGGACAATTTGGGTTTGTAAACGATTCCATTGTTGTTAAATAGGGAATGTGCCTTTCTGCTTGTAGAAAGGCGCATTTTTTTGCCTATTGTTGTCTATTGTGTTCAACATTTGAACATGATATTTTAATAAGACGAGAGAACTAGAGAGGTGAAATGTTTCATGAAGCGGATAGGAGTTCTAACAAGTGGTGGCGATTCACCAGGCATGAACGCTGCGATTCGGGCGGTTGTTCGAAAAGGAATCTACCATGACTTAGAAGTTTATGGGATATACAATGGTTATGCAGGACTAATTTCGGGGAATATTAAGAAACTAGAATTAGGATCTGTTGGAGATATTATACATCGTGGAGGCACGATGCTTCATTCAGCACGTTGTTTAGAGTTCAAAACACCAGAAGGACAACAAAAAGGTATCGAGCAGTTAAAAAAATTCGGTATCGAAGGATTAGTCGTTATTGGTGGAGACGGCTCTTTCCAAGGTGCTAAGAAATTGTCTGAACAAGGTTACCCAACGATTGGTGTACCTGGTACGATCGACAATGACATCCCTGGTACAGATTTTACAATCGGTTTTGATACAGCATTAAACACGATTATCGATGCTATCGACAAGATTCGTGACACAGCTACTTCACATGAGCGTACTTATATCATTGAAGTTATGGGACGTGACGCTGGTGACTTGGCTCTATGGGCTGGCCTTGCAGATGGAGCTGAGACGATTCTCATTCCAGAAGAAGACCACAAGATGGATCAAGTCGTACAAAAGCTGCAACGAGGACACGAGCGCGGTAAGAAACATAGTATCATTATTGTCGCAGAAGGCTGTGGAAGCGGCGTGGATGTTGCTAAAGAGATCGAAAGGCTTACAGACTTCGAAACAAGGGTTACTGTTCTGGGGCACATTCAACGCGGTGGTTCACCTACAGCTTTTGACCGGGTATTAGCAAGCCGTCTAGGTGCGCAAGCGGTTGAACTCTTATTAGAAGGCAAAGCTGGTCGTACAGTAGGTATTGAAAATAACAAACTTGTTGATTATGACATTACAGAAGTATTATCTAGAAAACATTCGATAGATAGACAAATGTACAAGTTATCACAAGAACTATCCATATAATCTGCTTAATGCATCGTACGGCTGCGGGTTAACTGCAGAAGCCTTACGATGCCTTTCTGCGAAAAAAGAAAATCAGGAGGCCATTTACATGATGCGCAAAACAAAAATCGTTTGTACGATAGGACCGGCAAGCGAAAGTATTGATAAGTTAAAAGAATTAATGAATGCTGGGATGAACGTTTCCCGCCTAAATTTCTCTCACGGTGACTTTGATGAGCACGGTCAACGAATCATCAACATTCGTGAAGCATCGAAAGAGCTTGGAAAAACAGTTGCGATCTTGTTAGATACAAAGGGACCTGAAATCCGTACTCAAACGCTAGAAGGCGGAGTAGCTGAACTTGTTGCTGGAAACGAATTAATCGTTTCTATGGAAGAAGTAGTGGGTAACGACAAAAAGATCTCTGTAACATATCCAGGTCTTGTTGAAGACGTACATGTTGGATCAAGAATCCTGCTTGATGACGGACTGATCGAACTTGAAGTAACAGCGATCGGCGAAAAAGAACTGACTACAAAAATCTTAAACTCCGGTACATTAAAAAATAAAAAAGGTGTAAACGTACCTAACGTAAGCGTGAAACTTCCCGGTATCACAGACAAAGATGCAAAAGATATCGAATTTGGTATCGAGCAAGGTGTTGATTTTATTGCTGCGTCATTCGTACGTCGTGCAACAGATGTTCTTGAAATTCGTGAGATCTTAGATCGACACAACGCTAACCATATTCAAATCATCCCTAAGATCGAGAACCAAGAAGGTGTAGACAATATCGATGAGATCCTTGCTGTTTCTGACGGTCTTATGGTAGCACGTGGTGACCTTGGTGTTGAAATTCCGGCTGAAGAAGTACCTCTTGTACAAAAGATGCTGATTAAAAAGTGTAACGAGCTTGGAAAGCCTGTTATTACAGCAACTCAAATGTTAGATTCTATGCAGCGTAACCCGCGTCCAACACGTGCTGAAGCAAGTGACGTAGCAAACGCGATCTTTGACGGAACAGATGCGATCATGCTTTCAGGTGAAACAGCTGCTGGTACTTATCCAGTTGAAGCGGTTCTTACCATGCATAAGATTGCTAGCCGTGCTGAGAGTTCTTTGAACTATAAAACATTATTATCTTCAAGAAGCAAAGAAAGCAAAACGACAATTACAGACGCGATTTCTCAATCTGTTTCCTTTACAGCTCTTAACCTTGATGCAGATGCTGTTATTACTGCTACTGAAAAAGGACAAACAGCTCGTATGATTTCGAAATATCGTCCAAAAGCTCCTATTATCGCTGTAACAAGCAACGAAGACGTTTGCCGTAAGCTTGCACTTGTTTGGGGAGTAACACCTGTAAAAGGTGAGAAAGCTGGAACAACAGATGAAATGTTCCAAATTGCGATTGATTCAGCGATTAAAGCTGAAGCTGTTCAACATGGGAACCTTGTAGTGATCACCGCAGGTGTACCAGTAGGTGAATCAGGATCTACAAACTTGATGAAAGTTCACATTATTGGTGATGTGCTTGCTAAAGCTCAAGGAATCGGACAATCATCAGCTTCAGGGAAAGTAGTAGTAGCTAAAACAGCTCAAGAAGCGATGGAAAAGATGACTGAAGGCGCAATTCTTGTAACAGTTGGAACGGACCGTGATATGATTGCTGCATTTGAAAAAGCATCAGCTGTTATTACAGAAGAAGGCGGATTAACAAGCCATGCTGCTGTATGTGGAGTATCTCTAAGTATTCCTGTTATCGTTGGCTTACAAAATGCTACGGAAATCTTTAAAGATGGCCAAGAGATCACGATCGATGCTTCTGTTGGATACATTTATGACGGAAGAAAGAACGTTATCTAATTATACGAAAAGAGAAGGGTGAAACCTTCTCTTTTTTGATACGTAAAAAATGGCATAGGCTTAATCTCCTTATTATTTGTTTAACGAAAGCGGTGATTTAAATGTTCCGTAAGCTATTACCTATATTTATTCTTATTCCTGCTATTGAAGTAGCTCTGTTTATCTTGGCAGGGCAATATATAGGAATTCCTGCAACGATTGCTGGAATATTTATTACCGGTATATTAGGTGCTTATTTGGCAAAAAAAGAAGGGGTAGAGACGCTTCAACGCGTGAAGATGCAGCTCGAGAGCGGTCAGATGCCAGGAGAAGCAGTTCTTGATGGGGCATGTATTCTGGTCGGCGGTGCATTACTCTTAGCACCTGGATTTCTAACTGACATTATAGGTTTCTTCTTACTTATCCCTCCACTAAGAAAACCAGTGAAGTTGTGGATGAAAGCGAAACTCTTCCAAAAGATGCAATCAGGACAGTTTTACTTCATAAAAAGAAGGTAAGTTTGATGGGTACCGACAGAGTCAACAAAGGAAACCGTATGAGGGTGTTTTCTAAAAGATTTTTGCTTTCAGTCTGTTTATTTACTCTTCTTTGCAAATTGGTTGTAGTGGAAGGTTGTCGACTCCTACGGGACGAGCGGTCAGGTGAGACTCCTAATGGCACGTAGTGGCAGGAGGCTCACCGGTCGCCCCGTGGAAAGCGAGCAACCTGGAGCGGAAACCAACTACTTACAAATACATCCCTGAATTCAAAAACAATTAAACAAAAAGAACGATGCTCACTTCCAGCATTCGTTCTTTTTATTTGTGTATAGGCTTCATAACAAATTGATAGATCTCATGAAAGAACTTTGCTTCGTAGAGTGCACGAATAACAACTAGGATAACAGGTCCTATGATAAGGCCAACAAACCCAAGAAGCTGGAATCCAGCAAATAAAGAGACTAGTGTAGCAAGAGGATCGAGTCCGATCGTTTTTGATAAAAGCTTTGGTTCCATAATCTGTCTTTGTATAACAACAACTCCATATAAAATGGATAGTCCGATCGTCAGCGTATAATTTCCTGTTAAGAAACAATAAGCGATCCATGGCAGAAAGACAGCACCTGTCCCAAGGTATGGCAGTAGATCTATCGCCCCAATCAGAACAGATATGGTAACTGCATAATCAATTCGCATCAACAAAAGACCTACTAATACGATACATGCTGTGATAGAGATTAAGGTTAACTGTGCTTTTAAAAAACCGAATAAAGCTTTTCTTAGTTCTACATATACCGTTGTGACGGTGTGGATTAATTTTTCAGGAAAGATCGCGTTAAGAAACCCTATCAGTCGATACCAGTCTTTACTTATAAAAAAAGCAGCGAGAAGAGAAAAGATAAAAACCGTTAAAAAAGTTGGAAGACTTACGATCATTAGAGAGACACTATTAATCACGGCCTGTGTCATACTAGATGCATTCGTGGTTATTCCTGTTCCAATCTTCTCGATATTATCCATGACCGTTTCTTGTTGATCGGTTCCCAACTTGCTATAGATAGAGAGTAAATCTTGATATAAAGGGAGAACGTTCATTTTAAATGATCGTTCAAAGTAAAAGACCAATTCTTGAATATAAGCGGGTAACTCATGTGCAATATAGGCAAAACCAGTCATCATCTCTTGAATGAGCAAGGTTAGTAACAAGACAATTACACCTAAAAGGCCTAATATAGAAAGAATGACGGCAAGTGCTCGATTCACTTTAAAACGATTTACGATAAAGTCTACAAACGGGTTGATCATAAGCGCTATGATTGCGCCTGCTATGAAAGGATAAAGAATAGCAGAAACATAATAGCCAGAAAAAATAAGGGCAACAGCGAGGGATAGAATAAATCCAATACGCAATAAACGATGTGTCAGTTCAGCATACAAATTTTCCACCTGCCTTTACGTACATATAAATTAGTGAGAAAGGAATGAAAATCTATGGGACCTTTACTGTTTTTATTCGGATTATTAATCATTGGCTTATTGGCAAAAAATCAATCTTTAATCGTCGCGGTCGCCTTTTTGTTAGTGTTAAAATTTACCGGTATGGGTGATAAATGGTTTTCTGTTATACAGCAAAAAGGGATAAATTGGGGTGTGACGATCATTACAATTGCCGTATTAGTTCCGATAGCATCTGGTGAGATTGGGTTTAAACAGTTGTCTGAATCATTGCGTTCTTATTATGCGTGGGTTGCTCTATTATCGGGCATTTTCGTAGCGGTAATCGCAAGTAAAGGACTTCATCTGCTTCAGAATGATCCTCATATTACTGCTGCTTTGGTCTTTGGAACGATCCTGGCCGTCGCTCTTTTTAAAGGAGTTGCTGTAGGACCATTGATCGGGGCAGGAATTGCATATATGGCTATGAAAGTAGTTGGAATGTTTTCAGGTTCATGACGCTTTCCGCACGAAATAAGTGATATCCGTTCACAAATATCAGATTATTGTTTATAATTGATGTGTATGTCCCATTTCCTTTAAATAGTCTTTCATTTTTCAAGTCTCAGTTTCGAGATTAAAAAAGTTGGGAATGTAACCTTGAATCCGGCTTTTTTATTACATGGAAAATGTAAGCTCTTTCTATTTTTTAAAAAGTGAAACAATTAAAGGAGAAGAGAGAATAACAGAAAAAAAAGGAGAGATAGCCATGACAGCTACAAGAGGATTAGAAGGAATTGTTGCAACGACTTCTTCTGTCAGCTCTATCATTGACGATGTATTAACCTATAGAGGATATAGCATTGATGACTTAGCTGAACATGCAACTTTTGAGGAAGTTGTATACTTGCTTTGGAATGGTAAACTGCCTTCCCAATCTGAACTAGAATCTTTTAAATCAGAACTTGCTGAGGCTAGTGAGCTGCCCGCAGAATTGTTGGAACAAATGAAATCGCTTCCTTTGAAGAATACACATCCTATGACTGTATTGCGTACAATCGTGTCAACATTAGCGATGTATGATTCAGAAGCAGAGGATATGTCTACAGATGGAAACTACAAAAAAGCCATCCGTCTTCAAGCACAGATGTCATCACTTGTAACGGCATTTGCACGTATTAGGGAAGGAAAAGATCCGATTGCTCCTAAAAAAGAACTTAGCTATGCAGCTAACTTCCTATATATGCTTACAGGTAAAGAACCTGATGAAATTTCTGAAACAGCTTTTAATAAAGCATTAGTTCTACATGCTGACCATGAGCTAAATGCATCCACGTTCACTGCACGTGTTTGTGTAGCTACTCTTTCTGATATCTATTCAGGCATTACAGCAGCGATCGGTGCTTTAAAAGGACCACTTCATGGTGGAGCAAACGAACAAGTAATGAAGATGCTTTCTGAGATCGGTGAAGAAGCAAACGTAGAATCTTACTTGGACAACGCGATTGAGAACAAACAAAAGATCATGGGCTTTGGTCACCGTGTATACAAGAACGGCGATCCACGTGCAAAACATTTGCGTGAAATGTCTAAACAGCTAACATCGATTACAGGTGAAGAAAAATGGTACACAATGAGCGTAAAGATTGATGATACGCTTAAGCAGAAGAAAGGCTTGCTGCCAAACGTAGATTTCTATTCTGCTAGTGTTTACCACAGCTTAGGTATCGACCATGACTTATTCACGCCAATCTTTGCGATCAGCCGTGTTTCTGGCTGGATTGCACATATCTTAGAACAATATGAAAACAACCGTTTAATCCGCCCTCGTGCTGAATATATCGGACCTGACATGCAGCAGTATGTTGCTTTAGAACAAAGATAATATAAAAACTATAGGTTATATCTTTAAAAGAGAAGGGATTCTTCTTCTCTTTTCCCTATGTTTTTTAGTAGACTAGTATAGTACATGCAATACAAGAATTAGGAGGAATTTAGAAATGTCTAACGGAGAACGTATTACAGTCGACAATGGTGTATTAAACGTACCAAATCAACCGGTGATCCCTTTTATCGAAGGTGACGGAACGGGTCCTGATATTTGGGCTGCTGCTTCACGTGTATTAGAAGCTGCTGTTGAAAAAGCATATAACGGTGAGAAAAAGATCGTTTGGAAAGAAGTATTAGCAGGAGAAAAAGCGTTTAACCAAACAGGAGAATGGCTTCCTGCAGAAACGCTTGATGTGATTCGCGATTACATAATTGCGATTAAAGGACCATTAACAACGCCAGTAGGCGGAGGAATCCGTTCTTTAAACGTTGCACTTAGACAAGAGTTAGATCTATTTACTTGTCTTCGTCCAGTTCAATACTTCAAAGGTGTGCCTTCACCAGTAAAACGCCCTGAAGATACAAACATGGTTATTTTCCGTGAGAATACAGAAGATATCTATGCTGGTATCGAGTATGCGAGTGGATCTGATGAAGTGAAAAAGTTGATTCAATTCCTACAAGATGAAATGGGTGCTAACAAAATCCGTTTCCCTGAAACTTCAGGTATCGGTATTAAACCGGTTTCTTCAGAAGGTACTCAACGTCTAGTTCGTGCAGCGATTCAATATGCGATCAACGAAGGACGTAAGAGTGTAACACTTGTTCATAAAGGAAACATCATGAAATATACAGAAGGTGCTTTCAAGAACTGGGGTTATGAGTTAGCTGAAGCTGAGTTTGGTGACAAAGTATTCACATGGGCTCAGTATGACCGCATTGTTGAAGAAAGCGGAAAAGATGCTGCGAACAAAGCACAAGCAGATGCAGAAGCTGCAGGTAAGATCATTGTTAAAGACTCTATCGCTGATATCTTCTTACAACAGATCTTAACTCGTCCAGCTGAGTTTGATGTAGTAGCTACAATGAACTTAAATGGAGATTACATCTCTGATGCTCTTGCTGCACAAGTTGGTGGTATCGGTATCGCACCAGGTGCAAACATCAACTACGAAACAGGACATGCAATCTTTGAAGCAACTCATGGTACTGCTCCAAAATATGCTGGTCTTGATAAAGTAAATCCATCATCTGTAATTCTTTCAGGTGTGTTGATGCTTGAACATCTAGGATGGGGAGAAGCTGCTAAATTAGTACTTTCTTCAATGGAAAACACAATCGAAAGTAAAGTTGTTACTTACGACTTTGCACGTTTGATGGACGGCGCTACAGAAGTTAAATGTTCTGAGTTTGCTGACGAACTAATCAAAAACATGTAATCTAACTGACCCCTTTTTATAAGGGGTCTTCTCAACATATTTTATGTTTTTTAAACTGTTCCTGGAGGGAAAGACATGGCTAACAAACGAAAAAAGATTTCGGTTATTGGTGGAGGATTTACAGGAGCAACAACGGCTTTTATCCTAGGACAAAAAGAAGTTGGGGATGTAGTATTAGTTGATATTCCTCAAATGGAAAACCCTACAAAAGGTAAAGCGCTAGACATGATGGAAGCAAGTCCTGTTCAAGGTTTTGATGCATCGATTACGGGTACGAGCGATTATGCAGATACAGCAGAATCTGATGTGGTTGTTATTACAGCAGGAATTGCTCGCAAGCCTGGTATGAGTCGTGATGATCTTGTAAACACAAACGCTGGAATCATGAAGAGCGTAACGAAGGAGATCGTTAAACATTCTCCGGATTGCACGATTATCGTCTTAACAAATCCAGTCGATGCCATGACTTACACAGTATTAAAAGAATCTGGTTTTCCTAAAAGCCGTGTAATCGGACAATCAGGAATACTAGATACAGCACGTTTCCGTACATTTGTTGCTATGGAACTTAACGTATCTGTAAAAGATGTTACTGGTTTTGTTCTTGGTGGTCATGGAGACGATATGGTGCCACTCGTACGCTACTCTTATGCAGGTGGAATCCCGTTAGAGAAATTAATCTCTAAAGAGCGTTTAGATGCTATTGTTGAGCGTACACGTAAAGGTGGAGGAGAAATCGTTAATCTCTTAGGTAACGGATCTGCCTATTATGCACCAGCTGCTTCTTTAGTTGAGATGGTAGAAGCGATCGTTAAAGATCAACGAAGAGTGCTTCCTTCAATCGCCTTTTTAGAGGGTGAGTATGGTTATGATGGTATCTGTCTTGGCGTCCCAACGATCTTAGGCGGTGGCGGTCTAGAAGAAATCATTGAACTTGAGCTGACGGCAGAAGAGAAAGCAGCGCTTGATCAATCGGCAGAATCTGTTAAATCCGTTATGAAAGTATTAGCATAAGCGTGTGAGAGATTCGGGCAGATCCCCGAATCTTTTCTCCAGATATTTATGAAAGCGTTATCATCTAGAGGGGGGTCTTTAAATGCTGATCGGAAAAAAGCGAAAACTCGGAAGAAAAATAGACGAGATCCAAGCTGGGGAAAAATTAGAGATGCAAGAAACAATTGAAGATAAAGATCTTCTATTGTATTTAGGCTTAACGAACGATAACAACCCACTATTCATCCAACACGATTATGCAACATTGACACCTTATAAAAAGCCTGTCGTGCCACAAGTCATGCTGATGGGTATGGTCACTTCAGCAGTATCAAAATATTTACCGGGTCCTGGAAGTTCGATCGTTGAATCAAGTTTCACATTTATTAAACCCGTTTATCATTATTCCAAATTAACCTTTTTATTTGAAATTACAGAAGTAAATAGAGACAAGCATATTGTGCATATGAACGTTAGAGCAGAGAATGAGGAAGGAATCGAAGTGTTAAAGAGTCATTTACACGTTTGTCCTCCATATGCTCCAAAATCGATTACATCTAATACAATGGAAAATTTCTAAACCTTTCATATGAAAGGTTTATTTTTTTGCTCATATAATGTTGATAAATTCACTATGTCCTCTTTAAATTTACAAATATGATGTAAATGTACATAGGAGGCATACAAGGGGATTTTATACGAGGTAAACACCATTATATCCGTAGATAAGAACCATATATCCGTAAAACTACCGATTAATTACGTATATAAAATTTTTTATCCGATTTATCTGTCCCAATGTCCCAATTTGAACAATAAGTCTAAAAAAACCTTATCAATGTAAAGGGAATGTTAAGGATATGTAAAGCCACTATGAAAATTTTGCGATTTTTGTACACACTATAAAAAAAATAGTATGATGAATCTGTACAAGTCGTAAAAAGGTGGGAATATGATGAGCCAAAAGTTACTCGTAGTAGAAGATGAAATTTCGATCTCAACATTGTTGCAATTTAACTTAGAACAAGCAGGATTTCAAGTAATTACGGCAATGGATGGCAAGAGTGGATTAGAAAAAGCAGAAAGCGAAGAACCTAATCTAATCATATTAGACCTTATGCTGCCGGAAATGGATGGAATAGAAGTATGTAAAGAACTCCGTCTAAGAAAATTAAATATTCCTATTCTCATGTTAACGGCTAAGGATGATGAGTTTGATAAAGTGTTAGGACTTGAGTTAGGTGCAGATGATTATATGACGAAACCGTTCAGTCCACGTGAAGTGGTTGCAAGGGTGAAGGCAATCCTACGAAGATCATCATCAGCGAATACGGACTCAGAAAAGAAAAAAGAAGAAGTAGAACATCTTAAAATTGGAGAAGTTGATATTTACCCAGAAAATTATGAAGCGTATTTCAAGGAAAAAGCACTAGAACTTACACCAAAAGAATTCGAACTGCTTGTTTACCTTGCTAGACATAAGAGCCGAGTTCTTTCGAGGGAACAGCTGCTTTCTGCAGTATGGAACTATGATTTTGTAGGTGACACACGAATTGTTGATGTTCATATCAGTCATTTAAGGGAGAAGATCGAGAATAATACTCGTAAGCCAATTTATATTAAAACCATAAGGGGATTAGGTTATAAGCTAGAGGAGCCTCAATAATGCATGATTTTAAGAACCGAGTACTTACCTTTTTCCTGCTCGGTATTTTATTGGTTTTTATTCTATTAGCTCTCATTATGGGGAACATCGTTCATCATAGTGTGAAAGATAAGCGTATGGAATTTTATAAAGGTGAATTAAGTCTAATTGAACAAGTTCTTAAGACTGAAAAATCAAAATCAACCATAACGAACTTATTAAGAACGGCCTCTGAAGATCTTAAGGGTGAGATTTATATACTTGATTCAGATTGGAATGTAAAATACACATCTGACGGAGACAGTCCAAGAAACATGTCTTCGTATTACCCAAAAGATAAAAAAACGAATGATCAAAATCTTGTGCTAAAGAATGACAACGGTAAATTATTTTATACGTTAAAAAAGAAAGATGAAACAGGATATATACAGTTTGCAATTCCTGAAGGTGCTGCGGAATCTGAAGAGAGATCGATTTGGATCATGATGTCGATCGGTTTCCTTATCTGCTTTATCATCATTCTGTACGTATCCCTCAAAGTGATTCATAAGATTGTTAGACCTGTAGAAGAGGCTACTCAGACTGCGAAAGAGCTTGCCAAAGGTAATTTCAAAGCAAGAACGTATGAGTATTTTGGGGAAGATATTGGTGAGTTAAACTACTCATTAAATGTATTAGCCCGTAACCTAGAGAAGATGACAAAATCCCAAGAATCACAGCACGATCGCTTGATAACATTGATCGAAAACATGGGAAGCGGACTTATTCTTATTGATAAAAATGGATATATCAACTTAGTAAACAAAACGTTCAAAGAACTGTTTAAAGAGCATACGGATTATTGGACGGGTCATCTCTTCTATGAAGTGTTTCCTTACACATCTATTAAGGATATTGTAAAAGAAACGTATTTAACTGAAAAAAAAGTTAGAAGAAACACGGTTATTCCAATTCACATCGATACGAAACATTTCGATGTCTATAGTGCACCTGTCCTGAACGCAAGAGGTAAGCTAAAAGGGATCGTGCTTGTATTTCACGATATAACAGAGCTTAAGAAACTCGAGCAAGTAAGAAAAGATTTTGTGGCTAATGTTTCACATGAACTCAAAACACCGATCACTTCTTTAAAAGGGTTTGCTGAGACTTTATTAGATGGTGCAGGTGAAAATGAAGAGTTTAGAAATAAATTTTTAACGATCATGTTAAATGAAAGTGATAGGCTTCAAGCACTTATCCAAGACTTGTTAGACCTTTCTAAAAGTGAGCAAGGTTTTCACCTAGAAACTCAATCTATTGATCTTGGTGCTTTAGTAAACGATACCTTTGAGATTCTTCAGCCTAAAGCTGAAAAGAAAGGCATTATTCTATCCGTTGATGTTACTGGCCAAACCATTATGGACGGAGATTCACCTCGATTGAAGCAGATCATCATTAACCTTGTTTCAAACAGCTTAACGTACACGCCTGTTGGTGGCCGTGTAAACGTAGTGGTGGAAGAACTACAGAATCATGTGAGGCTGCTGATTAAAGATACTGGAATTGGCATCAAGGAAAGTGAGATCCCTCGAATATTCGAACGCTTTTACCGTGTGGATAAAGCAAGAAGCAGGAATTCGGGAGGCACTGGATTAGGGCTTGCGATCGTTAAACACCTTGTAGAAGCTCATCACGGAACCATTGAAGTTCAAAGTAAGCCAGGTGAAGGTTCTCAGTTTACAATTCTATTTCCAAAAAAGTTCGAGTTATAAGATTTACAATTCCTTAACACGCTTGTTTTCTTTAATTAACAGTTAAATCTTATGATTAAGTTATCCTTTTTCAGTACCCCCTTAGCGAGAGTCCTTCATGGATTCTCGCCTTTTTTATGGCCAAGAACTCTTCTATTCCTACTTTTTTGTTTCTGGTTGTCATCGTGATACAATAGATGATAGAAGAAATGTCCTCAGGAGGTTACGGACTTGGCAAAAACAAACAAATTAGTACTTATTGATGGAAATAGTATTGCATATAGAGCTTTTTTTGCTCTACCACTTTTAAACAACGATAAAGGTATTTATACAAACGCAGTATACGGGTTTACTCAGATGCTTCTGAAAATTTTAGAAGATGAAAAGCCTACTCATATCCTCGTCGCTTTTGATGCAGGGAAAACGACATTCCGACATAAGACATTTGGTGAATATAAAGGTGGTCGTCAGAAAACGCCACCCGAATTGTCAGAGCAGTTTCCTTTTATCAGACAGTTGTTAGATGCATTTAAAATCAAACGGTATGAGCTTGAAAATTATGAAGCAGATGACATTATTGGAACACTTGCTTCTTATGCTGCCGATGGGAACTGGGATGTAAAAGTGTTCACCGGTGATAAAGACTTACTTCAACTTGTTACTCCTGATGTTGAAGTGGTGTTGACAAGAAAAGGAATCACTGAGGTTGAGGCATATACCGTTGAACAAGTGAATGAGCGGTACGGAATTACGCCGCACCAAATCATTGATATGAAGGGGCTCATGGGAGACCCTTCTGACAATATTCCAGGAGTACCTGGGGTCGGAGAAAAGACTGCGATCAAATTGATCAAACAATATGGAACGATCGAAAAAGTTCTAGATTCAATTGATGAAATCTCAGGTGCTAAGCTTAAAGAGAGATTAACAGAGAACAAAGAACAAGCCATTATGAGTAAAGAGCTTGCTACGATAACGAAGGAAGCTCCTATTAAAATCGGTCTAGATGAGACGGATTACGAGGGTTATGAAACGTCTTCTGTTTTTCCTCTTTTCAAAGAATTAGGATTTAATTCATTGCTCGAACGATTGGGTGGCGATGAAGAAATTCTTCAGGATGAAGAAAAAGAAGAGCTTAACTTTAAAACGGTAACCAAAATCGAGGCTGATATGTTAAAAAGCCCTTCATCCCTTATTGTAGAAACGCTTACTGAAGATTATCATAAAGCTAAAATTCATGGTTTCGCTGTAAGTAATGATGCTGGAACATTTTATATTCCTTCAAGTCTTGCAGATCAATCAGAAGAATTTCAGGAATGGCTGCAAGACGACAATCAAAAGAAGAGAATGTTTGATGCCAAGAGAGCTCATGTTGCCTTTCATGGGCAAGGAATCGTGTTGAACGGAATCGATTTTGATATTCAACTCGCTTCATATCTGCTAAATCCTTCTGAATCGTTAGATGAAGTAGCAGATGTTGCGAAGCAGTATGGCAAATCTAATGTAGACGTAAACGAGGCTGTATACGGAAAAGGTGCTAAGAAGAAGCTGCCAGAAGATGAAGCTGTCCTCGCTGAGCACCTCTGTAGAAAAGCTCATACTGTCTTTCAATTGAGCGACCTTTTGGATGAGAAGTTAAAAGAAAATGAACAGAGTGATCTGTTCTATCAGTTAGAGATGCCATTAGCTCTCGTTTTAGCTAAGATGGAAGAGTTCGGCGTTAAAGTAAAATCAGACACACTTCAAAAAATGGGTGCTGACCTAGATATACAGTTAACAACACTTGAAAAAGACATTCACGAACTAGCTGGAGTATCCTTCAATATTAACTCGCCTAAACAACTAGGAGAAATATTATTTGAGAAGTTGAACCTGCCGCCTGTTAAGAAAACTAAGACAGGTTACTCGACTTCTGTTGATGTATTAGAGAAATTAGAAGGCAAGCATGAGATCATTAACAAGATTCTTATCTATCGTCAACTTGGTAAGTTAAGGTCTACTTATATTGAAGGTCTGTTAAAAGTAGTTAAAGAAGATACGGGTAAGATTCATACACGCTTCAATCAGGTACTTGCTCAAACAGGAAGACTGAGTTCTATCGATCCTAATCTTCAAAACATCCCTATTCGTTTAGAAGCAGGAAGAAAAATCAGACATGCCTTCGTTGCATCACAGCCTGGCTGGAAGATTCTTGCCGCTGATTATTCGCAGATCGAACTGCGCGTATTGGCTCATATCTCTCAGGATGAAAACTTGATGGAAGCTTTTAAGTTGGAGATGGATGTTCATACGAAAACGGCCATGGATGTTTTTCATGTGGAAGAGAGTGAAGTTACATCTGAAATGAGAAGGCACGCTAAAGCCGTTAACTTTGGTATTGTATACGGAATTAGTGATTATGGCCTATCACAAAGCCTAGGTATCACGAGGAAAGAAGCTGGAGAATTTATAGCGTCCTATTTGGATAGTTTTCCTGGTGTCCAGCAGTACATGAAGGACAGCGTTTCTGAGGCAAAACATAATGGTTTTGTTTCAACTCTGCTTCATAGACGACGTTATCTGCCTGAAATTAATAGCAGAAACTTTAACCTGCGTAGTTTCGCGGAGAGAACAGCTATGAATACGCCGATTCAAGGAACTGCTGCAGATATCATTAAAAAAGCGATGGTCGATATGGATCAGCGGTTAACTGACGAGAAACTTGAAGCTAAAATGCTGCTCACTGTACATGATGAACTTATTTTTGAAGTACCAGAAAATGAGCTGCAAAAACTTGAAGAAATCGTTTGTGAAGTAATGGAATCAGCAGTAGAACTTGATGTACCTTTAAAAGTAGATGTGAACTGGGGAGATTCCTGGTTCGAAGCAAAATAATAAAGAAACAGCATCCTATAGATCCAGGGTGCTGTTTTTCTAATAAGGTTGGTGAAAGGATGCCTGAGTTACCAGAAGTCGAAAATGTTAAAAACACACTGAATCAATTCCTACCAGGAAAAATGATTACAGATGTAAAAATATACTGGGAAAATATTATTAAACATCCAGGTACTGAAGAATTCATCTTGAAGTTGAAAGGTCAAACCTTTCAAAATGCGTATCGAAGAGGGAAATTTATAATATTTCATCTTGATGAAGATGTATTGGTGTCTCACCTTAGGATGGAAGGGAAATATGGCTTGAATCAAAGCGATGAGCCAGCTGATAAGCATACTCACGTTATTTTTCAGTTTTCTGATGGAACTGAACTAAGATATCGAGATGTGAGAAAATTTGGGACGATGCATCTGTATCCAAAAGGAACAGAGGGGAGTCATGCTCCGTTAAAAACTTTAGGTGTAGAACCACTTTCGGATTCCTTAACAGCCGCTCTACTAAAAAAGCTGTTTGCTAATCGGAAACGTAACATAAAATCGGTATTGCTTGATCAGACTCTTCTGGCTGGTTTAGGCAACATTTATGTAGATGAAGTACTGTTTCAGGCAGGAATCCATCCAGAGACACCAGCTAATTCTCTAACTCTACCTCGGTTAAAGAAGTTGAAAACAGCGATTACTGAAATCCTTTCTGAGTCTGTGAAGCACGGAGGAAGCTCAATCCGTTCCTATACGAACGCAGTGGGTGAGACAGGCGGTTTTCAGCTGAAATTATTTGTTTATGGCAGAAAAAATGAAGCATGCCGTGTGTGTGGTACTGAGATCGAACGATTAGTTGTAGCGGGTAGAGGAACTCACATCTGTAAGACTTGTCAAAAATAAACCATTTCTGTACTCCTTTCATATACTACGTTTACCGTTAACTGAAAGGAGTACAGGAACAATGGTGGCTTACTCATTTGTTTTACTGGCACTAGCCGTCAGCCTGGACAGTTTTGGAGCCGGATTAACGTATGGAATGAAATCCATTAAAATTCCTTTTCGCTCCATTATGATCATCGCAATTTGTTCAGCTGTTACCTTTTTACTTTCGATGTTGCTTGGATTTACGTTAGAACAATTTATTTCACCTAAAACAGGTGAGATATTGGGAGGCGTGATTCTTCTCGGAATCGGAATCTACTCTCTATGGCAGGTTTTCTTACCAGAGAAAGAAAACGTTGAGTGCATGGAAAAAGAACCTAAGAACATTGTGCTTTTTGAAATTAAGTCGTTGGGAATCGTCATACACATACTTAAGAAACCAGTTATGGCAGATATCGATAAGTCTGGTTCAATTACGGGCTTAGAAGCTGTACTGCTTGGAATAGCATTATCGCTTGATGCCTTTGGAGCGGGAATAGGTGCAGCACTCATCGACTTGTCTCCTTCATTAACAACCATTACAATTGCGGTGATGAGCGCTTTATTCTTATGGGGTGGTATGGTTTTAGGATTATATCTTTTTAACAAAACAAACTGGATGAAGGGATTATCCATTCTGCCAGGCGTTTTGTTGATTGTAATGGGATTATTAAAAATGTAACACTGGAGGATAACTTGTGATTATTGGATTAACTGGAGGCATTGCAACGGGAAAATCAACAGTCAGTAACATCATCAGAGCTCAAGGAATTCCTGTAGTCGATGCTGATATCATTTCTAGAGAAGTTGTTATGCCAGAGAAAGAAGCGTATGAGAAGATCGTTGCCTGCTTTGGTGAACAGATAGTAAATGATGACAAGACAATAAACAGAGCAGGATTAGGAGAGATTATTTTTAACGATACTGAAAAGAGGACGATGCTAAACGAGATTGTTCATCCTGCTGTTAGAAAGGAAATGAGACAGCAAGCAGATGATTATCTACGTTCAGGAGAGTCTATAGTGGTTATGGATATACCACTTTTATTTGAGAGTAAGCTTACACATATGGTAGATCAAACGTGGTTAGTATATGCAACGCCCGAAATACAACTTCAAAGATTGATAAATCGTGATCATTTTTCTGAGAAGCAAGCGAAGTCTAGAATCCATTCCCAGATGCCGATCACAGAAAAAAAGGAATTAGCAGATGTAGTAATCAACAATAATGGATCTCTTTCTGCATTAGAAAATGATGTTCTTTCCTTGCTAAAACAAACAAAAAAACAGACCTGATAACCATTTCAGGTCTGTTTTTATCTATATAAGCCCTTTTTCAGCCTAAATTAAATAAAAGTATGTTCTTTTCAAGTGTTAATATGATATACTAATTACAGATAGATACAAGAAAGAGTATAACACATTGGAAGGAGCAGCTTCATGAAAGCAAAAATTGCAATTAATGGCTTGGGGAGAATCGGAAGAATGGTCTTCCGCAAAATGATGGAGAACGATGAATTTGAGGTTGTAGCTGTTAATGCCAGCTATCCTGCAGAGACTCTTGCTCATATGGTTAAGTACGATTCTATACATGGGACGTACCCGGGAGAAGTTGTTGCTGGAGAAGATGCCCTTTTTGTTGATGGAAAAAAAGTTCAATTAGTTAACTCTCGCGATCCTCGTGAACTTCCTTGGGGAACGTTAGGCGTTGATATTGTTATAGAAGCAACTGGGAAATTTGTTTCACAAGAATCTGCTGGTCTTCATATTGAAGCAGGTGCAAAGAAAGTAATTATCACTGCTCCAGGGAAAGATGAAGACATTACAATTGTTATGGGAGTAAATGATAGCGATTACATTTCTTCGAAACACCATATTATCTCTAATGCATCGTGCACAACGAACTGTTTAGCCCCTGTGATTAAAGTGCTTGATGATCAGTTCGGGGTACAGTCCGGAATGATGACGACTGTACATGCGTATACGAATGACCAGAAAAATATTGATAACCCACATAAAGACTTAAGACGTGCACGTGCATGTGGCACTTCTATTATTCCAACTTCTACAGGTGCTGCAAAAGCTATTGCAAAAGTCTTGCCTCACTTAGAAGGCAAACTGAATGGTATGGCACTACGCGTTCCAACACCTAACGTTTCATTGGTTGACGTTGTTGTGGAGTTAAAGACTCCTGTATCTAAAGACCAAGTCAATCATGCTCTACAATCGGCATCTGAAGGATCAATGCGTGGAATCTTAGGGTACAGCGATCTGCCGCTAGTATCGATTGATTATAATGGAAATGAAAACTCTTCAATCATTGACGGCTTATCAACTATGGTGATGGACGGTAATAAAGTAAAGGTCCTTGCTTGGTATGACAATGAATGGGGTTATTCATGCCGAGTAGTAGATCTTGCGAAACATGTAAGTGTTGCTTTGAATATGCCGGTACAAGAAAAAAATGTGTCAGTATCATAAAAACAGTCAGTTAAAATAAATAAATGAGTGAGAGCTGGATATCACACCAGCTCTTTTCTGCGTTTAAACGAACTAGTATGTTTCAATTGATCCTTATCCTTAAAAAACAATATAAAATTGACGCAAAAAAATTTGCCCATAGTTATTGCAAATAAATTTTAAAAGAAGTATACTATGATTCGTGAACTTCAAATAAAGCAAACAAAGGCATTGAATGCTACTTAAAGGGTTAGGACCTCTTTGGACTAACTTGCCCCCGTGGTAGATGTTCGATACCGCATGCTTGAAGGCATGATTATTTTTAAAAGGGGGACTATGCTAATGGATACAATGGGAAGACACGTAATTGCTGAGTTATGGGGTTGTGATTCTGAAAAACTAAATGACATGAAATTTATTGAAGAGACATTCGTTGACGCTGCATTGAAAGCAGGTGCAGAAATTCGTGAGGTTGCTTTTCATAAATTTGCTCCACATGGTGTAAGTGGAGTTGTTATTATTTCTGAATCTCATCTAACTATTCACAGTTTTCCTGAGCATGGTTATGCAAGTATTGATGTATATACGTGTGGAGATCGAATCGATCCTAACGTAGCTGCTGATTACATTTCGGAGGCACTTGGCGCTAAAAAGCGCGAAAACTTGGAAGTTCCTCGTGGAATGGGTCCAATTTCTGTTGCCAAATCAAAAGTTACTGCTCAATAATTTAAAAACAGAATGTACGTGAGGTGTGAGAAATCACACCTCTTTTTTATTTCACTCATTATAGGGAATAATAGGATACAAATTATATTGCTTTGGAGGACTACTATGTTTAGAAAACTTCAAAATCTAATGGAAAATCATGCAGAAACGAGTGAACAGCATGTGGACGAAAGACTTAGAACCCATTATTTTAAAGCTAATAAACCTGAAGTAATGAAAGTGATCAAACAGATTTTAGATGAAGACATGAATTTCCATGAGCTGGGTTTTTCAGAAGAAAGGGGAGAGGTAACGTTTGAAGTTAGACAGCCTAAGAGTGCGTTTGTCGTTATTAGTGTAGTAACAGTTAAAGCGAATCGAACTGCTGTAGATTTAAACGTATCAACAGAATCTGCTCTTCCTTTCAATTTTGGCAATAATCAAAGACTTATTGTAAATATTTATGAAATCTTAAAAGAAAAACTAACGTTTGTTGGGACGTCAATGGCTGAAAAATTGTAGGAATAGCTTGTCACATTCCTCCCTTTTCTTTAAGATAGATAGAGAACAGAAAATTTTTTGGGGATGATTACAATGAGGTGTCCTACTTGCCAGCACAACGGAACAAAAGTGCTTGATTCAAGACCTGTACATAGCGGAAGATCCATTCGCCGCAGAAGGGAATGTGAATCTTGCAGCTATAGATTTACTACATTTGAAACGGTAGAACAAACACCGCTTATCATTGTTAAAAAAGGCGGGGAACGAGAAGAGTTCAGCCGTGAAAAGATCCTTAGAGGGCTTATTAAAGCTTGCGAAAAAAGGCCAGTCCCCTTGGAAACGCTTGAAAATATAGTAGATAGTATCGAAAAAGAATTGCGGAACTCAGGTGCATCTGAAGTTTCGAGTACAGCTGTTGGTGAACAGGTGATGGAGCATCTGTCTAAAACAGATGAGGTTGCATATGTAAGATTTGCCTCTGTATACCGTCAATTTAAAGATATTAATGTTTTTATACAGGAATTGAAAGAACTAATTAACAAGGAGGAGCGTTAAAGCGTATCTTAGACTGCTGTAACGCTCTTTTTATTCCAATCTAACTCCGTATTTTGCTTTTCAGAATAAATTATATGAACAAAGTACTCTGGCTGACGATACTAAAATCCGTCGGCCACATTACTTTTAAGACTTTTTAACAAAGGGTGAAAACGATGACGGTACATTTTCAAGAAGTTGTGCCCGTTGATACGTATTCCGTCCAGTGCAAGGGTATGTTGCATGAAGTAGATCATAAAGTTCTTACCATGTTATATCAGCCGTTGGTTGGCGCATTTGCACATAGTTTATACATGACATTGTGGTGCGAAGTAAATATGGATCGGCAGACACAAAAACATCAGCACCTCATGAACGTGACTCAGTTCTCGTTAAAAGATATTTTATCGGGAAGAAAGAAGCTAGAAGCGATCGGTCTTTTGAAGACATTCAAAAAAGACGGTGATAGCTCGAGGGAGTACATTTATGAGCTTCAACTCCCGCTTTCGCCGAACGCTTTTTTTACAGATGGCTTTTTAAGTATATATCTCTTTAATCGATTGGGAAAAGCGAAGTTTAATGAAGTTAGAGAATCTTTTTATATCTCTCAAATGGATGTGTCAGATTATAGAGATGTGACCGCTTCTTTCAGTGATGTGTTTACTTCTTTGCATCCATCTGAAATGTCATCAAAGAGTTATGCTGAGATTAACGAAAATGTTCTTCCAAAAGATGTCTCTTTACAGGAAAAAGACATTCATGGGAAAGTTGTACTAAGTGAATCTACCTTTGATTTTGAAGCGATGGTGAATCAGATCTCATCATTTATCGTACCTAAAGAGGTGCTCACTCCAAAACTAAAGGAAGCCATCTATAAGCTGGCATACATCTATCAGTTACAGCCGATGGATATGAGTAAGCAGATTCAAAACGTATATTATTCCACAGGAGAAATTTCTGCAGAGAGCTTAAGGAAAGAAATTCAAAAATGGTATCGATTTGAACATGAAGAAGGTCTACCAGTTCTAGCATTAAAAACGCAGCCGGTTCCATTAAAGGCACTTCATGGCATGCAACCTCAAACAAAAGAAGAAGAACTTATCAAATACTTTGAAGAAGTGTCACCTTATCGTTTGTTAGAAGATTATTCAGGTACAACTCCTTCAGAAGTAGATTTGAAGCTTGTTGCTTACTGTATGATCGATCAGAATTTAACACCAGGGGTTACGAATGTTCTTTTAGATTATGTCTTATCTGAGAATGATATGAAGCTTGCAAAAGGGTTGATCGAACGGATCGCTTCACATTGGGCTCGAAAAAAAGCACAAACGGTAACAGAAGCAATGGCGTTGGCACGCGATGAAAAACGAAAATATAAAGAATGGCAAGAAAAGAAAGTAAATTCAGGTTCTTACAATAAGGGTAATAAAAAGAGTAACGTAACTGTTCCTGACTGGCTTAAACAGGATAAAGTGGCCACTAGTCAAACCGATCATTCAAACACTGATGCTACAGAGGACGAGAATCGTAAGTGGCTTGAAAGCTTGTTAAATAGTTCGAAATAAGGGGGGATAATATGGAATCTATTAAGGAATCTGTTAAGAATATGCCGGGTTTTGATAAGTTTCAAGAAAGATTTGAGCGAATGAAACAAGAAGTGCTTACAGACCCAGGAGTCATGCGTTTTCTAAGAGAGAATCCTGACATATCAGATGTCCATGCGGAAAAATTATTGTCCAGTTTTTACACCTTTAAGAACGAACAGAATGCTTGCCGCAATTGTCCAGGTTTAGATAACTGTCCGAATCTCATGCAAGGGTATCGTTCTGAACTAACAAAAGTTAGACATACTGTAGAACTTAGATACAAACCTTGTGAATTAAAGATTATTGATGAGCAAAAGAAATCTATGACTTCATTGATAAAGAGTTACTTTATACCGAAAGAGATACTAGAAGCGAGATTTGATCGTTTGTACAAGCATAGTATTGATGATACAAGACGTAATGCGATCTCGAAGGCTTATGAATTTGTCCAGATGGCAGGCTCGGGTCAGCAAGCAAAAGGGATCTACTTTTATGGGAAGTTTGGCGTTGGTAAAACGTATCTTCTCGGTGCCATCGCGAATGGTTTAGCAGAAAAAGGCGTTCACTCTTTGATCATTCATACACCAGAATTTCTTCGTGAAATGAAATCTTCACTCTCTGACGGAACATTTGACTCTAAGATGGAACTATTAAAGACCGTTCCAGTACTTATGCTTGATGATCTTGGGGCTGAAAATATGACGAATTGGGTCAGGGATGAGATTATTGGGGTTATCCTTCAATATCGAATGATGGAAAAACTACCTACTCTCTATACGTCTAACTGTGATTATGATATGTTGCAGCAGCACTTATCGTATTCCCAAAAAGGAGGACTCGATGAACTGAAGGCTCTCAGGATTATGGAGCGTATCAAACACTTAAGTACTCCGATTTTTATGGGCGGAAATAAAAATTTCAGAGAAGATTATTAATATAGTTTCTGCTCTTTTAAAGGGCAGAAGCTTTTTTCTTGAAAACCCAAAGCTGTCTCTTATACTAAAATATGATAGGATAAGAACAGACAAGATCTTAAGACATTGTATTCGGAGGTTACCGATGAGTATAGAATCTATTTTACAAAAAGCTTTAGATGGCGAACGTTTATCGGTAGAAGATGCCGTTAAACTTTATGAGAGTGATGAAGTAGAACGCATGGGAGAAGTTGCGGATATTATTATGAAAAGGTGGCATCCTGAACCGATCACCTCATTCGTAATTGGCCGTAACGTAAACTATACAAATTTTTGTGATACATATTGCAGATTCTGCGCGTTCTATAGAGCGCCAGGAAGCAGTGAAGGTTATGTGTTGGATGATGATGTGATCTTCCAAAAGATTCAAGAGACAGTTGATGTAGGCGGTACAGAAATTCTAATGCAAGGTGGAACAAATCCTAACTTGCCATTCAGCTACTATACGGACTTATTAAGAGAGATCAAAAAGCGCTTTGATATCACGATGCATTCATTTTCTCCAGCAGAAGTATGGAAGATGGTTGAAGTATCTGGTCTGTCTCTAGAGGAAGTGCTCAGAGAACTGAAAGAAGCTGGACTTGATTCTCTTCCAGGTGGGGGAGCAGAAATTTTAGATGACCGCACTCGTAAGAAGATTAGCAAACTTAAAGGCTCGTGGACAGAGTGGATTGACTGTATGAAAACAGCTAAAAAAGTTGGATTGCATTCTACTGCTACGATGGTCATTGGATTTGGAGAAACATTCGAAGAACGTGCCCTTCATTTACAGCGTGTTCGTGATGCACAAGACGAGACGGATTGTTTTTTGGCTTTCATCTCTTGGACGTTCCAGCCAGATAACACGAACATGAAGGCTGAAAAGACAACGCCGAGAGAATATCTCAAAAATGTTGCGATCTCTCGAATCTTCCTAGATAACATTCCTAACTTCCAATCTTCATGGGTTACGATGGGGCCAGAAGTTGGTAAAAAATCTCTCCACTATGGCTGCAATGACTTTGGCAGCACGATGATGGAAGAGAACGTTGTTTCAGCAGCTGGAACGACTCACAAAGTAAACACGAATTTAACACTTCGATTGATTCGTGAAGCAGGTAAGATTCCTGCTCAACGAAATACAAAATATGAAACACTTCGTGTGTTTGAAGATGAAGAAAAAGCTGAAAAAGATTTTGTTATGCAAAATTAACAGTGAAGCACTTGGCATATTTATGTCGAGTGCTTTTTTCGTTCGTTTGGATGGATGATTTAGCTTTTATGATTGTCATAGAGGCACAAGCAGAATTTAGATGACACAAATGACTACAAGACTGGGCTTTTGTTTTATATCCCAATGGTAATGAGTGACTTTCGTATTAAAAATAATTATCGTAATTTTCCTTATATTTAAAATTTTGTGTATAATATAAGAATATTTAGAATAAAGGGGGAAATATAAAAATGGGAATGAAACGAAAATTTAAAATGGGACTAATAGGTTTATCTGCTGCGTTTCTTGTAGCTTGCGGAAGTGCTGATTCTGGATCGGGGGCTGGTTCTAGTGAAAAGCTGGCGGTTGGTACTGATGCAGCATATGCCCCCTTTGAATCCTTAGATGGTGAAAAAATTGTAGGATTCGATGTAGATTTGCTTGATGCCGTGATGAAAGAAGCAGGGCTTGATTATGAATTAACAAATAAAGGATGGGATCCTTTATTTATCGCTCTTCAGAATGAAGAAGTTGATGCGGGTATTTCGGCAATTACGATTAATGACGAACGTAAGAAAAGTTATGATTTTTCCTCACCATATTTTGAATCGATTAACATGATTTTAGCGAAAGAAGGAACGTCGATTAAAAGTGCAAAGGACTTAGAGGGCATGAAGGTTAGTGTGCAAAACGGAACGACCGGTCAAGAGGCACTAGAAAAAATGTTTGGTAAGAGTGAAAACATAAAGAAATATGAAAACAATGTATTAGCGATACAAGCACTTTTAAACGGTGAAGTAGAAGCTGTTGTAGCAGATAACGCCGTAGTGCAAGAATATGAAAAGAACAATCCAGATAAAAAACTAGTAACAATCAGCGATAAAGAAAATTTCGATAGCGAATTTTACGGAATCATCTTCCCTAAAGATGGTGAACATCAAGAAGAGATCAACAAAGCGATGAAAAAAGTCATCGATGATGGGAAATATGCTGAAATCTATAAAAAATGGTTTGGTGAAGAACCAAATGTAGATGTGCTGAAACAATAACATTCTCAGGAGGTCTACATGGAATATTCTTTACAGATTATCAGTGATTACATGCCTTTGTTTTTAAAAGGGACATGGGTGACGGTACAGTTATCATTTTTAGCGATTCTATTTGGTACGCTATTAGGGCTATTTATTGGGCTCGGCAAAATGGTGAAGAATCCTTTTATTCATCTTCCGTGCATGTGGTATATCAGTTTTTTCCGAGGTACTCCATTACTCGTTCAGATTCTGTTGATTCATTCAGCACTTATGCCGCTCTTTATGAAGCCGCCAAACGTGTTCATTTCAAGCGTACTAGCTCTTTCGCTTAACGCTGCTGCATATATTGCGGAGATCTTCAGAGCGGGTATTCAATCTATCGATAAAGGGCAGATGGAAGCAGCTCGCTCTCTAGGCATGAATCATGTACAAGCTATGAAACATGTCATTCTACCACAAGCGTCTAGAAGGATGATACCGCCTCTAGGAAACGAATTTATTGTACTAATAAAGGATTCATCTTTAGTTTCCATTATTGCTACCCCAGAATTGATGTATTACGCGAGAGCGATGATGGGCCAATACTACCGACCGTGGGAACCATACATGACTGCCGCTTTAATGTACTTAATCTTAACGCTTGGCATGGCGTTTATCTTATCAAGAATCGAGCGTAAATTTGTTTATTAAGAACAACCCTACCCAAAGGGTTGTTTTTTCTTTTGTAAGTAACATGTTTTAGGACCTCGTCCCATATAGTGTATTATTGAGGATTTTATATGGGGGGGACTTATTTGGTCGCGATTGCTTTTTCACACCCATCAGATGGTATA
Organism: Fictibacillus sp. 5RED26; assembly: GCF_015903895.1. Taxonomy (NCBI): domain Bacteria; kingdom Bacillati; phylum Bacillota; class Bacilli; order Caryophanales; family Fictibacillaceae; genus Fictibacillus; species Fictibacillus sp. 5RED26. The sequence continues at coordinate 136,354 of NZ_JACZDU010000004.1, read as the reverse complement.
GCTGTTTTGAAGAAAATGATCAGAATGGCAGCTGAGCATAGAATAAACCCTTCCTTTGCCAAATTATCTGAAGCTTCTTCAAAAATTCTTGAACTGCACATACATCAGAGGAAAACGTTCATATTGGATGTGTTAACGGAATTTACTCGAAATAAAGTAGAGGATATTTGTTTGAAGGAAATGATCGAACAAGCATTTTGTTACACCGATTCAGCAGAACAAAAAGAGATCTTATCTATCACAAAAAGCATCATACTCGGAGAGATTGAAGGTATACCTGATGTCAAACATCTGCCAGACTTAAATGAACTGATCCGAAGTCAATGGAAATCGATTCTCGAGGCAAAGACAGATTTTTTAGAGTTTGAATCATTTATTAAATTCAGGCTGAAAGAGTATTTAGCAACTTTGTTGAAGATTGTTGAATGTGCTATCGATGAGTACAAGCTAGAACTAGAGTACCAAATGTTCGTAGAGCAATTAAGAACGTGCTTAACGAAACAAAGAACATTTACTTCAGCAGATATCGTAATAATTTTTGAACAAGAGCAGATTCTTCTTTTTGATGAACATCAAAACCAGTTAACTCATACTGAATTGATGATGTTCCATGAAAAGGCACTTCGGCTAACAAATGTAACGAATCTAGATGAAAGACTTTTAGGTCCGTTAGTTGGAATCTCTCCAAATTCCGCTAGGATTTATGCTTATGATACCGATCATCCATTGCTTCATACTGTGAAGAACATCTTTCAGGAAAAGGTTACGATTACACCAATTGAGAGGATGTCCTACAGAGAACATCGGTCTTATCTTAAAAAAAAGTCATAAACTTACAGAGTCCTCTTGCTTTTTGAAAAACGACTGCATATAATAGGTGTATAATTTTATCATTCAATCTGTATTGATAAGGACACGAAGCATATTTTTACGGTTCATAGAGAGGGAAGTCTAGGCTGAAAGCTTCCTAACACGGAAAAGTGCTTTACCACCTTGGAACTTCAGCGGTGAAAATTTATAGTAATCGCTGACGGCCGCAGTCCGTTATACTGTCCGAGTGCCGATTGGCTTGTTAAAAGTTGTCGGAACAAGGGTGGAACCACGAGATAATCACTCGTCCCTTCTATAGGGACGGGTGTTTTTTGTTTTCAATCAGAGAAGAACCCAAACTAAAAAGGAGATGTTTTACATGTCGTCAATTTCAATTAAGTTCCCTGACGGATCAGTCAAGGAATTTCCTAAAGGCGTTACTTCTGAACAAGTAGCAGAGAGTATCAGCCCTAGTTTGAAGAAAAAAGCAGTTGCAGGGAAAGTAAACGGACAATTATTTGATTTTTCACGTCCTATCGAAGAAGATGCATCGATCGAGATCGTAATGCAGGATTCTAAAGAAGGTCTTGAAATGACAAGACACTCGAATGCCCATCTACTAGCTCAAGCACTTAAGCGCCTTTACCCAGACGTGAAATTAGGGATTGGACCAGTTATCGATAACGGCTTCTACTATGATGTAGATATGTCTCATAACTTAACACCAGAAGATCTGCCTGCGATCGAAAAAGAAATGAAGAAGATCGTAAATGAAAACCTTCCGATCGTACGTAAAGAAGTTAGTCGTGAAGAAGCTCTCGAGATTTACGAAAAATTGAATGATCACTTAAAGCTGGAACTGATTCGTGACCTTCCAGAGGGTGAAAAGATTACGATTTATGAGCAAGGTGAATTCTTTGACCTTTGCCGAGGGCCGCACGTTCCTTCAACAGGAAAAATCAAAGCTTATAAATTAATGAGCATCTCTGGTGCATACTGGCGTGGAGACAGCGATAACCAAATGCTTCAACGTATTTATGGTTCAGCGTTCTTAAGTCAAAAAGATCTTGATGAGTATCTTCACTTTATTGAGGAAGCTCAAAAACGTGATCACCGTAAACTAGGAAAAGAACTAGAGTTATTCATGTTCTCAGAAGAAGCACCGGGAATGCCGTTCTATCTTCCTAACGGTCAAACAATTCGTACTGAGCTTGAGAATTTCTCTCGCGAACTTCAACGCCAAGTGGATTACGATGAAGTGCGTACTCCATTTATGATGAATCAGCGTCTATGGGAACAATCGGGCCACTGGGATCATTATCATGAAAACATGTACTTCTCTGAAGTGGACGATACAAAGTTTGCGATGAAGCCGATGAACTGTCCAGGTCACATGCTGATCTTTAAGAACAAACTACATTCATACAGAGATCTTCCAGTACGTATGGCTGAGTTCGGTCAAGTACACCGTCACGAATATAGTGGTGCACTAAACGGTATGATCCGTGTTCGTACGTTCTGCCAAGATGATGCGCATATCTTTGTAACACCACAGCAGATCGAAAGTGAGATCAAGAACGTATTTAAGTTAGTTGATAAAATCTACAGCACGTTTGGATTTGAATATTCCGTAGAACTTTCAACTCGTCCAGAGGATTCTATGGGTGATGACCGTTTATGGGAACAAGCTGAAGGCGCATTGAAAAACGTTCTAGAAGATCTTGGAATGAACTATCACCTGAACGAGGGAGATGGAGCGTTCTACGGTCCTAAAATTGACTTCCATATTAAAGATGCTCTGAAGAGAAGTCATCAGTGTGCAACAATTCAGTTAGACTTCCAAATGCCAGAAAAGTTCGATCTAACGTATGTAGATGAAAACAATCAAAAGGTTCGTCCGGTCGTTATCCACCGTGCGATCTATGGTTCGATCGATCGTTTCCTAGGGATCTTGGTTGAGCACTTTGCCGGAGCGTTCCCAACTTGGTTAGCACCTGTTCAAGTGAAACTAATTCCTGTATCTGATGTTCATAATGAGTATGCGTATAAGCTACAAGAAGATCTGAAGAAACATGCTGTTCGTGTTGAAATCGATACTAGAAATGAAAAGATGGGCTATAAGATCCGTGAAGCTCAGATGAAAAAGATCCCTTACATGCTAGTTCTAGGTGATAAAGAGATCGAAGACAATGCAGTTAACGTTCGTAAATATGGTGAGCAAAAGTCAGAGACAGTTTCTTATGAAGATTTCCGAGATAAGATTTTAGCTCAAATTAACGAAAAGAGATAAGGTTATAAAGAGAGCGGCCAATGTTGAATTGGCCGTCTTTTTTTATAGGGAAATGAAAAGTGGACAGTAAAATGCTCAATGTGGACAGTATATTACTGAAAGTGGACAGTAATTATTCAAGAGTGGACAGTAAAACAACAAAACATAAAAGGCGAATAAAAAAACTCTTGCATTCCTTTCGTAAACGAAGTAAAATTAATTTCGTTGCTGTTATTACATTCGTTGTTTGACACGCATATCTCCAATGTGTTATAGTATGTAAGGTTAATAAAATAAGCAAAAGCATCAAACAAGCAGAAGCACCCGCTTCTCACCTGACTCGACGCTAATAAAGGCTGTTGATGGGTAGATGGATATTCAGGCATGTCAAAGTGTACATAGCCGGTTTACTATGTGTGGGTGATCGTTGCGCCGACGCTTTTTTTATTTGCAGAAATAACAAGTCGAGTGTTTTAAAACACTCACTGAAAAAATTTGGAGGTGACTTACTATTAGTAAGGACATGTCTGTCAATGAAGGTATTCGTGCTCGTGAGGTTCGCTTAATCGGTCCTGATGGAAGCCAGCTTGGCATTAAATCTAGACAAGAAGCTTTGGATCTTGCTACAAACGCAAATCTTGACCTTGTACTCGTTGCTGCAACTGCTAAACCGCCAGTATGTCGTATCATGGACTACGGTAAGTTTAAATACGAGCAACAACGTAAAGATCGTGAAGCACGAAAAAATCAAAAGGTCATTACGACTAAAGAGATTCGTCTAAGTCCAACGATTGAGGAAAACGACTTTAATACAAAGCTTAGAAATGCACGTAAGTTCCTTGAAAAAGGTGACAAAGTAAAAGCAAGTATTCGTTTCCGTGGACGTGCAATCACTCATTCTCAAATCGGAAAAACGGTATTGGAAAAGTTAGCGAAAGAATGTGAAGATCTTTCTACGGTTGAAACGAAACCGAAGATGGAAGGTCGTAGCATGTTCCTTATCCTTGCGCCTAAAGCCGAAAAATAATTTTTACCAGGGAGGATAACCATTATGCCTAAAATGAAAACTCATAAAGGTGCTGCGAAGCGCTTTAGAAAAACTGGATCAGGTAAATTAAAGCGTGCTCGCGCTTATACTAGTCACTTGTTTGCTAACAAGTCAACTAAAGCTAAGCGTAAGCTTCGTAAAGCGAAACTTGTTCACAGCGGTGACTACAAGCGTATCCGCACATTGTTAACTTACAAAAAACGTTAATCGTTCATCAATCGATTTAAAAATAGGAGGTTTTTAATATGCCAAGAGTAAAAGGTGGCTATGTAACACGTCGTCGTCGTAAGAAAGTTCTTAAACTAGCTAAAGGCTATTTCGGTTCCAAACATAAATTATTTAAAGTAGCACAACAACAAGTATTCAAATCACTTATGTACGCTTACCGTGACCGTCGTCAAAAGAAGCGTGATTTCCGTAAGCTTTGGATCACTCGTATCAACGCTGCTGCTCGTACAAACGGTCTTTCTTACAGCCGTTTAATGCACGGTCTTAAACTTGCGGGTATCGACATCAACCGTAAGATGCTTTCTGAAATTGCTATCACAGACGAAAAAGCTTTCGCTGAATTAGCTTCAAAAGCAAAAGACAGCCTAAAAGCTTAAGTAAAAAAAGAAAAGATCATTTCCTCATTTGATGGAGATGATCTTTTTTCATTCTGAAGGGAAACAACAAGGTGTTAATCATATATTTAATCATTTTAAACGTAGCCGCCTATTATGTTATGAAAAGAGACAAATTATCTGCCAAAAAAGGCGAATGGCGCACCCCTGAAGCGAGACTTTGGCTGATTGCTATTATTGGTGGAGCACCCGGTATGTGGCTTGCTATGAAGAAGTTACGTCATAAGACTAAACATCCTTCATTTCGTTACGGGCTGCCTCTTTTAAGTATGTTTATAACGGTTTTAGCAGGCTGGTTCATATAGAAACTATTCCTGTTGCAGGTATCGTTTGTCTTTTAAGAACAATCTCCAGAAAATATAGAAACCTGGTGCTAAGATGGCAAGACCAACGATATACATAATCATTAAGGAATAAAACGTTTCTGGTGCGGTAAATGCCTCATAGATGGTTAAATCAGGATATACGATATAAGGCAGATGAGCTAATCCATAACCCACACTTGCAAGACCGTATTGTAAAACAGTTGCTAATAGTGTAAGACGCGGCCGTCCAATTCCTGGGCGGTTTTGTTTTGGCCACCAAAGAGAAGCGTATGCAATAAGAAAGGCGATCAAAGAAAGAATAAACCAGATCTTGTGATCCATTAAATTATCGATGAGCCATCGAGATTCTGGTGTTATAAATAACAAAGTGAACAGAGCGGCGAGTAGCGTAAGTGGTCCTAACAGAATCGCATTGCTCCGATATAATCTATAGGCATCTTCTTTTTTCGAGACTCTTGCGTAATCTGCTAAAAACAACGAAGAAAGATACAACTCAGATGTAAGCCCGAAAAGCACATACAAATAGAGGGTTGGACTTGTGAGAAGTTTTGATAGAAGTAGGCTCTGAGTATCACCATCAACAGCGATGAATCCCCCTTGTGAAATAGGAAGAACGGCTATTAGCAAGGATGGAATAAGCAGGCCAGAGATACCCGAGATGATAAACATCGTTCTGCGATATCCTTGAACGGAATACGAGAACACCATAAATGCACTTCGGATAGCGAGTAAAAAGAGAATCAAAGAAACTGGAACGAGCATGACCGTTCCGAGAGTGTACGCGCCCTTTGGAAAGAAACCAACGAACGCAACCACTAAAAGAACTAAGAACGTGTTTGTGATTTCCCAAGTGGGAGACAAGAAACGATTCGCTATTCTTCCAGCCATCGTCTTATGGTTGTTGTAAATCATCGCCCAGAATCCAGCACCAAAATCGATTGAACCGAAAATGCTATAGATAAAGATAAAGGTCCACATCATCAGAATCGCTAAAACTTCTTCGCTCATCCTTCATTCCTCCTTTCTAACTCTGAAGTTTTTCCATATCTTTTGAAACAGGGTTTCGTTTGAAATAAGCTGTTAAAATTAAAACGGTTAACACGCTTAGTAGCGCATATAGGCCTAAAAATAACAGGAAGAGCACGCCAAGGTCTTCATTCTTAGTCGCAGCTTCCGCTGTCGTCTGAACGCGATAGATGGTCCATGGTTGTCTTCCGCTACAGCTGAAAACCCACCCGAACTCAATGCCGAGCATAGAAAGTGGTCCGGATAAAACAAGAGACCATAACAGCCACTTTGGAAAAGGTTTTCCTCTTCTTTTTACGAAGAACCACCAGTAGGTTAAAGCCACTGCTGCAAGACCTAATAAAAGTGTTCCGATCCCGACCATTAAGTTAAAGAGCGTGTGTACATAAAAAGGTGGCCATGTTTCCCGAGGAAATTCGTACAGTCCTTTCACTTCTGTATCAAACTTGCCAGCAGCAAGCCAGCTTAGAGCCCAAGGTATCTCGATCCCGTACTTCACTTCCTCAGTCTTAGGATCTGTATAACCACCTATTGCGAGTGGTGCATATCTTTGAGTCTCAAACAGACCTTCTGCAGCAGCTAGTTTTTCAGGAGAATGCTGATGCAAAATTTGGGCGGAATGATGCCCAGAAACCGCAGAGACAAAGCTCATCAAAAGAGCGACGGTAAGAGACATGAACAACCCTTTCAAGTGATAAGCTCGTTCACGTTCAGGTCGCTTCTTTAAAAGTTTAAATGCTGCTACAGAAGCAACGGCAAAAGCGCCGGTCATATAAGCGGTTATGGCAACATGAAAGGAAGAGGATAGAAAGCTAGGATTGAAGAAAGCATCCCAAGGGGAGACATCATAGATCGTCCCATCTGGTTTGATCTTAAATCCATCCGGTGTATTCATCCACGTATTAACGGCTGAAATTAAGATGGCTGACGCAACAGCTCCAAGTGCAACAAAGAATACTGAGATCAAACGGAAATATCTCGGTAACCTGTCAGCCGCATATACGTAAATAGACATGAATAAGGCTTCTAAGAAGAAAGCGAAGATCTCGATCTGAAAGGGAAGGGAAATAACCTTTCCTACAATTTCCATAAATCCAGGCCAGAGCAATGATAATTGAACACCGACAATCGTTCCTGATGGAATGGCAACACCCAATAAAACGGCAAACGCCTTTGTCCAACGCTTAGCCATAATAGCGTAATCGTTGTCACCTTTAACTTGATGTATAATTTCTGCGATGACGATCATCAAAGGAAGACCAACACCAAGGGTTGCAAAAATAATATGAAAACCTAGCGATGTTCCAAAGAATGCTCTCGCGAGTACAACTGTATCCATGATGGACTCCTCCTAAAAAAACTAAGAACTATGTAAGCAAACAATCTATCTTTAAGGTGTCAAAAAGAAGTATGGTTTATGCATACGAACATTCTGTCATATAGAGCTCGTCTTCTGTCATATGCTGACTTAAAGGGGGGATGAGTGCGTGTTAGACAATAGTAGTGTGTTCATCGAGGTGCTCAAGTTCAGTGGAATCTTTGCCCCTTTATTGTTCATTCTTCTTCAAGCGTTTCGACAGTTCTTCTTTCTACCGGTAGGGCTGATCTGTCTTACAGGAGGAATCTTGTTTGGTGCAGTTGCCGGTACATTCTATTCAGTCATAGGGATCACGCTCTCGAGTGTTCTTTTTTACTGGGGAATGAAAAGTATGCCGAAGCTTATGAAAAAAGTAAAAAAACTGCAGAAAAAGTGGATTGGTAAACGAATGCCGTTCTCGGTAGGTCAGATTGCTATTTTAAAAATGATACCCTTTATGCATTTTCATCTGTTGAGTCTATGCTTGATCGAGATCTCGTCAAATTTCAAAGAGTATACAAAAGCTAGTATCATATCAAACGTTCCGATCGCCATTTTTTATTCTTCGTTCGGATCGGTATTACTTTCTCTCTCGCTCGTTACTTCTGCAGCTATCATTGTCGCGTTATCTGTATTGTTTTATTTATTGAGAAGAAAAGAATGGGTGATTAAATGGAGTGAGTTCTTTGAGGAAGAGAGAGAAGATCAGCAAAAACAACGCATGCCTGCATAAGGTGTGCTTTTTTTTCAGAAATTTTTTTGCATAAGATGGAGCTCTTTGAGTGGTTGATTTCCACTCCATGTTGCTCGCTTCGGGGCGAACGGTGAGCCACATTTGTACTCTTAAGAGTTTTCTTGCTCCTGCGCCTACACGTTAATGCTTAGTAGAAAATTTTCCTCGTCGCATGCCTTACAAGAAGTATCTCAAGTAGTTGGCACTCACCTTCCGCTCCAACCAACTTGCAAATGAAGTTATTTAATAAAATCAAAGCACCAATCTTAACAGGCCTTTCTCAATATGGAATCCTTTGTATTAAGAACAACTAAAAATTCATCCTCGAATGTAGGGCTAGTTAACGTTATAATAGCTTAGGTATGAAAGGCAGGGATGGACCATGAAAATTAAAGAACTCTTTTCGATGCAGAACGAATTAAATATGCGCATAGTAAAAGAACATAAACTTGATAACTCATCATTATTTGAACAAAGAAGATTAGCATTTCTTGTTGAGCTAGGTGAACTAGCGAATGAAACAAGATGCTTTAAATATTGGAGTAAACGTCCTGCTTCTGAAAAAGAAGTAATTTTAGAAGAATATGTAGACGGACTACATTTTGTCTTATCAATAGGATTAGATTTGGGCTTTAAAGAGGTAGAGATAACCACTGAGGTTGATCTTGGCGAGAAAATGGACAAGATAGATATCAATACTTTATTTTTAACTCTATATCAATCGGGGTCTAAATCTTTATTAAACGAAGAATTCCAATCGTTTTTTGACACATTTTTAGGGCTCGGTGTGAAGCTCGGCTTTTCTTTTGAAGAGATCGAAGAAGCTTACTTTGCAAAGAATAGAGTAAATCATGAACGTCAAGATACTGGCTATTAATAAAATAATTAACATTTAACAAAAATAAAAAACCCGGGAATCCGGGTTTTACTTCAAGCCGTCTGAAAGGGTGTTTAAAATTTCTTCCTTCTTTTGCTGATCTGAATTTTTCCAGATTACTTCAAAAAGAACACCAAGACCAGGAAGCATTTTTTCTTCTCCACTCTCGATAGCATCTACGATCGTATCTTGTAACTGCTCTTTATTATTGCCAGTGACATTATGCAATACAGCTTTTCTTAAGTCTAGATTCATGGATATGCACCTCTATTAATTTTTTCTTTTTTTATTGTGTACGATTTGAGCATGTTTTATGAGAAAAAAGTAAAATATTTATGATTTAAAGGAGAACACTTGAAAATGAAGCACATTGAATCAGAATCCAACGCTTCCTTGAAGCAATGGAAAAAACTTCATACCAAAAAAGAACGTGAAAAATCCGGGACCTTTTTACTTGAAGGTCCACATCTAATAGAAGAAGCAATCGCGTCTGGTGCAAAACTTCAACATGTGATCGTTGAAGAAAATTTTGAAATCAACGAGACGTGGTTAAAGGAAAAATTCAGCCTATGGTCTGTTCCGGCGAAATTAATGAAACAGCTTTCTGAAACGGAAAAACCTCAAGGGATCATTGCCGTTTGTGAAATGATGGATCAATCTGAAGAACTCATTAAAAACGGAGGACGCTACCTTTTAATCGACGGTGTTCAAGACCCTGGAAATCTTGGTACGATTATTCGAACAGCTGATAGCGCGGGCCTCGATGGTGTATTCTTAGGTGAAGGTACAGCGGATCTTTATAATGGTAAAACCGTTCGATCAACACAAGGATCGTTGTTTCATCTACCAACCGTGAAAGCAAACCTTCTGGAGATAATTGAGCAATGTAAGGAACATGATCTACCGGTATTATCTACTTCCCTTCAAAACGCTGTAGATATGCGAGAAATGGATGAAGTGGATGGCTTTGCCTTAATCATGGGCAATGAAGGCGCAGGTGTGCAGGAGATCCTTCAGCAGGAATCAACATTGAATGTGAAGATCCCGATCTTCGGCAGTGCTGAGTCTCTGAACGTTTCTGTAGCAACAGGTATCCTTTTGTATGAATTGCAGCGAAATCGCACGTAATTTGTGACATAGCGTTGCAATTATAGAATTTTTTCATATATAATGAAAAAGATGAATGGAATAGTGTCAAAAACGAAGATGGAGAAAAGTAGATAATGATTCCGCCAAAAAGGGAGGAAATGTCCTGGACTGTGAGCATTTCTTTGGTAGGTGTTATTGAATTCACTCCTGAGTTGTCACCTGAAACGTTAAGTAGGGCTGACCGGTGAAGAGCCGTTATTAAAATGAAGTGAACAGTGTATTTTTCATTGTTAAATTGGGTGGTACCGCGAACTCCTCGTCCCTTATTGGATGAGGAGTTTTTATATTTTTAAGGAGGGGTTGCACGGTGAAAGACCGTTTAGAAGCTCTAAAAGTAGAAGCGATCGGCCAGATCAAAGAAGCCCAGGATCTAAAAGATCTGCAAGCTGTTAAGGTAGCTTATTTAGGAAAGAAAGGACCCATTACTGAAGTATTAAAAGGGATGGGGAAATTGTCTGCTGAAGAAAGACCTGTTGTTGGTGCTTATGCTAACGAAGTTCGTGACAGCATCCAGCAGGAATTAGATAAAAAACAGGCAGAGCTTGAAAATGCAGCAATTGCTGAAAAGCTTTCAAAAGAAACGATTGATGTTTCATTACCAGGAAGACCTGTAAAGAAAGGAAATCCCCATCCTTTAACAGCTGTTGTTACGGAGATTGAAGATCTTTTCTTGAGCATGGGCTTTACAATCGCTGAAGGTCCTGAAGTAGAAACAGATTATTACAATTTTGAAGCGTTAAACTTGCCAAAAGGACACCCTGCGCGTGATATGCAGGACTCTTTCTTTATTACAGAAGATATCCTTCTTCGTACACAAACTTCACCTGTTCAAGCACGTACGATGGAAAAACATGAAGGAGAAGGCCCTGTGAAAATCATTTCTCCTGGTAAGGTTTACAGAAGAGATAATGATGATGCTACACACTCGCATCAGTTCATGCAGATCGAAGGGCTAGTTGTTGACCAAAATGTTCGTTTAAGTGACTTAAAAGGTGTGCTTGAAACGTTCGCTAAAAAAATGTTTGGTGAAGATCGTAAAATTCGTCTTCGTCCAAGTTTCTTCCCTTTTACAGAACCATCTGTCGAAATGGATATCTCTTGCTTTAAGTGCAGTGGAAAAGGCTGTTCGATCTGTAAACAAACAGGTTGGATTGAGATATTAGGAGCAGGAATGGTTCATCCGAACGTGCTTGAGATGGCAGGGTTCGATTCAAAGAAATACACAGGTTTTGCATTTGGTATGGGACCTGAGCGTATCGCGATGCTCAAATATGGAATTGATGATATTCGTCATTTCTATGCGAACGATATCCGGTTTTTAAAACAATTCAAAAATGCATAACTTGAGGAGGGGAATTATATGCTAATCTCTTATAACTGGCTAAAAGAATATGTAAACGTAGAAATCTCACCGTCTGAACTCGCAGATAAGATAACAAAAAGCGGTATTGAAGTTGAGATGGTCGAGTCACTAAATAAAGGAATCAGTGGAGTAGTTGTTGGATATGTTGAAGAATGCATCCAGCACCCTAACGCTGACAAGCTGAGAGTTTGTAAAGTAGATGTGGGTCAAGGAGAAGTCTCACAGATCGTTTGCGGTGCACCAAACGTAGCTCAAGGGCAAAAGGTTGCTGTTGCTGTACCTGGTGCCGTGCTTCCGGGTAACTTTAAAATAAAAAAAGCAAAACTTCGCGGTGAAGAATCTCACGGAATGATTTGTTCACTTACAGAGTTAGGTGTAGATACAAAATTAGTACCAAAAGAATATTCAACAGGAATCTTTGTGATGCCATCTGATGCAGAGCCAGGAAGCGATGCTTTAGAATACTTAAATCTCAATGACCATGTGTTGGAACTTGGACTGACACCAAACCGTGCTGACTGTCTGAACGTGATCGGTGTAGCGAATGAAGTAGCTGCGATTTTAGAACAAGAAGTGAAACTTCCAAACACATCGATCACTACGACAGAAGAAAAAGCAGAGGATTTTATTTCTGTTCATATCGAGTCGCTTGAAGACAATCCATATTACGGAGCGATGATCATCCGTGATGTTAAAATTGGTCCTTCTCCGCTTTGGATGCAGAATCGACTGATGGCATCTGGCATTCGTCCGATCAATAACATTGTTGATATCACAAACTACGTACTTCTTGAGTATGGTCAGCCACTACACGCATTTGACTATAACCGATTAGGTTCAAAAGAGATTGTGATCCGTCGTGCAGCAGAAGGTGAACACATTCAAACGCTTGACGATCAAGATCGTAAGCTTAAAGAATCTCATCTAGTAATCACAAATGGTAAAGATCCAATTGCAGTAGCAGGTGTTATGGGCGGGGCTACGAGTGAAGTTCAATCTGACACAACAAACGTACTTTTAGAAGCAGCTTATTTCACTTCAGGTCGTGTAAGAGCAGCTTCTAAAGACCTTGGTTTACGCAGTGAAGCAAGTTCGAGATATGAAAAAGGCATCGATCGTAACCGAGTATACGCTGCAGCAATGAGAGCGGCTAGCCTTATGGCAGATCTTGCTGGTGGTCAAGTTGCTGAAGGAATCGTTGAAGCAGGTAAGCGTGAAGTCAACTCTTACAGCGTGAAGATGGATGTTTCTAGAATGAATAATCTTTTAGGGACAGAGATCACATCAGAACAGACAGCATCGATCTTTAATCGTTTAGGTTTTGCATATAAAGAGTCGGACGGACAGTTCGAAGTAAACGTTCCTTCACGAAGACCAGACATAACGATTGAAGCGGACTTAATTGAGGAAGTAGGACGTATCTACGGATATGATCGCATCCCAACTACGTATCTTTTATCAGAAGCGCGTCCTGGTGGACTAACGAAGAATCAGGCACAACGCCGTAATATCAGAACGTATCTAGAAGGAGCTGGACTATATCAAGCTGTAACTTACGCATTGACTACTCCGGCAAAGTCTACTCATTTTTCGTTTAGTGATGAGAAGGTATATCCGATCTCTGTTGCACATCCGATGAGTGAAGAACGCAGTACGTTAAGAATGAGCTTATTGCCACAGCTTCTTGAAGTGCTTCAATACAACAGAAATCGCTCGATGGAAGATCTCGCTATTTATGAGATGGGATCTGTCTTCATCAATCGCCAAGAGGTATTGACGGATCTTCCAGAAGAGTATGTATTCGTTTCAGGCGCTGTTACAGGTGTATTTAACGAGCATCTATGGCAAGGAGAGAGAAAGACTGTTGATTTTTATGTGTTAAAAGGAATTCTAGAAGGTCTCATGGGTGAATTGAACCTATCTGAACGAATCACGTATGAAGCTGGAGAAATAGAAAACATGCATCCAGGAAGAACGGCGATCGTGAAACTCGATGGTATTTCTGTAGGGTTTGTAGGTCAACTTCACCCAGCTCTTCAAAAAGAGTTGGATGTAAAAGATACGTACGTGTTCGAGTTGAACGCAACAAGTCTTTTAGACAAAGAAACAGATCAGATGGTTTATCAAACATTGCCGCGTTATCCATCTATTACACGAGATATCGCTCTTGTTGTAGATCAACAACTTCCAGCAGGAGACTTGACAACTGTGATTCAAGCTGCAGGTGGAGAGCTGTTAAAAGAAGTGAATCTTTTTGATCTGTATGAAGGAGAAAAGATGGAAGAAGGCAAGAAATCACTTGCATTCTCACTGAAATATTTTGATCCAGAACGAACGTTAACAGATGAAGAAGTAGTAACGGCGCATAACCGCGTATTAAAGAGCTTAGAAGAACGCTTCGGCGCTCAGCTAAGAAAATAATTGTTGAAAAAGCTGGTTCATCGAGAGATGGCCAGTTTTTTTGTCTTTATTATTAGGCTGTTTTTGCATATTTTGCTGTTCTTGAAAATGGTGTCAATGCGAACTGGACACTTTTATGTGAAAAGGGATCATTTTTATGTGATGGACTTCATTTTTTATGTGATGAACCGCATTTTTTATGTGATTATAACTTTTTAGTAACCAATAGCGGATGCTCGTTCTGCGAAAAAGAGGATGATTCCTTATGAATTCATCCTCTCCGCTCCTTAAATCTTCTTTTTACGTAATAAATTTAGCGCTTTTTGAGTATTTGCAAAATGCTTCTTTGTTGCGGTATCAAATACAGTCTCTCCATATTTTTCTACCAGCTCAGCCGCCTTCACATCCACGTGAGGACCTGCCCCTTTTGGAATAACGGTATTAAATCGGTGCCCTAACTTATCCATTTCCTTTAAAAAGCTATATCTGGCCAAGATTGAAGCAGCAGCAACAGAAAGATGAATCGATTCGCCTTTTGTGGCAAAATAAAGACCTTCTTTTAAGAGATTCTTCTCTCTTGTTAAGTAGTTAAAGTAAACACCAGGTTCACAAAACTGATCGACTAATATACCTTCGATCTCTTCACCTTCAATTTTTGCTTTTACATTTTGCAGAGCTCGGTTATGAAGGATAGCCTTAATCTTACCTTGAGTCATACCTTTTTGCTGAAGTTCGTTATACTTTTCATTATTCAGTACGAGAAGTGAGTATGGAACGGTATGAATCAGTTCCTTTGCAATCTGAATGATCTGTTTGTCATTTAAGTGCTTAGAATCTTTCACCCCGAGTTCTTTTACAAGTTCTAGATTTTCCCGAGAAACATAAGCCGCAGCGACAGTCATCGGACCAAAATAATCTCCTGTTCCAACTTCGTCACTTCCGATCATCGACAATTCTGCAGCGTTCTGTGGTGGGGCATACTGATGAGGCGGTTTAACTGTTTTGGTTTTCTCTTTTGGAATAGCAACTTCACCCGAATATTTTTGAGAAGCAGCTTCTGCTCCCTTTCCTTGGAACAGGACTTTGCCTGATTGGTAAGCTGTAACTGTGCAATCGGAGAGTTTTGCAGAAAAAACAGCTCCGGGTGGCGTTTTAGGTGATAGAACGGAAGTGAGTTCTTTTTTCATCTTAAGTATTTCTGCATTTGTCATTTTTTTAACAACGTGAGACATAATAGTGATCCTCCTAAAAATGAAGAGATTTCCAAATATATCAAAAAAACGCTACAATAGAACAGAAATATTTTCAACTATGAACGATATTTGATAAGATAAAGATTAGAGTATTCATTAAATGAATGATCCTTTGTATGTTAAGGAGGTTATTTTGTGGCGGAAGAGAAAAAGAAAAACCGTACGACGGTCGAAATCTATGGACAACGATATGTAATTGCAGGGACCGAATCCTCCAGCCACATTCATTTAGTAGCTGATAAAGTAGACTTGAAAATGAGAGAGATTCAATCTCATAACCGGTTTCTCGACACGAAACAACTAGCTGTACTTACAGCAGTAAATACAATGAACGAATATTTAAAGATTAAAGAAGAGCTGAAAAAATTGCAACAGCGAATTGGAAAAGAGGAAAGTTAGTATGTTGGATTTAATTTTAATTATCGTATTAGCAGGTGGATTTTTAATCGGTTTAAAAAGAGGCTTCATCATGCAGCTTGTTCATTTGATCGGATTCATAGCAGCGTATATCGTTGCTTATCTTTATTATGATGAACTTGCGCCAAAGCTAGAGTTGTGGATTCCATACCCTTCTTCAAATGATAGTTCTGTTTCCTTTTTAATGAACAGCATATCACTTGAACAAGCTTATTATAATGCAATAGCCTTTGCGATTCTGTTCTTCGCAACCAAGATTATCCTACAGATTTTAGGGTCTATGCTCGATTTTCTTGCAAACTTACCGATCCTTCACACGTTCAACAGATGGCTCGGTGGTTTATTAGGTTTTGTAGAAGTCTATTTGATCGTGTTTATTTTATTGTATATCGCAACATTAGTTCCAATTGAGGCATTTCAAGCTCATTATGAAAATTCATGGATCGCACAGGGAATGGTCAAAAACACCCCCGTATTTTCTGAGTCCTTAAAGGAAATGTGGATGAAACATATGGCATAACTTCTCCCAAAGCGGAGAAGTTTTTTTCTTTGCAGTTTATACTCAGTTGTTCTTGAAAGTTGTTGTTTTCCGCTTCAGGTTGCATGCTTTCCGCGGGGCAGGCGGTGAGCCACATTCGTACGCTTCCCGTATAAGTGTCTCACCTGCCCGCCTGTCCCGCAGGAGTCAGCAACCTTACGCTACAATCAACTTTGGTCGATGAAGCAAGAGTGTAAAGTGCTATAGGGATAATAACACAAATTATTAAAGCCATTATCATACTAGCATGACAATGAAATAGAGGTGAGCTCATTATGGTAAATAAAAAAGAGGTAGTACGTGCACTTGAACAGATTGCTTTGTACCTTGAGATCTTAGGAGAGAACTCGTTTAAAGTTTCTGCATATCGTAAAGCAGCGAACGCTCTTGAGAGTGATGAGCGAACGATGGAAGAGATCGGGGATGTCTCAAAACTAAAAGGAATAGGCAAAGGTACAGCTGCTGTAATTATTGAAATGATTGATAAGGGTGAGTCGGATCTTTTAGGTGAACTACAGGAAAAAGTTCCGTCTGAATTGATTACACTGCTGCAAGTTCCAAATCTCGGAGGTAAGAAAATCGCTAAACTTTATTCCGAGTTAGGTGTAACGAATATTGAATCTCTAAAAGATGCATGTGAAAATGGTAAAGTAAGAGAATTGGCAGGGTTCGGCGCTAAAACGGAAGAGAAGATCTTAGCATCCTTAAAAGATCTTGGGAAAAGACCAGAGAGGCTTCCTATTGCCTATATGCTGCCAATCGCAGAGAAAATAGAATCTCAGTTAAAAAGAATGAAAAGTATTGAGAAATACTCTAGAGCAGGAAGTCTAAGACGATACCGTGAAACGATCAAAGACTTGGATTTTATTATTTCAAGTGAACATCCGAATGAAGTAAAAGAGCAACTATTGAAACTTGATGGGGTTATCGATGTGATTGCGAGCGGAGATACGAAGGTTTCCCTCGTACTAGATGAAAAGCTTTCTGTATCCGTAGATTTTCGTATTGTCCAACCCTCTCAGTTTGCTACTACACTGCATCATTTTACAGGCTCGATGGAGCATAACGTTAAAATGCGTCAGCTCGCAAAAGCAAGAGGCGAAAAGATCAGTGAATATGGTGTAGAAAATGTAGAGACAGGTGAAATTCTTACGTTTGAAACGGAACAGGATTTCTATGCTCATTTCTCGTTAAGTTGGATTCCGCCTGAAGCGAGAGAGACTGGTGAAGAAATAGAGTTATTTAAGGATGGTCATGACCTTATTCAGTTATCTGATATAAAAGGCGATCTTCATCTGCATTCTACTTGGAGCGATGGGGCGTTCTCGATCGAAGAAATGGCTGAAGAAGCACGAAGTAAAGGCTATGAATATATGGCGATTACGGATCATTCTCAATATTTAAGAGTAGCGAACGGTCTAACTCCAGAGAGAGTACGTATGCAACGGCAAGAGATTAATAAGTTAAATAAAAAGTATACAGATTTTAAGATACTCGCTGGAATCGAGATGGATATTCTCCCAGATGGTACACTTGATTATAATGATGAATTGTTAGAGGAAATGGATTTTGTTATTGCAAGCATCCATTCTGCGTTTTCTCAAGATCAAAGCAAAATCATGGATCGTTTAAAGACAGCGTTAACACATAAGAAAGTTGATCTGATCGCCCACCCAACAGGGCGTTTGATCGGACGCAGAGAAGGTTATGACGTGGATGTTGAAACACTGCTGCAGCTTGCTTATGAAACAGGTACCGCTGTTGAGTTGAATGCGAATCCGAATCGTCTTGATCTTGCTCCACACTGGTTAAGGAAAGCTCAGGATCTTGGGGTTAAGATAGCGATTAATACAGATGCACATTATAAAGACACGATGAAACATATGGAGATTGGAGCAGCGGTTGCCCGAAAAGGTTACATTCAAAAAAGCAATGTGTTAAACACAATGACTTTAAAAGAACTCAAAACCTATTTAAACCGTAGAAAGCTCTAGATCCTATGATCAGGGGGAAGAATATATGCAAGAAAAAATGCTACGTGTTTTAGAACTAAGAAAAGTGATAGACCGTCTAAAAAAGCATGCAAGCTGCTCACTTGGACTAAATAAAATAGATTCTTTAATGCCGTTTACAGCTCTTGAAGAAGTAAACGAAGCTCAAGATGCTACAGATGAAGGGGTAAAAGTTCTCCGATTAAAAGGACAAGTTCCATTCGGCGGGATCTTTGATGTTTCATCAAATGTTAAGCGATCAAAGATTGGCAGTCTCCTAAACGAAGAAGATTTAATGGACATCGCTTCAACTCTTTATGGTGGTAGACGCTTTAAGCGGTTTATCGAAGGCTTGGTTGAGGATGGAATTGAACTGCGTATTCTTAAGAATGCAGCAGAAAACATCATTCCTCTTCATGAGCTAGAACAAGAAATTAAAAGCTGTATCGATGACAACGGACATATGATGGATAGCGCTAGCCCTGAACTTCGTGCGATTCGTCAGCAGTTGCGTACGTATGAAACACGCGTAAGAGAAAAACTGGAATCAATCGTTAGATCATCCAGTTATCAAAAAATGTTGTCTGACTCGATTATCACGATTCGTAACGACCGATTCGTTATTCCTGTTAAACAAGAGTACAGAGGTAATTTTGGCGGAATGGTCCATGATCAATCAGCGAGTGGAGCAACTTTGTTCATTGAACCTCAATCTGTTATGACAGTTAACAATCAAGTGAAAGAAGCTAAAGCGAAAGAGGCTCGTGAGATCGAGAAGATATTAAGAGAACTAACTGCTGGAGTAGCAGAACATGCTGATGATATTCTGTTGAACGTAGATATTTTAGCAGAGATGGATTTTATTCTAGCAAAAGCTAGGTTTGCCAATGAGCTAAAATGTACGCGTCCGATTATGAATGACAAAGGATTTATATCACTGAATAGCGGCAGGCATCCTCTGCTCGATCAAGAAACGGTTGTTCCAACGAGTGTGATGTTAGGTGGTGAGTATCAATCACTCGTTATAACAGGTCCGAATACAGGTGGTAAAACAGTTACCCTAAAAACGATCGGACTGCTTACTCTTATGGCACAATGTGGCCTGCAGATACCTGCTGGAGAAGAATCAGAAATGGCTGTCTTTAAGAATATCTATGCTGACATTGGTGATGAACAGTCTATTGAACAATCATTGAGTACATTCTCTTCACATATGGTTAACATCGTAGACATCTTAAACAAGATCGATTTCGAATCACTCGTTCTCTTTGATGAACTAGGAGCAGGAACTGATCCTCAAGAAGGGGCTGCCCTTGCTATTTCGATTCTAGACTTCGTTTTTGCGCGGGGAGCACGTGTCGTAGCTACAACCCATTATAGTGAGTTAAAAGCATATGCATACAACCGACCTGGTGTTATGAACGCATCTGTAGAATTTGATGTGCAGACGTTAAGACCTACATATCGATTATTAGTGGGAGTGCCAGGCCGAAGCAATGCGTTTGAGATCTCTAAAAGACTCGGACTCCGTCAAGATATCATTGATTCAGCTCGTTCTCAGATCAGTGAAGATGAGAACAAGATTGATAATATGATAAAGTCTCTAGAAGATAATCGTAAAAACGCAGAAAAAGAGATGGAAGAAGCAGAGAACCAAAGAAAAGAAGCAGAGTCTATTAAGGGTGATCTAGAAAGAGAACTCGAACTGTTTCAGAATGAAAAAGATCGATTGTATGAAAAAGCGAAGCAGGAAGCGGAACAAGCAATTGAAAAAGCACGTGAAACGGCAGAAGAGATCATCCATGAGATTCGTGAACTTCAAAAATCTGGAGGACAGATTAAAGAACATAAACTGATCGAAGCAAAAAAGAGATTAGAAGAAGCTGTTCCGAAATCAAAAGCAAAAAACAAGAAGCAAAAAGCAGTATCTACAAAGGAAGAGTATGTTCCAGGTGACGAGGTAAGAGTACTTACTGTAGGTCAAAAAGGACATATTGTTGAAAAAGTAAGCAACAACGAATACCAAGTTCAGATTGGAATTCTAAAGATGAATGTATCTGAAAAAGATTTAGAGTGGGTAAAACAAAGTAAACCGAAACCTGAACCGCGTTCATTCGTAAAAGTATCTGGAAACTCTGATTCTTCTCGTCCTGAACTTGACCTAAGAGGAAAAAGGTATGAAGATGCGATGCTAGAGGTGGATCGATATCTAGATGAAGCACTTCTAGCTGGTTTTAACCAAGTATATATCATACATGGTAAAGGGACAGGTGCACTTAGAAAAGGTGTTCAAGAGCTGTTGAAAACGCATCGTAATGTTAAATCCACTCGTATGGGTGCAGCTGGTGAAGGCGGAGGCGGAGTAACAGTCGCTGTATTGAAATAGTATAGTGAATTAAACCAAGCCGTTTACAAAGGGGTATTGTTGAATGGATTTTATGAGTAACGCTTTTATTAGAACAGCAGCAAACTATAGCGTTGTCGTGCTATGTTTAGTCGTTTTTTTGGCTGTGTTTGAACTGGTTACGCGTTATAAAAACTGGGTCGAGATCAAGAAAGGAAACTTTTCCGTTGCTATGGCAACAGGGGGCAAGATTTTCGGTATCGCGAACATCTTTCGTTACTCGATCGCTCAAAATGATTCCATACTTATGATGATAATGTGGAGTGCCTATGGGTTCATTCTGCTCTTGATCGGTTATTTTATTTTTGAATTCTTAACCCCAAAGTTTCAGATCGATAAAGAGATTGAGAACGATAACCGAGCAGTTGGTTTCATATCAATGATCATCTCAATTGGTTTATCATTTGTAATCGGTGAAGGAATCGAATAGCTGAAGGGAAAAGATATGGAAACGTTATTTAAAGTGTTGTTTGTGTTAAGCGGAGTATTCATTGCGGCAGGACTTATCTACTTATTCTTCTTTGCGTAAGTCTCAAAACCAGTTCTCGATTCGGAGAACTGGTTTTTTGTTTTCCTTAAGACTGTTCTGTAATTGTTATTAATCTTTAATGATTGTTTTACTTAGTATTACTTAAAAGATGTTACTTTTATTGTTTCTGATTTCTTCTGTGCAGGTTGATTGGAGCGCAAGGTTGCCGACTCCTGCGGGACAGGTGGGCAGGTGAGACACTTATACGTGAAACGTACGAATGTGGCTCACCGCCTGCCCCGCGGAAAGCGAGCAACCTGGAGCGGAAATCAATTACAATCGAGAGCATCATTGAATATGCTCAAAAACTATTTTTAGAACCGTATTATTGAATTATTTATAATTTTTAAAAAAGTATATAAAATTGTATACGTTTTCAATATAATAGGAATAAAGATATAGAAATTTTGAAGGAAGGCGTGAATTAAAGGAGGAGATGCAAGTGGAAAGACGGTGGCTCAACAGTTACCCTAGTGAGATTCCGGGACATCTTGATTACGACAGCAAACCTTTATTCGCGTATTTAGAATCAGCAGCAGAAGAAAAAACAGATAAAACTGCTGTACACTTTTTAGGAAAGACATTAACATTCGGTGAGCTTCATGAATGCAGTTTACGCTTTGCGCATGCTCTAACAACGCTTGGTGTAAAAAAAGGTGATCGTGTTGCCATCATGCTGCCTAACTGCCCGCAGGCAGTCATCGCCTATTATGGCACCCTTTTTATAGGGGGAATTGTTGTGCAGACGAATCCTCTTTACACAGAGAGGGAGCTACGCCATCAATTATCGGACAGCGGGGCAAAAGTCATTGTAGGATTAGATCTTTTGTTTGGCAGGATTTCAGCCGTTCGTGGGGATACGAACATTGAACACATTATCATGACATCTGTGAAGGATTATCTGCCTTTCCCTAAAAATTTGATCTATCCATTTATTCAAAAGAGGCAGAATCCAACAGTAGTCGTTGATATTACGTACAATCATGAAGTTCATTCGTTTCGAGATCTGCAGAAACGCTCTCAACCAGTAAAGCCACAAGTAGAGGTTGATCCTGATGAGGATCTCGCACTGCTGCAATATACTGGAGGTACTACAGGGCCAGCAAAAGGTGTGATGCTGACTCACAAAAATCTAGTCACGAATGCGTTGCAGTGCAATACATGGATGTATAAAAATAGGGAAGGTAAAGAAAAGATACTCGGCGCTCTGCCTTTCTTCCATGTTTACGGGATGACCTGTGTTATGAATCTTGGCATCATCACGAGAGCAGAGATGATCATTCTGCCGAGGTTTGATCCAGTGCAAGTTTTGAAGACGATTCATAAGGAACGACCAACACTATTTCCTGGCGCTCCGACTATGTACATCGCACTTCTGAACCATCCAGATCTGAAGAAATACGATCTTTCCTCCATACAAGCATGTATAAGCGGATCGGCTGCTCTTCCGCTTGAAGTGCAACAAAAATTCCAGGAAGTCATCTCAGGTTCATTAGTTGAAGGGTATGGACTTACGGAGGCTTCACCCGTTACACATGCGAACCTCATTTATGGCGATCAGGTAAGAGGGAGTATAGGATTGCCTTGGCCGAACACAGAAGCAGCAATCATCTCAGCTGAAACAGGCGAATGGGCGGAGCCGGGTGAGATTGGAGAGTTAGCTGTAAGAGGACCTCAAGTAATGAAAGGGTACTGGAACCAACCTGAAGAAACCGCATCTGTATTCAGAGAAGATTGGTTGATTACGGGAGATATGGGTTATATGGATGAAAAAGGTTACTTTTATATCGTGGATCGGAAAAAAGACTTGATCATCGCAGGAGGATTTAATATTTATCCTCGTGAAGTAGAAGAAGTTTTATATGAACACGAAAAAGTAAAAGAAGCTGTAGTAGTCGGTGTGCCTGATGCATACAGAGGAGAAACAGTTAAAGCTTTTGTTGTGTTAAAGGAAGGAGCAGAATGTACGGAAGAAGAGTTAAATAAATTCTGCCGAGAACATCTTGCATCCTTTAAAGTGCCTAGGCTCTATGAGTTTAGACAAGAGCTGCCAAAGACGATGGTTGGTAAGATCTTAAGAAGAGTTCTTTTGGAAGAAGAACGTGAAAAAGCAAAGCAAAGTTCGTGAAAGCTGCCATCTGGCGGCTTTTTCTATGCAAAAGTGTCACCAAACAAGGAATGAAATACGTAAGATTTAAGTTAGACTTGTAAAATGTATATAAAAAATGACATAATGAAATTGACAGAAAAGAAAGATTTGTTTTACAATTATGAATGAACAATCATTCATTTTTGAAAAGATGATTGTGTAATACAAAAAGAGGCGATAGAAATGAAGCGTAAAGGTCCAAAATACGAAAAAATCATTGATGCAGCTGTAAATGTGATCGCAGAACACGGCTATCATCAATCCCAAGTTTCAAAGATAGCGAAAGAAGCAGGTGTCGCTGACGGCACCATCTATCTATATTTTAAAAATAAAGAAGATCTGCTTGTTTCTGTTTTTAATGAGAAGATGGGGACCTTTATCGAAAAAACAGAAAACGAGCTGAAAAGTAATGATTCAGCGATTGAGAAGCTTAGAATTCTTGTTGAGATGCATTTTAAGCAATTGACTGCTGATTTTGAACTATCAATCGTAACACAGCTAGAACTAAGGCAGACAAACAGGCAGCTTCGTGCGAAGATCGGAGAAGTATTAAAGAGGTACTTAGATTTAATCGACTCGATCTTGAAGGATGGTATGCAGGAAGGCGTTTTTGTTAAAAACATGGATTACAGATTGGCTCGTCAGATGATCTTCGGAACAATTGACGAAACAGCAACAAACTGGGTAATGAACGATCATCGATATGATCTTCCTGCTCTTGCTGGCCCGGTTCATCAGATGCTTGTAAACGGTCTTTCCGTTCGCTCTGTACATCCAGATGATTGATATTCAAAAAAGGAGGGAATGCAAAGTTGGAATTCTTACAAATTGAAAAACAAAATAAAGTGGCAACGATCAAACTTAATCGTGCGCCAGCTAATGCTTTATCAACAGGAGTTATTGAAGAAATCGATAAAGCTTTAGATCAGATCGAAAATGATAACTCTGTTAAAGCAGTTGTTATTTTAGGAGAAGGACGCTTCTTTTCCGCTGGAGCAGACATCAAAGAGTTTACAGAAGTTCCTGATGAAAAAGGTTTTGCGGAGCTTGGGAAAAAAGGACAAGATGTTTTTAGCCGAATCGAACAATTTTCAAAACCAGTAATTGCAGCGATTCATGGAGCTGCGCTTGGTGGTGGACTAGAACTTGCGATGAGCTGCCACGTAAGGCTTGTGGCTGAAGATGCGAAACTTGGTCTTCCTGAGCTAACACTAGGGCTAGTTCCGGGATTTGCTGGAACTCAAAGACTGCCACAGCTTGTAGGTGTACCTAAAGCTTGCGAGATGCTTCTTTCAAGTAAGCCGATCTCCGGAGTAGATGCTGTCACATTTGGTTTAGCAAACAGTTCTTATCCTACAGAAGAGCTTTTTGAAAAGGCTTACAAAATGGCTGAAGAATTTTCTATGAAGAGTGCTGTTTCTATTAAGTACACTTTAGAGTTGTTGCATTATGCGAGACATGGACTCTATGAAAAAGGTGCAGAGAAAGAAAGAGAACTGTTTGGGAAAGCTTTTAAAAGCTTTGACGGACAAGAAGGAATCTCGGCATTTATTGAAAAAAGAAAGCCTGAATTTCAGGACCGATAACTAGGAGGGTAACCATGAACATTTATGTAATTTTAAAACGTACTTTTGATACAGAGGAAAAAATTTCTGTTTCAAACAACAAGATTTCTGAAGACAGTGCAGAATTCATTATTAATCCATATGACGAATATGCGATTGAAGAAGCGATTACATTAAAAGATGCTCACGGCGGTACGGTTACGGTTGTAACGGTTGGAGACGAAGATTCTGAAAAAGAGCTTCGTACTGCACTAGCTATGGGAGCAGATCAAGCGGTTCTTATTTCGAACGAAGACTTGGACAGCCAAGATCAATTCACGACTTCGTCGGTTTTGGCAGCTTACTTTAAAGATAAAGAATACGACATTATTCTAGGCGGAAACGTTGCGATTGATAACGGGACTGGTCAAGTTGGACCGCGTCTTGCAGAATTATTAGATATTCCACACGTAACAACCATCACAAAGATTGAAGTGAACGGTTCGACTGTAAACATCGAACGCGATGTTGAAGGAGATCTTGAGAAGATTGAGACATCTCTTCCATTATTGGTGACTGCACAACAAGGATTGAATGAGCCACGATATCCTTCGTTACCAGGGATCATGAAAGCAAAGAAGAAGCCTCTTGAAACGTTGGAGTTAGATGATCTTGATATTGATGAAGACGACGTAGAAGCGAAAACAAAAACGGTAGAAGTATATCTTCCACCAAAAAAGGAAGCTGGAAAAATCCTATCAGGTGAAACTCCAGACCAAGTAAAAGAACTTGTATCTCTGTTAAGAAATGAAGCGAAGGTAATATAAGGAGGAGTCATCATGGCAAAAAAAGTATTAGTACTTGCAGAATCCCGTGACGGTGCGTTACGTAATGTTTCATTTGAAGCAATTGCAGCAGCAAAAGAAATTTCTGGCGGCGGAGAAGTGTTCGCAGTATTATGTGGTGACTCTGTTCAGTCGTTAGCAGCAGAATTAATTCACTATGGAGCTGATCGTGTACTCACAGCGGAACATGAGAAGCTAGCGAACTATACTCCAGATGGTTATTTCCAAACGTTAAAGCAGATTATCGATGATGAAAGCCCTGAAGCAATCGTGTTCGGACACACATCGTTAGGAAAAGACCTTTCTCCGAGACTTGCAGCTCGTCTCGAATCTGGAGTGATTTCAGATGTTACAGGACTTGAACAAGCTGGTGAGAACACGGTGTTTACTCGCCCTGTATATTCAGGAAAAGCCTTTGAAAAGAAATTAATCTCAGATGGTCTAGTATTCGTTACGATTCGTCCGAATAACATCGCACCATTAGAGAAAGATGAATCTCGCTCTGGTGATGTAACATCTGTATCTGTTGACATCAAAGACTTAAGAACGATTGTTAAAGAAGTAGTTCGTAAAGCATCTACAGGCGTAGATCTAGCAGAAGCAAAGATCATCGTTGCCGGCGGTCGCGGTGTGAAATCTGAAGATGGCTTCAAACCTCTTCAAGAACTTGCAGATGTACTTGGAGCAGCTGTAGGAGCCTCTCGTGGTGCGTGTGATGCTGATTATTGTGATTATTCATTACAGATCGGTCAAACCGGTAAAGTTGTAACGCCTGATCTGTATATCGCTTGTGGAATTTCGGGAGCTATTCAGCATCTAGCTGGGATGTCCAACTCTAAAGTAATCGTTGCGATCAACAAAGATCCCGAAGCTAGCATCTTCTCGGTAGCAGACTATGGAATCGTTGGTGACCTGTTTGAAGTCGTTCCTTTATTAACGGAAGAGTTTAAAAAAGTGTTAGTATAATAGAATGTAAATGAATGAAAACGTCCGTTTTTCTGGACGTTTTTTCAATTTGAGAACGGGGAAGGTGTATGATGACTACGATTGCATTCATTCGTCACGGTGAAACGGATTGGAACATTGAAAGAAGAGCTCAAGGCTGTAAGGATATCCCGCTTAATGACAACGGGAAGTATCAAGCTGAACGTTTAGCGGAACGGTTTGTGGATGAAAAATGGGATGCTATATATGCCAGTCCATTACTCAGAGCATATAAAACTGCTGAGGCTATCAGCGGAATAACCGGTCTAAACGTGTTGGCTGATGATAGACTTCGCGAGATCTCATTCGGTGAGACAGAAGGAACCACTGAGAGCGAACGAGTCGAACGCTGGGGAGAAAATTGGATGGAACTTGATCTAGGTAGAGAATCAAATGAAGATGCCGATACTAGATGGAAAGCAGCCCTAAGCGATATTGTTCAAAAGCATAAGGGCGAGAAAGTTCTGGTCATAACTCATGGAGCATTACTTGTAAGGATCTTCAAAGAGCTTCTGCAAGACGATACTGATCGCTGGTACGGACTTAACAATACGTCTTTTTCTATTTTTAACCTAAAAGCAGAAAACGCTTGGACTTGTGAATTATTCAACTGTCAGAGACATCTAGAAAAGAGTGCTACAATCTAACGTTTGTCGAATAAAAAACTTGGGTACCATAAAGTTGAGCAAACTATTAGCAACTGTTACATTTGTGGGATATACTTTGTTTACACTTTGTTATTTAAAAGGAGGGCCAAATAAATGGCTATTGTTAATGCATCAGATCAAACATTTAATACAGAAACGAACGAAGGTTTAGTACTTGCTGACTTTTGGGCACCATGGTGCGGACCTTGTAAAATGATCGCTCCTGTTCTTGAAGAAGTAGATCAAGAAATGGAAGAAGTAAAAGTAGTTAAGCTTGATGTTGATGAAAACCAAGAAACAGCTGGAAAATTCGGTGTTATGAGTATTCCAACCCTACTTGTATTCAAAGACGGTCAAGTGGTAGATCAAGTTGTCGGTTTCCAACCGAAAGAAGCATTAGTTGAACTATTGAACAAACATAAATAAGGTTTATCCAAAAAAGCCCGTTGCTCGGGCTTTTTTTTGTGCATTTTACAAACTGTTCAATATTTTCTAGGAAATATTGTCGATAAATGAAAATATGTGGTATTGAAATCACGATAGTATTATGAACACGATGATACATGATATGATAATAGAAAAGACTGCTATGAGTGAAGGGGGGAAGAAATTGACCTCTATTTCTGTAAAACAAAAATTAATGTTGCTACCAGATCAACCTGGCTGCTATCTTATGAAGAATGAGTTTGGGAAAGTTATTTATGTTGGTAAGGCGAAAGTGTTGAAGAATCGTGTGAAATCTTATTTCTCGGGGACACATGATGGTAAAACGCAAAGACTTGTTAGTGAGATCAGAGATTTTGAATACATTGTGACTTCTACTGAGATGGAAGCATTAGTTCTAGAGATGAATTTAATTAAAAAGCATGACCCTCGTTATAACGTTATGCTAAAAGATGATAAGAGCTATCCATACTTAAAAATCACTGCTGAAAAACAACCAAGACTTCTATATATACGGAAGATAAAAAAAGATGGCGGAAAATATTTTGGTCCGTTTGTGAATGCTTATGCTGCCCAAGAAACGAAAAAGCTTTTAGACCGTATTTTTCCACTTCGTAAATGTGATACGATGCCTAAAAGAGTGTGTTTGTATTATCATATCGGTCAATGTCTAGGTCCTTGCGTATATGATGTTACAGAACAAGAAAATAAACAGATGGTAGATGGCATCGTGAAATTTCTTAATGGCGGCTATCAGGATGTTAAAAATGAGTTGTCAGAAAAGATGCTCGAAGCCTCTGAAGCATTAAACTTTGAACGCGCAAAAGAGCTTCGAGACCAGATACAGCACATTGAAGCTGTTATGGAGAAGCAAAAGATGATGACAGCAGATTTAGTCGATCGAGACGTTTTTGGTTATCATTTCGATAAAGGATGGATGTGTGTACAAGTCTTTTTCATTAGACAAGGAAAAGTGATTGCTAGAGATATTTCGGTCTTCCCTTTTTATGGAGAAGCGAATGAAGACTTGCTAACCTTTATCGGTCAGTTCTATCTGCAAAAAAATCACCTTCTGCCTAAAGAGATTCTCCTTCCACAAGAAGTGGATGCAGATCTTGTATCGGAACTTCTTCAAGTGAAAGTGTTGCAACCAAAAAAAGGACAAAAGAAAGAGCTTGTGGAGTTAGCTACTAAAAACGCGTCTTTAGCTCTTCACGAGAAATTTGCCCTGATCGAGCAAGATGAGGCGAGAACGATTAAAGCCGTTGAGAACCTTGGTGAGAGAATTGGGATTGCTGCACCTTATCGTATTGAAGCGTTCGATAACTCGAATATTCATGGAACAGACCCTGTTTCTGCCATGGTTGTTTTTGTTGACGGAAAACCGTACAAAAAGGATTATCGAAAATATAAGATCAAATCTGTGGAAGGTCCAGATGATTATGCTTCCATGAAGGAAGTTGTTCGCAGAAGATATACAAGACTATTGAGAGAAGAAGGAGAGCTTCCTAGTCTTATTCTGATCGATGGCGGAAAAGGGCAAATATCTGCGGCTCAAGATGTATTAGAGAACGAGCTTAACTTATTTATTCCAGTAGCAGGTCTATCAAAAGATGAAAAGCATAGAACCTCACAGCTTTGGATTGGGGATCCTCCTGAAATGATACACTTGCCTAGAAACAGTCAGGAATTCTATCTTCTGCAACGAATTCAAGATGAAGTTCACAGGTTCGCGATCTCCTTCCATCGAAAAGTTCGCTCTAAAAGCATGTTCGAATCAACATTAGACAGCATCGCTGGAATCGGTGACAAACGCAAAAAGATGCTGCTTCGCCACTTTGGATCGTTAAAAAAGTTAAAAGAAGCTTCTGTTGATGAGATTCAAGCAGCAGGTGTGCCTAAACCAGTAGCCGAGCTTATTGAAAAAGCATTTTTATCAAATGAGTAGTTGCAGCTATTGAGTAACTTTGTTAAAATAAATCCAACTTTATAAATATGCCATGCTTCGTATGAAGTGATGGTAGAGGAGCAGGAACCAATAGTAACCCATCTGAAGAGAAGAAGCTCTAGTGATGATGGTGGAAAGGGGATTCTTGCCGAAGTGTAAAAGGACTTCTAGCCTTTTATGCTGGACCTGTATTGAAGAAATACAGAGCTGTCACACAAGTCCCCCCAGGGTTTGTGTGGAGGACTATCTCACGAGGGGGAACAAACTTGGCTTGCTACGGATTATAGCAACAATAGGGTTTTTCCTTATTGTTGCTTTTTTGTATTTACTTTCAAAAAAAGAAGGTATACGTGCACCGTCAACAAAGTCTTCTAATAATAGAGATAGAATCTTACAACAAGAAGGGATTGGAGTATATGGGGAGAATCGTTCAAAAATTTGGTGGAACTAGTGTAGGCTCAGTTGAGCGAATACAAAATGTTGCAAAACGAATCATCCATGAAGTAGATGCAGGAAATGAAGTCGTGGTTGTGGTTTCAGCGATGGGCAAAACAACGGATGAACTCGTAAAGCTTGCTACAGATATCAGTCAGAACCCTTCTAAACGGGAAATGGATATGCTACTTACGACGGGTGAACAGATTACGATCGCCCTATTGACGATGGCTCTGCATCAAGAAGGATATAAAGCTCAATCATTAACAGGATGGCAAGCGGGTATTCAAACCGAAGATGCCTTTTCAAATGCAAGAATACTAGACATCGATTCAGAGCGCGTGTCTTCTCTATTAAAAGATGGCCATATCGTGGTTGTCGCAGGTTTTCAAGGGCTGATTCCTGAAACAAAGGATATTGCAACGCTTGGCAGAGGTGGATCTGATACAACAGCCGTTGCGCTAGCGGCAGCTTTAAAAGCCGATCGATGTGACATCTATACCGATGTGACGGGTGTATATACGACGGATCCGCGTGTAGTGGATTCAGCTAGAAAACTACCTTCGATCTCTTATGATGAGATGTTAGAGATGGCGAACCTTGGTGCTGGCGTTTTACATCCGAGAGCGGTTGAGTTTGCTAAAAACTATAGTATTACATTAGAAGTAAGATCTAGCATGAGTGAAGAACGTGGAACATTAGTTGAGGAGGAAGTGTCTATGGAACAAAATTTAATGGTTAGAGGTCTTGCGTTTGAAGGAAACATAACAAAAATTACGGTCTCTTCAGTTCCCAATGAAATACACGCGTTAGCGGAACTGTTTACTATTTTGGCATCGAACGGCATCAATGTAGACATCATCATTCAGAATGTCCTAAATGAAGAAAAAACGAATATTTCGTTCTCGATTGAATCAAACTCATTATCTGCTACACAAGAAGTACTTGCTGCGCATCAAGGGAAATTAGGATTCGAATCGATCAGTTATGAACAAGGTCTTGCAAAAGTGTCAATCGTTGGCTCAGGCATGATCTCAAATCCTGGCGTTGCCGCTAAAATGTTTAAAGCTCTCTCAGACGAAGATATTATGATAAAAATGGTAAGCACTTCTGAGATTAAAGTATCAACCGTCGTGAAACAAGAAGATATGATTAAGTCGATAGAAACGCTGCATGATGTGTTTGAGCTAGATGCTCGTGTTCCCGTTCAGAACACATAAGACCAAACATTGAAAAAAAGCCGGCAATACGCCGGCTTTTGTTATTCAATCATATCTTTTTTGTCCCATTGAACAGTAATAAAAACTTTGTTTCGTTTTGTAGATTCTAAAGCTTCTGTTGTGCATTTTTTTTGCAGCTGAACTTGTTCAGCGAGGAAGCCTGCTTCTAGGCTGAACGTTTGATGATTGAAGTTTTCCATTCGCTGCAAGATCAGTTGAGAGTTTAAAGAGAAATTCATCTCAGTTTTCGAAGCTTCGATCATTTCAAGAGTGCCCCAACCTGCTTCAACAAAAAAAGCGTGAACTTCTTCCATCGTATGTAAAGGATATTTTCTAGCCAAGTGTCTTCCTGCCCAATAGAGAATATTTCGTTCTTGTTTGCCAAGAAGTTCAGGCAACAAATCGCTTCGAAGGATCTCATACCCAAAAGCTGAAACAGAAAGCTGTTCTACAGGGGTGTTATCATCCTTTGTCTTTTGTTTAAACATTCTGCATCCCTTCTTTCTAATTTTTATTATAACGGGAAAGCGGTTTAAACTCTATAGCAACTATCGGTATTTGTCGAAAATCTTAAACCTCCAAAAGCGTTGATGTATCAAGAAAATTTACGTATTTAGTTGTTAGCGTTTTCTTGACGGTGTCAAACGATGGGAGTAAAATGGACATGTTGCTAGTTAATTAAGCTAATTGTTTAACACTCATCCTCTAAAAGAGGAAACTTAAAACGCTTACATGTGGAGAGGAACAAAGATTAGCAGCCAGAGAGAGGCTAAATTTGAAGGGGGCAAGAGAATGGCTGGCAGTAGAGATTTTATTAACAGAAGGATTCATTCATTATTAGGAGTAATTCCGATCGGGATTTTTCTCGTACAGCATCTAGTTGTAAACCATTTTGCAACGAGGGATGCTGAAGCATTTAACAAAGCGGCGCATTTTATGGAAAGTTTACCTTTTCGTATTTTCCTAGAAACGTTTGTCATCTACTTACCTATTTTGTTTCATGCCGTGTATGGGCTTTACATTACGTTCCAAGCAAAAAACAACGTTACCCGCTATGGCTATTTCCGCAATATGATGTTCCTCGTTCAGCGTGTAACAGGCGTTATCACATTAGTCTTTATCGCTTGGCATGTATGGGAAACACGTGTACAGGCTGCGTTGGGACAAGAAGTAAACTTTGATATGATGGCAGACATCTTAAGCTCTCCATTCATGGTTGTCTTCTATCTTGTTGGTGTTTTATCAGCAGTATTCCATTTTGCTAACGGATTATGGTCGTTCTTTGTCAGCTGGGGCCTTACAGTTTCGCCTCGTTCACAGAAAATTTCAACATACGTAACAATGGGTGTATTTGTTGCACTTGCTATTGTTAGCGTAAGAACAATCTTTGCATTCATTTAAAAGGGGTGAGACAAATTGAGTAATCAGAAAATAATTGTTGTTGGCGGAGGTCTCGCCGGTTTAATGGCTACGATCAAAGCAGCTGAAGCTGGTGTGAACGTTGACCTCTTTTCAGTTGTTCCAGTAAAACGTTCGCATTCTGTTTGTGCTCAAGGTGGTATAAACGGTGCTGTAAATACAAAAGGTGAAGGAGATTCACCGTGGGAGCATTTTGATGACTCTGTATACGGTGGAGACTTCTTAGCAAACCAACCTCCAGTTAAAGCAATGTGTGACGCAGCGCCAGGAATCATTCATTTAATGGACCGTATGGGTGTAATGTTTAACAGAACGCCTGAAGGATTACTTGACTTCCGTCGTTTCGGAGGAACACAGCACCATCGTACTGCATTTGCTGGTGCTACAACGGGTCAGCAGTTATTGTATGCACTTGATGAGCAAGTTCGTCGTCATGAGGTCGCAGGTCTAGTAACGAAATATGAAGGATGGGAATTCTTATCTGCCATTATTGATGACGAAGGACAATGTAGAGGAATCACCGCACAAAATTTGAAAACGATGGAGATCGTAAGTTTTCCTGCAGATGCAGTTATTATGGCGACTGGCGGACCTGGAATCATTTTCGGTAAGTCGACTAACTCTGTTATTAACACAGGTGGAGCAGCATCAGCTCTTTATCAGCAAGGTGTTTATTATGCGAATGGTGAGTTCATTCAAATTCACCCGACGGCCATACCTGGTGATGACAAGCTTCGTTTAATGAGTGAATCTGCACGTGGTGAAGGTGGACGTGTTTGGACTTATAAAGACGGAAAGCCTTGGTACTTCCTAGAAGAGAAGTATCCAGCATACGGTAACCTTGTTCCTCGTGACATCGCTACACGTGAAATCTTCCATGTGTGTGTTGATCTGAAGCTAGGAATCAATGGTGAGAACATGGTATATCTTGATCTTTCACACAAAGATCCTAAAGAGCTTGATATCAAACTTGGTGGAATCATTGAGATCTACGAAAAGTTCATGGGAGATGACCCACGTAAGGTTCCTATGAAAATCTTCCCTGCTGTTCACTATTCAATGGGTGGCATGTGGGTTGATTATGATCAGATGACGAACATTCCAGGCCTTTTTGCAGCTGGTGAGTGTGAATATCAGTATCATGGTGCTAATAGATTAGGAGCTAACTCGCTGCTTTCAGCTATTTTTGGCGGCATGGAAGCTGGTCCGTCGGCTGTTCGATACATTAGAGGATTAGAAAAAACAGTTGAGGATGTACCTTCTACTGTATTTGATAACCAAGTGAAAAAAGACCAAGAAGTATACAACAATATTCTATCTATGGATGGAACTGAGAACGCTTATGTGATCCATAAAGAGCTTGGAGAATGGATGACAGACAACGTAACGGTTGTAAGGTACAACGATAAGTTAAAACAAACAGATGAAAAGATTCAAGAATTGATGCAGCGTTATAAAAACATCAATATTAACGATACTTCCAAGTGGAGCAATCAAGGTGCATCATTTACACGTCAGCTATGGCACATGCTTCAGCTAGCTCGTGTTATTACACTCGGTGCTCTTAACCGTGATGAAAGTCGTGGAGCCCATTATAAACCGGACTTCCCTGAACGTAATGATGAGCAATGGTTAAAAACAACAAAAGCGAAATTCAATCCAACAACGAACGGACCAGAATTCGAGTATGAAGAAGTAGATGTTTCGCTAATCCAGCCACGTAAACGTGACTATTCTAAGAAGAAGGCAGGGGTGTAAGAATGAGCACAAAAATGGTGAAATTCGTCATCTCAAGACAGGATAACCCAGAAACTGCCCCATATTTAGAAGAGTTTGAGATTCCTCATCGTCCAAACATGAACGTAATATCTGCTCTTATGGAAATTCGTAGAAACCCTGTTAACGCTAAAGGGGAAGCTACGACTCCCGTTACTTGGGAGATGGGTTGTTTAGAAGAAGTTTGTGGTGCATGTTCAATGGTAATCAACGGAAAGCCTAGACAATCTTGTACGGCTCTTGTTGATCAGTTAGAACAGCCGATTCGTCTTGAACCAATGAAAACATTTCCGGTTGTCCGTGATTTGGCGATCGATAGAAGTAGAATGTTTGATGCACTTAAACGAGTTAAAGCTTGGATTCCAATCGATGGCACGTACGACCTTGGACCAGGACCTCGTATGCCTGAGACTAAGCGTCAGTGGGCATATGAACTTTCAAAATGTATGACTTGCGGTGTTTGTTTAGAAGCATGTCCGAACGTAAATACGAACTCGGACTTTATCGGACCGGCGCCTTTATCTCAAGTTCGTTTATTTAATGCTCACCCAACTGGTGAGATGAATAAAGAAGAGCGCTTGAACGCGATCATGGATGACGGAGGTCTTGCAGAGTGCGGTAACTCTCAAAACTGTGTGCAGTCTTGTCCTAAAGGAATTCCTTTGACAACATCAATCGCTGCACTTAACCGTGATACAAGCTTCCAAGCTTTCAAGAACTTCTTTGGCAGTGATCGTTAAAGTATCATACAGAGCTTCTCTCATCAGGGAGAAGCTTTTTTTAAAAACAAATAACTGAATAGCGATTCATTAAATATCTGTATGGAAAGGCGGAAAAGAAATTGGCTAGGCAAGATTACATATCAAATATGGATGATTGGCAGAAGGGCTTTTCTTTTTATCACGAATTGCAAGTACGTTTTGGTGAGATTGACGGATTTGGCCACGTGAACAATACGAATATCTTTACTTATATGGAAGAATCACGAATCGCGATGTTTAAAGAACTGGGTTTGATGACTGACTGGGGTGCTCCAGATTCAGAAGAGATTCCAGTTGTGGCAGACCTTCAATGTGACTATTTGGCCCAGATCATGTACGATGAAAAATTAAAAGTGTATGTGAAAATAAATGAAGTAGGTTCATCTTCAATAGACATCCATTACTTAGGCATAAATGAGAAGAAGATTCCTGTATTTACAGGGAGAGGTGCTATCGTACAGATTTCTAGAAGAAATGGACGTCCCGTAAAGTGGAATGAAGAGCTGAAAAACCAACTAAATAATTTTTCTAAAGAAGCCCATGTATGAAAATGGGCTTTTTTTTATGGTTTATCCGTAATATTCTTCATACTTTTTAAATGAACCAAGTCACTCCCATCTGATTCTTTACATACTATATGTTGACTAAATACTTCCAATATTCGTTGGCGGTTCCTAAACCCTAGCAAGGAGGGGTGAATTCATTGAAAGATAAACACTACCGACCGAAGCCTCTACTTACAAAAAGAGAGAGAGAAGTTTTCGAACTACTAGTTCAAGATAAGACCACAAAAGAAATTGCGGAACAATTATTCATTAGTGAGAAAACAGTTCGTAACCATATTTCGAATACCATGCAAAAGCTTGGGGTTAAAGGACGCTCTCAAGCCGTTGTAGAGTTATTGAGGCTTGGAGAACTCGAGATTTAGTCAGAAAGCGGCTTTCATTGTGAAAGCCGTTTTCAGTTTGATTATGCAGCAGGTAAAAAGTGTAATTGATTTTTCTAACAGTTTTCCGCTATGATGAAAGTTATGATGTTAGTGGTTTATGGACCTAAATGAAAAAGGTGAAAAAATTCATGAACAAAAGCCTGCAAGTAAAAAAAGTTCTTAATAATAATGTGGTTATTGCCATTGATTCCTTCGATGAAGAAAGAATTGTTATTGGCAAAGGAATTGGCTTTGGCAAGAAACCAGGTGAAGAAATTCTTCCTAAGCAAGTGGACAAGTTATTTGTATTAAAAGATGAAAACGAACAAGAACAATATAAAACGTTATTAAATTCGATAGATGAGAAGATCGTGGAAGTGATCAATGACGTAATCGTTCACATACGAACTCGTTTTGAGTATGAGTTAAACGAACATATACATGTTGCATTAACCGACCATATTACATTCGCGATCAAACGATTAGAACAGAGTATGGATATTAAAAACCCATTTTTAACTGAAACACAAACACTGTATCCGAAAGAGTATACTGTCGCTGAAGAAGCGATCGAAATCATCAATAAATCGTTAGGGATTCATCTTCCTGAAGGGGAGATCGGTTTTGTTGCACTTCATATTCACAGTGCTATTACGAATAAAAGTGTAACTGATATAAAGAAACACTCAGAGCTCATCAACACTTTGATGCAGATGATCCAACATTCATTAGACCTTACGATCGATACGAAAAGCATCAATTATTTACGTCTTGTTCGTCATCTAAGGCATGCGATAGAACGGGTCTCTATGGGTGATATCATGGAAGAGCAAGAAAAGTTAGCAAAAGTGTTGAAAGAAGAATATCCTTTATGCTACAATTTGGCGTGGAAGTTGATTAAGGTTATGCAAAATACCTTACAAAAACCCGTGCCCCATGCAGAAGCAGTATATTTGACAATGCATTTGCAAAGGCTTTCGCGTTATGACAATGAAGACAAATGATAAATGAATATAGAACAACTCGTTTTTACGTGTTACTGATTCGATCAGGCATAAGTAAGAAACAAAAGTGTAGCAGATGCTTAATTAGGATATATTAATTCTGATTAGGGATTTACTCATGTTTCTTATTTATGTCTTTTTTTGTTTGATGCGAAAGTAAATGGAAGGGTTATCATAATAAAAAGGAGGACTTCCTATGTGGAAAAAATTATTTGGTGTTCTTCAACGCGTAGGTAAAGCGCTTATGCTGCCGGTTGCGATTTTGCCAGCTGCAGGTCTCTTGCTTGCCTTTGGTAATGCGTTTAAAAACCCAGCGTTGATTGAAAGAATACCTGCATTAGATGCAGCATGGTTCCAGCTTGTTGCAGACGTAATGGAGAAATCGGGAGACATTGTTTTTGCTAATCTATCGTTACTGTTTGCCGTTGGTGTTGCCGTCGGTCTTGCAGGCGGTGAAGGTGTAGCAGGATTAGCAGCAATTATTGGTTACTTGATCATGAACGTAACCATGAGCGTTATTGAAGGGGTAACTCCTGATATGATCGGAAAAGATCCTTCTTTTGCGAACGTACTTGGGATTCCAACACTTCAGACGGGAGTGTTTGGAGGTATCATCGTCGGTATCTTAGCCTCCTATCTTTATAAGAGGTTCTATAACATCGAACTTCCTCAATACCTAGGATTCTTTGCTGGAAAACGTTTCGTTCCGATTGTTACTGCAGTTTCTGCTTTAGCACTGGGTATTGTTATGACGTTCATCTGGCCACCTGTACAGCATGGACTTAATACGTTCTCTGAAAGCATGATCAATTCGAACTTGACGGTCGCAGCATTTATCTTTGGTGTGATCGAACGTTCATTGATTCCTTTTGGACTACATCATATTTTCTACTCGCCGTTCTGGTTTGAGTTCGGCTCTTATAAATCTGCAGCAGAAGGACTTGTTCGTGGTGACCAAGCGATCTTCTTTGCACAACTAAAAGATAACGTTGAATTAACAGCAGGTACTTTTATGACTGGTAAGTTCCCGTTCATGATGTTCGGCCTTCCGGCTGCAGCATTAGCTATGTATCACGAAGCACGACCTGAACAAAAGAAAATAGTTGCGGGTATCATGGGTTCTGCTGCGTTGACTTCTTTCTTAACAGGAATCACGGAACCACTTGAGTTTACTTTCTTATTTGTTGCTCCAGTATTATTTGGAATTCATGCTATTTTCGCAGGGCTTTCTTTTATGGTTATGCACTTGTTAAATGTTAAAATAGGTATGACTTTCTCTGGTGGTGTAATCGACTACTTACTGTTCGGAGTACTTCCTAACCGTACAGACTGGTGGCTAGTAATTCCTGTAGGTCTCGTATTTGCAGTGATCTATTACTTTGGTTTCCGTTTTGCGATCCGTAAATGGAACCTTAAGACACCAGGACGAGAAATCGTGGATGACGAAGTTGAAACGAATGTTGGACCGTCCAATAAAGATTCACTAGCAGCGAATATTTTAGAGGGATTAGGCGGAGAGTCCAATATCTCTAACCTTGACGCTTGTATCACTCGATTAAGAGTTTCTGTAAATGATCCTAAGGAAGTGGACAAGGATCGATTGAAAAAACTCGGAGCTTCCGGCGTTCTTGAAATGGGTAATAACATTCAAGCGATCTTTGGAACTCGTTCAGATACGATTAAGAGTGAAATTCAAGATATTATCAGTGGTAAGACTGTAGCTAAACCGAAGAATTCAGAGAAAACGCCTGAACAAGGAAAAGTTGTTGAAACAAACAATCCTGGTGCTACACCAACTTCATCGATTTCTACAGATGATGATCGTTTTGTTTCTCCGATTAAAGGGAAAATACTTCCGATCACCGAAGTTCCTGACCAAGTTTTCTCAGGAAAAATGATGGGTGATGGATTTGCGATCGAACCAGCAGAAGGCTTGGTGGTTTCACCTGTTAATGGTAAGATAATGAATATCTTCCCGACGAAACATGCCATCGGTATTGAGTCAGATTCAGGCAAAGAAATTCTCATCCACTTTGGTATCGATACAGTGAAATTGAAAGGTGAAGGTTTCGAGAGCTTTGTTTCTGAAGGCGACAGAGTTAAGATCGGTCAAAAGATTTTAAAGGTTGACCTGAACTTTGTTAAGGAAAATGCACCATCCGTAATCACACCGATTGTATTCACGAATCTATCGGATGAAACAGTTTCCGTCGAAAAAACAGGAACTGTGGCTATAGAGGAAGAAAATATTATTACATTCAAAAAATAAAGGGGTAATTATCATGGCAGAAAAAACATTCAAAGTAACTAGCGAA
The DNA here is from genome assembly GCF_015903895.1 of Fictibacillus sp. 5RED26. Classification (NCBI taxonomy): domain Bacteria; kingdom Bacillati; phylum Bacillota; class Bacilli; order Caryophanales; family Fictibacillaceae; genus Fictibacillus; species Fictibacillus sp. 5RED26. The sequence goes on along the minus strand of NZ_JACZDU010000004.1, from coordinate 96,822 downwards.
TCAGGAATTCACGCACGTCCAGCAACAACTTTAGTTAACCAAGCAGGTCAGTTCAGCTCAGATATTACACTTGACTACAACGGAAAGAGCGTTAACTTAAAATCAATCATGGGTGTAATGAGCCTAGGGATCCAACAAGGATCTTCAATCGTGATCAAAGCAGAAGGTTCAGATGCAGATGAAGCAATCGCTGCATTAGAAAATGTAATGAAAAAGGAAGGGCTTGGTGAGTAATGTCTGAAAAAATTTCAGGTATTGCAGCATCAGCCGGCATCGCAATCGCAAAAGCGTTTGTTCTTCAAAACCCTGAATTAACGATCGAAAGAAAATCGATTTCAGATTCAGCGAGTGAAATCGATCGTTTTGAAGCAGCGCTTAACGTTTCCAAAGAGGAACTTTCTGTTATAAAAGAAAAAGCGAACAAAGAGTTAGGCGAAGATAAGGCAGCGATTTTTGCTGCCCATCTTCTTGTTTTGAGCGATCCAGAACTAGTTGATGCTGTAAAACAAAAGATTGAAAATGAAAAAGTTAACGCTGAAGCAGCAATGGACGATGTTTCATCCATGTTCATCAATATGTTTGAATCCATGGATAACGAATACATGAAAGAGCGTGCGGCAGATATTCGTGACGTTTCAAAACGAGTTTTAGCACACTTGTTAAATGTGACGTTTACTACACCTGCAAGTATCACAGAAGAGGTTGTCATCTTAGCAGAAGATTTAACTCCTTCTGACACGGCTCAATTAAACCGTAATTTTGTTAAAGGTTTTGCAACTGACATTGGAGGGAGAACTTCTCACTCAGCAATCATGTCTCGTTCAATGGAAATTCCTGCAGTAGTAGGAACGAAAACAATTACAGAGAACGTTGAGAACGGCGTAATGGTAATCATCGACGGTCTGGATGGACATGTAATCGTGAATCCTACTGAAGATGAAATCGCTACGTATGAAGAAAAACAAAAACAATATCAAAAGCAAAAAGCGGAATGGGCAAAGCTAGTGAATGAAAAAACATTCTCAAGCGATTCTGTTCAAGTTGAGCTTGCGGCTAATATTGGAACACCAGCTGATGTAAAAGGTGTTCTAGAGAACGGTGCAGAAGGCGTTGGTTTATACCGTACAGAGTTCCTTTACATGGGCCGTGATCAACTTCCTACTGAAGAAGAGCAGTTCAAGGCATATAGTGAAGTGCTTCAAAAGATGGAAGGTAAACCAGTAGTCATCCGTACACTCGATATTGGTGGAGATAAGGAACTTCCTTATTTAAATCTTCCGAAAGAGTTAAATCCTTTCTTAGGATTCCGAGCGATTCGCCTTTGCTTAGAAGAGCAAGACATTTTCCGTACGCAACTTAGAGCACTTCTTCGTGCAAGCCAATATGGGAACTTGAAGATCATGTTCCCGATGATTGCAACACTTGGAGAATTCCGTGCTGCTAAAGGAATCTTATTAGAAGAAAAAGAAAAGCTCGTTTCTGAGGGAATTGAAGTTTCAGAATCCATTGAAGTAGGTATCATGGTGGAAATTCCATCAACAGCCGTAATGGCAGATACTTTTGCTAAAGAAGTTGATTTCTTCAGCATCGGCACTAACGATTTGATTCAATATACGATGGCTGCAGATCGTATGAACGAACAAGTTTCTTACTTGTATCAGCCGTACAATCCAGCAATCTTAAGATTAGTAAAAATGGTTATCGATGCAGCACATAAAGAAGGTAAATGGGCTGGTATGTGTGGAGAGATGGCAGGCGATCCGATCGCAATTCCAATTCTTCTTGGGCTTGGTCTGGATGAATTCTCAATGAGTGCTACATCTGTACTTCCTGCTCGTAGTCAGATTCTTGGTCTGTCTAAAGAAAAGATCAGTGCACACATGGATGAAATTCTACAAATGGAAACAATGGAAGACGTTGTGAAGTTTGCAGAAGAAAATTTCTAAAGTGGAAAAAAGACTATGGGGAAATTTCCATAGTCTTTTTCTATAGATGTTTGAGTGAATAGGGTTGGACACGAGAGTGGTTGATTTCCGCTCCAGGTTGCTCGCTTTTAAAACATTCCATTAACGAATGGTCTTGCAATTTCATAAAAATATTAGCAGAATAGAAAACAGTGATTTAACGCCAGTATGTATATAGAGATGAGGCGATGTTTTTTGAATAGACCCATTGGAGTCATTGATTCAGGAGTGGGAGGTTTAACGGTAGCAAGAGAGATCATGAAACAGCTACCAAAAGAAGAGATTATCTACTTAGGAGACACGAAAAGGTGTCCGTATGGCCCGAGACCATTTGAAGAAGTTAGGGCTTATACGTGGGAAATGATTGACTTTCTTTTAGAACAGGAGATTAAGATGCTCGTTATCGCCTGTAATACAGCTACTGCAGCAGTTTTAGAAGAAGCGAAGAGAAAGTTAGACATTCCTGTCTTAGGAGTTATCCATCCTGGTGCCCGTTCCGCTTTAAAAGCGACGAAAAATAATCATGTCGGTGTAATAGGGACAGTCGGGACGGTCAATAGTGGTGCTTATAAACAGGCGCTAACACAGATTCGTAACGATGTAATCGTAGAAAGTTTAGCATGCCCGTTGTTCGTTCCGCTTGTTGAACAAGGTAAGTTATCTGGTGAAGAGACATTAAGTGCAGTTTCAGAAACACTATATCCACTTAAGGATCTTTCCATCGATACGTTAATTCTGGGATGCACTCATTACCCGTTGTTAAGACCAATCATTCAGCAAGTGATGGGTGAACATATCACGTTGATCTGTTCAGGTGCAGAAACTGCGCGTGAAGTTTCTGTCATCTTAGACCATAGTGGGCTTTTAAATACAGAAGATGCTAAACCGATGCACCGATTTTTAGCGACAGCAGAGAGCGATCATTTCCTGCAGATCGCCAACCATTGGCTAGACCGTAAGATTGAAAAAGTAGAATGTATGAAGTTGTAGTTTTCAAAGAGCATGAAAATTAGGTAACCTCATAATTAGAATATTGAATTGAAAGAGTAGGATCCTTTTTGGGTTCTGCTCTTTTCTTTTAATTAAAGCCAGTCTCTTTTATTTTTTGTACAAGTGGTCTAATGGGAGAGGATAGCTCGTATACATAATAGTACAAACCACTTGAGGAGGGAAAGTATGCGCAAAATGATGAAGTCAGGAGCACCGCTTATCATATTATCAGCTTCATTGCTGGTATCAGGTTGCGGACTATGGGGAGAGAAAGCAGGAAATGAGCTTGATCCCCCTAAAGTGAATTACGTGAAAGAAGGTCAGTCGCTGGATAAGAAAGACAAAGCGGCTAGTGCAGAGCAAACGAATAAGCGGCAACTGTTTTTATTCGACAGCAACGGGATGGTTGTCCCACAGGTACTGGCTCTTCCAAAGAACGATGAAACGGCTAAACAAGTATTGCAGTATCTTGTAAAAGACGGACCTGTAAGCAATCTGCTCCCTAACGGTTTTCAAGCTGTTCTGCCAGCTGATACAGAAGTGTTATCGGTAAATATCAAAAAGGGGACAGCTACGGCAAATTTTTCAAAGGAATTTACAGAGTATAATGCAGCGGATGAAATGAAGATCTTGCAAGCTATTACATTTACACTTACTCAGTTTGACAACATAAAAAAAGTTAAAATACAAATCGCAGGAAAGAACCAAAATTCAATGCCTGTTAATAATACACCAGTTGGTGACGGTGTGAGTCGTGTTGACGGGATAAATCTCGAAAATGGCAGTGTGGCAGATATCACGAATAGTGAACTCGTAACTCTCTATTTCTTGGCACAGACACAGGATCAAACGTATTATGTACCAGTAACGCGTCGAGTTGCAAAAGAGGGGACAGATAAAGTAACAGCAACAATCGAACATCTAATTGATGGTCCATCTGCAGAAAGCAGCCTTTTAACAGACTTTAGAACAGATGTGAAACTGTTAAGTACACCTGTCGTCAAAGATGGTGTTGTTACATTAAACTTCAATGGAGCTTTGCTGGATAACAAAGAAGAAAGCATGATTGCAGATGAAGTGTTAAATTCAATTGTTCTTTCGCTTACAGAGCTATCTGAAGTGAAGAAAGTGGCGATTAAAGTTGATGGGAAGTCTAAGATATTCAATGAAAAAGGTAAAGAACTTACAGCCCCGGTTTCAAGACCTAAAGAAGTGAATACAGGTGAATTTTAAAATTAAATAGGTTGTGATACAGTAAAGAGGCGAATATTCGTCTCTTTTTTTATTGCTCTGTTGTTTTGAAAGTAGTTGATTTCCGTTTCAGGTGTCTCGCTTTCCGCGGGGCGATCGGTGAGCCCCTTGCCGCTTTGCGCCTTTAAGGGTCTCACCTGACCGCTCGTCCCGCAGGAGTCTCAAACCTTACACTCCAATCAACTTTGTCGACGATGAGAATGAACATGCAAAAGTAACAATCTTTTGCAAGCGAAATGAGAAGAGCTTTGGACAACCTTTGTACTTTTAAAGTATTTGATTCCGCTTTATGTCCCTCGCATTCCATTCCAAATGGGAGGCGTACATTTTATAGTTGAAGACGCTTCACCAAATGACAGTAATATCACAATCCTATAGAAAAACTTTTTACAAAACGGAGGCGTACCTAATGAAAATTTTAGTTGCAACAAAAAATAAAGGTAAAGCAAAAGAATTTCAATCGATGTTAGGAAGTTTTGGGGTTGAGATCCTCACTTTAAACGATATTGAAGGAAGTCCTGACGTTGAAGAAACTGGAGTCACTTTTGAAGAGAACGCTATTTTAAAAGCTGAAACCATCTCTAAACAGATGAATATTCCTGTTATCGCGGATGACTCAGGATTAGAGATCCATGCTTTAGAAGGACGACCTGGCGTTTATTCAGCTAGGTATGCAGGTATACATAAAAGTGATGAAGAGAACATGAACAAAGTCTTAGAAGAACTTCAGAATGTTGAAGATAACGATAGAAACGCTCAGTTTGTATGTGCTTTGGCTTTTGCGAGACCTCAAAAAGAAACGCTAGTTGTAAAAGGGGAGTGTAAAGGTCAGATTTTAAGAGAAAAGAAGGGAACGGAAGGTTTCGGGTATGATCCGATTTTCTTTCTTCCTCAATTAAATCGTTCGATGGCAGAGTTAGCAAAAGAAGAAAAAAATAAAATTAGTCATAGAGCAATAGCTTTGGAAAAACTAAAAAAACTGATCAATGAGGAGGATCTCTTATGGGAAAAGCCTTAATCGTTAGTGATAGTCACGGGTTAACAGATGAGTTAGAAACATTAAAGAGCCGCTATCAAAATGAAGTAGATCTTATGATCCATTGCGGTGATTCAGAGCTTTCGACATCATCTAAAGAAATGTCTGGATTTGTAACGGTTAAAGGTAATATGGATTATTTAGGCGATGATTTTCCTAACGAAGCCATTGAGCTGTTGGGAGATACTTGTATATATATAACACATGGTCATTTATACGATGTAAAAGTGTCTTTTCTTTCACTAGCATACAGGGCAGAGGAAACAGGTGCAGCAATTGCTTGTTTTGGGCATTCACACGTAGCTGAAGCCTTTGAACGTGAGGGAATGATCTTTATTAATCCTGGGAGTATCAGGCTGCCTAGAGGTTCTTTTGAAAAGACATATGCGTTGTTGGAGATTGAAGATAATAGGATATCGGTAAGTTTTTATTCACTCAATGGTATACGTATCGATCAGTTAAGTAGAACATTTGAAAAAAAAACAGTTAGAAAATAAAAAAATTGAGAAAATGGGTTGACTATAATTTAGATATCATGTATATTTAGTTATGTCGTCGCGACAAGGTCTAAATTGTCTGCGGGTGTAGTTTAGTGGTAAAACAAGAGCCTTCCAAGCTCTGGTCGTGAGTTCGATTCTCATCACCCGCTCCATTTGTTTTTCTCACGTTCAAATGGTCCATGAAAAGTTACATCTGAAGTTAACAGATCTTACAATTAAAATGCATGATAAAAATATATTTGTATCCACAGTCGACGGGTGGAACAAATCACTGTGTGCCCGCAGCGCATGGTAATTGCGGAAAGCGCCATTACTATGCGAAAGGGGCTCCAATACATATGTCCCAGTAGCTCAGCCGGATAGAGCATACGCCTTCTAAGCGTACGGTCGGGAGTTCGAATCTCTCCTGGGACGCCATAATACTTACATAATTACAACTTTTCGACACGCTTGATGTCCTCTATTAAAGGATATCAAGCGTGTTTTTTTATTTTTGATGAAAGCGCTTTAAAAATGTTTACAATGCAACGCGTTAAAGCTTCAAAACCTTATGGGCATGGGAATGAAAGCGTGTACAAAATAACTGAAAAGTCAGAATTCGGTGAAATATCGAAAATTCGGTGTTGATTCTTTAATAAGATGGGCGTAATATTGTCAACAATTATTAAATTATTTTTAAAAAATTCAAATAATTCAAATTGACACGTAAAGGAGGATCACGATGCAGGAGCAATGGGTTTATGTTAATGGTGAGCACGTATTAAAGGAAGACGCCAAAGTCTCAGTTTACGATCATGGATTTTTATATGGAGATGGGGTGTTTGAAGGTATTCGAGTCTATAACGGAAATGTATATCGGCTAGACGAACATCTTCAGCGTTTATACGAATCAGCTCAATCCATTATGCTGACAATTCCACACACTAAAGAAGAACTAACAGACATCATCGTTCAAACGCTCCAGAAAAACAAATATCGTGATGCTTATATTCGACTAGTTATCTCACGAGGAAAAGGAAACTTAGGGTTGGACCCTTTTACATGCGGCCAACCGGGAGTCATTGTCATTGCAGAACAGCTTGCACTATTTCCTAAAAAACTTTATGAAACAGGTTTAGAAATCATAACGGTGGCAAGCAGAAGGAACCGTCCGGATGTGTTAAGTCCTAAAGTTAAATCGCTAAACTACCTAAACAATATCTTAGTTAAGATCGAGGCTAGTCTTGCTGGAGTTAGTGAAGCATTGATGCTGAACGATCAAGGGTACGTGGCGGAAGGTTCTGCTGATAATGTGTTCATTATCAAAGGAAATACGATCAAGACGCCGCCAGGATACTTAGGAGCTTTAGAAGGAATCACTCGAAACGCGATTGTTGAGATCGCACGAGCACAAGGTTACAACATGGTTGAAGAGCCATTCACGAGACATGATGTTTATGTGGCAGATGAAGTATTTCTAACTGGAACTGCAGCTGAAGTTATTGCGGTAGTAAAAGTTGATGGAAGAGTAATCGGAAACGGAGCACCAGGTGAACATACGAACAAACTTTTAAAATCCTTCAGAGAAAAAGTAGTTGAAGAAGGAGTTAAGGTGTATCCGAACCAAGCTGTTCAAGCTGGATAAAAGAAGTATAGGAGTGTTACAGATATGCGCAGTAATATGATCAAGCAAGGAATCGATAGAGCCCCGCACAGAAGTCTTCTCCACGCAGCGGGAGTTGCACCAGAGGATATGGATAAACCTTTTATCGGTGTTTGTAATTCCTATGTTGATATTATTCCGGGGCATATGCATCTAAACAAAGTAGGTGAATGGGTAAAAGAAGCCATTAGAGAAGCTGGTGGAATTCCGTTCGAATTTAATACGATCGGCGTAGACGATGGAATTGCGATGGGGCATATCGGTATGAGGTATTCACTTCCAAGCAGAGAGGTCATCGCAGACGCAGCAGAAACGGTTATCAACGCCCATTGGTTCGACGGTGTGTTCTACATACCTAACTGTGACAAGATCACGCCTGGTATGTTAATGGCAGCTGTAAGGACGAATGTTCCGGCAGTATTTGTTTCAGGTGGTCCAATGGAAGCCGGAAAGTCTATGGCAGGAAAATCCCTATCCCTTGCCTCGGTATTTGAAGGAGTAGGTTCTCATTTAGCTGGAAAGATGACGAGGGAAGAACTTTTAGAACTCGAAACGAGTGCTTGCCCGACTTGTGGATCATGCTCAGGTATGTTTACAGCCAACAGCATGAATTCCATTATGGAGATGCTAGGTATTACACTGCCGGGTAACGGAACGATCGTAGCTACCTCAGACGAAAGAAGAGAACTGATCAAAGAGGCTGCAACGTCACTTATGGATCTTGTGAAAAACAATATAAAACCAAGAGATATTATAACGAAAGAAGCAATTGATGACGCATTTGCATTAGACATGGCGATGGGTGGCTCAACGAATACCGTTCTTCATATGCTTGCTATCGCAAATGAAGCTGAGATTGATTATGACTTATCATCAATCAACGAGATCGCAGAGCGAATTCCATATTTATCAAAGATCAGTCCTGCATCGGATTATTCCATGCAAGATGTTCACAGAGCAGGCGGTGTCAGTGCGATCATCAATGAACTCTGTAGAATGGAAGGTGCCATCCATAACGATCGGTTAACGATAAGTGGAGAAACGTTAGAGCACCGAGTCCGGCATGCGGAAATTATGGATGATGATGTTATTCGTAGGAAAGGTAATGCTTACTCGCCAGTAGGCGGTTTATCTATACTTTATGGAAATATTGCACCAGATGGCTGTGTGATCAAAGTGGGAGCTGTTGATCCTTCAATAAAAACATTTCAAGGCGAGGCGATCGTCTATGAATCCCAAGAAGAAGCGATCGAAGGCATTAATAATGGTGAAGTAAGAGAAGGGCATGTCGTTGTCATTCGATACGAAGGACCGAAGGGTGGACCAGGTATGCCGGAGATGCTCTCTCCCACATCAGCTATTGCTGGAAGGGGATTGAGTACGAAAGTAGCACTGATCACGGATGGCAGATTTTCTGGAGCGTCTCGGGGAATCTCTATCGGTCACATCTCGCCAGAAGCGGCACAAGGCGGACCTATCGCGTTCGTGAATAATGGTGATCCAATCTTAATTGATCTAGTAAATAGAACGATTCACGTTTTATTAACGGAAGAAGACTTAAAAGAACGAAAAGAAGGTTGGGTGAAACCAGAGCCGAAGATCAAAAAAGGCTACCTCGCACGCTATGCGGCGCTCGTAACATCAGCTAATACTGGAGGAATCTTAAAAATTTAAAACAATAAAACGATGACGGAGAACAATGGTAGATGTGGGGTACTCAGAGAACCGGTGGTTGCTGTGAACCGGTTATCCCTAATACCAGGACATCCCTCCTGAGTGTCCTTTTGAACGTTTTTTAGTAGGAAGGGCCAAGCGATAAGACCATTATTTATCGCTTGTTATCAAATGACGATTATTTCGTCTTGAGGCAGTTCTTGCGTATATGAGCATGAACTGTGAATAAGGGTGGTACCGTGGAAAAGAAAACTTTTTCACCCCTTTGGATAGGATTAACCTGTCCATTTGGGTGGAGAAGTTTTTTTATTTTTTTTTTTAGACGTTGTTGCCCTTTTGGTTATTTTCCAAGAGCAACAACTGATTCCCGAAACATCTTTTACCAAGTAAAGGTTCGAAGTTAAAGGAGGAATGAAAATGAAGGCCAGTTGGGTGGCTGAAAAAAAATCAGTCGAAACTTCATTAGTCTCTGGTGCTGAACTATTTATTCAAGGGTTGCAGGATGAGAAAGTTGAAGTTCTGTTTGGTTATCCGGGAGGTGCTGTACTTCCAATCTATGATGCCCTCTACAAATCAGAGATGAAACATGTTCTAACGAGGCATGAACAAGGAGCTATTCATGCCGCGCAAGGCTATGCAAGAGTAACGGGGAAGCCAGGCGTTGTGTTAGCAACGTCAGGGCCAGGTGCTACAAACCTTGTTACAGGTATAGCGGATGCGATGATCGATTCTATTCCTCTTGTTATCTTCACGGGGCAGGTAGCGACGACTGTGATCGGTACGGATGCTTTTCAAGAAGCGGACATCGTCGGGATCACAATGCCGATCACAAAACATAACTATCAAGTTCAGCGGGCAGAAGATCTACCGAGAATTATGAAAGAGGCTTTTCATATAGCCAACACTGGAAGAAAAGGACCTGTTTTAATCGATGTACCGAAAGATGTTGCGGTTAAAACAGCTGAAGTTAAAGAGGTTGCTGGTATTCATCTTCCGGGTTACCAACCAACATTAAAACCCAATATTCTTCAAGTGAAAAGATTGAATGAAGCCTTGTTGCAAGCGAAAAGACCTGTCCTCTTAACAGGTGCGGGGGTACTGGCAGCAGGTGCTGAAAAAGAGTTGGTCGCGTTCGCGGAATATCACCAGATACCGGTTGCTCAGACCCTTTTAGGCCTAGGTGGATTTCCAGCTGAACACCCGCTTTGCTTAGGGATGGCAGGAATGCATGGAACATACGCGAGCAACATGGCACTTTATGACTGCGATCTATTAATTGGTGTTGGGGCTAGGTTTGATGACAGGTTAACTGGAAACTTGGATCATTTTGCTAAAAAAGCAGTGGTTGCTCATATCGATATTGATCCAGCTGAAATCGGAAAAAATGTTCCAACTGAAATTCCCATTGTGGGGTGTGCGAAAGAAACACTTTCAGCATTAAACCAGACGAGAGTCGATAAAGGAGATTATAACGAGTGGGTAATTCAACTCACTAAGCACAAGACTGAATTTCCTCTTACGTATAAGACAGATGAATCAGAATTGAAACCACAAAAGTTAATGCAGGTTCTTCATGAAGTTACGAAAGGAGAAGCCATCGTAGCTACTGATGTAGGACAGCACCAGATGTGGGCAGCTCAATATTATACATTTTTAGAATCGAACAGATGGATAACGTCTGGAGGACTTGGAACGATGGGATTCGGATTTCCTGCAGCGATTGGAGCAAAAGTTGGAAAGCCGGAGCTCCCGGTAATAGCAGTTGTTGGAGATGGTGGTTTTCAGATGACGCTTCAAGAACTTGGAGTTCTTCAAGATTGGGAACTTCCTGTCATCGTAGTTATTGTGAACAATAAATCTCTCGGAATGGTAAGACAGTGGCAAGAAATTTTTTATGAAAAAAGATTCTCTCACTCTTTGCTTGATATTCAACCTGACTTTATCAAGCTAGCATCTGCTTACGGAATTGATGGCAAACGTGCTGAAACAGAAAAGGATGTAAGAGAAGCTTTGACGTTCGCTCTTGCGTCCAAAAAACCATTTGTTCTCGATTGTGTTGTTACTGCTGATGAGAATGTATATCCGATGATCGCTCCAGGAAAAGGACTACATGAAATGATTGGAGTGAGAGGATGAGACGTATCATTTCAGCAACGGTTCTAAACGAAAGTGGTGTATTGAATCGTTTGACCGGATTGCTGACAAAACGCCAGTTCAACATAGAGAACATTACGGTTGGACATACAGAAGATCCAGCCGTTTCAAAAGTAACATTAACGGTTTGGGTAGAAGATGATCGTAAAGCTGAACAACTTGTTAAACAGCTTCATAAGCAGATTAATATTCTAAAAGTTCGTGATCTGACAAACATGGCGCTCGTTTCTAGAGAACTTGCGCTCATCAAAGTTCTAACAACACCTGATACGCGCAGCGAGATCAAAATGCTGATCGAGCCGTTTCGAGCAACCGTCCTTGATGTATCACTCGAAAACGTAACGCTTGAAGTTACGGGGGATGGAGAAAAGATAGATGCGTTGATCGAACTGCTGCGTCCATATGGAATCAAAGAGATTTCAAGGACCGGTGTTACAGCTATACCTCGCGGAACACAAAAGAAAGTACTTGAGCTTCACCCCTATTCTATTATGTAAAGGAGAATGATGATAATGGCAAAAGTATATTACGAAAACGATCTTTCTAACGATGTATTAAAGAATAAGAAGGTAGCGGTAGTAGGTTATGGTTCTCAAGGGCATGCTCATGCATTGAACCTAAAGGATAGCGGCTATGATGTTGTAGTTGGTGTGCGGGAGGGTCGTTCATTTGACGAAGCAGTTAAAGATGGATTTGAGGTATATCCTGTTCGGGAAGCGGCTAGGCTAGCGGAAGTCGTAATGGTTCTATTACCAGATGAAAGGCAACCTGAAGTTTACAAAAATGAAATTTTACCTGAACTGTCTCCGGGCAATGCACTCGTTTTTGCTCACGGGTTCAACGTTCACTATCACCAAGTGGTACCACCTCAAGATGTGGATGTATTTTTAGTTGCTCCTAAAGGTCCTGGTCATCTTGTTAGACGTACATTTGAATCAGGTGAAGGAGTTCCAGCGCTTTTCGCGGTATATCAAGATGCTACAGGCACTGCCCGTGAAACTGCACTTAGTTATGCTAAAGGAATTGGTTCTGCTAGAGCTGGAGTGCTCGAAACGACATTCCAAGAAGAAACGGAAACAGACCTTTTTGGTGAACAGGCCGTGTTGTGTGGTGGGTTATCTTCACTGGTCAAAGCAGGATTTGAAACACTAACAGAAGCTGGATATCAGCCAGAGGTTGCCTATTTTGAATGCTTACACGAATTGAAGTTGATCGTTGACCTCATGTACGAAGGTGGTCTAGAGGGGATGAGATATTCAATCTCAGATACTGCTCAGTGGGGAGATTTTCAATCAGGACCACGTGTCATTGATGAAAGAGTAAAAGAATCAATGAAATCCGTTCTGAAAGATGTTCAATCCGGAGAGTTTGCTAAGGGTTGGATCTTAGAGAATCAAGCGAATCGACCTGTGTTCCATGTTGTGAACAATCAAGAGAAGAACCATCCTATTGAAAAAGTAGGGAGGGAACTTCGAGCAATGATGCCGTTCGTAAAATCAAAACAAAAAAAGGAGGCCGTTGCTAGTGCGAAAAATTGAGATCTTTGACACGACTTTGCGTGATGGAGAACAAACAGCAGGGGTCAATCTAAACACGGCTGAAAAAATTGAGATCGCCAAAAGACTAGAACTGCTAGGTGTGGATGTTATGGAAGCAGGCTTTCCTGCTGCATCCAAAGGCGATCTAGATGCCGTAAAAAAAGTAGCTTCTATTGTAAAGAATTCAACGGTTACTGCTTTGGCAAGATCGAACACCTCAGATATTGATTATGCATGGGAAGCTCTAAAAGATTCAGCTGAACCAAGGTTGCACGTTTTTCTGGCAACATCGCCCATTCATATGACATACAAGTTAAAGAAAACACCTGACCAAGTCGTTGAGACGGCGGTTGGTGCAGTCAAATATGCACGGCAAAAGTTCCCTGTCGTGCAATGGTCAGCAGAAGATGCATGTCGGTCAGATCTTGTATTTTTATCGCGTATTGTTGAGAAAGTGATCGATGCTGGTGCAACGGTGATTAACATACCGGATACAGTAGGATTTACGAATCCGGAGGAATACGGAAAGATCTTTCGTTATCTATTAAATAATGTTCCGAACATAGAGAAAGCTATTTTATCTGCTCACTGCCACGATGATTTAGGAATGGCTGTTGCCAATTCTTTATCGGCGATCGAGTATGGTGCGAATCAAGTGGAATGCACGATTAATGGGATTGGTGAAAGAGCAGGAAACGCTTCATTAGAAGAGATTGCAGTAGCATTAGCGATCCGTGAAGACTTTTATCAGGCAAGAACTGACCTTAAGTTAAATGAGATCAGCCGTACGAGTCAGCTTGTAAGCAGGCTGACGGGAATTGCTGTCCCACCGAATAAGGCTGTAGTTGGAAAGAATGCTTTTGCTCACGAGTCAGGAATCCATCAAGATGGTGTGTTAAAAGAAAAATCAACATATGAGATCATCACACCTGAGCTTGTTGGTGTTCCTTCCAATCAACTCGTACTCGGAAAACACTCAGGGCGTCACGCGTTTAAAGATTATTTGCATAAATTAGGTTTTCATCCAGATGAGAACAAGGTTAAGGTTCTATTTGAAGATTTTAAACAACTTGCTGACAAGAAAAAAGAGATGACAGAAGAAGATATTTTCGCTCTACTCATCGATCATAAAATACAACCTGAAGTGCCGTTATATCAATTAAAAGATATTCAAGTAAACTATGGTACGAATCAGATTCCTACTGCAACGTTAAGACTGTTGACTCCAGACGGAAAACTGATTCAAGATGCTGCAACAGGTTCAGGTAGTGTCGAAGCGATCTACAATACACTTGGAAAAATGCTTCCTTCTTCAATCAAGCTGAATGATTATAGAATTCAATCAGTAGGAGCAGGGCGTGACGCTCTTGCTCAAGTATTTGTTCAGATCGTCAGTGATGGTCATGAGATAAACGGAAGCGGAACGGCGCAAGATGTTTTAGAAGCTTCAGCTAAAGCTTATGTTCACGCCTATAATAAGCTTCAGCTTCAAGATGAAAAGAAAAGTTATGAAGCGATGAGTATCTAAATTTAGGAGGGATGTTAGATGAAAAAGAGAATAGCAGTTTTGCCAGGAGACGGGATCGGTCCGGAAGTGATCAAGGGTGCTTTGCAAGTTTTAGATGGTGTAGCGACGCGGTTTGGTCATGAATTTGAGACGATTGAACAAGTATTTGGAGGTGCTGCTATTGACCAGGAAGGTAATCCTCTCCCTGATACCACACTAAAAGCTTGCCATGACAGCGATGCTGTTCTGCTCGGAGCGGTTGGTGGTCCAAAATGGGATCAAGGGAGTGTTCGGCCAGAACAAGGGTTACTCGCTTTACGAAAAGCGATGAACGTGTATGCAAACGTAAGACCTGTTCACGTTTATCCTGGTCTTGAACATCTATCACCTCTTAAATCGAATAAGGTAAAAGGTGCTGACTTTGTATTTGTTCGCGAACTGACCGGTGGGATTTATTTTTCAGAGCCGAAAGAACGGAATGAGAAATGTGCGGTAGATACATTGTCCTATACGCGAGAGGAAATAACGAGAATCGTTGAAAAGGCTTATGAGTTAGCTTCTTCTCGCAGAAGAAAAGTAACATCTGTTGATAAAGCGAACGTTCTTGAAACGAGCAAGTTGTGGAGAGAAGTCGTGGAGGATGTAGCTAAAAAGTATCCAAACATCGAAACAGAACACTTGCTGGTAGATTATGCTGCCATGCGGATGATTAGTAATCCTACGAGCTTTGATGTGGTCGTTACTGAAAATATGTTCGGGGATATTCTGTCTGATGAAGCCTCTGTTCTTACAGGTTCGTTAGGAATGATGCCTTCTGCTTCTCTTAGTGAGAACGGTCCTGGACTATATGAGCCTATACATGGATCAGCACCTGATATCGCAGGAAGCGGGAAAGCAAATCCGATCGGTATGATCCTTAGTGTTGCGATGATGCTTCGTCATTCGTTCCAACTTGAGAAAGAAGCGGAGGCTGTTGAACTTGCTGTCTTCGAAACGCTGCAGGCAGGGTATCGAACACAAGATATCTTTGGAGAAAGCGGAACGCTAGTAACGACAAAAGAAATGGTCAATCAAATACATTTTAGAATGTTGGAAGATTCAACGAGTGCAACTCTTCTAGAGGTTTATGTGTAGGGAGGTAGATTTCTGTGAGTAAAACAATAATAGATAAACTTTGGGATAGCCATATTGTCGTAGAAGAGGAAAATAAACCAGACCTGCTCTACATTGATCTGCACCTCATTCATGAAGTGACATCACCTCAGGCATTTGCGGGTTTAAGAGAAAAAAATAGAACTGTCAGAAAGCCGGAGCTTTGCTTTGCGACGATGGATCATAATATCCCGACGGTCGATCGATTCAATATAAAAGACGAAACATCACGCTTGCAAGTGCAAACTCTTGAAAAAAACTGTGCGGAATTCGGTATTCAACTTGAGGGATTGAACTCTGAATTACAAGGGATTGTTCATGTTATAGGGCCAGATCTGGGTCTGACGCTGCCTGGGAAAACAATTGTATGTGGAGATAGTCATACATCAACACACGGTGCATTCGGAGCGCTCTCTTTCGGAATTGGCACGAGCGAAGTTGAACATGTTCTTGCTACACAAACGTTGTGGCAGAACAAACCAAAACAGATGAACGTTAAGATTGAAGGAGAGTTAGGTTTTGGTGTTACAGCCAAAGACGTCATCTTATGGTTCATAGCGAAATATGGAACGAATGTCGGTACAGGTTATATCATTGAGTTTTCTGGTAGCACCGTTAGGAAATTTTCGATGGAAGAACGAATGACTCTTTGTAATATGTCTATTGAAGCTGGAGCAAAAGCATCGATCGTTTCTCCTGATGAAGTTACCTTTTCATATATTTCAGGTAAGCGCTATGCTCCAAAGAATCAAGACTTTCTGGAAAGTTGTAAAAGATGGAGACAGCTTGCAAGTGATGAGAATGCTAGATTTGATCAAACGATTGAGATTGATGCTTCAGAGATCGAACCAATGGTCACGTGGGGAACGACTCCATCGATGTGCTTGCCGATCAGCGGAGTGATTCCTGTAGAGGAAAATTCTTCTTCTATAGAAGAGAAGCAATCGTTACGAAATGCACTCCATTACATGGGCTTCAAAGGAAATGAAAAAATAGAGCATATACCTGTGCAACACGTGTTTATTGGATCTTGTACAAATTCAAGACTTAGTGACCTACTTCAAGCTTCTAAAGTTGTTGAAGGTAGGAATGTACACCCCGAAGTCCGGGCGATCGTAGTTCCTGGATCACAAGCAGTAAAAAAAGAAGCGGAGAACCTTGGGCTTCATCAGATTTTTATAGATGCTGGATTCGAATGGCGTGAGTCGGGATGTTCGATGTGTTTAGGTATGAATGATGACGTTGTTCCAGAAGGAGAAAGATGTGCATCTACCTCAAATCGTAATTTTGCTGGGAGGCAAGGAAAGGGTGCGAGGACACACCTTGTCAGTCCAATCATGGCTGCAGCTGCAGCTTTAAATGGGAAATTCACCGATGTTCGTTCCATACTTCCTAAAAAAGAACAGGAGGTAGATCGATATGCCGGGGTTTAAAACGCATCTAGGCAGTGCTGCAGTATTAGACAGAGATCATGTGGATACAGATCAGATCATTCCAAAGCAATTTTTGAAAAAAATTGATAAAGCAGGTTATGGAGAGTTTTTGTTCTTTGATTGGAGATATCATTCTAATGGACAAGAAAACGAAGACTTTGAACTTAACTCACCCGAAACAAAAGAAGCATCCATATTAGTTACCGGTAAAAATTTTGGTTGTGGTTCCTCTAGAGAACATGCACCTTGGGCCTTAAAAGATTATGGATTTCAAGTGATTATCGCTGAAAGCTTTGCTGATATCTTCTTTAACAATTGTGTGAAAAATGGTATCTTACCGATTCGACTCTCGAAAGCAGAGATTCGAAACTTACAGAGCGAAAGAGATGGAAACCTTGTACGAACGTTGAGAGTAGACCTTGAGCAACAACAGGTAGAAAACGAAACGGGAGAGGTATTCCGCTTTGAATTTGATCCGTACTGGAAAAAGATGCTTCTCAACGGATGGGACGAAATATCTGTAACTCTTCAACAGGAAGCATTCATAAAAAAATATGAAGATGAAAGGATTGTGAACTGACAATGGGGATTTAACAATCACAGCGGAACGTTTATTTCACGCATTGGAGGAAGTCTCAAAAATCGCCCACCGTACTCCGCTCAAACAATCCACAACGCTTAACAAATGGACCGGTGGAAACGTGTATATGAAGCTAGAGAACCTTCAGAAAACGGGTTCATTTAAATTAAGAGGAGCTTATTACAAAGTTTCAACCCTAAACGAACTAGACTGCGCGAGGGGTGTGATCGCAGCATCAGCTGGCAACCATGCACAAGGATTGGCGCTTTCCTGTTCACTGCGTGGAATAAACTCTAAGATCTTCATGCCTGAAAATGCACCGCTTTCCAAGATAGACGCCGTAAAATCGTATGGAGCAGATATCGTTTTAGAAGGTGATAATTATCAGGCGGCATATGAAGCAGCAAAAAGGGAAGAAGAGAACAACGGAGGAGTCTTTGTTCACCCTTTTGATGATTACGATGTGATCGCTGGACAAAGTACCGTAGCTCTAGAGATGCTGCAACAAAAACCAGAACTAAAAACGATTGTTGTACCAGTAGGAGGCGGAGGGCTATTGGCTGGAATCGCTCTCGCCGTAAAGTCAATCAGACCAGATGTGCGAGTAGTTGGCGTGCAATCGGCGAATGCCAGTGCGGTATATCAAGCCTTCACAGGCGCTTCTAGAAAAACGTTAACTCGCTGTACATCGATCGCGGATGGAATCGCGGTTGTTAAGCCTGGAGATATTACTGTTCCTGTGATCTCAAAATATGTTGACGAAATGGTCACCGTGACGGAAGAGCAAATTGCATATGCGATGATGTTTATGCTTGAACGTGAAAAGGTGGTCGTAGAGGGTGCAGGCGCGGCTAGTTTGGCGGCAGTTATGTTTCACAGCCGTCTTGCTCTCGATCAAAAAGTTGGGCTCATCATCAGTGGCGGTAATGTAGACCCGGTTAAATGGTCATTATATAAAGGGATGGCCGATAAGGTGAACTTGAAAAGAATTAGTTAATAAAGAGGCTTGCTTAGAAGAGATATCTTTTGAGTAAGCCTTTTGGTTTGGTTATGCTTAACAAACTACTTACAAAAGCAACAAAGGGTACGATAAAAGCCGTTAATGAAGAAGTTTAGCATTTTCTCACTGCGTGTTAAAGTGGAATTCAGGTTTGTAACTTCTTAGTTATCTTGAGTTCACCTCGCGAAACTGCTATTCTTTAGTCAAATATTAATGGAAGCGGAGAGTTGTGATGACTAACGAAAAGAACAACAAAAACAATATCGTTCGGTTTCCTAACTTAAATGGACGTCTTTTAGAAAAAGGAATGGATTCTTTAAAAAGTAAAAAATACGATGAATCTTTATCCTGTTTTGAACAATTGCTTTATGCAGACCCAATGCATGCACAAGGTAATCTTGGGCTTGTTTTAAGTTTGGTTGAATTAGGTCGATTACATGAAGCAAAACAGAGATGTGATCGTATGCTTAAAGAAGGGATCGGCGAATATTATGATGTACTTCAAATCTACTTAAGCATATTAGTTCAGTTATCAGAATACATAACCGTTGTTTCAGTGATCGAAGCAGTTCTTGAAGAGCAGAAGATTCCTGCAGACAAAGCTGAAACGTTTTATCAGCTTCTACAGTTCAGTCGTAAAGTAATTGAGCAGGAAGGTGTTCCTGAAGTAAAGAAAGATCCTGAACTTCCAACAGCACCTCCAGCTAATCCTGACTTTCAAGTATTGAAAGAGATGCTTGCAAGCGATCAGGCAGACTCGCAGTGGATGGCTGTACAACAGTTGAAGCGGCTTGGTCCTGACATGATCGTACCGATGTTTGAGTCATTTTTAATAGATGAAAAAAAGCATCCGGCTGTTAAAAGCTTAATTCTGCAATATCTTAAAGAAAATCAAGTAGACAAAATCGTAAGGATAGAGAAATATGGACAATTCACTGAAGTTGACATCGCGAAGCTCACTGATTTAAATGATCATTTCTTTTATAAGGAAGTAAAATCTTTGATTAAAGACGAACTCGAACAAGAGAATCCATCACTGCTCGAGATCGCGCTTGCCGTTTGGAAGGATTATTCACTCGCATTATATCCTTTCTCACCAACTCCAGAGAATAAGGTACTTTGGTTTGAGGCTGCTGTTATGGCAGCGAATATTCTATGTGGGATGGAAGAAGAAACGGATCAAGAAGATGAAGAATTACAAAGAGCAGTAAAGGTTCTCGTCGAATTGGAAAGATTTTATATGCAGACTTAATGAGAAAGTGATGTAACTTGTTGAAATACAGAACGTCTATGCTATAATGGAATGGTTGTAATCTATATGATAGTTATGGAAATACCGATGTTGGAGGGAACATTTAATGACTGCTAAATGGGAAAAGTTAGAAGGTAATCAAGGTGTCTTAACGGTAGAAGTTGAGGCAACTGAAGTAGATACAGCGCTTGATCAAGCGTTCAAAAAAGTTGTAAAGCAAGTTAACGTACCAGGATTCCGTAAAGGGAAAATGCCACGTAGACTTTTTGAACAACGTTTTGGAGTAGAGTCTCTTTACCAAGACGCTCTAGATATCCTATTGCCAAAAGCATACGGAGACGCTGTACAAGAAGCTGGTATCGAGCCAGTCGATCGTCCAGAAGTTGACATCGAAAAAATGGAACAAGGAAGCAACCTTGTTTTCACAGCTAAAGTAATCGTAAAACCAGAAGTTAAACTTGGTGATTACAAAGGTCTTGAAGTTGAAAAGACTGAAACTGAAGTTACAGATGAGGATGTTCAAAACGAACTTACTTCTTTACAAGAACAACAAGCTGAACTTGTTGTTAAAGAAGATGGAACAGTTGAGAATGGCGACACTGTAAACATCGATTTCGAAGGATTCGTTGATGGCGAAGCTTTCGAAGGTGGAAAAGCTGAAAACTATTCTCTTGAAATCGGATCTGGATCTTTCATCCCAGGTTTTGAAGAGCAATTAGTTGGTGAAAAAGCTGGTGCTGAAAAAGAAGTTAACGTAAACTTCCCTGAAGAATACCATGCTGAAGAACTAGCTGGTAAGCCTGCTGTTTTCAAAGTAAATATCCACGATATCAAAGCTAAACAACTTCCAGAGCTTAATGACGAGTTCGCTAAAGAAGCTGAAGGCGATGCTGAAACTCTAGAAGATCTTAAAAAAGAACTTCGCACAAAGCTTGAAGAGAGCAAAAAGCAAGAAGCTGAAAACAAAACTCGTGAAACAGTTATCGAAAAAGCTTCTGAGAATGCAGAAATCGATATCCCTGAAGCAATGGTAAACACAGAGCTTGACCGTATGGTTCAAGAATTTGGCCAACGTCTTCAAATGCAGGGTATGAACCTTGAGCTTTACTACCAGTTCTCTGGTACAAGCGAAGAAGCACTTCGTGAGCAAATGAAAGAAGATGCTGGGAAGCGTGTTCGTACTAACCTAGTACTTGAAGCGATCGTTGAAGCTGAAAACATCGAAGTTTCTGAAGAAGAAATCGATGCTGAACTTAGCAAGATGGCTGAAATGTACCAAATGGAAGTAGAACAAATTAAGCAAATGCTTGCTATGCAAGGTGGAAATGATGCAGTAGCAGCTGACTTGAAAGTACGTAAAGCAATTGATTTCCTTTTGGAAAACAGCAAGACTGTTTAATCATTAATTAAATAAGTTCATAAAACTTAAGCAAGGCGCGATCCTTATGTATCGTGCCTTGTTTTGCCATACATATTAAATTTCTATTAAAATACACATCCTATTTGAAAAATAGGTTTTAAATCTTACGGTATTGTTCATACTTATATAGAGCGTTACCATACATATTTATTAAGCGTTATTATTTCCGTTTTAATATGGAAGTGTGATACAATCCATTATAATCAACGGAATGCTTAAGTAGTAGAAAAGATAATCAGACTTTCCTTCAGAGCATATCTGAATTTTAGTCAAGCGTTTCATCCATATTCTCGTTTTAGGGGTGATATCATTGTTTAAGTTTAATGATGAAAAAGGGCAATTAAAATGTTCTTTCTGTGGTAAAACACAAGATCAAGTAAGAAAACTGGTTGCTGGACCAGGTGTATATATTTGTGATGAATGTATCGAACTCTGTACAGAAATCGTAGAAGAAGAATTAGGTACAGAAGAGGATGTAGAATTAAAAGAAGTACCAAAACCAGTAGAAATTCGTAAAATTCTTGACGAGTACGTAATCGGTCAAGGTCAGGCTAAGAAATCTCTTTCTGTAGCCGTTTACAATCATTACAAACGTATCAATTCAACTCAAAAATCAGATGAAGTAGAATTGGCGAAAAGTAATATCGCAATGATCGGACCAACAGGAAGTGGTAAGACACTACTTGCTCAAACGTTGGCTCGTATCTTAAACGTACCTTTTGCTATTGCCGATGCTACATCTTTAACAGAAGCTGGATATGTTGGTGAGGATGTAGAGAACATTCTACTCAAATTAATCCAGTCTGCTGACTACGATGTAGAAAAAGCAGAAAAGGGAATCATCTATATTGATGAAATCGATAAGATTGCACGTAAATCTGAAAATCCTTCTATCACAAGAGATGTTTCTGGTGAAGGCGTTCAGCAGGCTCTTCTTAAAATCCTTGAAGGTACAGTAGCTAGTGTACCGCCACAAGGAGGAAGAAAACATCCTCACCAAGAGTTCATCCAAATTGACACTACAAACATTCTGTTCATTTGTGGTGGAGCCTTTGATGGTATCGAACAAATCATCAAACGCCGACTTGGTAAGAAAGTGATCGGATTCAGTTCTGAAACGAAACAAGCTGATTTAAAAGCGGGAGAATACTTGTCTAAAGTTCTTCCTGAAGATTTACTTCGCTTTGGTTTAATTCCTGAATTTATCGGTCGTTTACCGGTTATTTCAAACTTAAACCCTCTTGATGAGGAAGCGTTGATTGAAATCTTAACAAAACCTAAAAACGCACTTGTAAAACAATATCAAAAGTTACTGGATATTGACGGTGTCGAGCTAGAATTTACCGATGAAGCTCTTCGAGAAATTTCTGCTCAAGCCATTGAACGTAAAACAGGTGCGCGTGGACTTCGTTCGATCATTGAAGGAGTTATGCTTGACGTAATGTTTGAGTTGCCTTCTCGTGAAGATGTTGTTAAGTGTATCGTGACGAAAGAAACGATCTCTGATAAAGTACCACCAACTCTTGAGTTAGAAGACGGTACGGTTATTGAACAATCAAAAGAGACTCCAAAAGAGAGTGCTTAATTTTGAGACCAGCTTATGCTGGTCTTTTTTGTTTGGGAAATTAAAAACTAGACCTGTGATAGTTGTTCGGTAAAATGTTCGTATCATTTTGGGGGGAACAGTATGACTAAAAAAAGTACAAAAGTAGTGTTATTAAATAAATTCAAATCCATTCGCGTATCTGGCTGGCAAGACGATATTTAAGAGATCATACTGATTCTGCGGGAAAAGGAAAAGCAGGGAGTGGATGCATTGGAGTCCGCGCTTTCTCATGCGCACATCGTTGATTCCTGCACAAGAACATCACTCGCTAGGCGCTTTCGTTTAGTGGTCGTCGATGATACGGAAGTCATCTTTGCAGGGATGGAAAGATAAAGCTGGCAAGCGTTGAAGGCGAAACCGCGGCCATTTATTAAAGTTTTTATTGAGTTCTTTTATGATGTGGTCGCACTGGCTAAAATTACGGAGAAAAATTCCGAACTGATTATGAATGATGAAGAGATTAAGAGCGTATTGATGAAGTTAAGTTATTAAAAAGATAGGGCTGACCCCAAAAAGCACTTCACCTGATCTTTGGAGGGTAAGCCCTATTTCATTTTATAGCCTGATTGCGAGTGAGCCGATCCCTATGAGTCAAAGTATGATCTCTATGGGTCGTAACTAGACACCTATGAGTCAAACGAAGACTTCTATGGGTCAAAAAGAGAGGTCTATGAGTCAAACCATAATCTATGGGTCAAATTCATAGATCTATGGGTCAAAATGGACACCCTTTGGGTCAAACAGCAATAAAAGTAAATGAAGCGGTGATATCCAATAGGATTAAAATCAGAATTTCTGATTTGTCATGTTCAATAATGTAAACAGATCTTCATTACATATTGTGACCTATGTGAAAATTGTCTTTTTAAAAGGTTGACCGTTTAGTTCACCACCTCCTCGGAGATACTATGATTATCACTACATAGGTACCGGGAGGAAAAACAATGAACTGGACTGGCATAGCATTACTTATTCAATTATTCTTTGGGATTGTTATTGGGCTATATTTTTGGAACTTGCTGCGTAACCAGCGTTCTCAAAAAGTAAGTGTGGATAAAGAATCAAGAAAAGAGATGGAGCAGCTTAGAAGAATGCGTTCGATCTCCCTATCAGAACCTCTGTCTGAACGTGTTCGACCTGGAAAGTTTGAAGATATCATCGGACAAGAAGATGGAATAAAAGCGTTGAAAGCTGCTTTATGTGGACCGAATCCTCAGCATGTTATCGTTTACGGCCCTCCAGGAGTGGGGAAGACAGCAGCAGCACGATTAGTATTAGAAGAAGCAAAGCGAAATCAGTCATCTCCTTTTCGTTCTACAGCAGTTTTCGTAGAATTGGATGCTACGACTGCTCGTTTTGACGAGCGAGGCATTGCGGATCCATTGATTGGCTCTGTGCATGATCCGATCTACCAAGGTGCTGGAGCTATGGGACAGGCGGGAATTCCTCAGCCGAAGCAAGGGGCTGTTACGAATGCGCATGGCGGTGTTCTTTTTATAGATGAGATCGGTGAACTTCATCCTATACAAATGAACAAGTTACTCAAAGTTCTAGAGGATCGTAAGGTTTTTTTAGAAAGTGCTTATTATTCGGAAGAGAATGCGAACATACCTCATCATATTCATGATATCTTCCAAAATGGTCTGCCTGCAGATTTCCGAATGATTGGTGCTACTACTCGTATGCCGGAAGAAATACCTCCTGCAATTCGTTCTAGGTGTCTAGAAGTGTTCTTTAGAGAATTGCAGCCAGCTGAAATTGAGCAGATCGCTAAAAGAGCAGCTGATAAGATTCAGTTAGGGATTGATGATGAATCATTATCATACATGGCCCAATATGCTAGAAACGGTCGAGAAGCAGTTAATATGATTCAAATTGCAGCAGGGTTAGCGATCACCGAACAACGGAAAAACATTACAAAGAGCGATGTAGAGTGGGTAACTCACTCAAGTAGAATGGCTCCAAGACCAGAAAGGAAAATTGGAGTCAAACCAAAGATTGGCTTAGTGAATGGTCTTGCTGTATACGGTCCAACAAGCGGAGCGTTGCTTGAGATTGAAACAACCGTACTTCCTGCAAAGAAACAAGGTTCCATTACGATAACAGGAATAGCAGAAGAAGAGAGTATCGGTAATCAATCGAAGTCTATTCGAAGAAAAAGTATGGCAAAAGGTTCAGTGGAGAACGTTATTACAGTACTTCGTTACATGGGAGTAGATGCATCCATGTATGATATCCACGTGAACTTTCCAGGCGGTGGCCCGGTAGACGGTCCATCAGCAGGTATAGCGATTGCATCTTCCATCTACTCAGCTATTCACAACATTAAAATAGATCACGAAATCGCAATGACAGGTGAGATCAGCATACATGGTAAAGTGAAACCAGTCGGTGGAGTGATGGCAAAGATACTAGCTGCGAAAGATGCAGGTGCAAAACGTGTTCTTATCCCGTTTGAGAATAACCAAAAGATTTTCGATACGATTGAAGACGTAGAGATCATTCCAGTAAAAAAACTTTCAGAAGTATTTCAACACGCATTTTTAGATGACGGTGAAGAGCAATCTATTCCTGCGTCTGCTGCCTTAAACTCCCCTCCTTCTTCTGTATAAGGAGAAGTAGGGAGTTTCTTTTTGTTCGGAAAATAGGATGATAAAAAATTTCTATCAGGCTAGGAGAACGTTTTAATAGGAGTTTTCTAACAATCCGAAGCTTACATTAGACAAAGTTAAGCATTATCGGTAGAATTGTACAAAGACTAAGCATATAATTAATGATTACATAGCAGTTTTCGGAGGTGTTTTTAATGGGGGAAAAACGAGTTCTTCCGCTCCTCCCTCTTCGCGGATTGTTGGTCTATCCAACAATGGTACTTCATTTAGATGTAGGAAGAGAAAAATCTATTCAAGCGCTTGAAAAAGTGATGCTTGATGATCAGATGATCTTTCTATCTACTCAAAAAGAAGTTTCTATTGAAGATCCAGCACAAGAGGAAATTTATCATGTAGGAACGTTGTCAAAAGTAAATCAGATGCTCAAACTGCCTAATGGCACGATCAGAGTACTTGTCGAAGGTATTAAACGCGGAGAAATTACTTCGTTCACGGACGAGAAGACCCATGTAGAAGTAGAAGTTGAACTAACAGATGATATTGAAGTGAAAGAAGCCGAAACGGAAGCTCTTATGAGAGCTGTTCTGGCTCAATTCGAACAATACATAAACCTATCGAAAAAAGTAACGCCTGAAACCCTTGCCTCAGTTCAAGATATTACCGAACCTGGACGCTTGGCTGATGTTATTTCTTCACATCTTTCTTTAAAGATCAAAGAAAAGCAAAAAATCCTAGAGATCTTTGATGTGAAAGAAAGACTTGAACACTTACTGGACCTTTTAAACAATGAAAAAGAAGTGCTAGGTCTAGAAAAGAAAATCGGTCAACGCGTTAAAAAGGCGATGGAAAAAACGCAAAAAGAATATTATTTGCGTGAACAGATGAAAGCGATCCAAAAAGAGCTAGGTGATAAAGAAGGCAAAGTTGGGGAAGTGAGTACGCTCAAAGAACGTATCGAATCTTCTGATATGCCTGAGACGGTCATGGAACTTGCAAAAAAAGAACTTGACCGCTATGAAAAGATGCCTAATTCTTCAGCTGAGAGCTCTGTTATCAGAACATATATCGAGTGGCTTGTTAATCTACCTTGGAAACAAGAGACGATTGATAATCTGGATATTCCACATGCGGAAACAGTTCTTAATGAAGATCATTATGGTCTTGAAAAAGTGAAGGATAGAGTCTTAGAATATCTTGCTGTTCAGAAGCTGACAAATTCACTAAAAGGGCCGATCCTTTGTTTAGTTGGACCTCCAGGGGTTGGTAAGACATCGTTAGCAAGGTCGATCGCACGTGCAATAGGCAGGAATTTTGTAAGGATTTCTCTTGGCGGAGTAAGAGACGAAGCTGAGATTAGAGGGCATCGAAGAACATATGTTGGTGCGATGCCAGGCCGATTGATTCAAGGTATGAAGAAAGCTGGAACGATCAATCCTGTGTTCTTGCTTGATGAGATCGATAAGATGTCGAGTGATTTTAGAGGAGATCCTTCCTCTGCGATGCTCGAAGTGCTGGATCCTGAACAGAATAGTACCTTCAGCGATCATTATATCGAAGAGCCGTACGATCTATCTAAAGTCATGTTCGTTACGACAGCAAACTCGCTTTCAACAATTCCAGGTCCGTTATTAGATAGAATGGAAGTTATTTCGATCGCTGGTTATACAGAGGTTGAAAAGCTGCATATTTCTAAAAATCACTTGATTCCAAAACAGTTGAAAGAACATGGATTAAAGAAAAGCCAGATTCAGTTCAAGGATGATTCTATTCTAAAGCTTGTTCGTAATTATACACGTGAAGCGGGTGTGCGTAATTTTGAACGGCAAATTGCAGGATTATGCAGAAAAGCAGCGAAGCAAATTGTATCATCTGAAAAGAAAAAGGTTGTACTTTCTGCTAAAAACCTTGAAGATTATCTTGGTAAACCCCGTTTCCGATATGGTCAAGCAGAACTTGAAGACCAAATTGGTGCAGCGACGGGATTAGCTTATACGACAGCAGGCGGAGATACTCTCTCCATCGAGGTAGCACTATCACCTGGTAAGGGCAAACTGATCTTAACGGGTAAGTTAGGTGATGTTATGAAAGAATCTGCTCAAGCTGCGTTAAGCTACGTTCGCACGAAAGTGGAAGAGCTGGGAATCGACCATGATTTCTATGAAAAAACAGATATTCATATACATGTTCCTGAAGGAGCAACACCAAAGGATGGTCCTTCGGCAGGAATAACCATTGCTACAGCGTTAGTATCAGCACTAACCAAAAAGCCAGTTAGAAAAGATGTGGGGATGACCGGGGAGATTACGCTCAGAGGACGTGTGTTGCCTATTGGTGGTTTGAAAGAAAAATCATTAAGTGCGCATCGAGCAGGAATCAAAACCATCATCCTTCCGAAAGAAAACGAGAAAGACATTGAAGATATTCCACAATCGGTTAAAGAGGGATTATCTTTTATAACCGTATCTCATTTAGATGAGGTATTAAAAGTTGCATTAGCAGGTGATAGAAAGTGAAAGTAAATACAGCGGAAATCGTAATATCGGCAGTCGGACCAAAACAATATCCGGAAGGCAATCTTCCGGAGATTGCTTTGGCAGGACGCTCGAATGTAGGGAAATCGTCTTTTATTAATAAGATGATTCACAGAAAAAATTTAGCACGTACGTCTTCAAAACCTGGGAAAACTCAGACGTTAAACTTTTATATCCTAAATGAAAGTTTTTATTTTGTAGATGTACCTGGCTATGGTTTTGCTAAAGTGTCAAAAACAGAAAGAGAAGCTTGGGGCAAGATGATCGAGCAGTATCTCGTTGAACGCGATCAGTTAAAAGCAGTTGTTCAACTTGTTGACCTTAGACATGCTCCATCAAAAGATGATGTTTTAATGTACGATTGGTTAAAATATCATGAGCTTCCTGTTATTGTAGTCGCTACGAAAAGTGACAAGATCCCAAAAGGGAAATGGGATAAGCATAAAAAAGTAGTCAAGGAAACATTAAACATGGACAAGAGCGATAAGATCGTACTCTTCTCATCTGAAACCGGACAAGGAAAAGATGAAGCGTGGGGCGTACTTAATTCTTATTTATCTAAATAATGACTGTTATAAAATTTTAGCATGACGCCTCTTTGCTAATTGATAATAGTTTTAGGTTTTTAAATCTTTTTATTTACTTCTTTGATTGTTGATTGGAGTGGAAGGTGCGAGACTCCTGCGGGACAGGCCGGCAGGTGAGACACTTAAACGTGTAGCGTACGAATGTGGCTCACCGCCTGCCCCGCGGAAAGCGAGCAACCTGGAATGGAAATCAACTACTTCAGGCGAGCATCGGTGTTACGAAAACAGCCATAACACAAAACCCTCTATGTTTTTTAAACATAGAGGGTTTTGTGTTTCTATTTCTTTTTAAAGAACATAAGATAAGCCCCGATGACCATTAAAATAATCGGCCAAAAATCTTCAGCTTTAACAAATATATTTTCTACAGAAGGGGTATTACTCTTAAAGAAGAGCAACCATAGAGCTAAAAGCGATAACAATAACCCGGGGATAAGCCCTTCTTTTGTTTTTCGATACTGAATCAGAAATGATACACCTGCTAGTAAAACGATAACAGGAAGTGGTTCAGGCCATGTCGCAACTTTTGTAGCAGCATGAAAATGTACGCCTAGCCCAGTCAAGAATACACCTGAGAACATACTTGAAGAATCTTTTCCGGATCCAGATTGGAAAAGAAGAGCTAACCCAATGATGATTAGTATACTTGGCCATGTGAGATACGGTTGTAGCAGTTCAATGTTCATTCTATTAGCAAAATAGAATAATCCAATTCCGAGTAAAATGATGCCGCTGAATGTGTTTCTTTGTTTCATAATGCCTCCATCTTAAACGTAAACCTTTGCTAAATTGGTCGATTTTTGTTATTTTTAATATTGGTGCTAAGTTTTAGTAATTATGGATATCCTAAAACTGCTATACACGCACCAAAAAGATAATAAATACATCATAGCATAAACGTTTAAATTCTGTTCACATTATTGGATATTCCGTATTTTGGGACATGTTATAATTAGTAAAGAACATACATAATTAAGGGAGGTGAGCGCATGCATATTTTAGTGGTTGGACTTAATTACAAAACGGCACCCGTAGAAATTCGGGAAAAAGTTTCTTTTCAGCCCGCTGAATTAACGGATGCGATCTCTACACTCCGAAAACAAAAAAGTATACTTGAATGTGTAATCGTTTCAACGTGCAACCGTACTGAGATCTATGCTGTTGCCGATCAGCTTCATACCGGAAGATACTACATCAAATCTTTTTTGGCGGACTGGTTTTCAATTGATAAAGAAGAACTTTCACCATTCTTGAGCATCAGAGACGGAGAAGCAGCTGTCGAGCATCTTTTTCGTGTAGCTGCTGGCTTGGATTCTATGGTGATCGGTGAAACACAAATCCTTGGTCAAGTAAGGGATGGGTTCTTAGAATCGCAAAAACTTGATGCAACAGGGACCATATTTAATAAACTTATGAAACAAGCGATCACATTTGCGAAGAGATGTCATTCAGAGACGGATATCGGTGAAAATGCGGTATCTGTTAGCTATGCAGCTGTCGAACTCGCTAAAAAAATCTTTGGTGGTTTGCAAAACAAAACTATCTTGATCGTTGGTGCGGGTAAGATGGGTGAGCTTACAGCGAAACATCTGCATGCGAGTGGAGGAAATGAAGTACTTGTTATTAACCGAACTTTTGAAAAGGCACAAGAGGTAGCTAAAAAGTTTCATGGTACAGCACATCCTTTTGAAGATCTTGAAAGTTTGCTCATTAAGGCAGATATCGTGATTTCTTCCACGGGTGCTAGTGAATTTGTCATTACAAAGAAAATGGCTGCACCAGCAGTTAAGAAACGCAAAGGTCTTCCATTGTTCATGGTAGATATTGCAGTACCTCGTGACCTAGATCCTGAGCTTCATGATTTAGACAGTGTTTTTCTGTATGATATCGATGACTTAGAAGGGATCGTAGAGTCTAATCTGGCTGAACGAATGAAAGAAGCGGAAAAGATTGAGATTATGATCGAAGCTGAAATTGTAGCTTTCCAATCTTGGATTTCAATGCTGGGTGTAGTACCGTTAATTTCTGCACTACGAGAAAAGGCATTAAACATTCAAGCTGAAACCATGCAAAGCATCGAGCGCAAGCTGCCGGATCTTACAGATCGGGAAAGAAAAATTTTAAGCAAACATACGAAGAGTATCGTGAATCAATTGCTTCGTGATCCTGTGACTAGAGCCAAAGAGATGGCTGGTGAACCAGGAGCTGAAGAACAGTTGCAATTATTTACCGAAATTTTCGGACTCGAAGATTATTTGGATAAACAGAAGCAGTTGGAAACAGCATTTGCTGCAAACGTCGAAGAGAAGTCTTCACTAACAGATGAAGTGGTTCCTTCGGCTGTAGTAAGAACTTAAGCTCTCGTTTCCCTCGAGCTCATGGAGTGTGAGCAAAAATGAATTGGATATATGATCTTACTATCGTTCTATATGCACTTAGCATCATAGGCTATTTTATAGATTTTCTTCAAAACAACCGGAAAGCGAACCGATTTGCTTTCTGGTTGCTTTCTATTGTCTGGGTACTTCAAACGGTCTTTTTTGTGTTAAGGATGCTGAAAGATCAACGGTTTCCAATATTAACACCCTCGGAAGGCCTGTTTTTTTATGCATGGATCCTCGTGACGTTCTCAGTTGTCATGAGCAGGTTTTTCCGTGTTGATTTTCTCGTGTTTTTTACGAACATTCTTGGTTTCTTGCTCGTCTCGATCCACTTGTTTGCCCCAACAGGACAGGCTAGTGCAGTGATTGAGAAGCAGCTGATCTCAGAATTATTAATCATTCATATAACGATGGCTTTTATCTCTTATGGAGCATTCTCACTCTCCTTCATATTCTCGTTCATGTACCTGCTACAGCATGGCATGTTGAAGCGAAAGAAATGGAGCAAAAGGCTGCAGCGTTTTGGGAGTCTATCATACTTAGAGAAACTTTCTTTTCGATTGAATACGATCGGAGTTCCGCTGCTCTTGCTTAGTCTAATATTGGGAGTCGTATGGGCATTCTGGAAAATAAGTGACTTTACACTTCTTGATGCCAAAGTCATCTCGTCATTTATTGTCCTTTTGGTTTACAGTACTTACCTCTATCAAAAGGTTGGAAGAGGTGTGCAAGGTAAAACGTTAGCGCTTTGGAACGCTGCTGCCTTCCTAGTCGTTTTGATCAACTACTTTTTAGCGTCGACTTTCACTGA
Source organism: Fictibacillus sp. 5RED26 (assembly GCF_015903895.1). NCBI lineage: Bacteria > Bacillati > Bacillota > Bacilli > Caryophanales > Fictibacillaceae > Fictibacillus > Fictibacillus sp. 5RED26. Next base: position 65,201 of record NZ_JACZDU010000004.1, on the reverse strand, counting down.
ATTTCACCTTTGGTATAAGTAAAGAATAGGAGATTCATATCATGAGAAAAATTATAGTAGGTTCAAGAAGAAGTAAATTAGCGATCACACAAACAAATTGGGTGATTGATCAATTAAAAAAATCAGGAATGCCTTTTGAATTTGAAGTAAAAGAGATCGTAACAAAAGGGGATATCATTCTTGATGTTACGCTCTCAAAAGTAGGCGGAAAAGGTTTATTCGTCAAAGAAATCGAACAAGCGATGTTAGATAAAGAGATTGATATTGCCGTTCACAGCATGAAAGATATGCCTTCTGAACTTCCTGAGGGGCTCGAGATCGGATGTACTCCTAAACGTGTTGATCCGAGAGATGCTCTAATATCTGAAAAGTATTCGTCGTTAAGAGAGCTCCCTGCAGGTGCAATAGTTGGGACAAGCTCACTAAGAAGAGCTGCACAGGTTTTAAACAGACGTCCAGATCTAACGATTAAATCTATTCGAGGTAATATCGATACTCGTCTTAACAAATTAAAGTCCGGTGAGTTCGATGCGATCATCCTAGCAGCTGCAGGACTTGAAAGAATGGGTTGGTCTACAGATGTTGTAACCGAATACTTGGACATTGACCTGTGTCTCCCTGCTGTAGGACAAGGCTCATTAGCTATTGAGTGCAGAAGTGAAGATCTTGAAGTAAAAGAATTATTAGCTACACTGAACGATGCTTATACGTTTGACACAGTTTTAGCAGAACGCTCTTTCCTGAACACGTTAGAAGGCGGCTGCCAAGTTCCAATCGCGGCATTTGCTACGATGGATGAGAATCAAGAAGTTTCTTTAACGGGTCTTGTTGCAGATCCTGAAGGAAAAACGGTGTTAAAAGAAATGAAATCAGGCAAGGACCCGCACCGTGTGGGTGTAGAGTTAGCCGAAGAATTAAAGGTATTAGGTGCGAAAACAATATTAGATGCAGTGAAAAAGGATTTAAATACGTAATGAATACTTCTATAGGACCATTAGCAGGTAAGCGAATACTTGTTACACGGCCGAAAGAGCAGGCAGAGCCATTAATCTCACTTATTCAAGAGAACGCTGGCGTCCCTCTTTCTTTTCCTATTGTATCTATTAATGGTGTAAGAAACGATGATTCACAGTCTACGTTGAAAAATCTGTCGTCTTTTCAATGGATTGTTTTTACGAGCAAAAATGGAGTAGACTACTTTTTTCAATTGATTCATGATTATAACGTTTCACTAAATAGTGTTAAGTTTGCAGCAGTTGGTGAAAAAACAGCTGAATCATTAAGAGACAGAGGAATCACGACTATTCTTGTGCCTGAACATTATCATGCAGAAAGCTTAGTGAAGACGTTAAAAAACCACGTCTTAGCTCATGAAAGAGTTCTATTTCCAAAAGGAAATCTAGCTCCATCTTTTATTAAAGAAGAGTTGAAAGAAACAGCATTTGTTGAAGAATTAGTTGTTTACAAAACTGAATCAGAAGACCATTTAGATTGGTCGCTCGTGTATCAAGCTGATTGCCTGTTTTTTATGAGCCCTTCTGCCGTAACCTTCTTAAGTAAAGGGTTAAACACAGAGGAAGTCTATAAGAAGCCTGTGATCTGTGTTGGGCCGACAACGAAAAGTGCTGCAGAAAAATGCGGGTTTCATCAAGTATTAATGCCCAAACAATTTACCGCAGAAGATATGGTGAACTGTGCCATCTCTTATTTTCAAGGAGGAAGTTAATATGAATTTTCAGCGTCATCGCCGTTTAAGAAAATCAGCATCCATGCGTTCACTAGTGCGTGAAACGCATCTTCATGTCTCTGACTTTATCTATCCATTGTTCTTTGTTGAAGGAGAGAACGTCAAAAAAGAAGTCCCTTCCATGCCAGGTGTGTATCATCTATCATTGGACCTTCTTCAAGAAGAGGTAAAAGAAATTGAAAGTCTTGGTATTCAGTCTATTATCGTTTTTGGAGTACCTGCTGAAAAAGACGAATGCGGAAGCTCAGCTTATGATCATAATGGAATTGTACAGAAAGCAATCTCACAAATTAAAGAAGTTGCCCCATCACTTACTGTGATAGCAGACACATGTTTATGCCAATTTACAGATCATGGACACTGCGGTGTGATTGAGAATGGTGAAGTATTGAATGATGAAACCTTGACGCTTCTTGCAAAAACAGCTGTCTCACAGGCGAAAGCCGGAGCAGATATCATCGCACCTTCAAACATGATGGATGGTTTTGTTGCTGCGATCAGACAAGGGCTTGATGAAGCAGGTTTCTATGATGTACCGATCATGTCTTACGCAGTTAAATATGCATCATCCTTTTATGGTCCGTTCCGTGATGCAGCTCATAGCACACCACAATTCGGTGATAGAAAAACGTATCAGATGGATCCGGCGAACCGACTTGAAGCTCTCAGAGAGGCAGAATCAGATGTCGCTGAAGGCGCTGACTTCTTAATGGTAAAACCAGCTCTTTCTTACCTAGATATTCTAAGAGAGTTAAAAGACAGGTACCCTCTTCCACTAGTGGCTTACAACGTGAGTGGAGAATATTCCATGATTAAAGCAGCTGCTATGAACGGATGGGTAGATGAGAAAAGCATCGTACTTGAGAAACTGATCTCTATGAAACGAGCAGGAGCAGACTTAATTATTACGTATTTTGCCAAAGATGCTGCAAGATGGCTGAATGAAAAATAAGGAAAGAGGTGTTGGTATGAGAAGCTTTGAAAAATCGATAGCTGCCTTTCAAGAAGCGAAAAAAGTTATGCCTGGAGGCGTTAACAGTCCTGTACGTGCATTTAAATCTGTAAAAATGGATCCTGTATTTATGGAACGTGGAAAAGGGTCAAAGATTTATGATATCGATGGTAACGAATATATCGATTATGTATTGTCATGGGGACCCTTAATTCTTGGACATGCTGACGATCAAGTAGTGGAGGCACTTAAGCAAACTGCTGAGCTCGGAACAAGTTTTGGTGCTCCGAATGAAATGGAAACGAAGCTTGCAAAGCTTGTAATCGATCGTGTTCCATCGATCGAAGTTGTACGTATGGTTAACTCAGGTACAGAAGCTACGATGAGTGCACTTCGTTTAGCGCGAGGATACACAGGACGAAGTAAGATCGTTAAATTTGAAGGCTGCTACCACGGACACGGTGACTCCTTATTGATCAAAGCAGGCTCTGGTGTAGCAACACTTGGACTGCCAGATTCTCCTGGAGTTCCAGAAGGTATCGCACAGAACACGATCACTGTTCCATACAATGACCTTGAGAGTTTGCAAGTTGCATTTAATCAATTTGGAGAAGATATTGCTTGTGTGATTGTAGAACCAGTCGCAGGTAACATGGGTGTAGTCCCTCCACAAAAAGGATTTTTAGAAGGCATTCGTAAAATAACTGAACAACACGGCTCTTTATTAATCTTTGACGAAGTAATGACAGGCTTCCGAGTGGATTATGAATGTGCACAAGGTTATTTTGGAGTAACACCAGACCTAACATGTCTAGGTAAAGTAATTGGTGGGGGTCTACCTGTTGGAGCCTATGGTGGAAAACGAGAGATCATGGAACAAATCGCGCCGAGCGGGCCGATCTATCAAGCAGGAACGTTATCAGGAAATCCTCTTGCGATGGCTGCCGGGTATGCTACCCTTTCTCAACTTACGAAAGAAAGTTACACATATTTCCAAAAACTAGGAGATCGACTAGCTTCCGGAATTTCTGAAGCCGCTGAACATTATGGTGTGGCACATACGATCAACCGTGCAGGCAGCATGATCGGCTTTTTCTTCACGAATCAAGATGTGATTAACTACGACACTGCTAAGCAATCCAATTTGGATCACTTTAACGCTTGCTTCAAAACGATGCTACAAGAAGGTATCTCGCTGCCTCCTTCACAATTTGAAGGATTATTCTTATCTACTGCTCATACAGAAGAAGATATTGATAAAACAGTTGCAGCGTTCAGAAAGGCTTTTTCACAATTAAAATAGTCATTTTTTGTAGCGTCCGCTAACTTCAGCGGACGCTATTTTTGTTTTTTAAGAAAGCTGTTACCTAATAAAAATCATATTTCGTCCTGTTCCCTCATACACCTATATTGTATAACTATATGCAACCTGAAAGGAGGAGAAGGGCATGAGTCAATCGAAGCTGCGTTTCTCCATTGAGGAGTCTGTTTGGCTAAAGAAGGGACAGGAAGTAGCTGAAGTTTTGTCGATGTCACTAGATCCTGAGATTCGTATTACAGAGGAAGCCGGACAGGTTTATATCAAGGGAGCCCTAATTTTAAATGGCAGATACCGGTCAGAGAAACAAGAACAGACTGAGGGAGTATCAGATCATAATACGCTCTCTGAGAGTATGTCTTACCGCTCTCTTACACAACTGAACGTTGCAGAAGATGGGATGACAGATCTTGTGCATCGTTTTCCAGTCGATATTACCATCCCATCTTATCGTGTAGAGGATTCTAATGAGGTAAAAGTGGAAGTCGAATCGTTTGAATATGAACTTCCGAACTCTACATGCTTTGAACTTTCGGCATCGATCTGTATTTACGGGATTAAAGATGAGAAACAGCGTCAGGAAAGTCAATCATACGATCTTCCGAAAGAAGCGGTTAGAACGAGTGCCGCAGAAGAAAGGTCTGTACAAAAAGAAGAAAAACAAGATATTTTTACTCCTTTTCAGTTTGAAGCACGTCAAAGTGGCGGAGTACCTTCACAATCTTCACACCTTAATGAATTTGCAGCTAGGTTTGATGAGAACGAAGCTGACGTTCGTGCTGAAAAGACAACACCGTTTGAATTTAAACCGCATTTTGAAGCACAAGATGATCGGACGATGGAAGCTACATTCGATTCGTTAAAAGCTATTGCGTTCTCGATGAACGATACAAGAAACAATGATGCTGCATCTATGGATGAACTGGCGGATTCTGATGAAGAGAATTCACAGCTTTATGGAGAGGTAGAGGAGATGGAAGAAAATAATAACTCAGATGCCTATGATCACGTAGAAGGTGACTATGAGAGCTATGATGCTTCATATCAAGAAGATGAAGCTAGCACCCAAACAAACCATCCTCAATATGAGCAATCTTACCAACAAGATGCGAATAGACCTTATTCATACAACCCATATCAGCAGCAGGAAGAATATCAGCAACAAGCTTCGTACCAAAATCAAGGTGGGTATCAGCAGCAGGAAGATGCTTACCAGCAAGAAGAAACAAATCAACAACATGATGCTTACCAGCAGCAAGAAACGTATCAACAGTATGATGCTTATCAACAGCAATCCAATCAATACGGAAATTATCAATATCAGCAGAATGCTTCACAGCGTCCTTCATACGAGTATGGTGAACAATCTTATGAAGCTGAACAAGAATACGAGAATGCAAGTTACAACGGAGCAGAAGAACAGGAAGCAGCTTATGAATCCTACGATACGAGTTACGATGAATATGAGTCAGAAGCAGAGTCTATGGAAATGCATAAAGAACGTGAAGAGCCTAGAGACGAGAACGCTCTTTATTTAACGAAGATGCTTTCTGCTAAAGAAGACCGTTTTTCTAAAATGAAAATGTACATTCTTCAGCGTGGAGATTCACTAGAACACATTTGTGAGAGATATGATATTTCATTGAACACTCTCATGCGTATGAACCAACTGCAGCAAGGGGAAGTAACCGAAGGACAGATCATATATATCCCAGTAAGTTCACGTTAGGTCGAGGTGCTATTATGGAGCTGATCAACGCCTTAGAAAAGGAATATGAACTTTATGGGATGCGATGGAAAGAGAAACCTCATATCATCCTGACTGATTATGGAGAGAAGCGTATCCGTTATTGGAGTGAGAGCGAGAGTATGAGATGGCACATAAGTTGGCGCGATGAGTCCTCTAAGGGCTCAGGCGCTGTGCCAGATCGTATGATTCGTACTAAATCGGGTGAACCTGCCATAAAATATGGAAACAGGTGGCTCACTGTTCATGATCATACAGAAACATTGTATGGATGTGAAGATTTTGAACGTTGGGGGCAGTTCATCGGCACATTACTAAATGCGGCAGTGTCTGTGAAAAATCAAGAGGTGTTCATGAAACAAATCGAACCTCCTGTCTTTGATTTGAATCATTGTATGACGCTTGCTCAAAAGTATTTAGAAGCTAACTTTCAATGTATGGTTACGAGTATAAAAGAGAGTAAGCAAAGATTGGAATTTTCTCGTGCTATAAAAAATAGAATGAGAAATCATGCATTACCTGTTCTTGATAAAGAGCTAAGCGTAAAAAATGGGAAGAAAATCTTTCACTTCTTATTTTATCAGGGTGGTGAATCTTTACCAGTAAAGGGGTATCTGCCACTTCGTAAGTTTATGGTAGAGTGGCTGGAACAAACCTCACCTTCTTCTTTAAAACGGCTGTTAACGGAGGTGAATAAGCATTTTTCTTTGGAACAAGAGCATGGGTTGTTACTTTTAGCTGAGGTCGTTATGCCTTGGGAACTGTATGATTGCTTAGATCAATTAGATAACAGCTCCTTAGAAAGAATGATAGATGGCTTGAAAAGATATGAAGATTGCTGGGAAAAAAATCGAACATTGGTCAAAACAGTAACCGAATGGTTTGATGAAAAAAGAAGGAAGGTGGCCCTATGACAACGGAAAAAGATACATTAAATTACGGGCCCGTCCTTTTTCATTATGATCTATTTCCCGAGAAGTTAGAGCAGCATGGGAGAGTTAAGAAGGTCATAACGAAAAGGGGTACATTTGCACTGAAAGAAGCAGAGATGTCAGAGGATGAAAGAAGCTGGTTTACGCATGTGATCCAACGTCTTTCTGAGATAGGTTTTCATCAGGTCGTTCCTCTGTATCCTACAAAGTTTGGTGATTATACGGTTCAATTAGGATCAAGAACGTATTATTTAATGCCATGGTTTGCGTCTGATGAAAGAAATGAGAGAGCGAAAGATGAAGTTCTTATCGATCACTTAGGAAAGATTCATGCGTTAACACTGAAGGAGCAAGACTTTTCAAATGAAGTGGTAGAACATTCGTATCAGTATCTCATGAACAGATGGGAAAATCGGCAATATGAAATGGAGAGATTTACGGAAGAAGCAGAACAGAAAACGTATATGTCTCCCTTTGAACTAACATACCTTAGTCACTTTCATCAGATCATGAGAATGACAGAAGAAGCGAAAAGAAGATTGAAAGAATGGTATGAAACGTGTCAAAGAGAAAAACGCTACCGGAGCGTACTTTGTCACGGTAAGGTTTCAAGGAATCACTTGATCTTTAACCCAACAGGTGAAGGCCATCTACTCAATTTTGAAAAGGCCGTTCTGGATACACCAATCAGAGACTTAGCCGTTTATTTTAGAAGAGCAGCTCATCAAAAGGAATGGTCTGCAGAAGAAGGAAAATCATTATTAGACCTTTATGAAAAACACGTACCTTTGCTAAACGAAGAAAGAGGATTATTAATTAGTTATTTATCTTATCCTGAACCTGTTTTTAATGCAGTGGATCTTTATTGCATGAAACGGAACGATTATTCTCAAATTGAAATGGTGCATAGGCTTGAGAGCAGAATAAGAGCCATGAAAAAAATCCGGGATTTCTGTGATGCGATTATGATGGCTCCCCCACCTGCACCTTTAGAGCAAACAGATTCTATTCCAACAAAAATTCACATAAATGATGAAGGAGATCACATATAACGACTATATGTGATCTTTTTTTGTTTTTTTAAAGTACATCATAAGCGAAACACACATGGAGGATCACTAAGGTTAAAAGGATGATAAAATCAACAGCAGATGGAAATAGTATCGTCCTTAAAAGCTGAAAGACAATAAGTGGCGCAGTCAATTGTCCGATTGTTTGTTTGAGTGTGACAAACCACCCAGGAAAACGTGTTTTTCGAAAATACTTTCTAGACAAAAGAAGCCCTCCATTCGCCCATTTTTTATAATTTATGCAACAATATAATTAATGTGAAAGACAGGCTTTCACCAAAGGGCGATCAAAGGCATAGAATAACTTTTATAAGTTACGGTAATACTATTGACTAAAAACAGATAAGTTGTATAAAATATACTCAGATTCTATATTGTCGCGTAGACAGGGAATAGTACAACATAACACCTTTTAGAGAGAGGATTCATCTGCTGAAAGAATCCTTAAGGAATGTTAGTTGGAAGTCGCCCTTGAGCATCTTCTCTGAAACTCGAAGTAGGAGAAGACGGTCCATCCGTTATTCATGAGTGTACAGCAAGTTTATTTAGACTTGCCGTAAATAAAGGTGGTACCGCGGAGTCCTTTCGTCCTTTTTGACGAAAGGGCTTTTTTGTTTTTTTAGAAATAAAGGAGGAGAATAGAATGACGAACGAACAGAAAGAACTGACGATGCCAACGAAATATGATCCGAAGGCAACTGAAGAAAATCGTTATGATTTTTGGTTGAAAGGTAAATTTTTTGAAGCAAAGAGCGAAGAGGGTAAACAGCCGTATACGATCGTAATCCCACCTCCTAACGTTACAGGGAAACTACACCTCGGGCATGCATGGGACACAACGCTTCAAGACATCTTAACACGTACAAAACGTATGCAAGGATACGATGTTCTATGGCTGCCTGGGATGGATCATGCTGGTATTGCAACCCAAGCAAAAGTAGAAGGAAAGCTTCGTGAAGAGGGGATTTCTCGATACGATTTAGGCCGTGAAAAGTTTTTAGAGAAGTCGTGGGAATGGAAAGAAGAGTATGCAGAGTTTATTCGTAATCAATGGGCAAAATTAGGGCTCGGCCTAGATTATTCCCGTGAACGCTTTACATTAGATGAGGGTTTGTCTGATGCAGTTAAAGAAGTTTTTGTTACCCTTTATGAAAAAGGCTTGATCTACCGTGGTGAATATATCATTAACTGGGATCCAAAGACGAAAACAGCTCTTTCTGATATTGAAGTTATCCACCAAGATGTTCAAGGTGCGTTCTATCATATGAAGTATCCACTAGCTGATGGATCTGGACACATCGAAGTAGCAACTACTCGCCCTGAGACGATGCTTGGTGATACAGCAATCGCTGTTCATCCGAAAGATGAACGTTATCAACACCTAATCGGCAAAAAAGCTATCCTCCCAATCGTTGGACGTGAGATCGAGATTGTTGGAGATGATTATGTTGATATGGAATTTGGTTCAGGAGCTGTAAAAATCACACCTGCTCATGATCCAAATGACTTTGAGATCGGGAACAGACACAACCTTGAGCGTATCCTTGTAATGGATGAAGGCGGTCAGATGAATGACAATGCTGGTGCTTACCAAGGACTCGACCGATTTGAGTGTCGAAAGCAGATCGTTAAAGATCTTCAAGAGCAAGGTGTATTGTTCAAGATTGAAGAGCATATTCATTCTGTTGGACACTCTGAGCGAAGTGGAGCGGTTGTTGAACCATATCTTTCAACACAATGGTTTGTTAAGATGCAGCCTTTAGCAGACGAAGCGATCAAGCTTCAAAAAGGTGAAGATAAAATAAACTTTGTTCCTGATCGCTTCGAGAATACGTATATGCGTTGGATAGAAAACATTCGTGACTGGTGTATCTCCCGCCAACTTTGGTGGGGTCATCGAATCCCTGCATGGTTCCATAAAGAAACAGGGGAAATTTATGTAGGTAAGACAGAACCGAAAGATCCGGAAAACTGGGAGCAGGATACAGATGTTCTTGACACATGGTTCTCATCTGCTCTTTGGCCGTTCTCAACGATGGGATGGCCAGACGAAGAAGCTGCTGATTACAAGCGTTACTTCCCAGGAAATGTACTCGTAACAGGTTACGATATCATTACGTTCTGGGTTTCAAGAATGGTCTTCCAATCGATTGAATTTACGGAACAAAAGCCGTTTAACGATGTGCTGATTCACGGGCTCGTACGTGACTCCGAAGGAAGAAAGATGAGTAAATCACTCGGTAACGGTGTTGACCCGATGGATGTGATCGAGAAGTATGGCGCTGATGCTTTGCGTTTCTTCTTATCAACAGGAAGTTCACCAGGAAACGACCTTCGTTTTTATTGGGAAAAAGTAGAGTCTACTTGGAACTTTGCTAACAAGATCTGGAACGCATCTCGTTTTGCATTGATGAATATGGATGGTATGCAATACGACGAGATTGATCTAAGTGGAAAGAAATCACTAGCTGATCAATGGATTTTAACGCGATTGAATGAAACGGCAGAAGATATCACACGTTTGATCGATGCATACGAATTTGGAGAAGTGGGACGCCTGCTTTATAACTTTATCTGGGATGATCTTTGTGACTGGTATATCGAAATGGCAAAACTTCCACTCTATGGGGAAGATGAAGAAGCGAAGAAAACGACTCGTTCTGTTCTAGCACATGTGTTAGACCAAACGCTAAGATTGCTTCATCCTTTCATGCCATTTATTACAGAAGAAATCTGGCAGCACTTGCCTCATAAAGGTGAATCGATCACTATTGCTTCTTGGCCAGAAAAGCGTGAAGATCTTCATTTCCCTGAAGCAGCAAAAGAATTTGCGCTGATTACAGAAGTGATCCGTTCAGTTCGTAACATCCGTTCTGAAATGAACGTTGCTCCGAGTAAGCCAGTTGAACTACAGATTAAACCAAAGAATAAAGAGATCCTTTCAGCACTCGAATCAAATCGTCATTATTTAGTGCGTTTCTGTAACCCAGGCGAACTTATCATCTCAGATGAGATCTCAGCACCTGAGAAGAGCATGAGCACGATTTTAACAGGTTTAGAAATGTACCTTCCACTTGAAGGGTTGTTAAATATCGATGAAGAAATTAAGAGACTTGAAAAAGAAGCTGAGAAATACGCGAAAGAAGTAGAGCGCGTACAGAAAAAATTAAGCAATGAAGGCTTTATGAAGAAAGCACCTGAAAAGGTTATAGAAGAAGAGCGTGCAAAAGAAGCGGATTATCAAGAGAAATATGATAACGTATTAGCGCGTATTAAAGAACTTCAAAGCTAACACATCATCTATATGAGGCGAATCCTTATTTCAGCAGGGATTCGCCTTCTTTATGGTTAGAAAGGCGGAATTAACTTGAATTCTTACAAGGAAGCACTAGAGTGGATTCATAGCTTATTGAAATTTGGTATAAAACCCGGTATGAAACGAGTGGAATGGCTCTTAGAACGAACAGGCAACCCCGAAAAGAAGATAACGTGTATACATATTGCAGGCACGAATGGTAAGGGGTCAACTGTAGAATATATAAGAAGCATCATGAATAAAGCGGGTTATTCTGTAGGTACGTTCACATCTCCTTATCTCATTTCTTTCAATGAGAGGGTATCATTGAACAGGGTACCTATTGCAGACGAAGAACTGCTTCATTATGCAAGAATCGTAAAGCCTCTTGTTGAAGAAGTTTCTTTAACCAATCTAGGAAGTCCTACCGAGTTTGAAGTGATCACCGTAATCTCACTTCTTTACTTCGCTGATAAACAGCCTGATATTGTTGTATATGAAACAGGGCTTGGGGGTCTTTACGATTCTACTAACGTAATAACACCGATCTTAAGCCTCATTACAAACATAGGCTTTGATCATATGGGCATACTCGGTGAAACGCTAAAAGAGATTGCCTTTCAAAAGGCTGGGATCATCAAGCGTGGTGTACCTATCATTACAACAGCAGATCAATCTGAAGCACGTGAAGTGATCGATCGTAAAGCGAAGGAAATGAATGCAGAGAACTATTATCTTGATCGTGATTTTTCTGTTGTACACGTAGAAAGTACAAATAGTGGTGAAAGATTTCTCTATACAGATTCTGAAGTTCATAGAGGTATAGAACTTGAGATTTCTATGATGGGAACGCACCAAATTAAAAATGCTGGATTAGCAGTGGCAGCTGTTAAGCATTTAACAAGGTCTGGCAAGTTTAATATTTCGCTCTCTACGTTAATGGATGGACTTCGCGAAGCAATTTGGGCTGGAAGATTTGAAAAAGTATCACATTCACCCGATATAATAATTGATGGGGCTCATAACCAACAAGGTGTTGCAGCACTTAAACAAACACTGATCAATCATTATGGATCTAAGCGAATCTTTCTTTTGTTTGCGGCTTTGGAAGATAAGGCGTATGCAACGATGATGCAAGACTTGGTAAGTGTCGTGTACGAAGCGTGTTTTACATCCTTTGATTTTCCAAGAGCAGCATCTGCGGAACAATTGTTGGCAGAAAGCCCTCTGGAAAATTCATATAGCATCTCTTCTTGGAGAGAGGCATTGCAACATGTAAAAGACCAATTAGAGGAAGATGATATTCTCATAATTACTGGATCGCTCTACTTTATTTCAGAAATTAGAAAAACATTTACAAATTTGGAATAACATTTATTGTAATTTTTAGAACTTTTGATAAAATAAAAGATAATGAATTTGTCCTAGTAAAAAAGTTGTGTATTTTAAACATTCCTTATTTGGAAGGGGGACAAGGTGGTGGCGACTCGTATGGTAAATAGAAAAAAACGTATGATTCTTATAGCGGCATGGATTTTCTTTTTCCCACTCGCTATTTGGACGGCTGTTCAGATGACGAGTAACCAGCCTGATATCAATGTAATCGACCTTGGTATTATAAGCTTTTTAGCGATCGTTGTTTCTTGTTTCCCGATCAAAGTGATGAATACGAACATCTCCTTCATGTCTGGAATCAACCTAGCCGTATTTCTTTATTATGGGCTGACTGTTGCGTTATATATGACGCTATTATCTGTTTTAGCCATGTTTATCTCTCTAAAGGTTCATGTCATAAAAGAGTATTATAGATATATGGCGAACAGCCTTATGTTTACATGGCTAATTATCTGTGAGAGCTCGGTATTTCATCTCTTTGGAGGTGAAGTGGGACCGTTTGCAGTTGATGAATCTATTAATTTGATTCCTGTAGTCGCATATGTTTTAACGGGGTTGGTTTTAAATCATGTTGGTCTTTACTTTATCGTAAAAGTACTATACGAAGAAGACGTTGCTTTTTTTGAGCGTGATGCTGTATGGGACCTCGTTTCGGAGGTTCTAGCTATTCCTGTTGGCCTCATGCTATTTGTTCTATACTCTCAGCTAGGGCGTCCTGGAATCTTTTATGTTGGCCTACCATTTCTTTCATTATCTATCATTATTAATCTCTATCATGTTAGTCAACAGATTAACGATGCTCTTCAAAAAGCGAGTGAGATCGGCCAGCAGCTTTCTGAACATTTAAAGGTAAATCACATATTGGATGTTTTTATAGAAAGACTGATCGGTTTTATGAATGTTGATTTTGCGTTTATATATGATGCGGATGCGGGAGAAAATCTTAAGATCATACGCCAATATGAAAGTGAAGAAGGCATACTCACCACAGTACCTATCAAAAAACATGAAGCTATTAGTGGTAGAGTATGGTCGACAGGAAAAAGTATACGTTATAGCAAATTGAAGCCATGGCGTAAGATATCGAACGTTTTCTTTCAAGGAAAAGCACAGTCTGTACTCTCGGTGCCTATGATCAGAAATCAAAAAATCGTAGGTATCATTACCTTTGCATCTAAAGAAAAACACGCTTTTCAGAAGCATCACCTCATCATCCTTGAAATCTTAGCAAACTACTTGGCAGTAGCGATCGATAATGCAAGAAACTACGAATCCACAAAGTTAAAAAGTGAACAATGTCCTTTAACAGGTTTATATAATTATCGATATTTTGAGAGCATTCTTACCGAAATGTACCAAAATTATGAGTATTTTAGGAAGCAGTTCTCAATCATCTTATTAGATATTGATCACTTCAAAAAAGTAAATGATACATACGGTCATCAAAGTGGAAATGAAGTATTGATCCTCTTAGCTAGAAGACTAGAAGAGTTTATTGGTGATCGAGGAACAGTTGCCAGGTATGGTGGAGAGGAGTTTATTATCTTGCTACCTGAATCAGGGGATAGAGCGGGTATCCAATTAGCTGAACAGCTTCGTTCTGTAATTTCTGATCAAGGATTTGATATACATAATGACCTCACCGACCAATGCAGACATACGATCTACATAACTGCAAGTATCGGGGTTGCAACTGCTCCTCATCAAGGAGAAGATGCACTTACATTAGTACGAAACGCAGATCGTGCCATGTATACAGGTGCAAAACAACAAGGAAGAAATAAAGTCGCCGCTTATATCGGATAAAAATCTAGGCAGTTTCACGCCTGGATTTTTTTTGTGTTCCTATCTTTTTCTTGTTCTATTAAAACAAAAATAGCATATGTTTTAGTAGATGATAGAGAGGAGCGGATGATATGAAACAAGAGATATCCATCTTGATCAATGGTAAAGAAAAGAACTATAGTGAAGATCAAACATCTGTTAAAGAGCAGCCCGCTCATAATGAGGTTGCTGCTGCCATCGAGGAAGTGAACAGAGGCGGATATACGATTCTGGCAACTTCTCTTAAGAAACGTGAAAACTTCTTTAAAAGAAAGAACGGACATGTGTTGAACAAGAGGACAAGCTTCCTTGTTCCGAATAATGGGAAAGGCTTTCCTAAGCAAATTGTTGCAGCGATTATAGGAGCTATCGTTACAGGAACAATTTTAGGAGTATTAGTCTTAACGGTATTCTCCTCCGATATCACGGAAGCTGGAGATAAAGTGACAGAAGCATCAACAGTTGCTACAGAAAAAGTAGCTGACTCTGGTAAATCCGTAACAATCAGGCCAATCAAATTAGATTTTTCAGCACTTCAAGCGGGTGTCTTCTCATCAAAAGATCGAGCTGAAGGAGCTGTTAAAACCATAGAAGATAAAGGCTTTTCAGCAGTTGTTTTTAAAGCTGAAGAAGAAAAGTATTCTGTTATCGTAGGCATTGGAAATGAGAAGCATCAATTAGATAAATTTAATGAAGCTTATCAAAAAGAAATGGATAAGCCACTTTTTAAATCGCTCTCTTTTTCTTTTGATCAATTAAAAACACCATCAAAGCTAGATGAAACCTATTTTACGAATGGTCAGATTCTACTTCAAAATACGCTTACCCTTTCTCAGATGCCAGACATAAGTGGATCAGGTCTTGATCGGACACTGAACGATTTTAACAAGTGGAAAGAGTATGGAAAAGGGCAGAAGGGCAAGTGGAGTGAAAGTACAACGAAAGCAGCTTCAGATTTTGAAAAGCAGCTTGAAGGTGCCTTTCTAGCGTTAAAGGATTCGAAAAAAGGAGAACTGAACTGGGCTTTTCAGCAAAAAGTAATGGATAGCTTACAGTCTTATACGAAGCTGCTTGCAACATTAAAATAATTAAAATAAATAGCCTGTTTGCTTATTCATTGCTCTTTGAAAGTAGTTGATTTAAGCTCCGGGTTGAT
The DNA here is from genome assembly GCF_015903895.1 of Fictibacillus sp. 5RED26. NCBI lineage: Bacteria > Bacillati > Bacillota > Bacilli > Caryophanales > Fictibacillaceae > Fictibacillus > Fictibacillus sp. 5RED26. The sequence goes on along the minus strand of NZ_JACZDU010000004.1, from coordinate 49,765 downwards.
CGCTTTCCATGAGGAGACAGGTGAGCGCCTCGCCGCTTTGCGTCATTAAGGGACTCACCTGTCTAGTTGCAGTGGCTAGCCCCTCGAGGACAAAGGTTATACGGTCTGTGATGAGCAAAGTGCTCCTTCATAGCCCATTCAACTTTTGCTTGTCGGGCCTTAACAAGCCACTTCTACTTTTAGGATCGACCGCTCGTCCCATAGGAGTCGGCAACCCTCCACTCTGATCAACTTGCATTAAAAGAAAAGTAACATTCTTAGAAATGAAGAAACTAAAGGAATTTAAGGTATGGCTCGATTGTTGAGTCATACTCTTTTAGTTTCCAAAAAGATTGATTGTGAAAGCGTAAAACAAAATCTTGATTGATAGGTTTTTAAGAATTTTGTCGGAATTCGTCAATGAATTTAATCATTTGCCCTCATAAAATGCAGTAAAGAACCGAAAAACTAATAGAAGTATGTTTTTCGGCGTGATTTGTCTAATTTTTACAAGTTTGCTATTGTAAATCTATACGAAACTATACATCAAAGAATTAGATGAAAGGTGATTACATGAAACGCCTCATATTAGCCTCTGCTTCACCTCGAAGATATGAACTTCTGTCATTAACGCTTCTTCCATTTGAAACGTATCCAAGTACACTTGAAGAAAAAATGGATCACTCCCTTACTCCAAGTCGATTGGTAGAATCACTTGCTGAACAGAAAGCTGCAGACATTTTTACTCAAAAACCAGAGTGTGTGATCTTAGGTGCAGATACAATCGTATCTTATCAAAATAATCGTCTTGGCAAACCTAAGAATCGAATTGAAGCTGCCGAAATGTTAAGGATGCTCTCAGGTCAAACACATGAAGTTTACACGGGGGTCTGTTTAATAGATCAAACAAAAAAAGTGATTTTCTCTGTTAAGACAAGTGTTACTTTCTACACTTTAGATGAAAATACAATTGATTGGTACTTAAACACTGGTGAACCTTTTGATAAAGCTGGCAGTTATGGAATCCAAGGATCAGGATCGCTATTAGTTGAGAAAATCGAAGGCGATTACTTCAATGTTGTAGGATTACCGATCTCTAAGGTGGTTCGATCACTAAAAGATTTCGGGTTTTCTTTCACCGAGTCAGTCACGAAGACTGAATAATAGGGGGGACGTAAGTGGTAACGAAGCCGCTTATGATAAAAGATTACCCATTACAGGAGAGGCCGCGAGAAAGACTTTTAAATGATGGTCCTGAAGCGCTCTCTAACTATGAATTGTTAGCTATTCTTTTAAGAACGGGTACGAAGCAAATGTCAGCTATCCAGCTTGCCCATCATATCATTCAGCAATTTGAAGGATTAAGGCATCTTAAAGAAGCAACAATTGGTGAACTGAAAGAGATCAATGGTATAGGATCAGCAAAAGCAGTGGAACTGATGGCTGCCATAGAAATCGGAAAACGGATCAGCCGTCTTCAGTTTGAAGAAAGGTACACGATACGTTCACCTGAAGATGGAGCTAGGTATCTGATGGACGAGCTGCGTTTTTTACAGCAAGAACACTTCGTTTGTTTATATTTAAATACAAAAAATCAAGTGCTTTATAAAAAAACGGTTTTTATCGGAAGTCTAAATACGTCTATCGTACATCCGCGAGAAGTATTTAAAGAAGGCTTCAAACGCTCAAGTGCTTCAATCATCTGTTTTCATAATCATCCGAGTGGTGACCCTGCTCCGAGCAGGGAAGATATTGAAGTGACAAAAAGATTAGTAGAATGCGGAAAAATGTTAGGAATTGAAGTTTTGGATCACATCATAATAGGTGATCAAAGATACGTAAGTTTAAAAGAAAAAGGATATGTTTAACATTGTCTTTTGTTTCTTTTTTAGCGTATAATCAAACTTATGAGTTTTGCTTGATGAAAGGAGTCTACATAAATGTTTGGTGGATTTTCAAGAGATTTAGGAATTGATTTAGGAACTGCAAACACACTTGTTTACGTGAAGGGCAAGGGTGTTGTTGTGCGTGAACCTTCCGTTGTTGCTTTGCGTACTGACACAGGTTCAATTGAAGCGGTAGGTAATGCTGCTAAGAATATGATTGGACGTACTCCTGGTAATATTGTTGCCGTACGACCTATGAAAGATGGAGTTATTGCTGATTTTGAAACAACAGCTACAATGATGAAATACTTTATTCAGCAAGCCCAAAAAAACCGTTCTGTTTTTGCACGTAAACCTTATGTCATGGTATGTGTACCATCAGGAATTACTGCAGTGGAAAAGCGTGCGGTTGAAGATGCGACTAAACAAGCGGGAGCTCGTGAAGCTTACACGATCGAAGAACCTTTTGCAGCTGCAATCGGTGCTGATCTTCCTGTATGGGAACCAACAGGTAGCATGGTCGTTGATATCGGTGGAGGAACGACTGAAGTTGCGATCATCTCTTTAGGTGGTATCGTTACAAGCCAGTCAATCCGTATTGCTGGTGATGAGATGGACGATGCGATCATTGCTTATATTAAGAAGACTTATAATCTTATGATCGGTGAAAGAACGGCTGAAACTCTTAAGCTAGAAGTCGGTTCAGCTGGTGCGCCGGATGGAATTGAAGATATGGATATCCGTGGTAGAGATTTGTTGACAGGTCTTCCAAAAACGATTACGATTACGGCGGAAGAAGTTTCCAGTGCGTTGCGTGATACTGTTAATAGCATTATGGATGCCGTTAAAGTAACTCTTGAAAAAACACCACCAGAACTTGCTGCTGACATTATGGATCGTGGTATTGTTTTAACTGGTGGCGGTGCTTTATTACGAAACTTGGATAAAGTAATCAGTGAAGAGACGAAGATGCCTGTTATTGTGGCTGAGAACGCGTTGGATTGTGTAGCAGTTGGAACTGGCCGTGCGCTTGAAAACCTGCACCTCTTTAAATCCAAGGCTGGTATAACTTCTAGATCTAAATCCAAGTAAGTAGGTGTATTTTCATGCCACAATTTTTTTCGAACAAACGCCTTATCATTCTGCTAGTCAGCATTATCATTCTAGTAGCTCTGATTGGTTTTTCGATGAAAAAAAGGGAAAGCCTAACCTTACCTGAACAGTTTTTAAAAGATTCTGCAGGACTAACACAAACGATTTTCTATAAACCCGCTAATACACTAGCGGGTTTCTTTGAGAATTTAGCTGAAATGAAGCAGCTCTACAAAGAGAATCAAATGTTAAAAGCTAGGTTAGATGAGTACGCAAAACTTTATGTACAGTATGAGGAAGTTAAAAAAACAAACGCAACACTTAAAGCGCAATTAGACAAAGAAGAAGATCTTACCGATTTTAAAGTGAGAGAAGGTACTGTGATCGGACGCTCCCCTGATCAGTGGAATCAATTTATCTACATCAACAAAGGGGAGAAAGATGGTATCAAACCGAAGATGGCAGTCATTTCACCACAAGGATTTATTGGTAAAGTCACGAATGTTTCCTTGTTTCAGTCAACCGTTCAGTTGATCAGTGACAATGATCGTACGAATCGTTTCTCTGCTATTGTTCAAGGTGAGAAGAACATCTTTGGAACGATCGAAGGTTATGATGCAAAAAAACAAGCTTTGGTGTTTAAGAAGATTCCGGTAGATGCAAAGATTAAGAAAGGCCAAAAGGTGATCACCTCTGGTCTAGGAGATGTCTTTCCTCCTAACCTGCTCATCGGAGAAGTAATTGATATTGAACCAGATGAAGTGGGATTGACACAAACTGCTTATTTAAAACCTTCAGCAGATCTTTATGATATTGATCATGTGATGGTACTTGAACGAGAAATGCCTGCAGTGGATGAAAGTTTAAGAGAAAAGGAGGAAGAATGATGAAAAAAGTCTTTCTTCCTTTTCTTATCTATCTAGCTTTTATTAGTGAGAGTTCATTAGTACAAGCTTTCTTGCCTCATGATAATAGTATGGATTGGCAGCTAGTCCCCCGTTTTTCAATGGTATTAATTTTATTTGTTGCCATGTATGTAAACACCACATACGGGCTTTTGTACGGACTTGCTTTTGGTTTGCTCACTGATCTTCTCTATACAGACATCATTGGTGTTTATTTGTTCTCTATGGCAGCTACTGCCTATATTACATCAATCTTTTCAAGGTATTTATTTGGAAACTTGATCGTGACTTTACTTCTGTCCGTAGTAGGGGTTTCCATATTAGAGTTTTTTGTATACGGTTTGAACAGTCTTATAGGAATCAGTACTCAGATGTTAGATGTATTCCTGTATAAAAGATTGTTGCCTACCCTCATCTTAAACGGTTTCTTTGCGATACTCATTTATTATCCGTTTGTAAAGCAGTTGAACCAAATAAAGGATACTCTAAAAGAAAACTAACTTTTGCAAAGAGGAATTTAGACCTAGCTGTCGAATGTTAGTACGTTGAGGTGAACAATGGCAATGGTACAAAAACTCCAGCACAACGTAACAATTAAAGGAACAAAAGACGGCCTCGTTTTATTGTTGGATGATAAGTGTTCCTTCGATCTATTAGTCGAGGAGCTTAATGATAAATTAACCGCCGGAAGCAGCCAAATGTTAAGCGGACCTGTAATTTCCGTTAAAGTAAAAGCAGGGAACCGTTATTTGACTGCTGAACAAGAAGAGAAGTTAATAGAAGTTCTTAAACAAAAAGAAAATCTTATCCTAGATCATATTGAGTCAGATGTTATCACAAAAGCTGAAGCTGAAGAGATGAGAAAAGATGCTCAAGTTGTGACCGTATCTAAAGTCGTCAGATCAGGTCAGGTTCTTGATATACAAGGAGACCTGCTTCTGGTCGGCGATGTAAATCCTGGAGCAACTGTGATGGCGACAGGGAATATTTATATTCTCGGTTCGCTAAAAGGAATCGCTCACTGCGGCACGAAAGGTAACGAAGAAGCGATCATTGCAGCATCCGTAATGAAGCCTTCTCAACTTAGGATTGCTCACCATATTAATAGAGCACCAGACTCTTATCCCGAACTAGGAAATGAGATGGAGTTTGCTTACATATCCAATGAAGAAAAACAGATTCGTATTGATCGAATCAGTGCTGTTCATCGATTAAGACCGAAACTGAACAGTTTGCTATAGAAAGGGGAATGAAGCATGGGAGAAGCAATAGTCATAACGTCTGGGAAAGGTGGAGTCGGTAAAACGACGACTTCTGCCAATTTAGGGACTGCTCTAGCTCTTTCTGGAAAAAAAGTATGTCTTGTAGATACGGATATCGGGTTGAGAAACTTGGATGTATTGATGGGACTTGAGAACCGCATCATCTATGATCTTGTTGATGTAGCAGAAGAACGCTGCAAACTTAAACAAGCATTGATAAAAGATAAGCGTTTTGAGTGTTTGTACCTGCTCCCAGCAGCTCAAACAAAAGATAAATCTTCCATTACCCCTGAACAAGTAAAAACAATCGTTCAGGAATTAAAGCAAGATTACGATTATGTCATTATTGATTGTCCTGCAGGCATTGAGCAAGGCTTTAAAAATGCCATTGCAGGTGCGGATAAATCAATCGTAGTAACCAATCCTGAAACTGCTTCTATGCGTGATGCTGATCGCATTATCGGGTTGTTAGAACAAGAGGATATGGAACCGCCTAAACTGATTGTAAATCGTCTTCGTAATCATCTGGCTAAGAACGGTGATATGTTAGATGTTGATGAGATCGTTTCCGTGCTTTCTATCGAGCTTCTTGGAGTCGTGATCGACGATGAGAACGTGATAAAAGCTGCAAACAAAGGTGAACCAGTTGCTTTACAGCCTGACTCGAAAGCTTCTATCGCATACAGGAATATTGCGAGAAGAATTTTAGGTGAGTCTGTTCCGCTTCTGTCACTAGAAGAAGAAAAAGGTTTCTTTGGAAAGATCAAAACATTATTAGGTATGAAATAAGCATCGGCTTCGCGCTGATGCTTTTTTTTGAGCTCTTTACTCTAAAGGTTTTGAAAGTGGTTAATTTCCGTTCCAGGATGCTCGCTTTCCGGGGGGCGTGCGGTGAGCCACCTCGACACTTTGTGTCCTTAGGTGTCTCACCTGTCCCGCTGATCCCCCAGGAGTCTCGCACCTTGCACTCCAATCAACAAACCAAAGATGTATTTTACAAAGCTATTTCATAGGCGTTCTTGAAGTCGGTTATTGACTTTCATGATGCTTGTTTTTTAGATTTGATCATTTCACGCTTAGTCAAAAGCAACTGTGCTTCCTTTGTTTACTAGTAAACCTACCGTATAGTCTTTATTGTCGTTTGCTCGGTGAGAAGCTTGTAAGGTGTTGCACTATTCAATTTGTCTTTGGAGCTTTTGGATTTTTTCTTTTTGCTACATTTGCAAGTTGATTGGAGTGGAGGATGCGAGACTCCTGCGGGACGAGCGGTCAGGTGAGACCCTTAATGGCGCAAAGCGGCAAGGGGCTCACCGGTCGCCCCGCGGAAAGCGAGCACCTGTAACGGAAATCAACCACTTACGAATACAACAGAGCTTATGTAAATCTTTATTTTCAGCTGCACAAATCAACAAACCATTTACTCATATCTCCAACGGACAAGTCATAGGATGTACATATATGAGAAAAATGGAGGAACGGTTATGAAAAATAGAGCAGATGAAATCCGAAAGAAGTACGGTAATATTTCTAAAAACGGCAGCTCAAAAGAAAGTAGCTCGGTTATCACATCCAGGGACGAACCGGAGAAATCTCATCCTCTATTCAACCGTCATGCTATGTTAATGCAGATTATGTTTTCCATTATCTTATTTTTAATTGTAGGAATCGCATTTAAGAATAATAATGATCATACGGTTCAGGCGCAAAACTTTATCAAACATGTATATCAAGATGAGTTTCAGTTTGCTGCAGCAAAAGATTGGTATGAAGATAAGTTCGGAAAACCATTAGCTTTATTTCCGAAAGATAAGTTGCAGAAAGAAAAGAAAACGGAAGAAGTCAGTGAAGTATTTGCTGTTCCTGCTGATGGTAAGGTGTATGAGACGTTCAGTACAAACGGCAAAGGAATCGTTATTGAAACGGGCAAAGAGGAAGATGTTGAAACGTCCAAAAGTGGTTACATTGTTTATGCTGGAAAAAAGGATGACTTGGGTTATACCGTAATCATTCAACACTCGGACGAACAAGAATCGTGGTATGGAGACCTAAAGGAAATTGATAAGTCCATTAAGCTATATAATTATGTAGAAAGCGGTACTCGATTAGGTAAAGTATCGGGAAGTAAGGATGGGAAGTCCGGTAAATTTTATTTTGCGATAAAAAAAGACAAGAGTTTCATTGATCCTAGCAAGGTGATTGATATTGATTAAATTAATAATAGAATTCATACGAAAAATAAAGATTAATCCCTCCTTTTGGGTCGTCATTTTCGGTGCGGTCTATACGGGGCATTTTAGGGAGATTATCGTCTGGTTTTTCGTCGTTCTAATTCATGAGATGGGTCATTTTGCTGGTGCCCGTCTTTTTAATTGGAGAGTTTCAAGAATAGATCTTCTCCCTTTTGGAGGTGCAGCCGTAGTTGAAGAACATGGCACACGTCCGATTCACGAAGAGGTTTGGGTAGCTGTTCTTGGTCCATTACAACACATTTGGCTTACCGGAGTCGCATATATCTTAAGTCAGACTAACCTCATCTCTGCGAATGATTTTTATTGGTTTTTTATTTTGAACCTTACCTTATTTTTATTTAACCTTCTTCCGATATGGCCACTCGATGGTGGGAAAGTTTTATTTGCTCTAGTATCCAAATGGATTCCATTCAAAGAAGCACAGCAGAAGTTTTTAATAGGATCCGGTGCTTTGTTGGTCATAGGCAGTGCATGGCAGCTCTCTTTACAGCCATCGCATTTGAACCTTTGGGTAATCTGTCTTTTCCTAGGCTTAGCTCATATTCTTGAATGGCGCAGCAGACATTATGTGTTCATACGGTTCTTGCTGAACAGAATGCAGCAATCAAGCATAAAAGGTACTCGTACGATTATCGTACCCCCAACATGGTCACTTTCAAAAGTCACTCATCACTTGGTAAAAGGTGTTTCCCATTCTATTGTTATTAAGAATTTCAATCCTATTACGATCAATGAAAAGCAACTCTTAGAAGCTTATTTTCATAATCATTCTCCCGAGTGTGCAATTGGAAAAGTTTTTCGTTAGAATAGGATACAGAGCAAAAAACAGGGAGATGTGAATGGAACGATGCAGCGCGTAGTAATCAATGCAGTAGGAATGGAAAAACGTACAGCGTTAATGGAGAATGAAAAACTTATAGAATGTGCGGTCCATAGACCGACTAAAAGTCCGTTAACAGGAAATATCTATAAAGGAAAAGTTCAAAAGGTTTTGCCTGGTATGCAAGCTGTGTTTGTAGATATTGGAACGAGCAAGAACGGCTTTCTTCATAAAGACGATTTGCCTGCTTATCAACAACTTTCTGGTGAGGCACAAAAGAAAGTATCCATCTCAAGCCTTATTAAAGAAGGAGAATCGATACTTGTTCAAGTCGTTAAAGAAGAGTCTGGAGATAAAGGTGCCAAATTAACAGCCCTTATTTCGTTTACAGGCCATCTGCTCGTTTATTTTCCATTCACTCCTCACGTTGGAATATCCAAAAAGATAAAAGAATCTCAACGCGCAATGCTACAAGACTGGGGAGATTCTGTTATAAATAATCAAGAAGGTCTGATCATTCGGACAGGTTGCGAAGATTTTCCTAAGCGCGAAATGAATCAAGAGCTTGAAAGTCTTAGAAGACAATTGAACGAAGTGCAAAAATGCTCAGATGGTAAAAAAGCACCCGATCTAATCGTGCAACCTCCATTTTTTTATCCACTCTTAGAGAGATGGATAAATCATAACGTAGAAGAAATTATAGTTGATGATTATGAAACGTATCAGCATGTCAAAGAGTATGCGGCTTCCTTTCAAAATCCATTTTCTGTTAAACTGTACAATGAAAAAGAGCCTCTTTTTCGCAAATTAGGAATTGACACAGACATTGAAAAAGCACTTTCTCCGTTAGTATGGTTAAAGAATGGGTCTTCGCTTTATTTTAATGTGACAGAAGCGTTAACGGCGATCGATGTGAATACGGGTAAATTCACTGGAAAAAAAGATCGGTCTAAGACTGTTGTTGAGACAAATAAGATAGCTGCACAAGAAATAATGAAACAGCTTCGTTTGCGTAATATTGCCGGCATGATCGTCATTGACTTTATTACGATGCAGTCAAACGAAGACAAAGAACAAATCAACAAGGTTATGCGAGAAGCATTAAAGAATGATTCTGCTACCATGATTTTGCATGGTTTTACGAAAATGGGCTTGTTTGAAATGACTAGAAAAAAAGAAAGGCCTTCATTACTTGAGACTCTTGCTACAAGGTTCGATCGCCATATGATGGATGGGTATATCCTGCGCCAGGAAACGTTGTATTATGAGATGGATCGTATAATGAAAGAATACGCATACGAAGATGACGAGGCTTTATGGATGGAAGTGCCACAACACTTTTCTGAATGGCTGAAAAAGAATCCTGACAAGCTGAAACATTTAGAGAAACAGCATGATATTAAAGTGTTTGTATCTATCGGTTCGTCAAACAGAGAAATGGCAGTCAGACAATCAGGAAAAATAGATGAAATAAGAAACAGGATGTTAAAAGATTCACATTGACATAAGGGTGCCAAACATGGTATCCTTTTTTCGTTAGTGTTTGGAGCACCCGCTCCAACCGCACAGACCAGGTTTTAAGTATTTTATATACACCTGGGATGGCGAGTCTGAGTATAAGAGGAGGTGCACGTTGATGTACGCAATTATTCAAACTGGTGGTAAGCAAGTTCGAGTTGAAGTAGGTCAAGCAATCTATGTTGAAAAACTAGATGTTGAAGCTGGAGCGTCAGTAACATTTGAGGATGTATTGATGGTAGGTGGAGATAGCTTGAAAGTAGGAGCTCCTTTAGTTGAAGGTGCTACAGTTACGGCAACAGTTGAAAAACATGGCCGTGGCGAAAAAGTGGTTGTCTACAAGTTTAAGGCGAAGAAGAACTATCGTCGTAAGCAAGGACACCGTCAACCATACACAAAAGTTGTGATTGAAAAAATTAACGGGTAATTCTCATGATTCTAGTTTCTATATACAGGAACAACGATCAAGACATACTTTCGTTTACGATGGAAGGACATGCTGATTTTGCTCCACATGGCCAAGATTTGGTTTGTGCAGCAGCAACAGCGGTGTCATTCGGTACGATCAATGCGATAGAAAAGCTTTGCGGCTATGAGCCAGAAGTAACTACTCATGAAGATGGTGGTTTTCTAACGTTAACCGTACCGGGTAATCTTAATGATTCTATACATCAAAAAACACAGTGGCTTTTGGAAGGCATGGTTGTATCCCTTGCTTCCATTGAAGAAGGATACAGCGAGTATATAAAATTGACTGAACATGAAGGAGGTGCAACGAATGCTTAAATTAAACCTTCAATACTTTGCCTCTAAAAAAGGGGTAGGTAGCACAAAGAATGGTCGTGACTCACAGTCTAAGCGTCTAGGCGCTAAGCGTGCTGATGGACAATTCGTTTCTGGTGGTTCAATTCTTTACCGTCAACGTGGTACTAAGATCTATCCTGGTACAAACGTAGGTAAAGGCGGAGATGACACACTATTTGCTAAGGTAGACGGAGTTGTACGTTTCGAACGTTATGGCCGTGACCGCAAAAAGGTAAGTGTTTACCCAATCGCGCAAGAAGCGTAAGAGGGAGATGAAAACTCTAACCAGATTGGTTAGAGTTTTTTCTTTGCTTTGTGAGAGTATTAAGTACTGCGCTAAATTTGTTGGTGTAAGGTATAGCCCTATTAAAAGGAAAGGCTAGGAGTGCGATGATGTCAAACAAATGGACAACTGTCGATCTTTTGCGCCACGCCAGGCATGACTGGCTAAACCAGCTACAGCTTATTAAAGCAAACCTATCACTTGGCCGCACAGAGCGGGCAAAAGAGATTATGAATGAAGTTATTGAACTATCACGGGAAGAATCAAGAATCTCTAACCTGAAAACCCCGAATTTATCGGAGTACTTATTAACATATAACTGGTTGAAGCATCCGGTGAAATTGTATGGAAAAGTAAATGGTGAAAGCGGGGATTTCAGCTTATTTGAAGAGGAATTGTTACATACGACGAAAGAAGTATGTGATGTGTTGAATAATTCCATTTCGGGTTATGATGAATACTCACTTACTGTTACATTTGATCCTGCAGCTCTTCGAGTTTATTATACCTTTCAAGGGATGCTAACAGATGAGAAGGATACGTATGAAGTATTGAGAAATATTTTTTCAACACATAAAAGCATGTTACTCATCGAAAGCTATAATCAGGAAAATAAGTGTTATTTTGATATTCAGTTAACTTCCTAATGGAAGGAGGAGAATGAAATGTTTGTCGATCAGGTCAAGATTTATTTAAAAGCAGGTGACGGCGGAAACGGAATGGTTGCATTTCGCCGTGAAAAATACGTTCCAGACGGTGGTCCTGCTGGTGGTGACGGAGGAAAAGGAGCAAACGTGATCTTTGAAGTTGAAGAAGGTTTACGAACGCTTATGGACTTCCGTTACAATCGTCATTTTAAAGCCCCTCGAGGTGAACATGGTATGTCTAAGGGCATGCATGGAAAAAAAGCGAACGATATGATTGTTAAAGTTCCCCCAGGTACTGTCGTGACAGATGCTAATACAGGAGAGACAATTGCTGACCTCGTACATCATCAGCAGCAAGCGATCATCGCTAAAGGCGGTCGAGGCGGCCGTGGAAACACTCGTTTTGCTACTCCTGCAAACCCGGCTCCAGAAATTGCTGAGAATGGAGAACCAGGTGAAGAACGAGAAGTAACATTAGAATTGAAAGTCTTAGCTGACGTAGGATTAGTAGGATTTCCGAGTGTAGGGAAATCAACCTTCTTATCGATCGTTTCAGCAGCTAAGCCAAAAATTGCTGAGTACCATTTTACAACAATCACTCCTAACTTAGGAGTTGTTGCGGTAGAGGATGGAAGAAGCTTTGTAATGGCTGACCTTCCAGGTTTGATCGAAGGTGCTCACGAAGGAATTGGACTCGGTCATCAATTCTTAAGACATATCGAACGAACACGTGTTATCCTACATGTTATCGACATGTCTGGAATGGAAGGCCGAGATCCTTATGATGATTTCGTGAAAATAAACGATGAGCTTAATCAGTACAACATGCGTTTAATGGAACGTCCTCAAATTGTACTAGCTAACAAAATGGACATTCCAGGTGCTGAAGAAAACCTTGAAACGTTCAAAGAAAAAGTGGGAGAAGACGTAAAAGTATTCCCAATTTCTGCGATTTCTCGTCAAGGTATTAGAGAAGTGCTTTTCACAACAGCAGATACTCTTGAAGTAACACCTGAGTTCCCTCTTATTCATGATGATGGTGGAGAACAACAAAGGGTTCTATATAAGCACGAAAAAGAAGATGCTGGCTTCTATATTACTCGTGACCCTGCAGGTGTTTTTGTTATCAATGGTCCGAAGATTGAAAAGTTGTTCAAGATGACAGACTTTTCTCGAGAAGAAGCAACAAAGCGTTTTGCAAGACAAATGCGTACTCTTGGTGTAGACCAAGCATTGCGTGATCGTGGAGCAGAGCATGGTGATGTTGTTAGAATCCTAAAATATGAGTTCGAATTTATCGATTAAAAGAAGGCAGCCTATTCTGTAGGTTGTCTTTATTTTATACAAATGTCCGTGTGAGATAGACACGAAAGGTAAATCCTATTATAATAAAGGTAAGAAAGTCACCGGAGGAAGCTAAATGAAAAATGATCAGCAATACTACATGGTAAGAGAAGATGTGTTGTCCGAATCTATGCAAAAAGCATTGGAAGCAAAGTCTCTCTTAGATCGAGGAAAAGTTAAAACAGTCGCAGAAGCTGCAGAAAAAGTTGGATTGAGCAGAAGTGCATTTTATAAATACCGTGATGGGATCTTTCCGTTTCATACGATGGTTAAAGAGAAAATTATAACACTATCCATTCACCTTGAAGACAGATCGGGTGCACTGTCGAGTCTGTTAACAGTTGTTGCTTCCCAAGGATGCAACGTATTAACGATTAATCAGACGATTCCCTTACAAGGACGTGCACATATTACATTGACGATTGAAACCAACATGCTTCAAGGAGATATGAAGGACTTGTTAAGCACATTGAACCGTATGGAAACGGTAGAACGAGTGGAAGTAGTAGGAACCGGCGCATAAAGAAATCCCTGGCTGTTACAGCTAGGGATTTTTTTGGCTTATAATAAGAATCCTTTTTCCTTTAAAGCACCGCAAACTTTATCGAGCTTCTCCTCTGAGTCTGATGATAGAGTGTGCATGTGAATACCTTCTGTTAATTCACTTAGAAGGCTAGCATTCGTATCTTTAAGCCGTTGGATCAGATCTTCAACATCTTTTCGCGTGGAGAGTTTAAGTGAAGCCTTAATATCACCATAAACAGGGTGTTCAACGGTAACATCTTCAACTGTAACGCCATAATCCACAATTGTTATTAGTTCACTCGTTGTTTCTTCTGGAGAATGATTTGCTGCAATCACACGAGAGAATTGTTTTTTTGAGTCGTTCTTTAAGTAAATATAGCCTTGAGCTGTTGCCATGATCGGCTCACCGCTTGCTTTTAAAAGTGACATGTCTTGTACGATAACCTGTCTGCTAACATTTGTTTTAGTGGCGAGAATCGAACCACTAAGCGGCTTATCAGCTTTCATCAGCCAGGCTATGAGCTGCGAACGTCTGTCTTCACCTTTTAATTTATCGTTGCTCATCTTGTTATTACCTCACTAACAGATCTGAATGTATTTGTTATTTCAATAAGTGCTTTTCCAAGTAAAGCAATTTCTTCAGAAGTCGTTTGATGACTGGTCGAGATTCTAACCAATTCATGAGCTTCACTTTCTGTTCTTCCAATGGCCAGTAAAGTTTTAGAAGGTGCTTGTTGTCCGTTCTTGCATGCTGACCCTGTTGAAACAGCGATTTTTAATCGATCCAGCTCTTGCATCACGATTTGACCTTCCATTCCTTTTGCGCGGATTGGAATGATAAATGGAGAGCTGTCGTCATTGTCTTCAAAGATTATATTCCTATCTTTAAGTATAGACGATTTTAGTTGTTTTCGCATGTCAATGGCATGCAGATAGCGATCTTGCTGTAAATGGAATGCCTCTTCTGCTGCTGTTACGAATGCGACGATTGATGGGAGATCAACAGTACCAGCACGGAATCCACGTTCATGTGTGACTTCTGAAAGAAGAGGAGCTATATGAATAGATGGTGATACATATACAGCACCCGTTCCCTTTGGTCCGTTTATCTTGTGAGCAGACATTGTAAAAGCATCTATGTTCAAAGAATGAAAAAAATTTTTTTCCCATTTTCCGAAGGATTGAACACAATCACTGTGAAACAAAACACCTCGATTTTTTAAATGTTCACCGATTTCTTTGATATCCTGAACGATTCCCGTTTCACTGTTCACATGCTGAATGGTGACGAGAATAGTATCTGGACGAATTGAGGACAGCAGTGTATGGATCGAGATCTTCCCATTTTTTTGTATGGGTATTCTTGTTATCTCATAACCACTTTCCTCTAAAAATCTAAGCACATAATCAATAGAGGGGTGTTCTACATTTGAAGAGATAATGTGTTTTCCTTTATAGTTTGCTCCATTCGCTAATGAAGTAATAGCTAGAAAATTGCCATCAGAACCCCCGCCTGTAAAATAGATCCCTTCACTTTCTTTATTTAACAACTCAGCTAAAGAACACCGAGCATGTTCTAATAGATCACGAGCTGCTTGGCCTCCCTCGTGAAGACTTTCTGTGTTTTGAAAATACATTTTTGAAGTTTGAACAAAAGCATTCACTGCCGATTCTGACAGGGGTGTAGTTGCTGCATAATCAAGATATATCAAGGTTTCCACCTCAGTTTTAATAAAATAGTTGTATCTAGTTTAAATCTATGTAAATATAGGTGTCAAGACACGTGTAAAGTTGAGGTGTTTTGTGTATATGAAACATAAAGAGGCAGATGTTCTAATTATCGGCGGAGGAATCGCTGGTTTGATGGCTGCTGAATATTTAAGTTCGCATAAGAATGTGATAGTTATCACAAAGTTTTCTGCAGAAAAATCAAATTCGTTTTTAGCTCAAGGTGGAATTTCTGCAGCAATAGATGAAGAGGACTCTTGGGCAGAGCACTTTTTAGATACGCTAAAGGCTGGGCGCCATCATAATGATCAAGAGGCGGTCAAACAACTTGTGAAAGAAGGCGAAAGTGTCGTTCGTACTCTTACAGAGTGGGGAGTGAACTTTGACAGACACGAGAACGGTTCTTTTATCTTAGGTAAAGAAGGCGGACATAATCGGAATCGCATCGTTCATGCTGGAGGAGATCAGACAGGTAAGAAAGTGATTGAAGCCTTAATACGAAGAGTAAGTAAAAACGTTAAGATCGTCACTCACCAATATGCAGTGGACTTAATTATTCAAGATCATAAATGTATCGGTGTATCTTGTAAAGATGATGAAAATCAAACCACTATCTTTCAAGCGAAAAATACCATATTGGCAGGTGGTGGATATGCAGGGATATATGGAACGACTTCTAATGCATTCGGATCGGATGGGAGCGTTCTATGCATGGCGTACCGGGCAGGTGTTGAACTCTCGGACTTAGAGTTTGTTCAATTCCACCCAACCCTACTATCAGATAGAGTGCCAGCAGGATTGATTACTGAAGCGGTGCGAGGACAAGGTGGAATATTGATCAATTCAAGTGGAGTTCCTTTTATGAAGGATGTGCATCCGTTAAAAGACCTTGCACCAAGAGATATCGTATCGAGGAGACTGTTTCAAGAGATTCATGAACACGGTGAGAAGGTGTTCTTAGATATATCTTCGATTAAAGATTTTAGAAGTAAATTTCCTGGAGTAACAATGCTTTGCGAGAATGCTGGTATCGATTTAGATAAAGGGCTGATTCCAGTATCTCCTGGTGCTCATTTTACGATGGGTGGAATCGTTACAGATCAAAGCGGTAAGACCTCGTTGAGAGGGCTTTATGCGGTTGGAGAGTGTGCGAATACAGGTGTACATGGTGCAAATCGATTAGCGAGTAATTCTCTCCTTGAAGGAGCTGTATTTGCAAAAAAGGTGGCAAACAGTATTCTTTCATCAGAGATAACGGATATGAAGCCTGCGACTTTTAAGAGAAAGAAAAATCTTGAACATAAATCAATACAGATTGACGGTCTCTTGCAAGAAAGCGAGATTCATCTTCTTATGGATAAATACGCGGGAATCGTCAGGAGTAAAAAAGAATTGATGAGTGCCGCAAAAACCCTAAACCTACCTTCATGGAGACCTGATCTGATCAAAGAACCACTACCTGTTATCAAGAGGTTCAATATGCAAACAATCGCATGGTTGACGGTAACAAGTTGTCTTAAGCGTGAAGAAAGCAGAGGCAGCCATTATCGAAAAGATTTTCCATCCCAGAAAAAAGAGTGGGACTCAAAAAAAATTATAAGGAGTTTGTGGCATGATGAATCCATTATTGCTGAAAAAACAGCTGCAGGAATTTTTAATTGAAGATATTGGATCTGGAGACTTGTCAGCGTCTCTCTTTGAAGATCATACAGAAGTGACCGCCACCATTATAGCCAAAGAAAATGGTGTATTTGCAGGTGGACAAATCTTGTCTATAGGGTATGAGTTGATAGATAGAACCGTGCAAACGAGCATTTTCGTAAACGAAGGAGAACAGTTTGAGGCAGGAGCAGTGTTAGCTGAGATAACAGGTAGAAGACAAAGTGTTTTATCTGGTGAAAGAGTAATCCTGAATCTTTTGCAGCGGCTCTCAGGTATAGCGACGATAACAGCTAAAGCAGTTTCTTATTGTGAAGGTGGAACTCGTATTTGTGATACACGAAAAACGACACCGGGTCTTAGGATGTTTGAGAAGTATGCAGTTCGATGTGGAGGAGGATACAACCACAGGTTCGGGCTGTACGATACGGTAATGTTAAAGGATAACCATTTAGCAGGATTTCCTTCTATTAAGGAAGCGGTTGAAACGGCGCGTAAAAAGTGTGGACACACCGTGAAGATAGAAGTTGAAACAGAGACGGAAGAACAAGTGATCGAAGCGGTCTTAGCTGGAGCAGACATAATCATGTTTGATAACTGCAGTCCTGAAGAGATCAAACAAAGACTTACGCATGTACCTTCGAGTATTATAACCGAAGCTTCTGGTGGAATTGCTCCCGATGAGATCAAGGAATATAGTCGAGCAGGTGTTGATTATATTTCTCTCGGTTACTTAACTCACTCTTATAAAGCACTGGATATTAGCATGAATGTTAAAGGAGTTGTAAAACATGAGTTTACTAAAAACTTTTTCTAAAACAAATACATTACCAGATCGATATAGCTCTATGTCAGTTGAAGAGATGGAAGCTAGGGTTCACGAGATTAAAAGCAGTTTAGGTACGCGTTTATTCCTCCCAGCCCATCATTATCAAAAAGATGAAATCGTTCAATTCGCAGATGTTACAGGTGATTCTCTTCAGCTTGCCAAAATTTCAGCAGAGAACAAAGATGCTGATTTTATCGTATTCTGTGGTGTTCATTTTATGGCCGAAACAGCTGACATGTTGAGCACTGACAACCAAACTGTAATTCTTCCAGATTTGAAAGCTGGTTGTTCTATGGCGGATATGGCGAATATTCATCAAACAGAAAGAGCTTGGATCGAACTTCAAAAGCTCTTTGGTGATACGATTCTGCCATTGACTTATGTGAACTCAACAGCGGAGATAAAAGCATTTTGTGGAAAAAATGGTGGTGCTACAGTTACTTCTTCAAATGCTAAAGAGATGGTAAGCTGGGCTTTTGATCAAAAAGAGAGATTACTTTTTCTCCCTGATCAGCATCTTGGGAGAAACACCGCTTTTGATCTAGGGATACCACTTGAAGATATGGCGATCTGGGATCCGATTTCAAACAAATTAATCTATGATGGAACGAACATCGACCAAATCAAAGTGATTCTTTGGAAGGGGCATTGTTCAGTCCATGAAAAGTTTACAGTAGAACAGATTGCCGACTTCAGAGAGAACCATTCGGAGTTCCAAATTATTGTTCATCCAGAATGTACGCATGAAGTTGTAAGAGCTAGTGATTTGAACGGATCTACACATTTTATTATTGAGACGATCAAACATGCAGAACCAGGAACAAGCTGGGCTGTAGGAACTGAAATGAATCTTGTAAACCGGTTAGCTCAACAGTTCAGTGACAAGAAAATCGTCTCATTAAACCCTCATCTATGCCCTTGCCTTACGATGAACCGAATTGATCTGCCACATCTGCTGTGGTCGCTAGAAAATATTATTGATGGAAACCTTGAAAACGTAATTAAGGTAGATGAAGAAACAAAAAAATATGCAATCACAGCATTGAACCGAATGATGTAGTGTTTCTCCCCCTGTCATAACCTTCATTTATGAGGCATAAATTGATAAAGGAATAATGTCACTTCTAATACGATGTAGCAATATGCCCAAATGTTCATATACTGTAAGGAAATTTGGCAGGAGGGAGTTTTGCAGCGTGAGAATACACATTGTGCAAAAAGGGGACACACTCGACAAAATTGCTGAAAAATACGATGTACCAGTGAATGAATTAAGAAAAGCAAATCCGGGTTTCTCCAAAACAGATGTAATTGAACGGGGGGAAAAGATTAAAATCCCGATCAAGATGCCTGGTATGAAGAAAGAACAGCCTATTGTACCGGTTAAAGAAAAACCGGTTGCACCTGTACAAGAGGCTCCGAAGCCGGCACCGGTTAAGCCTGCTCCAAAGAAACCAGCTCCAATAAAACAAGAAAAGAAACCAGCTCCAATGAAGCCGGCGCCATTAAAACCTGCACCAACCAAGATGGAAAAGAAAGATGCACCAATGAAGAAAGACGCACCAATGAAAAAAGATGTTCCAATGAAAAAAGATATGCCAATGAAAAAAGATGTACCTATGTTAAAAGATCAACCGATGAAAGCACCGATGAAGCAGCCCATGGCCCCTATTCATGACAAGGACTTTGCAGGGATGGTGGAGTCGTCAAATCTTGGACATTATGTGCCAATGGGGTACCCAAATCAACAACCAAACATAGCGAACATGCCAAATATGGCAAATCAACCAAACATAGCGAACATGCCAAATATGGCGAATCAACCAAACATGGCAAACATGCCGAATATGGCAAACCAGCCGAACGTGGCGAGCAAGCATGGGATCTATGCAGGAAAAGATGGCTATGCGCCAAATAAACATCCATTTTTGATGGAAGAATCATCTGGAATGATGCAGAACATGTATGGTTCTATGCCGCCAATGTTTCCAAAACCACAAACCTATTCTCAAATGCCACAGGGATATGGAATGATGCCTCCACAAGGGTTCAGCGGAATGCCTCAACTCTATGGTGGCGGATATCCACAAAGCGGGCAACAAGGTGGAGGTGGCATGCAGCAAGGAGGATCTATGCCTTTTGGTGAATATCCTGATTCTGATATGGACCAGATGCCTTCAGGAGAATACACACCTGGTGGGCAACAACAAGGTATGCAGGATATGCAAATGGGTATGCAGCAGCCAGGTTCAATGAGCATGATGCCTATGGGTATGCCGCAAGGATTTAGCGGAATGCCGCAGATGGGTCAAATGGGAATGGGTATGATGCCTCAAGGCGGCGGAATGCCGGGAATGGGTCAGATGGGTATGATGCCACAAGGCGGAGGAATGCCACAAATGGGTCAGATGGGTATGATGCCACAAGGCGGAGGAATGCCGGGAATGGGTCAGATGGGTATGATGCCACAAGGCGGAGGAATGCCGGGAATGGGTCAGATGGGTATGATGCCACAAGGCGGAGGAATGCCGGGAATGGGTCAGATGGGTATGATGCCACAAGGCGGCGGAATGCCGGGAATGGGTCAGATGGGCCAGATGGGTATGATGCCACAAGGCGGCGGAATGCCGGGAATGGGTCAGATGGGCATGATGCCGCAGGGTGGAGGAATGCCAGGAATGCCTGGGATGCCTCAACAGATGCAACAAGGTATGCCAAACCCATATTCACAAGCACAATCTCGTGAAATAGATGAGAATGTTACGGAAGAAACGGAAGAAGATGAATAGGGACGTAAGGGACGATTTCCAAGGGGATCGTCTTTTTTTGAAAAAGATGAATGAACTGGGGCTTGAAGTGATCGATTTTGGCTTTTTTCGAGAGAACGTTATCTGGATTAAGACTAAACAAGGTAAATATGTTTTAAAAGGTTTTAACAGATCAGAAACCTGTAACAAGCAATTAAAGCTTTCAAAACTGTATCATGGACAAAAGCCAAGAATTATGGGTACTTATACGGTATTTCCAAATCAGAAAAAAACAGTTCAATTCGGGAAATATATTTGGGCGATCATGCCATTCTATAAAGGAGAAGGTCTTCATTTTGGTAAAAAAGACGACGTTAAAGCGGGGATAGATGCAATCAGTCGTTTTCATTCTTTTTCAAAGCATATACCAGATCCCTTATATGAAAAGCTGACTTCGTACTCATTATTTAAAAAGTGGAGTGACAGACTTGATGCTTTTAAATTTCATGCAAGATCAGCAAATTGGAATCATCAGATGCGTCCTTTAATTTCAGAAATAATCATGTGGGGAGAATGGAGTTTAAACCACTTTGATCATGAAGCTGTTGAAAAGCTAGAGAATAAAGCGTACAAGAAAAAAGAGATCACACATGGGGATGTTGCTCCGCATAATTTTGTGAAACATAAAGAAAAAGATACGTATCTGATTGATTTTGATCTTTTTGCAGCAGTTCCTCAAGCATTTGACTGGTTACAGTACGCCAATCGTATCTTACCGTTCTGGCATTGGTCGTATGAAAAGATGGAAGAGATAGGGAATGAAGATTTCTTAAAATGGTTTACTAAACGATGGTTTGTAATAAGTCTGGTATTTCCCACGGATCTCTATCGAGAATGGAATAGGGCCCTTAAAACGGGGGACAAGGAAATGATTGATGCCGTTACAAGATTTACATTGCGTGATTTTTCCCACAGGAAAAAATTTGTTGAAAAAATAATGAAGAGGATGAGTTAACGATCATCCTACATTTAACAGATTATTTAGAGCCTTCTTCTGCCAAGCTAATGGTGAAAGGAGGTTTTTCCATTGAACTTTTTAGGGAAATCACTTACTGTAACAATCCTAGCTGTAGGTCTTGTAGGCTGTAATGGTGTAAATGAATCTCAGGATAAGAATGACAACGACGTTCGACCGATTGGATACTACTCCAATGAGGGAGATAATCGTGGTGATCTTGACCGTGGTAAGGGATTCATTTCTGATATGGCTGATCGAGATGTAAATGATCATACTGCCACTTACCATGAAGATTATGATGGTAAACTTGCTGAACGAATTGCGAAAAATGTCAACGACATCCGGGGTGTAGACGATGCTCACGTTATTCTTGAGGATAACAACGTCATTGTAGGAATAGACACGGATAAAAAGAAGAAGGCCGAACTAACTAACAAAGTTAGAGAGATCACTTCTAAATTGGCACCAAATCGTGATGTGAAAATTGTAGCTGATCAAAATATGGTTAACCGCATTGAGAACGTTGATAACGATCTGCGAGATGGCCGTGCTTACACGGAAGTTGAATCAGATGTTCGCGGAATCAGCAACGATATCGTAAATGCCGGCAGTGACCTTGGAAATGCGATAAAACGTCCTTTCGAAAACAACCGCTAGTATGAAAGAACTGTCAGAAGTTGAATCAACTTTTGAACAGTTCTTTTTTACTGTGAATTTAATTACTTAAGTGGAGCGTATGTATAGTGGTCCACCGTAGAAAGCGGGTAACTTTGGAAATTTAAAAAGCAACATCG
Source organism: Fictibacillus sp. 5RED26 (assembly GCF_015903895.1). Taxonomy (NCBI): domain Bacteria; kingdom Bacillati; phylum Bacillota; class Bacilli; order Caryophanales; family Fictibacillaceae; genus Fictibacillus; species Fictibacillus sp. 5RED26. Next base: position 27,676 of record NZ_JACZDU010000004.1, on the reverse strand, counting down.
AATTTCGTAAACAGCCTTTAAATAAGGTATGTCATATGATGCTTTTAAAGAAATCAAATTCACTTTTTATAAGGAATTAAGGGGGAGCCTATGATACAATAAGCAATAGAAACATACGCTCGTGTTTAGCGTTAGGGAGAGAAGAATTTGATTGAAAGCATTTCTGGAAATGTAGATTACATAACGGCAGAATATATTGTTATCAACAATAATGGAATCGGATATAAGATTTTATGTCCAAATCCTTTTATTTATAAATTGAACGATCAAAAAACGGTATATACGTATCAATATGTTCGTGAGGATATACTGGCACTTTATGGTTTTAAGAATAGAAAAGAACGCGACTTGTTCTTAAAACTATTGAACGTGTCTGGAATCGGTCCAAAGGGAGCGTTAGCGATCGTTGCCTTCGGTCAACCTGAGCAAGTCGTCAATGCGATCGAACAGGAAGATGAAAAGTTCCTTACGAAATTTCCTGGTGTAGGAAAGAAGACCGCACGTCAGATGATCTTGGATCTGAAAGGTAAGATCTCAATCTTTGCAGATGTAGAGTTCACGGATGGACTATTCGCAGATGTGGAACCAGAGAGTGATGAACTTGACGAAGCACTTGAGGCTCTTGCAGTCTTAGGATATGGCAGAAAAGAAATCCAAAAAATTCTTCCGGATCTGAAAAAAGAAAAGATGTCAGCAAACGAATATGTTAAAGCGGCATTAAAGAAGTTAATGAATTCATAAGGACGTGAGGATGTATGGAAGAGAGAGTTGTTTCTTCAGAGGAACGTCAAGATGAAGCAAATATCGAGTTAAGCCTGCGCCCTGAACTATTAGACGAGTATATTGGACAAGTCTCCGTAAAGGACAATTTGCGGATATTTATTAAAGCTGCAAAACTTCGCAACGAACCTCTTGATCATGTCCTGTTGTACGGACCTCCTGGTTTAGGGAAGACAACGTTGGGAGCGATCATTGCAAACGAGATGGAAGTTAACTTGAGGACAACAAGCGGACCAGCTATTGAACGGCCTGGGGACTTGGCAGCAATCCTAACTTCGTTAGAACCAGGTGATGTATTATTTATCGATGAAATTCATCGATTGTCCCGTGCCATAGAAGAGATTTTATATTCGGCAATGGAGGACTTTTGCTTAGATATCGTAATCGGGAAAGGAGAGGTTGCAAGGTCTGTGAGACTAGACTTGCCTCCTTTCACATTGATCGGTGCGACTACAAGAGCGGGTTCTTTATCGGCTCCTCTCCGAGATCGTTTCGGCGTGCTCGCAAGGCTAGAATATTATAAGCCTGATGAGTTAGGTGAGATCGTTAGGCGTACAGGTGATGTCTTTGGGGTAAGAGTAGATGATCTATCAGCTGAAGAGATCGCGAGAAGATCAAGAGGTACACCGAGGATCGCAAACCGATTGTTACGTCGAGTGAGGGATTTTGTGCAGGTTGAAGGCAAGGATACGATTTCTTTGCCGATCTGCCAAAAAGCCTTGGAGCTTCTGCAAGTAGACCGTTTAGGTTTAGACCATATTGACCATAAATTATTACTAGGGATCATTCACACGTATAAAGGCGGTCCTGTAGGTCTAGAAACCATTTCGGCTACAATAGGTGAAGAATCCATGACGATTGAAGATGTATATGAGCCATATCTTCTTCAGATTGGCTTTTTACAACGTACTCCACGCGGACGAATGGTAACAGAACAGGCCTACCATTATTTTGGACTGGAGGCTTCCGCAGATTGAACAAACTGTTAATCGTTGCAGGAATCGTTCTCATTATTATAGGATTAGTAGGGACGTATATAGGTAAACTTCCTGGAGATATGGTATGGAAAAAAGGAAACACAACTGTCTATTTTCCAATCGTGACGTCCATTATCGTTAGTATTGTACTTTCCTTGATCTTCATGATCATAGGTCGATTTAAATAGAAAGTTATGCAACTCTGTTCTTGAAGTGGTTGATTTCCACTCCCGGTTGCTCGCTATCCAATCAACTTGTCATGAAGAATGGAGCAAAGGTTACTTAGAAAAGTGCTAAATAGAAAGCAGGAATACATGACATGAACGTAAATGATTTTGATTTCCATCTGCCTGAGGAACTAATTGCGCAAACGCCGCTTGAGAACCGCACTTCCTCACGACTGATGGTCTTAGATAGATCACAAGAAACACTTGAACATAAGCATTTTTATGACTTAAAAAATTATTTGAAAGCAGGAGACTGTCTTGTTTTAAATGACACGCGTGTTCTTCCGGCAAGGCTTTTTGGGCAAAAGTCGGAAACAGGAGGAAAAGTTGAAGTGCTTCTATTAAAAGAAGAAGGCAACGATACTTGGGAAACACTAGTTAAGCCAGCAAAAAGAATAAAACCTGGAACGGAAATTTCATTTGGAGATGGCCGATTAAAAGCAGTTTGTACGGGTGAGAGTGACCATGGTGGCAGACAGCTGAAGTTTATCTATGATGGCATTTTTTACGAACTTCTAGATGATCTAGGTCAGATGCCACTTCCGCCCTATATTAAGGAACAGTTAGAGGAGAAGGACCGTTACCAAACTGTCTACGCTGTACATCAAGGCTCTGCAGCGGCTCCAACGGCGGGATTGCATTTTACGACAGAATTAATCGAAGAGATCAAATCTATGGGTGTACATGTTACGTTTATTACTCTTCACGTCGGTTTAGGTACGTTTCGCCCTGTTAGTGTAGAAAATGTTCTAGAACATGACATGCATGCAGAATTTTATCAAGTAACAAAAGGAACAGCTGAACTTTTAAATGGGGTTAAAGAGGCCGGTGGAAGAATTATTACCGTTGGAACGACGAGTACACGAACACTTGAAACGGTAGCTAACAAATTTGACGGCAAGTTTAAAGAAGATTCAGGTTGGACAGATATCTTTATCTATCCTGGTTATACGTTTAAAGCGATCGATGGATTGATCACCAATTTCCATCTTCCAAAATCAACATTAATCATGTTGGTGAGCGCATTAGCCTCAAAAGATTTCGTTTTAAGAGCATATCATGAAGCCGTCGAAGAAAAGTATCGCTTTTTCAGTTTCGGTGACGCGATGCTTATACTTTAAGGGGGATATATTTTAAGATGAAACCAGCAGTAACGTATGAATTAATAAAAACGTGTAAACAATCAGGTGCAAGATTAGGGAAAGTTCATACTCCGCACGGAACATTTGAAACACCTATCTTCATGCCGGTAGGAACATTAGCAACAGTAAAAACAATGAGTCCAGAAGAACTAAAAGAACTTGGAGCAGAGATCATTCTGAGCAATACGTATCACCTATGGTTGCGACCTGGACATGATATCGTAAAAGAAGCTGGTGGACTTCATAAATTTATGAATTGGGATCGTCCGATACTTACAGATTCAGGAGGCTTTCAAGTCTTTTCTTTAAGTGATCTGAGAGAGATTAAAGAAGAGGGTGTTCACTTCAGAAACCACCTTAGCGGTGAAAAGCTTTTCTTAAGCCCTGAAGGAGCAATGGAGATTCAAAACGCTTTAGGTTCTGATATTATGATGGCGTTCGATGAGTGTCCGCCATATCCTGCAGAATTTGATTACATGAAAGCGTCTGTAGAACGTACAAGTCGTTGGGCTGAACGATGCTTAAAAGGACATGCTAGACCTCTAGATCAAGCCCTTTTTGGTATCGTGCAAGGTGGAGAATACGAAGAGCTTCGAAAACAGAGTGCGCAAGATCTTGTATCGCTCGATTTCCCGGGTTATGCAGTTGGAGGCCTATCAGTAGGTGAACCAAAAGATGTGATGAACCGTGTCTTAGATTTCACAACTCCACATCTTCCAGAAAACAAACCACGTTATCTGATGGGCGTAGGCTCTCCTGATTCGCTAATCGATGGGGCGATTCGCGGGATCGACATGTTTGACTGTGTATTGCCGACTCGTATCGCTAGAAATGGAACATGTATGACGAGTGAAGGAAGGCTAGTGGTTCGTAATGCGAAGTATGCACGCGATTTCCGTCCGATCGACGAAAAATGTGACTGTCACGTATGCCGAACATACTCTAGAGCTTATATTCGTCACCTTGTAAAAGCGAACGAAACATTTGGTTTCCGATTAACAAGTTACCATAACCTTTATTTTTTGGTAAACTTAATGAAGCAAGTAAGACAAGCGATCATGGAAGACAGACTTCTTGACTTTAGAAATGAATTCTTTGAAATGTATGGATTCAATAAACCGAACGCGCGGAATTTCTAAAATGTACAATCCATTTTTAACTTATAGAAAGGGGTGAATTAGTATGGGAAACCTTGGAGGAATATTACCGATTATCTTGATGTTTGCGATTTTTTATTTTCTATTGATCAGACCGCAGCAAAAGAGACAAAAAGCGGTTCGTGAGATGCAGTCTAACCTTAAAAAAGGCGACAAAGTTGTAACGATCGGTGGATTACACGGAACACTTGATAGTATCGATGATGACATCGCTGTTATCCGTTCGAACGATGGAGCAAAGTTAACTTTCGATCGTAATGCGATCCGTGAAGTAAAAGAAGAAGCAGCACTATAACAAAAAGACCCGTTCATACGGGTCTTATTTATATGTTTGTTTATGACTGCTTAAGTTCACTCCCATAATTCCACCGATGATCGCTAATAAAAGAAAAAGAGCATGATACATATACTGAGATGAGTTGAACGTACTTTGGTAGCCTAAGTATTGAACAAGAAAAACAATAAAAGAAAACAAAAGACTTGTACCGCCACCTAACAACCAACCTTTACTCTGTCCTTTCTTTCCAGATATCATTCCACCTATAAACAATGATAAAAAAGAAAGACCCACTGTTACCCATTTCAACGACGCTTCAGTCAATCCTGTAAACCGCAACAATAGTGAGAGTACTAAACTGCAGAGCATGATCATTAGTAGAACTGCAATCAAACCCCGTCCCATAGAAGAAGCCATATGTTTAATCCCCATCCTTGATCCTCCTTATCCCTAGAAGCTTTCTATATACTTTATTCAGACACCGAAAAAAATAGAAGTACAAGCAAGCATTTTCCCTTTCGTTTCCATTGATTTATATTTGGCAAAACCTGCGTAACATGTTTTTTCATATCTGTGCCACACTAACTAATGGAATGATCAGAGAACGTATTATGGAAGGAGGGGAATCGTGGAACTGTATACGATTATTTTCAGAACGCTTTTTATCTATTTTTTAATCATGGTGATCTTCAGACTGATGGGTAAGCGCGAGATGGGACAATTATCGATCATTGACTTTGTTGTTTCGATCATGATCGCAGAGTTAGCTGTTATCTCAATCGAAGACCCTACGATTCCCATGCTGAATTCCCTCGTATCCATTTTTGTATTGCTTAGCATCCAGCTCATATTAGCACTCGTTTCACTGAAGAGCAGGAGGATGAGAGAAATCGTAGACGGTAAACCTTCTTTAATCATTAAAGAAGGACAAGTGGATGAACATGAGATGAAGAAACAGAGATATAACTTTGATGACCTTTTAACACAATTGCGCGAGAAAAATATTAGAAGCTTGAATGAAGTTGAATTTGGAATTTTAGAAACAACAGGCAAGCTCTCAATTATTAAAAAAGAGGCTGATTCTGAAAATATACCGATTCAAATGGTTCTGCCTCTTATTTTGGACGGGAAAATTTTAGAAGATAATCTTGAAAAGTTGGACAAGACAACGTTTTGGTTAAGGCAAGAGTTAAAAAAAGTAGGGTTTAAAGAAATAAAAAATATTTCGTTCTGTACACTTAATGAGGATGGAACACTGTATGTCGACGAATTAAATAGCAAAAAATAAAACAGCCGATCAGGCTGTTTTACATCCATCTTTTTATGATCGGTATGTGTTTAAGGTCTTCCTTTCCTAGGAGCTTAAAGAATATGAGAACAAACAAATAGATTCCGCATGTTGAAGATACACATATGGTCAGACCTTGTAATGGAGAAAATTGAGGCATCATGTACTTATACAGATAAACCGCCCCTCCTCCTGTAATGAAAATGGAAAGCAAGCATAAGACAAAATCTTTTACTACGATCGTATAACTGATCGCTTTGATTACTGTAGCGAAATGCAGCAAGGTAACCACTACTATACTAATTACGATTCCGAGTGCTGCTCCCATGATTCCGAACTCAGGGCGTGTAGCTAGAGCGAATATGGCTGTTAATTTTACAAGAGCACCAATAAGGCTGTTGATCATGGCTGAGCGTGCAAGATTTAACGCTTGAAGCACAGCTTGTAATGGACCTTGGAAATAAAGGAAAAAGAAAAAAGGTGTCATGATTTTCACATATGATGCGGAAGCTGGTGAATCATACATCAAGTCCATGATCGGGACCGCATATACATACATAATTACAGCCGCAATACCACCTGATAACATCGAGAGTCTGAGTGCTTGATTCAAGCGATGCTCAATCAAATGGTATTTTTTTTGTGCGTTCGCTTCACTGATGGCAGGTACTAAAGATATAGAAAGCGAATACGTAATGAACGTTGGCAGAAACAATAGTGGGATAACATAGCCTGCGAGTTCTCCATATTGTGCGGTGGCCACAGCTGTAGTGATACCAGCAATCGCTAAACTATTTGCCACAACAATGGGTTCAAAAAAGTAGGAAACAGAACCGATCAATTGACTTCCAGTAGTTGGTAGTGCAATGTTCAGGAGATCTTTCATCGTTTCATGACCTTGCTTCAACTGCTTGAAAAAACCTTTTCGGATGCGCATCTTCTTTTTCACTTTAAACATGGAAAACATATAAAGAAGTGAAGCTAGCTCACCGATAATAACAGAGATCATCGCGCCAGCTGCCGCGTATTCTACACCATATGGCAGGAACAAACCTGTCAATAATGCGACAAGAGCAATTCTGACCACTTGTTCGATGACCTGTGAATAAGCAGACGGTCTCATGTTCTGCAGACCTTGAAAATACCCTCTCAAGACCGAGGAGACTGCTATGACAGGAACTACGGGTGCGATGGCGAGCAACGGCCAAATCGTACGATCATCTGTAAAGAAGTATTCAGCTAATAACGGAGCTGCGATAAACAAAGCGATTGTGATCACAATGCTCAAAATTCCAGTGATGGCTAAAGATACGATCAATATTTTTCTTACTTTAGAACGATCTCCAGTTGCGTCTGCTTCTGCAACAAGTTTTGATATGGCGATCGGCAGACCAAGTCTTGTTAAAGTTACAGCTAATAAGAAGGTAGGGACTGCCATCATATAAAGGCCAACACCTTCGTGACCCATGACACGAGCCATGACGATACGATTAACGAAACCGAGTATTTTGGTTACAAGTCCTGCTAATATGAGCAGGATCGTTCCTTGCACGAGTGTTTGTTTTGTCATCTTTACCTGTCCTTTCTTGGACAATCTTATATATCACTATATGCAAGTACATTGAACAGTCATGACAGCTTGTTTCATCTCGAAAGGAGAGAGAGATAGATGGAGAATACACATTTTTCGGAATGGAAAAGAGAAGTGAAGCCAGCGGTACAGAGTAAAAAAGAAGAATTTCATTACTTGGGGTATGAAAGTGTAACAGAAGAGGAAATATGGGAATGTGTGCAATCAAAAATAAAGAAAAAGAAAGTTGAGCCTCGTCTCTACGCGTTGGTTGACACAATTTTAGCTCTTTCACTAAATGATTTTATGACGTGGCTAACGATACGCTCATATAAAGAAGAGGGGCTGACCCAAGAGTAGAACTTACTTTTGGGCAGCCTTGTTCTTTTTGTTAATCCTAGGCTTGTTTTATCTTGGGAGTTTTTCTGAAAGATCGTTGTTTAAAATAGCAGCTTTGAAGTTGTAAGGTGCTGTACTCGCGGAGGCTCACCGCACGCTCCATGGTAAATGTGCAACATGGAGCCGAAATCAACTTCTTTCAGAAGAAAAATGGATACGAAAAACAACTTAAGTTTATTATGTTTTATTTATGAACATTCACAGGACAAATTGACAGAAAAAAACAACAATCGCTATAATGGGAAGGGTTAGTATTCGTACTTATACATAGTGTTGTCTTTTGATACAGCATGAAGGAGGTTTCTTGAAGTGGTAAAAAGGAGTAAAATCGTCATCTTTTTTGTTGTGCTTATCATGTTCGCAGCACTCATTGGGCTTACAACAGAAAAGATTGTAAAAGGTACAAAGCTTGGACTAGATCTCCAAGGAGGATTTGAAGTACTTTACGATGTAAAACCTGTGAAAAAAGGTCAAAAAATTACACAGGAAACATTGAAGAGTACGGTTGAAGCATTAAACAGCCGTATCAACGTATTAGGTGTCTCTGAGCCGGATATTCAAATCGAAGGAGACAACAGAATTCGTGTTCAGCTTGCTGGAGTAACCGATCAGAACAAAGCACGTGAACTATTATCTACACAAGCTGAGTTAACATTCCGAGATGTGGACGATAAGGTGCTTTTAGATGGATCAGATCTAGAAGGAAATGGTGCAAAACAAACGTTTGAGTCTCAAAACAATAAGCCGATTGTTTCATTGAAATTAAAAGACGCTAATAAGTTTGCAAAAATTACAGAAGAAGTTCTTCAGCGTCAGCCGCAAGGTGAAAACATCATGGTTATTTGGTTAGATTATGAAAAAGGTGACTCATTTAAAGAAGAACAGAAGAAAGAACTTGCTGGAAAACAGCCAAAGTATATTTCTGCACCTTATGTAAGAGAAAAACTTACTCAAAAAGATGTAACCATCACAGGTCAGTTCTCTGTTGAAGAAGCACAGAGTTTAGCGAAAATATTAAACGCCGGTGCTCTACCCGTTAAACTTGATGAAGTGTACTCGACATCAGTTGGTGCGAAGTTCGGAGAGAAAGCATTAAATGAAACGGTATTTGCTGGCTTTATTGGAATTGCCGTAATCTTTTTATTCATGCTGATTTTCTATCGTGTGCCAGGAATAATTGCTGTCATCACACTATCCATTTATATTTGGTTGATATTAGCTATTTTCTATCTGATGAACGGGGTATTAACGCTGCCAGGTATCGCAGCTCTTATTCTTGGAGTGGGTATGGCGGTTGACGCTAACATCATCACGTATGAACGAATCAAAGAGGAACTAAGAAGCGGGAAATCTGTATTAAGTGCGTTTAAAGCCGGAAATCGTCGTTCATTTACTACGATTTTTGATGCAAATATTACGACAATCCTTGCAGCCGCTGTTTTGTTCGCATATGGAACAAGCTCAGTAAAAGGATTCGCGTTGGTTTTAATTATTTCAGTACTGGCAAGTTTCATCACAGCCGTGTTTGGCTCAAGGCTTTTCCTAGGCTTATGGGTACAGTCACGTGTAATGGATAAGAAGCCAGGTTTGTTTGGTGTAAAGGAGAGTGACATCCGTGAGCTTTAAATACGACTTTGTAAAAAACAGAAACCTTTACTTCATCATCTCGACTCTCCTTACGGTTATAGGAATTGTATTCTTGCTTACAGCTGGATTGAAGCTTGGTATTGAATTTGATCGTGGATCACGTGTTAATATACAAGCGAACGAGACTTTAACCAATGAACAAGTTCAAGCAGAGTTTGAAGAACTAGGTTTTGAAGATGCTACAGTAGTTCTTGCAGGCGCTGATAATGATCAAGCAAATGTTTCCTTTAAAGGTGCTTTGTCAAAAGAGGAAGTATTGAAGATCAACACTCACTTTGAAGAAAAATACGGTGAACCACCAAGTATAAGTACTGTTACGCCAACGGTTGGCCGTGAATTAGCACAGAACGCTTTTTATGCCGTGCTGATCGCTTCAGTCGGTATCATCATCTATGTAGCGTTCCGTTTTGAATGGAGCATGGCTGTTGCATCCGTAGTTGCTTTATTACATGATGCTTTTATGATCATTGCAATATTCAGTATCTTAAGGATAGAAGTAGACCTTCCATTCATTGCAGCAGTTCTAACGATTGTTGGTTATTCGATTAACGACACGATCGTTACGTTTGACCGGATTCGAGAGAACATGAGACTTGAAAAAGTAAGAACACAAGAAAAACTGGCAGAAATCGTAAACAGAAGTATTTTTGAAACGTTGGGTCGTTCGATCAATACCGTTCTAACGGTTATTATCGCAGCAGTAGCGCTATTGATCTTTGGAGCTGATTCAATCAGAAACTTCTCGATCGCCTTGTTGATCGGTCTTACTTTCGGTGCATATTCTTCCATCTTTATCGCTTCTCAGTTGTGGTACGTTATGAAATCAAGACAGATGAAATCAAAAAAGACACGACCAGTTGAAGCGGAGCCAGAAATTTAAAGTAAATATCATTCATAAATTGTCACCTCTTATCCTGTTTTGTATAATGAATAGGTTAAGAGGTGATTTTTATGTTGGAGCCTAGAACTAGGTGGGAGATTCAAGAACCATCCGAAGACAAGGCAAAATGGTTGTCACAAGAATTAGATATCCCTCTTCTGATCGCGAATCTATTGGTTGTCAGAGGAATTGAAACGATAGAAAAAGCAGAAGCATTTTTAAAAATAGATACTGATCAATTTCATGATCCTTTCTTGATGGATGGGATGACAGAGAGCGTTGAGCGGATACATAGAGCTATAGAATCTAATGAAAAGATTTTAATTTTTGGCGATTATGATGCTGATGGTGTAAGTAGTACGACGGTAATGTACTATGCACTGAAAGAACTCGGTGCACAGTTTGACTATTACATTCCGAACCGTTTTACAGAAGGCTATGGTCCGAATGAGCCTGCATTAAGAAAAGCGAAAGAGGATGGTTATTCTCTCGTTGTAACCGTTGATACGGGAATCTCAGCTGTACACGAAGCGAATATCGCAAAAGAGATCGGGTTAGACTTTATCATCACGGACCACCACGAAGCACCCCCTGTATTGCCGGATGCTTATAGCATTATCAATCCTAAGAAACCAGGTTGCACTTATCCATTTTCTGGACTCGCAGGTGTAGGTGTAGCATTTAAAGTAGCACATGCCCTTCATGGTAAGCCACCGCTACATTTGCTTGATTATGCATGCATTGGAACAATAGCGGACCTTGTTCCGCTTGTTGATGAAAATAGGGTAATCGCAAAACTTGGGATAGAAGCACTCTCGAAAACGGATAAGATCGGATTGCAAGAACTGCTAAAAGTAGCGGGTCTTTATGAAAAAGAACTTACAGCTGAAGATGTAGGATTCGCGATCGGACCGCGAGTGAATGCAGCAGGAAGACTTGGTTCAGCGATGCCGGTGGTGGAGTTGTTTACTTCAACTGATCGAGACGAATCAGCCATGTTGTCACAAGAGATCGATTCCGTAAACAAGGAACGTCAAGGAATCGTAAACGAGATTACAAAAGAAGCGATCGCAATGGTCGAAGAAAGTTATCCTCCTGATGAGAATGAAGTGCTAGTTCTTGCCAAAGAGGGCTGGAATCCTGGGGTTATTGGGATTGTTGCTTCACGATTGGTTGAAAAATTTTATCGTCCTACGATCGTTCTATGTTTAGACCCTGAAAAGGAAACAGCAAAAGGATCAGCGCGTAGCATCAAAGGGTTTGATATGTTTGAGAATCTTTCAGGATCTAGAGACATTCTACCTCATTTCGGTGGACATCCAATGGCAGCAGGAATGACCCTTTCTATGCATGATGTCGATGAATTACGAAGTAGGCTAAACCGGCAAGCTAAGGATTGTTTAAAACCAGAAGATTATCTGCCGGTTACAACGGTTGATCTTACAGCTAGATTAAATGAGATCTCACTAGAAACGGTTGAGCTTCTAAGTACATTAGCTCCTTTCGGTGTTGGAAATCCATCGCCTCGCGTAATGGTTGAAGAAGTTCCAATCCGTGAGATGAAAAAGATTGGGAGTCAATCAAACCACCTCAAACTGCAAGTGGGCAATGGTGAGCTTTCGGTTTTAGATTGCATCGGTTTTCAAAAAGGTAGCTTGTTAGAAGAGATGACGCCATATTCATTGATTTCAATCGTGGGTCAGATCCAACTGAACGAATGGAACGGCTATAGAAAACCTCAGCTTCTTCTTGAAGATCTTTCTGTAAATCATTTTCAGCTGTTTGATTATCGTGGTCTGAAAGATGCTGCAAAACGGTTGATCGGACTGCCGTACTCGAAAACATGTTTTATCGCGTTTGAAGAAGAAACAGTAAAGCATAAAGATTTTGAAGCGCTATCTGACCAAGTGATTGGTGAAGACGAGTTATTGATTCTACCGGAGGATTATTTTAAAGAAAAGAATTTAGTTTTCTTAGATGTTCCTCCTTCTCTCACGCGCTTTTCAGAATGGCTGGAAACTATCGGTGAACCTTCAAGAATCTACGCAGTGTTCCATCAGAGTACAGAACACTTTTTCACGACTTTACCGACCAGAGAACACTTCAAATGGTTTTATGGGTTTCTTGCCAAAAGAAAAACCTTTAATGTCAAAAGGGATGGTGCAGAACTAGCCAAATGGAAAGGCTGGTCGAAAGAAACAATAGATTTCATGTCAAAGGTGTTTTTTGAGCTGGATTTTGTTACAATAGACGATGGTGTTATTTTCATTAACAAAGAACCTAGCAAAAGAGAATTAGAAAGTTCTGAAACGTATCAGAAAAAGTTTGAACAAGCAGACATTGAAAATCAGCTCGTTTACTCTTCTTATCATTCTTTAAAAAGCTGGTTTACAGAACAAACACGGCCAAAAGCCAGTTTGTAATTTTCAGGAGGCAAAGATTCATGGATTATAAGCCGTTTATTTCAGTAGTAGAGAATTTCCCAATCGAAGGCATTCGTTTTAAAGATATTACTTCACTTATGTCTGATGGTGCAGTATATAAACAAGCAATGGATGATATTGCTGTATACGCAAAAGAAAAACAGGTAGACGTGATCGTCGGACCTGAAGCACGTGGGTTTATCGTAGGTTGCCCGGTCGCTTACACGTTAGGATTAGGATTCGTCCCTGTCCGTAAAGAAGGTAAACTTCCTCGTGAAGTAATTAAAGTTGATTACGGTCTTGAGTATGGTAAAGATGTTTTAACGATGCATAAAGACGCGATCAAACCAGGACAAAGAGTCTTGATCACAGACGACCTACTCGCAACAGGTGGAACGATCGAAGCAACGATCAAGCTTGTAGAAGAGCTTGGCGGAGTAGTTGTAGGAATCGCATTCATGATCGAACTTACTTACCTAGATGGCCGTAAAAAACTTTCAGGTTATGATATCTTCACTTTAACTCAATACTAAAATGATGAGAGAGTTCCTTTTGAAGGGGCTCTCTTTTTAGTGATTTTTCTAAAAGAAGGATTGCTATAAATTCTTTTCTTCATTGTAAATTTTGATTGGAGCGGAAGGTGCAAGACTCCTGCGGGACAAGCGGTCAGGTGAGACCCTTAAAGGCGCAAAGCGGCAAGGGGCTCACCGCCTGCCCCGCGGAAAGCGAAGCACCTGGAGCGGAAATCAACTACCCTCTAAAAAATTGTTTTTTTTACAATCCTGTCACAAAATCTGCTCAATCATTCGACAAATTTCGTTTTTTGCTTTACATGAAGGTTCAATTTAACGATAATAGAAGCAATATACAATGACAACGTAAGGTGATTCCATGACGATTGAGGAAGTATTGCAAAAAGCGGAGAGCTATCTTTCAAAAGACGACTTAAGCTTCATCACGAAGGCTTATGAATACGCAAGAAATGCACACGAGGGACAGTTCCGTAAATCGGGAGAGCCCTATATTCATCATCCTGTTGAAGTAGCAGCAATTCTGGTGAATCTCCAGATGGATCCTGTAACTGTAGCAGCAGGGTTTCTTCATGATGTAGTTGAAGATACACCGATAACACTCAAAGATATTTCCACTCAGTTCAATGAAGAAGTGGCAATGCTTGTTGATGGTGTAACGAAGCTTAAGAAGATCAAATTCAAGTCTAAAGAAGAACAGCAGGCTGAGAACCACCGGAAGATGTTCGTCGCTATGGCACAAGATATTCGTTGTATCTTGATCAAGCTGGCAGACCGTCTTCACAATATGCGCACATTAAAGCATATGCCAAAAGAAAAACAGATACAAAAAGCGAATGAGACACTTGAAATCTTCGCTCCGCTTGCCCATCGCCTTGGGATTTCAACAATAAAGTGGGAGCTTGAAGATGTTTCTTTAAGATACCTAAATCCACAGCAATACTACAGAATCGTTAACTTGATGCAGCAAAAGCGTGCTGAACGGGAAGAGTATGTTCATCAAGTGATGGATGAGATGAAGAGTAAGCTTAAAGAAGTTAACATTCAGGTAGATATCTCTGGAAGACCGAAACATATCTATAGCATCTATCGAAAAATGGCTAAACAAGGAAAGCAGTTCAATGAGATCTATGACCTTTTAGCTGTTCGAATCATCGTTCAGAATATTAAAGACTGTTATGCGGCTCTTGGTATTATTCATACAGCCTATAAGCCGATGCCTGGCCGTTTTAAAGATTATATCGCCATGCCAAAGGCAAATATGTACCAGTCCCTTCATACGACGGTAATCGGACCAAAAGGCGATCCGCTCGAGGTCCAGATCAGAACGTCTGATATGCATCGCGTTGCTGAATACGGGATTGCAGCACACTGGGCATACAAAGAAGGAGCAACGAAAGCGCCTGTTAGCTCATTTGAAAATAAATTAACTTGGTTCCGTGAAATTCTAGAATGGCAAAACGATGTTGTGGATGCTGAAGAATTTATGGAATCTCTTAAGGTCGACCTTTTCTCTGATATGGTGTTCGTGTTCACTCCAAAGGGAGATGTTTATGAGCTGCCGTCAGGATCGGTTCCTATTGATTTTGCATACCGCATTCATACCGAGATTGGTAACAGATGCATTGGTGCAAAAGTAAACGGCAAGATGGTCACGTTAGATTACCGTTTGAAAACGGGAGATATTATCGAGATCTTAACGAGCAAACATTCCTACGGACCGAGTCAGGATTGGCTGAAGATCACACAGAGTTCTCATGCGAAAAACAAGATCCGTCAATGGTTTAAGCGCGAGAGAAGAGAAGAGAATGTCGCAAAAGGCAAAGAGCTTGTTGAAAAAGAAATAAAGAATCGCGGGTACGATCTGAAAGACATCTTTACGAATGATAACATTCAATATGTCGCTCAAAAGTATAATTTTGCTGGGGAAGAAGATATGTACGCTGCTGTAGGGTATAACGGTATTACGGCAGCACAGATCGCTACTCGATTAACGGATAAAGTCCGACGCAAAAAAGAGCAAGACCCGGATAATTCAGAACTGCTTGATGCGATAAGAGATTCTGCTGAAAAACCTGAACCAAAACGAAGAACAGATTCTGGTATCGTAGTTAAAGGCATCGATAATATGCTGATTCGTTTATCTAAATGCTGTAATCCAGTTCCAGGAGATGACATTGTGGGTTATATCACAAAAGGTCGTGGTGTATCTGTTCACCGTGAGGATTGTGTCAACGTACACAATGAAGATGCCCAAGTACGTCTCTTACCTGTTGAATGGGAAGGGAATCTAGAGCAACCGAAAAATTATAATGTGGACATTGAGATCAACGGATTTGATCGTCGTGGCCTTCTAAATGAGGTTCTGCATGCAGTTGCAGAAACGAAAACGAATATTACAGCAGTAAGCGGCAAGTCAGATCGCAACAAGATGGCAACCATCAGTATGTCAATCTCGATCCACAACGTAAGTCATCTTCAAAAAGTGGTCGAACGAATTAAAAGAATTCCTGACATATATGCGGTTAGAAGATTGATGCAATAGGATTTAAGGAAGTGATTCTGCAATGAAAGTAGTATTACAGCGTGCTAAAGAGGCGAAGGTCTTAGTCGATTCTGATGTTAAGGGCAGAATTGACAAAGGGCTTGTCCTCTTAGTTGGTGTTACACATGAAGATACAGAGAAAGATGCCGATTATTTAGCCGAAAAGATCGTAAACCTTCGTATATTTGAAGATGAAAATGAGAAGATGAATCTTTCATTAAAAGATACAGAAGGAAGCATCCTTTCTATTTCACAGTTCACGTTATATGGAGATACAAAAAAGGGAAGACGTCCAAATTTCATGGACGCCGCTAAACCTGATCACGCCACTACTATGTATGACTATTTTAACGACAAGCTTAAAAGCTTAGGAGTACATGTGGAGACAGGTGTATTCGGTGCGATGATGGATGTTTCGTTTACGAATGATGGACCAGTAACCTTAATCTTGGACTCTAAAATATAAATTGAACATGAATGAAACCTCCGCCTTGATGGAAAGACTAAATCAAAAAAAGGTGGAGGTTTTTTTATGAGGCAGAACCGGAAAGGCATAGAAGGGATCCCTCAATGGAAGCAGCTGAGCTTTCATGATTTTCTTTCTCTCGAAAAATCAGCAAACGATATGGAGCTCGCTGAAGAATTTGGAATGAATCTATATCAAGTCAATCAGTTAAAGAAAAAAATAAAACGCGAAAACTATTGACATCACACCCCATCTAAAAGTATGATAATCTACAATTCCAAAATGAAAACTGATGACGAAGAAAAGTAGCTTTACCCCACAGGGTTAGAGATGAGATACCATGGCTGAAAGTATTTCTCCCTGATGATAAAGTGAAAGACACTTCATAGGTTTTAATTCGAACGGTTAAGTTTTGACCTCAGTAGAGTTACACGTGGGCAATCGTTACTTGCATAATGAGGAAGCTTCTTTAGCTTCGAAGCAGGGTGGCACCGCGGGAAAATCCCGTCCCTTATGAAATGACTGATTTCATAAGGGACGGGATTTTTTTTATTGGTTTTTTTATAAAAGGCTATCTTCTAAAGGGTTGTTTCTATTTTAATCTTCGCTGACTTCGTTGATTGTAGTGAAAGGTGCGAGACTCCTGCGGGACAGGTGGGCAGGTGAGACACTTAAAAGTGAAACTTACGAATGTGGCTCACCGCCTGCCCCGCGGAAAGCGAGCACCTGTAATGGAAATCAACACTTACAAGAGCAACATTGAGAAGAGAACAGCCTTTTATCTTTAACGAACAACCAAAAAACGGGAGGATGAAAGAAAATGAGTATTAACATTCCAAGGGGAACGAAAGATATACTCCCAGGAGAAGTAGAAAAATGGCAGCTGATCGAACAAAAAGCAAAAGAAGTATCAGCTCGATTCAATTATAAAGAGATTCGAACGCCGATCTTTGAGCACACTGATCTGTTTCAACGCGGTGTAGGAGACTCAACAGATATCGTTCAAAAAGAGATGTATACGTTCAATGATCGAGGTGACCGCAGCTTAACTCTTCGACCAGAAGGAACAGCGCCTGTAACTCGCTCTTATGTTGAAAATAAATTGTTTGGATTACCAGGTCAGCCTGTAAAACTCTTTTACATTCAACCTATGTTTCGATACGAAAGACCTCAAGCAGGTCGATATCGTCAATTTGTACAGTTTGGTATTGAGGCGATGGGTTCCGCCGATCCTGCCATCGATGCAGAGGTGATTTCACTTGCGATGACGGTATACAAAGAGCTCGGCTTGAATAAGCTCCGACTTGTGTTGAATACGTTAGGTGATGCTGAGAGCCGTAAATCTCATAAAGAAGCTTTGATCGCACACTTTGAACCTAGAATCGAGGAATTCTGTTCCGATTGCCAAAATCGTTTATTGAAGAATCCTTTAAGAATTTTAGATTGTAAAAAAGATCGAGATCATGAGCTCATGAAGAGTGCTCCTTCAATTCTTGAACACTTAAACGAAGAATCAAAAACGTATTTTGAAGAAGTGAAAACGAGCTTAGATGCGATGAACATCGAGTATGTGATCGATCCAACACTC
This sequence comes from Fictibacillus sp. 5RED26, assembly GCF_015903895.1. Classification (NCBI taxonomy): domain Bacteria; kingdom Bacillati; phylum Bacillota; class Bacilli; order Caryophanales; family Fictibacillaceae; genus Fictibacillus; species Fictibacillus sp. 5RED26. The sequence goes on along the minus strand of NZ_JACZDU010000004.1, from coordinate 9,780 downwards.
GTACGTGGACTTGATTATTATAACCATACTGCTTTCGAGATCATGAGTGAGGCTGAAGGGTTTGGAGCCATCACTACACTTAGTGGGGGCGGCAGATACAATGGTCTTGTTGAGGACCTTGGAGGACCAGCTACGCCAAGCATAGGATTTGCGATGAGCTTAGAACGCTTGTTATTAGCACTTGAAGCAGAAGGTGTCACACTTGAAACAGAAGAAGAATTAGATTGTTACGTTGTTGCACTTGGTGATGAAGCGAAACAAAAATCAGTAGCGATCTTAAGTCAGCTTCGTCAAGCAGGGATAAAGAGTGACAAAGATTATTTAGATAAAAAGATGAAAGCACAATTTAAAGCAGCTGACCGATTAAAGGCGAAGTTTGTAGCTATTTTAGGTGAAGAAGAACTTTCAAAAGGAATCATCAACGTTAAGAATATGGATTCTGGAGAACAATCAGAAGTAGCGATCGAGAAGTTGAGCACATTTTTGAAGCAAGGCAAATAAGGAGGACACATCTCATGGAATATCGCACACATCAATGCGGAAAGATTACAGAACAATATATCGGTGAAAAAGTAACAATAACAGGATGGGTACAAAAAAGACGTGACTTAGGTGGACTGATCTTTATTGACCTGCGTGACCGTTCTGGAGTTGTTCAGATCGTATTCTCACCAGAAGTTTCATCTGAAGCATTAGAAACGGCTGAAAAAGTAAGAAGTGAATATGTTTTAACGATCACAGGAAAAGTACTTGAGCGTGATCCAAGCACGGTAAACCTAGCTATGAATACGGGTAAGATTGAAATCTCTGGAGAAGAAGTTAAGATTTTAAACAGTGCAAAAACACCACCTTTTTCTATCAGCGAAGATATGGAAATTACAGAAGACATTCGATTGAAGTATCGCTATCTAGATCTTCGCCGTCCGATCATGCAGGAAACGTTGAAGATGAGACATGAAGTAACTCGTTATATCCGTAACTTCCTAGAGAACGATGAATTTATGGAGATGGAAACGCCGATGCTTACGAAGAGCACACCTGAAGGAGCGCGTGACTATCTAGTACCAAGCCGTGTGCACCCTGGTGAATTCTATGCATTGCCGCAATCTCCACAATTATTTAAACAGCTTTTGATGGTTTCAGGTTTTGAAAAATACTATCAGATCGTTCGCTGTTTCAGAGACGAAGATCTGCGCGCAGACCGTCAGCCAGAATTTACACAAGTCGATATCGAAACTTCTTTCATGGGTCAAGAACCTCTTTTAGCTATGATGGAAGAGATGATGACAGGGCTCGTTAAAAAAGTAAAAGGTGTAGAGATTCCAAAGCCATTCCCAAGAATGACTTATAAAGAAGCAATGGATCGTTATGGTTCAGATAAACCGGATACTCGTTTCGGCCTAGAGCTTATCAACGTATCAGAAATCGTTAAGGATTCTGGATTTAAAGTATTTGCAGCAGCGGTTGAAAACGGCGGTCAAGTTAAAGCGATCAACGTTAAAGGCAAGGCAGCAAATTATTCTAGAAAAGATATTGATGGTTTGACTGAATTCACTGCTCGATATGGAGCGAAAGGCCTTGCTTGGATGAAAGTCGAAGCAGAAGGGTTAAAAGGACCTATTTCAAAGTTCTTTAACGAAGAAGATGCAGCTAACTTAACGAACGCACTACAAGCAGAAGAGGGAGATCTGTTGTTGTTTGTAGCAGATAAGCCGTCCGTTGTAGCAGACAGCCTAGGAGCGTTAAGACAAAAGTTAGCAAAAGATTTAGATCTGATCGATCAATCAAAACACAATTTCTTATGGGTCGTTGATTTCCCTCTTGTGGAATACGATGAGGATGCAGATCGTTTTGTGGCGCTGCACCATCCATTCACGATGCCGAAGATAGAAGATCTTCACTTAATGGATTCCAATCCTGCTGATGTAAGAGCGCAAGCGTACGACTTAGTTCTTAACGGTTATGAGCTAGGTGGCGGGTCTCAGCGTATCTACCAACGTGATGTTCAAGAAAAAATGTTTAAAACATTAGGATTCACCGAGGAGGCAGCGCGTGAGGAGTTTGGATTCCTTTTAGAGGCTTTTGAATATGGAACGCCTCCACATGGTGGAATAGCGCTAGGGCTTGATCGTATAGTGATGTTATTAGCTGGTAGAAGTAACTTAAGAGACACGATTGCTTTCCCTAAAACAGCTTCTGCATCATGTTTACTTACGAATGCACCATCTGCTGTAAATGAAAAACAGCTTGATGAACTACACCTGTCAGTTAAAGTGAAACAAGAAACCAAGTAAGTGAATATTTAGAAAAATACGAATCGTCTTAAAAAGAGACACATTTTGTCTTGTATTTGAATTACTCGTATGATAGTATGAATTTAAGCGATGGGTCCTATGGTGACCGTTAACAACCCGAAAGTTTTGAGCCAACATTAAGTATTAGGGAGTTTGTGTTTTCACACAGCGTCCATGCCCTGAAAGCTAGGGGACGGACAAAATGCGAAACAGGGCACCCACCTGCGAGAGCAGGTTCAAAACTAAGGGTATACGGCATTTTTGGGGCTCATTTTTTTGTGCGAAAAAAACCAAGTAAGCATATTGATTTTGTTTTCAAAAGTGGATATGCTGATAAAGATGCATTTTCTTTATTTTATGTGCACGTCTGAAAGGAGATTTCGCTAAATATGCTTTATCAGTTCTCAAGAAATGAACTTGCCATTGGAAAAGATGGAATAGAGGTCTTAAAAAACTCAACTGTTGCGGTGCTTGGAATCGGGGGAGTAGGTTCCTTTTCAGCTGAAGCACTAGCTCGCTCAGGAGTTGGACGTTTGATCCTTATCGATAAAGATGATGTCGATATCACGAACGTGAATCGTCAAATACATGCACTTGTAAATACCGTTGGACAGCCAAAAGTGGATCTTATGAAAGAAAGAATCGCGCTTATTAATCCAGAGTGTGAAGTAATTGCTCTTAAGATGTTCTATACGGAAGAAACGTATGAACAAATCTTTGAATATGGACTTGATTTTGTAGTTGATGCTTCTGATACGATCTCCTATAAGATCCACCTCATGAAAGAATGTTTGAACCGCAAAATTCCGATCATCTCGAGCATGGGAGTTGCGAACAAACTAGATCCAACGCGCCTTCAGATCGTTGATATCTCTAAGACGAGCTATGACCCGATCGCTAAGGTTATTCGCCAGCGTCTAAGAAAAGAAGGAATCACAAAAGGAATTCCGGTCGTATTCTCAGATGAAAAACCAATCCAGATCCGCGAAGAAATTCGTAAAGAGATTGTACCAGAGAATGCTCCTGGCATTCGAAAAGCGAAGATGCCTCCATCTTCAAACGCATTTGTTCCATCTGTTTCAGGACTTTATATGGCAGGTTACGTGATCAACAAAATCATTGAAGATAACAATATTAAGATTGAAAGAGTCCGATAAATTTTATTGAAGAAGAGTCCTGACTGATCTAAAGTCAGGGCTTTTTTTCGTCTATTCATAAATTTATTATTACTTATAAATGTGGGTGAGAGGAATTGTGCTTTTGAGTAGGACGTTACGAAGAAAATGTTCTTCTTAAATGAACACTACGAATTATTACGAGGTAATCTCGAATAATTCCAGGGTAATTTGAAATATATCCAGGTATAAACAAAATAATTCCGCAGATAAAATAATTTATCCGATTTTAAAGCAAAAATCCACACAAAAAAATGACTCACAGGGATTAAAGCTTAACCCTATGAGTCATCTATTATTATTTTGCTAGTTTTTCTAGATTTCCGTTCTTGTCCATGCGGAAGGTAACGTTCGGATTCGTATCTTCGTCTTGGAACAATACCATTTTCCTTGCGCGATCCATGATCTGAATCAATGCTTGATAATCTTCCTGAACCGTTTGGTGCTCTTTCTCAAGAACAGAAAGCTGATCTTTCATCACTTTGTTCTGTTGCATCAACTCGTTCATCTGAAGACGAAGTTCCATGTTTTCTTGAACGAGCTTGCCACTCGAAGTACCGTTTCGCTTTAACCCACTTAAGAAATCTATGACTTCATCAAGTGTAAGACTACTTTCATTACTAGCTTGTGGCTGACGATAAGCGATCGGTGATGAATGTTGTTGTGACCCTTGTAAGCTTGTAACTTCTATTGCCTCTGATTCTGGTTGCTGAACAAAACTCTGTTGTTCTGAAACTGCAGGTGTCAAAGCTACTGGAGCTGGTGCTGTTGTGTTTCTTTCATACGTAAAAGGTGTTTTGAAGAACTCTTCAGGATGATAGGTTTCATCATCATGCATCTGTGGAGCATTATTCGATTGTACTGGCTTAGCTGCAGGTTTCGACTGTTGCTGCTGAGACCTTGCTAGTGCACGCTGACGTTCTTTTCTTTGTTTTTTAGCGATCTTTAATGCTTGTTCGTATTTTTTTCTTACGATTGCATTCCATCTGAAACCAACTGCTGCACTCGTACGCTCTAATTTATCTCCAACCTCTTCAAAAGCATGCAACTGTGTGCTTCCTTCACGGACATGGCGTAAGACCGTTTCGGCAAGCAATAGATCGTCTTCTTCTGACCAGGCGTCCTGTCTGATTTTTGACACGGTAATCCTCTCCTTAGCTACAAAAATATTCATTTGATATTTTCATGTTTACCAATCAGAGAGAATCCTATACACACTTCTGAAGAACTTTTGCTAGTTTGCTAAGTTATAAAGTCTCATAGATTTACTTTCCTTTTTTCTTACGATCATTAAAATAGTCGAGACGTTTCTTTATATTCTTTTCAAAACCACGTTCAGTGGGCTCATAGAAAGTCTTACCTTGCAGATGTTTCGGTAAATATTCTTGAGGTACGTATCCGTCTTCGAAATTATGTGGATATTTATAGTCCGCACCATGTTGAAGCTGTTTTGCTCCTTTATAATGAGCATCACGAAGATGGATGGGAACGAGTCCTGTTTTTTCTTTTTTCACTGCATCAAGCGCTTTATCGATTCCTGTTATCACTTTATTACTTTTAGGAGCAGTTGCTAGGTATAATGTGGCTTCTGCAAGTGGAATACGAGCTTCAGGCATGCCGATAAAATCAGCTGCATAACTAGCAGCATGGGCAACTAATAACGCGTTCGGATCAGCAAGACCGACGTCTTCTGCAGCATGAACGAGCAGTCTTCGAGCAATAAAGCGAGGATCCTCGCCAGCATAAATCATTTTCGCAAGCCAATACAGAGCTGCGTCAGGATCTGATCCGCGTATGCTTTTAATGAAAGCGGAGACTGTATCATAATGGTTGTCTCCTTTTTTATCATATTGAAGGACTCTTTGTTGAATAGATTCTTCAGCAATTTCTAGTGTGATCACAATGTTGCCGTCTTTATCTGGTTTGGTTGTTAACACAGCAAGTTCCACCGCATTAAGTGCTGTTCTTGCATCTCCGTTTGAAATAGATACGATATGATCGACTGCATCTTTTTCCATGGTGATTGGATGCTTGCCATATCCTCTCTCTTTATCAGAAAGAGCTTGTCGGATCACTTTCGCTATATGTTCATCTGTTAGTGGTTCAAAGCGAAACAACCGAGACCTTGATAAGAGAGCGGGGTTGATCTCAAACATTGGGCTCTCTGTTGTTGCGCCAATCAAGATAACCGATCCGTCTTCCACGTATGGAAGGAGGGCGTCTTGCTGACTTTTGTTAAAACGGTGGATTTCGTCGATAAAGAGCACCGTCTTTTTTTCTTCTAATAATAGACGTTCTCTCGCAGCTCCCATGATGACTTTAAGATCAGCCACTCCAGATGTAACAGCATTGAGTTGTTCGAACCATGCAGATGTAGAATTCGCTATGATTTTTGCTAAAGTCGTTTTACCCGTTCCTGGAGGTCCAAAAAAGATCATCGGTGTCAGCTGATCGGCTTCGATCGCTCGTCTTAATAGCTTACCTTCTCCAGCGATATGCTCCTGACCGATAAATTCCGTTATTTTTCTTGGGCGCATGCGGTTAGCAAGAGGTCTTTTTAAAGAATGGGAGCTTTCATCTTTATAAGAAAACAAGTCCATTACAATCATCCTTCCGTACACTTGTTCTAATCGTCATATGACAATACTATACAATAGTACATCATGCAAGTTGAAATGATTTCATGCTATAATAAGCTTTAGATTTATGGAATCAAACGAAATGAGACAACTTAATAGGGGAAGGATTTTGCATAGTGAAAGACCAAAAGCATTCAAGATGGAACAAGTTTTTGTTTCAGTGGTCTGTATTTTTTATTGGATTATTTATTATGGCCTTTGGAATCGCCCTTATGATTAAGGCAGACCTCGGAAGTGCTCCGTGGGACGTTCTTCATATCGGACTGTTTGCACAGTTCGGACTATCGATCGGAACATGGTCGATCATTATGGGATTCTTCGTCATCTTAGCTACATCCTTATTAACAAAAAAGAAACCTCAATCAGGTGCCTTTTTAAATATGGTGTCTGTTGGTTTGTTTATTGACTTTTATTTATGGCTTCCTTTTTTTCATGATCCTGTAACTGATTTTGGGAAATGGATGTTCTTAATCATCGGAATCTTAATCTTAGGTTTTGGTATCGGGCTATATATTTCATCAGACTGCGGTGCAGGACCAAGAGATAGTCTGATGCTCGCTCTTACAGAAAAATCAGGAATGAAAGTTTCAAATATCCGACTTCTAATGGAATTTGTTGTTCTGTTTTTTGGTTGGATGTTAAAAGGACCCGTTTCGTTTGGAACGATCCTTTTTTGTGTAACGATAGGAGCAATCGTGGGTAGGACCCTTCCATATTGCCAAAAATTAGTGAAGTTTGTTTTAGAACGGAGTGAACAATATGAAGATATCAACAAAAGGTCGGTACGGATTAACCATCATGATGGCATTAGCAAAGAGATCAGGTGAAGGTCCGATTGCATTGAAGTTAATCGCAAAAGAATACAGTCTATCTGAACATTATTTAGAGCAGCTTATTGCTCCGCTTAGAAATGCAGGACTTGTTAAGAGTATCCGCGGTGCATATGGTGGGTATATGTTGGCAAAAGAAGCATCCACGATTACTGCTGGAGACATCATTCGTGTACTTGAAGGACCTATCTCTCCCGTTGAAGTATTGGATGATGAAGAGCCCGCAAAAAGAAATCTTTGGATCAAAATCCGAGATGCTGTAAAAGATGTATTAGATTCTACAACACTTGAAGATTTGGCTAACTATGAAGATGAGGGCGCACAGGACGCTTACATGTTTTATATATAGGAAGGAAATGAGCAATGAAAAACGTTTATTTAGATCACGCTGCAACCTCTCCTGTTCATCCTGAAGTTATAGAAGAGATGATTCCGTTTTTAACCGAACATTTTGGGAATCCTTCTAGCATCCATCAATACGGAAGAAAGACTCGTAAAGCTCTTGATGATGCGAGGACCATGATTGCAACTTCTATAGGTGCTTCACGTAATGAGATCATTTTCACAAGCGGCGGTACAGAAAGTGATAACCTTGCTATTCTTGGTACAGTCTCTGCTCTAGAGAAAAAAGGGAAGCATGTTATTACGACAGAAGTAGAGCATCATGCTGTACTTCATACTTGTCAGGAGCTTGAAAAAAGAGGTTTTGACGTCACATATTTGTCTGTTGATGATAACGGAAGAATTTCTCTAGAAGAACTTAGGAAATCCCTTAGAGAAGATACGGTCCTCGTTTCGATCATGTTTTGTAACAATGAAACAGGGACAACACAAGACATTAAAGAAATCGGAAGTCTATTGAAGGAAAAAGAGATCTTGTTTCATACTGATGCAGTGCAAGCCTATGGCTTAATATCAATCGATGTAAATGAACTGAACATCGATCTGTTAAGTGCTTCTGGACATAAGATCAACAGTCCAAAAGGATCTGGGTTTTTATATGTAAAAGAAGGAGTTCCTTTTCTCCCACAAGGCTTCGGTGGTGAACAAGAGCGAAAGCGCCGTGCTGGAACGGAGAATGTAGCAGGAATCGCTGCCTTACGAAAAGCGGCTTCGATCGCTGAAAAAGAAAGAGAAGAACGCTTTAGTCAATACACGACGTTTAGAGATACGATGAAAAGAATATGGACAGAAGAAGAGATATCTTTCATAGAAAACGGAAGTCTTGATCATTTTCTGCCTCACATTCTAAATGTAAGTTTTCCAGGTGTGAAGACCGAAGTGCTTTTAGTCAATCTAGATCTTGCTGGCATCGCAGCTTCTAGCGGATCAGCTTGTACGGCTGGCTCACACGAACCTTCACACGTTCTAAAAGCGATGTTTGGAGATGATGAACGCACAAAATCATCTGTTCGTTTTAGCTTCGGTCTAGGTAATAAATTGGAAGATATTGAATATGCTGCCCTTGAGACAGCAAAAATCGTGAAACGTTTAGCAAAATAAGTTACAATGTTTGTCATATGAATGAAATGAGGTGGACACGATGCAAACAGAATCAAACAAAAAGGCACCTCAAGATACACGAGTAGTTATTGGGATGAGCGGCGGTGTGGATTCTTCCGTTGCCGCACTTTTACTGAAAGAGCAAGGCTATGATGTGATCGGGATCTTTATGAAGAACTGGGATGATACCGATGAGAATGGCGTATGCACAGCAACAGAAGATTACAACGATGTGATTGCGGTCTGCAACCAGATCGGCATTCCATATTACGCGGTGAATTTTGAAAAAGAATACTGGGACAAAGTATTCACGTACTTTTTGGAAGAATATAAAGCTGGACGAACACCTAATCCAGATGTGATGTGCAACAAGGAGATCAAATTCAAAGCATTTCTTGAGCATGCCATGAACTTAGGTGCTGATTATGTAGCAACTGGCCATTACGCACGTGTGGCTGAAATAGATGGAGAAGTAAAAATGCTTCGAGGCGTTGATGAGAATAAGGACCAAACTTATTTTCTTAACCAGCTTTCTCAGGAACAATTAAGTAAGGTATTGTTTCCGATTGGTGAGTTGAAGAAGCCTGAAATCCGTAAAATTGCGGAGGCAGCTGGACTTGCTACCGCAAAGAAAAAGGACTCTACGGGTATTTGCTTCATTGGCGAAAGAGACTTCAAAGAATTCTTAAGTCAGTATCTGCCTGCAAAGCCTGGTGATATGCAAACGTTCGAAGGTGAAGTGAAGGGCAAACACGATGGACTCATGTACCATACGATCGGTCAGCGTCATGGCCTTGGAATCGGTGGTAGCGGAGATCCTTGGTTCGTTGTCGGTAAGAATTTAAAAGACAATATATTGTATGTTGAACAAGGTTTTCATAATGAAAAACTTTACTCTGACAGCTTAAAAGCTGTAAAAGCAGGATTTGTTTCTGACAAGCCGCTACCTGCTACTTTTAAGTGTACGGCGAAGTTCAGGTACCGCCAGCCTGACATGGGTGTAACCGTTCATGTGATGGAAGACGAAACGCTGCATGTAGTCTTTGATGAAGCGCAACGTGCGATCACACCTGGACAAGCTGTCGTGTTTTACGACGGAGAGGTTTGTCTAGGCGGAGCAACGATCGATACAGTCTATAAAAACGACGAAGCGATCACTTATCTATAAAAAATGTGGAAAAACTGGCTTACTAGGACAGGAAACGAACTAGTATCGCCAGTTTTTTTGCGTTATTGAAATAAGGTGCTCATGCAGCGGCATATCTATGCTCGCTGCATGAGCGATTCCAGAGATTTATGAGCGATTCCAGAGATTTATGAGCGATTCCAGAGATTTATG